>JBCCSC010000014.1:0-123968 GCA_039200705.1 Chloroflexota bacterium
GATGCAGAATGCTTATCTGAGACAGACTTATATACTCTATATTGTAAGTTACTAGCAAAGACTGTCAACGAAACTTGCAAAGTTCTAAGAGATTGCTTGCAAAGTTCTTATGTTGGCTTCAAGTGATGTGACCTATGAATATGAGACTACGAGACATAGTGTGCATTCTCAAATTGCTCATGAATTACTTCTTATGCAATGAACAGTTAGTGAATCCAGCATAGTATACTGTTATAGACACACATTGAATCATGCAAGATGGGAGAACACGCCACCGATGAACGCACCCACCGACACGACTGAAAACATCAGCAATAACCTACTTAATTTAGATGTTCCTGAACAAGTTGATGTATCTGACATTGCGACAGATTCTCCTGAACAGATTGCAGGAGGATCAGATCAAGCCATCGCAGGAGGACAAAAGTTTGGGACATTCGGAGGGGTCTTCACGCCGACGATGCTTACTGTTCTGGGTGCAATTCTATTTTTGCGGACAGGCTGGATTGTCGGCAATGCGGGTTTAGGGGGTGCATTGCTTATCATTGGCTTAGCAAGCATGATTACCATCACAACAGGACTCGCAATTTCTTCCATTGCGACCAATATACGTGTGCGGGCTGGTGGTGCTTTTTCGATTATCGCGCAATCACTGGGGCTTGAAGTCAGTGGCAGTGTGAGTGTTCCATTTTACTTTGCACAGGCAATTGCAGTAGCGTTTTACGCATTTGCGTTTACAGAGGGTTGGCAACGCATCTTTCCGAACCATCCTGAAATTATTGTTGTATTTGGCTGTTTCTTTGTTGCTTATACTCTTGCATTTATCAGTGCAAGTTTGGCAGTACGAACACAATATTTTATTTTTGCTGTTTTGATTCTTGCACTCTTCTCAATGTTTTTAGGCGCATTCCCAATTGAGATTGCCAGTGTGCAATCAGAGGGCTTCACGGTACAACCTGAATTCATTGGATCATTTCGTGATGGTAATTTCTGGGAACTGTTTGCAATTTTCTTCCCTGCTGTGACGGGACTTCTAGCAGGTGTTAATATGTCAGGTGATTTGAAGAATGCGCGTCGGAGTATCCCTATGGGCACAATGGCGGCTGTCATTTTAAGCTCTCTGATTTATCTAGCAGTTGCTTACTGGTTCTCTCGTGTAGCAACCCCTCAAGAATTGATGGATAATCAGCTTGTCGCGGTTGATAGATCTATCTTTGGTCCTTTGGTCTTGGCAGGTATCTTGGCAGCAACTTTTTCATCCGCCTTAACATCCCTAGTGGGTGCGCCTCGATTGCTACAAGCTATTGCAGAACGGAATATTATTCCGCGTGGGAATGCGCTGGGTAAAACAGTTAACGGAGAACCACGCAATGCGATGGTCGTGACTGGTATTATCGGCTTTTTGGCGATTGTCTTTGGTCTCATCACAGGAGGGCTGGATGCGATTGCGCCATTGATGACGATGTTTTTCCTGATTACATATAGCGTCCTTAATGCTGTTGTCGTCTTTGAATCGTTATTGGGCTTAATTAGCTTCCGTCCTAAATTCCGCGTGCCACTTCTCGTACCGCTGATTGGCTTGTTCGGTTGTATCTTTGCCATGTTCCTAATTGCACCAACATTCAGTCTAGTTGCTGTGATTGTGATTGTCTTGCTATACATTTATCTAGGACAACGTCATCTTGAAGCACCTTGGAGTGACATTCGCAGTGGCTTACTTGTTCGATTGGCTGAATGGTCTGCCAAAGTTGTTGATCGCCTGCCAACTGAGCAAGAACGCGCATGGAAACCCGATTTACTATTCCCGACGCATAGTGTTAATGAATTGCTCGGAAGTTATCGCTTTTTGAAAGCCTTAGCTTATCCGCGTGGATCTGTACGAGTGATTGGCTTACATCAGCAAGGGGAAACAAAGTCCCTCGATGGGATTGATGATGTGATTCAGCGTTTCAATCAGTCAGGCATTTTCTCACGGGTGGCTTTCATCGAAAGTGAAAATGATGAGCAGAGTTTACATCTCGTGATGGATTTACTTCAAAATGATTTTTTTCGCCCAAACGGATTATTCCTCCCAATTTCAGAGCGAACCGATGCAGAAATGGCAGAACGCTTGATGCACCGTGCCAAAGAACGTGGCATGGGTATGCTGATGCTCATGCAACATCCTGTAGTTCAGTTAGGGCGTGAAACGATTATTAATGTATGGGTGCGCGACCAAAGTCCACATTGGGAGATTGCGTTGAACCTGAGTAATGTTGACCTCGCACTGTTGATGGCATATCAAATTATGTTTGATTGGAAAGGCAAAATGCGCCTCATCACAGTTGTATCTGACCCTGAAAATCAAGCAGATGGACAGCAATTTTTAGAGCGCATCGTTGATTTAGGTCGAATGCCTGACAATACAGAGGTGATTGCAGCAACTGGCGATTTCCTAAGCATAATTGAGGAAATTCCGCGTGCTGACCTCAATATCTTTGGGATTGGCAACACTGTCGAGTTAGATTTTATGCGTAAGATGGTCGAGCAAACACACTCCTCGTGCCTATTCGTGCAGGATAGTGGCTCAGAAAGTGCGTTGGCATAGTTATTCGTAAGATGTTGCGTGTATTCCAAGCACACAACATCTTTTTAGATAAAGCTCAATCCAGCATATATCGTGCGATGAGATGTGCGCTGTGCAAAAGTGCATCTTTATGTGTGCGTTCATAGCCATGAGACGATGCAACACCAGGACCTGCTAAGCCTACTTTAGCATCACCACCCGCACGCCAGAACGCTGTCCCATCACTGGAATAATAGACATAAATATCGACATTATAATCAATCTTGTGGTCTTCACAGAGGCGACGTAGTTTATTGTTCATATCAAAGTGATAAGGTCCACCACCATCTTTGACACAAATCGAGACACTGAATTCATCACCAGCTTGTCCTTCACCGATTGCACCCATATCAATTGAGAGGACTTCGGCAATGTTTGCTGGAAAACCAGCCGAGCCACCATGCCCAACTTCTTCATAATTGGCGACTAAGATATAGGTATCTTGTGATGGAATAACATTTGCTGATTTCATACTCGCCAATGCGGCATAGATAACCGCAAGCCCTGCTTTATCATCCAAAAAGCGTGAGCGAATAAAGCCTGTTTCCATAATTTCGATGCGTGTATCCAAGAAGATGAAATCACCAACACCGATGCCAAGTGCTTCGGTCTCTTTGCGACTGGTGGTGCGTGCATCAAGGCGAACTTCCATCGAATCACTATTGCGCGTGGTTTTATGAGCATCTCGGTTGACATGCGTACTCGGATTTGCTAGTAAGACTGTGCCACGAATGCGCTGGTTATCATGGGTGCGAACTGTACAATTTTCAAATTCTGCGCCTGCCCAATTGATGCCACCAAGGTTCGTCATTTTGAGACGACCATTGCCTTTAATTTCCTTGACCATAAAACCAAGCGTATCGACATGGGCTGTGATGCCAATTGGTGCATCGTCATTTTCACCTTTGATGTGGATTAATACTACCCCTTTATTGGTTGTCGTGATGGTCGTATTGGGGAAGTCTAGCTCTGTGAAGGCTTGTTCGACAAAGGGCATGATTTCGACATGATAGCCTGTTGGACTAGGAATTTCTAGCAAGTTGACGAGAAAATCGATCATTTGCTCGACGTTGATGTTGAGATCGGTCATTGTTCGCTCCGCGTATGGGTTTGTATGATTTGTTAACTATACCCTTTGTTGCTTACGAACGCACCAGACCTTCAGCTTTTGCCCAAGCCACTAAATCATCAACGGACTGTTGGAGCGATTCATCTTTGCTATATTGCCAATTACGCGCTAGTTCGTAAATTTTTTCTTCCAGAATGGCGGAATATAGCTTCTGTGGCACATCAACCTTGAATTCAACATGCGCCATTTGCTCATCGGGGGTTTCTAGCCGTTTTTGTTCGCGCGTGATGAGGACTTCACTCAATTGTTTGTAGACTCGTTTGAGACTATCAGGATAAGCCAACAGTTGAATCTGTGCTTCGGTGTTACTCAATAACACTGTCTCTTGGTTTTTGACGACAGTTTCAATTTGTGTACGAATGAGACGATAGTAATTTTCGCTATGGTCATCATATTCACTCGGACTATCTTGGATGATTTTCATGTCATGTTGCTTGAGGAAGTCAATCCGTTGTGTGATTTGGGCTTCGTCGCGTCCAGCAATTAGCATGAAGAAGTCGCCATAGTCCGTGTCGGCTTGGGCTTGTTCTTGCCGTGCTTTACGCATACTGGCACTCAGTCGTTTTTCTTGAACAGCAGGTGACCATGCCCATTCTTGACGTAACATGAATGCCACCAGTACCGCACCGACTAGCATTGTTCCGAGTGTTGTTGGAATATTCGAGCTGATATGATTCGCTGGTGTGAAAAATTGAAGTAGAATCGCAATCGTCACCATTGAGAGTGCAGGTAAAAACCAACTTTCTTGTTGGGTAGCGAAAGCAGTCAAGAGGATAGCCAACAGAGGCATGAAGACCATCATACTGAGGTTAAGATATAGTTCACGGGTATACTCACCTGGGAAGAAGCTCATCACCAGCAAAGCAAGCGATACAATCGCCAGCATCGGCAAGCGTAAATATTTGCCACCTAAAAATTGAAAGATTGTTAGCGATATCCCTAGAACGAATATCGCCAAGAATAGTGGTGTTAGAATAAAAGCATTGTTGGTGTACCAGTCAATAAGCGCACGAATTATTTCCATTATTTCCCCCTAAAAATTGATTGCTTTTGAACGCAAATACTCGTTCGTACAATCTATTTCACGAATAGCTTAATGGTACACCTTGTTGAGCAACTCGTGGATTAATGCTAGGGTGTCCAGATGCGGATAGTCCCATCTGTGCGCCCAATAGCGAGTATTAAGCCGTTAGGAGTATTCACGGCTGTGAGATTGCTTGCCACAACACCATCAACAGGCAATTCCCACATAACCTGTGCGCCATTACTGGTGTTGGCAATCCCTGCGATGCGCGTACGGTCTTGTGATGGTAACACAATTTCGGGTTGTCCATCGCCATCGAAATCGCCTGCAATCGCCATATCAAGATTACGTGAGCCAATGATATGCGAGGTATAGCCTCGTAGTTGAGACACAATTGATAGATTTGTGCCGTCAAATTCGTAGAAGCGCACGACCCCACCAATATGAGGTGTTAGCACCTCCACCAATTGTATTTCACCATTTACGCCAAATGCCCCCCATGCGAGTTGATGTTGCCATCGATTAGATTGTCCAATCGCCTGCCCATCGACTGTGAGGATGCCATTATCCGTAAACAGATAAGCCCGAATCCGTGAACCAACACGACTATCGCTAACCGTCGTAATCAAATCTTGGACACCATCTTCATTGACATCTGCCCACATCGGCGATAAGCCTTCGTAGACTGCATCGCCTTCTAAATCAATTTGTGTGAGGATGTCGATTTCATTATCGACCAATTGGAAGACAACTAAAGACGCGCCTTCGATGTCGTCACCCATAATGGCATGAACATAACGCTGATTAGTAGCATTAGCATAGACAGCATAGCGTCCATCATTACTGGCAACAACTTTAGCGTCAGGTTGAATATTGAGCGCAATTGATGTTTCGGATGCAGGAGCAGCGAACAAATTACCCAACTCATCGACACCAATAATCCGTGTTTCATTATCGTAGAGCGATAAAACATTTGTCGCATTTGGACTTTGTAAACCTATCCAAGTCCATTGTCCGCGCCATTGCTGGATGACAATCGGTTGTTCAGCAGGATGTGTACCGAAGTTCTCATCGACTACGCCTGTTAAGGGGTCAACGGCGATGATGCGGTCATCGGGCAATTGCACCGTCACAATTTGCTGACTTACGTCTGCGCTAGTATCTTGAGTAGCAGCGATGAGCCATGTTGCTTGTGCATCAAAGCGATAATCTGTCGCATTCACATTAGGGAATGTGCCTTGACCTTGCACAAAGCGATTGCCTGATTCGTGATGATAAGTATAAAAACTCAGTTGGTCAGCCATGAAATCACTTTCTTGAGCGTTGAGTGGGATAATGAGCCACAATGAAATAAATGAGATAATTAAAAGTCGTTGCACGATACTGTCCGTTCAATTTATATAGAAAATTAAATGAATTGTGCTAATCAAAAATTACAAAATCATGGATGCCTATTCTATAGACTAACTTCTAACCCAACCATGACAAATGACCCATTTGACAAATATCACACGAACACTATAGTAAAGATATTGTATAACATTCATTATTACGGAGAAATCATGCTCAAACAGATGCTTCGTTCATTTTTGCTTCTCATCGTGAGTTTACTCTTCATTATGCCTCTATCCGCACAGACTGTTGATTTTTTCACAGTGACATCAGAGACTTTAAATGCACGTACAGGCCCAGGCATTGAATACGACATTATCGGACGTTTAGGACGTGGTGCAACCTTCCAAATTTTAGAATATTCAGTTACCGAAAATTGGGTTTTAGTAGATTTAGGCTATGCTCAAGCATGGGTTTTCCGTCGTTTAGGGACAGTACAATCATATAATGCGTCGGTTGTAACAACGAATACAGCAACTGTCACGACCCAGACCACGACAACAGATGCGAGTTCGCTTGGGCAAGGTGGTGGTTTTGCACCGCCTGTAGTCGCACCAACGTTTACCATTCCAACCGTCACTGAGACAGGTGTTGATTTGACTGTTACGCAAACAGTTGAAGAATTTAATAGCACTATCGGTGTGACAAATACATTGCGGATTCGATTTTCACCAAATTTGACCTCGCGCATCATTGGCTTCATTCCGTTTGACCAACGTGCGACACCAATAGGACGTACAGCAAATGGCACATGGATTCAAGTGCAGTATGAAGATACTGTCGGTTGGGTGTATTTCTTATATGTAGCGTTCCCACCAGCGATTGATGTGCGTGAATTAACTGTTACAGGTTAGGCAAAGCTAAGCATTATATTGACTCGTTATCACAGTAGTTCATTTCATCGGTGATTTGGCTATGTGATAACGAGCTAGCTTATTTCCATCCATAATGGAGTGTGCTAGACTCAGGAGTATCAAGTTTTACAATACTATCCTATTTTGATTGTTACTGCTGATGCTCGATTCATCCCTCAAGGCCCAAACGCAAGACCCAAAACAAGTCATCATTCAAGATTACGAGACTGCATCCGACAGTAACACATTGCTAATTGCATTTGGCGGTATCAGTGGTGGGCTAGAGATGCCTGTCTTTGAATTTTTCAATATCACATCGTCACTAGCGACTAAGCGGTTATTTGTGCGTGATTTGGAGCAAGCGTGGTATCAGAATGGATTGCCTGCTATTGCCTCGGATGTTGATGGTGTACTTGCTTATTTACGTCAGGAGATTACAGAAGCAAATGTCAAGCGCACCGTGATTGTCGGTAATTCGGCAGGTGGTTATGCAGCCTTACTCTTTGGACATTTGCTAGAAGTCGATACTGTCCTGAGCTTTGCCCCTCAAACATTCTTGACACGCTGGTTAAAATGGCGACATCGGGATACACGCTGGCGTGAGCAACATCGGAATTTATGGCAAACGAACCAATCAGCACGCAAATACCGCAACTTACGTCCAATTTTACGTCACGGCAATGGTGTTACACACTATCATGTGACCTACTGCAAAACACATCGCACAGACCGAATTCATGCTGAGCATTTGCAAGGTACGCCTCAATTATCATTGCATGGTACGAGCGTCGGTGGTCATCGTGTGATTGCATGGCTCAAAGAACAAGGACTGCTCTATTCATTGCTCGAAACTGCTATTCAAGGGCAATCAGTGACAGAAATCTTCGATAATTTGCGCTAAGGCATCATTTATTTTGCTAGAAACGCCTCAGCATTATCTCGATGGGTTTTGAGTTTGTCATTGCTCATGCGTTTAAGATGGCTAGTCATAACAGCAAGTCGTGGATTATCCTTGAAGAACTCTTGGTGCTTATCGATGAATCGCCAGTAAAGACCATCCCATGTATCGCACCAATCCCCTTTTTTGTAATCACTCATTTTGCGAACATAATTTGATGAACTGATGTAGGGTTTAGTTATAATCAAGCCACCATCGGCATATTGGCTCATCCCATAAACATTAGGCACCATCACCCAATCATAGGCATCTATGAACATCTCCATGAACCAGCAATAGACTTCATTTGGATGAATTTCACTGAGTAGCATCAAATTTCCGACCAGCATCAGCCGTTCAATGTGATGATTATAGGCATAGGTCTGCGCTTTGCGGATAGCATCATCCACAGGTGGAATGCCTAGCGTACCGTCATACCATGCCTCTGAAAGTTCCCGATTGTGCTTCCAAAAATTATCATTGCGCTGTGTATTGCCATCTTTGATATAAATTGCTCGCATGAATTCACGCCACCCTATCATCTGACGCAGAAAGCCTTCGACAGAGGCTAATCGTGCCCTAGCATTATCCTCATAATAAGCAATGGCGGATTCAACAACTTGCATGGGGTCAAGCAAGCCACTGTTGATGGATGAACTCAACAAAGAATGAAATAGAAACGGGTCGCGGTTGGTAATGGCATCTTGGTATGTGCCGTAATTTTCCATTTTATATGTGAGGAAATTTTCTAAAAATGTTTCAGCTTCAGCATGGTTAGTCGGGTAGATGAAGCATTCCGTATTGCCATAATTATCAGGGAAGTGCTGTTCCACATAAGCGCGTGCTTCGCGGATGTATTCGTTGTCAAATACAGGAGGAGCATCAGGGAGTGCAACATCTTTTTTCAGCTTTTGGCGATTGGCTGTGTCATATGTCCATTTGCCACCAACAGGCGATTGCTCATCTGTCAGTAATAATCCGAGGCGTTTACGTTGCCAGATGTAAAAGTCAGTTTGGAAGTAATCGTTCTCGTCTTTGTCATCCCAAAATGAGAGCATCGTATCTTTGGGCGTTACAAAATTTGGTGAGTCGTACCAAATCAATTCTAGGTCATATTGTTTGCAGTAGCGTCGGATACGCCGTTCGAGCAAATAATCGGTGGGGTCAGTGACGTGGACTTCACGAATGCCTTCATCGACTAATTGCTCAAAAACATACTCTAAACGGTCATCAATTTCATTATGTTCGATGTAACGATACGAGTAACGTCCTGCCCCAAGAATGTCATCCGCATAGCGTTTCATGCTAGCGCGATGGAGCATTAATTTCATCTTGTGAAAGCGTGTTGGATAACGCGAATCGCCAAAATACAGTAAATCTTCTATTAGTATATGCAAGCGATTTTTGTGAATGGCAGGATGATTTTTATAGAGTTGGTGTGGGTAAATCAATACGGCTGAGTCTGTCATATGCGACCTTTGCTAGCAATAAATCATTTACTATATTAGCAAAGGTCGTTTAAAACAGAATGAGTTAGCGATGCGTCTTAGATGTAAATCAAATGATGGATGATTTGGGTCATCCATCTCGTTAATTACTCACCTGATGCGCCTGAACGCAAGACCTCAACCTCTAAAGTGCTGGTGGCTTGATTCCCTGCTTCATCGAAGACAGTCGCTGTGAAAATTTCAATGCCTGTGCGCTCGATCGTGTAAATCCATTCATAGGGTGCTTGGGTCGCTTCCCCGATGAGGATGCCATTGTTATAAAATTCGACGCGGTCAATCGCGAGATTGTCATCAGCATTGGCTTGGAGTGGAATCACAGATTCGGCAGGCCAACGATAGAGCCCTTGGTTATTATCACCAGCGCGTAAGTCAAGGGTTGGTGGCACATTATCGACTGTTACACTAATCCCTGCGGAATCAACTGAGCCATCGTTATATAACACTGATATTTGCACAGTATAAGGTCCATTGAGGTCGCTCGTATTCCATTCACCGAGACTGACTCCCTCAGTATAGCTTGTCTGTAAATCCCCGATGATAATCCACTGTGTTGGGCGAATGCCTGCTCCATAGCGCACTTGGAAAGATTGCAAATTCTCTGTATCGACACGCCCACGAATATCAACTGTGCCACGCACATAGTCAGCATCGAGTGGACTTAGAATTTGCGTTTCACTCAATAATTCAGGCACACTAGACGTATCTACATCCGTTGGTGGTAATGGTAGATTATTGGTGCGCCACCATTCCAATGCCGATTCTGGCGGAATGAAATACTGTTGCTCAACAATCAAAAATTCAGGCGTAAAGCTACTCGCCAACTGCCCTGTCTGACTGTTGACTTCTACCGTTTGCCAATAGATATCCTCTTGTGATGGCAAGAGACGATTATAGAAAATTTCTGTTCGGCGCGGACAAGAACTTCCTTCAGGAGGTAATAGCCCGCTGATTGAACAGACATCCAGTTGGATGATGTCATCAGGACGTGTCCAAACGGTAGGCGAATAGTTATAGCGGTCATGTGCTAAGCGCGAAATCGCTTGCCAAATCGGTGCTGCCCCCTGTAAACCATAGTTGTCGATGCTCATGCTGTCATTGTCGTCACGTCCTACATGCACGCCAACCACAAGTTGTGGTGTATAACCGATTGTCCAGCTATCGGTCATATCGCCCGTTGTACCATTTGTGACCGCCACAGGACGACCGATTGAGAGAGCATCATCAGATAAGCCCAGAACAGATTGCCTTGTGCCACTATCCACTAAAATATCATTGACGAGGTACGCAACTTCGGGCGCAGCAATAATGGTGCTACTAATAGCGACCATATCCGCATCATAGTCCCATAAAATTGTGCCATCAGGGACTTCAATCTGTAAAACTGCCACAGGATTACGCGCACGATACCCTTGTGCAATTGGAGGTAAATCAACCCCTTGCAAACGTCCTAAACTTGCAAAGACAGAATTGGCATACGTCATATCAAGGAGCGAAACATTGCCCCCCCTGTCGATGAGCGATAAATCATACAAATTGACATCAATCAAACTATTCAAGCCGAATATTTGCGTTATATCCAGCAAGTCACTCAAACCCTGTCGATTTGCTACTTCGATGGCAGGAACACGCAAATAAGATGCCATTGCATCACGCAAGTTGAGCGGTCCATTAAAGCGACCATCAGGATTGAGTGGTGTGTAGATTGAGCCATCCGTTGCCCCTGGGAACTGTCTCGGAATATCGAGTACCATCTGCGACGGCGTGTAATTCCCTGATCGAAATCCTGTCAGATAGACAAAGGGATAGATGGTCGGTCCAGGTTGCTTATCGTAGCTGATAGCATCACCAACCATTGCTCTAATTTCACCTGTCGCCACATCCTGAACGATAATTGCCCCTTCATTAGGCAAACTGCGTCGATTGATATTCAGCACAGGCTCAAGATAGGCAGTTCCTGAACAGCTTTGCGCCGTGACAGTTTGCGTCGCTGACACAGGTCGTCCATTTAACTGGTCTATATGTCCACGTAAGATACATTCAGATTGATAATACAACTCTAAATCGAGTGTTGTTGTGATACGTAAGCCTCCACGCGATATGAGGCGTGCACCATCTAAACCGAGCGAATCTAAAATTTGTTCGGCTTGTTCACGCGCATACAAGGCGAACTCTGGTGCGATGAGCGGTGGTTGCGCTAAATCAGTTCGCACAGGCGAAATAATAGAAGCAACACGGTCAAACTCATCAACTGAAATCAAGCTAAAAGAGCGCATATCACGTAGCAGATTCAATTGACGGTCACGTGCAGCTTGTGGATTATCAAGCGGATTAAATTCAGGGGCGAGTGGGATGGCTGCCAACATCGCAGCTTCATCGAGTGTTAAATCCGTTGCACGTTTACCAAAATACACCTGAGCCGCTGCATCAATTCCGTAAGCATCGTTGCCATAGAATGCTGTATTCAGATACCACTCAAGAACGCGACGTGGCGTGAATTGTCGTTGAACTTCTGCTGAGAAAACCAGATGCAGTAAAGTTGGGTCAAGCCGACTATTGCGTGCAGATGGCACAAGGGTGTTATTGGCGAGACGACCTGCTAGAGAGGTATCGCGACTAATCGCTTGTCCGAGACCATATCGCCAAAGGCGATTTATCGTAGCACTGGCATTGAAGCCACCTGAATTGAGAAAATCAGGGTCTTCCATTTGGATAGTGGTATCCACTACATGCTCAGGCAAAGATTCTATCGTCACCCATTGACGATTATCGCCTAGTGGGTCTTGCACAGCATAGAGTAAAACACCATCTGAACGGTCATAAATATTGGTTGATGCCACAATAGGGTCAAGGTAAATCGTATCCGCAGGCGATGGCATGACGGTGACTGCCCGTGCATACAAAAAGCCTACAAATCCTAGAAATGCTACAATTGGTCCTAGAATCAATAAGGCTGTTCCACCAAAAATCAGGTACGACCAAAGCTGACTTCGTTGTTTTGCTTGCTGTTGACGTTGTTTACGGTTGCGTCGGCGACGGATAATTTGAGCAACAGATGGCACGATAGACCCTCAATAATTTCAGTTCAAATAGATGACAATGTTTGTTTCTAAATGTATGAATAGTAGTTTAGAACTAGTCTTGCAAATCAGCAACTGCCATAAACTGTATCTTTCGTCCTATTTATCCTCACAAAGTTGTTACAAATCGTTATGAACCCTTTGACTTAATATTACATATCGTGTATATTTGTTACAAGTTATTTAAATCGTAAGGTCGTAAGATAGACCTAAATTAATAGATTTGTGAAGAGGTGGAGGGAAATGAAAAAGTCCAAAGTCTTGCTCATTGAAGACGAAGAAACAGTTAGCAAGCTGATTGTTGATTTTCTTGGAAAACACGGCTACGAAGTTAATGCCTTTGCTGATGGTCCAGAAGGTTTGGAGTTTGTACGTTCGCACGGCTTGCCCCACATTGCGTTGCTTGACTTGAACTTACCCAGTATGCATGGGTTCGAGATTGCCAGCAAACTCAAGACAATGGCTGATGTGCCGATTATATTTGTGACATCCAGTGGTGAAACCGATATTATTGTACAAGGTCTGAAAAAATACGCCGAAGATTTTATCGTTAAGCCCTTTGAGTTACGCGAACTCGAAGCGCGTGTCGAAGTGGTTCTATCGCGGATGCCAAGCCTTGATTATGCAAGTGAACCCGTTATTCAAGTGGATGAACATCTCGAAATCGACTTTGCTCATAATCGTATTGTCGTTAATGGCAAATCATCAGGTTTGACCCCTACTGAGTCGATTCTATTGCATGTGTTATTGCGGAACGCAGGGCGCGTGGTCGAAAATCGGATGCTGATTGCGCGTGTATGGCCAAGTGAAGATGTCTACGAAGATACTCTCCGTGTCCATATGCACCGTTTGCGTCGTAAACTGGAATCCGATAGCCATCATCCACACTATATCCGAACAGAACGTGGCGTAGGCTATATGTTCACGATTCGTCCACCACAACTGTTCGAGGATGCGAGTTAATCTCATTTCGAGTATCAGGTACTAAATAACAGTTTCACAATTGGATTTGGCACGCCAAACCCCTACAAATATTGATTCTCAGATGTAGGGGCTGACGTGTCATGCTCGATTGTGTAAAAGAGCTTACCCGCTTTTATACCTAAACACGAACCTCATCGGTCTGTGTAGCGTACTGTGTAGGTAATTACAACTTCTTCCCCTGGTGCAACATCTGCACGGAATTCGATACCAAAGGCACTAATTTGTTCAAAGTCCATGCTGGTGCTGATAATTTCCCAATTTGAACCGCGCGTCATGCGTTCTGGCACACGGATTTCTACTGTTTCGTCATCTTTGCGATTACGGAGACGAATTTCGTAGGTTTCTTCAATCGTATTGTTACCTATTTGTGTGAAGTCTGTTTGGATACGTTCGCCAACGAGGTCAAAGGCATTACCAAGATAAATCTGTACACTTTCTCCTTCTGGTGTGTGGTCAATGAAATTTTCGCCAATGAGGAGTGCTGAGCCATCCGTATCTTCTTGATATACACGGATGCGCCCTGCTGGTAAGTCAGCACCAAGACCTGTTTCACTATCGGTGCTGAATTCTAGGTAATTCTGAACATCAGTGATACCCGTTTGTCCATAGAATTGGTCGAAGAACAAACCGCTACTGTAGCCAAAAAATTGTGGACTGGCATCATAGACAAAGAAGGTTGTCGCAGGGACGGCTGAGCCTGTCACAAATTCGACTTGTTTGGTTTCGTTATTGCCAACGGTGACATTACGCGCAATTTCGTAGAGTTGATATTCAAAAAACTCACGTTGTTCAACGCCGAAGCTATCTTCTTCATCAAATGCAAGGGCTTGAGTTTCAAGGCGCACGGCAACATCTTGTGGTGCAACGCGATTGACATCACCAGCAACTAATTTGACGACGGCATCTTGATAAGCTGTGCCACTGGTATTATTGAGCGTGACCCAACCATTGAGGTCAAGTTGGCTATTATCCGTTGCGAGTAGAATATTGTAATCGGCTGTCCAGTTAATCCCACTGGTGAGATAGGTCAATTCGACTTGTTGTTCGCCATCGTTGCCTGTGTTAATCAGCCAGCGCAAGGTCGGGCGTGTGATGAGACCTGATGGCAAATTAGGAAATTGAATATCTTGGACATCATCTTGGCTGATGACGACCACACCGCCATCACTTGTACGCAAAATGACTTCGCCAGAACCACTCAACAATTGTCCTTCGTAAGTTGAACCATCGGCTGTGGTGACACGTATCGTTTCATCGACATAGCGACGCAAAAGTGCTGATGTGCCAACTAAATCGTAAATATAATTTTGCTCAATGACGCGTGTGCCTGTTGGGTCAGTAATTGAAACAAAATTGACAGATGTAGGATCAATCTGTGAGGCGACATCAGTGAAGTTAATCAGATTTTCGCCTGAGCTAAAGGTATAGGTGCGACGGTCTTGAATCAATGCTGTGCCTTGATTGTAAATAGTCACCGCAACGCTATCTTGTTCAGGTGGGGCTTCGCCTGCATCAGATGTGCTTGTGCCATCATCTTGTGCACTGACAAATGCTAATGAGCCTAACGCCAGCAGACTCAAGATTAAAATTAGAGCAATCACAAATTTACGCATGGGTGTTGTTTCTCCTTGATGAATATTGTTGTCTATATTTATCGGACATGACACGTCATGTCCCTACAAGAGATGTCATCGTGCCAAATCCGACAAAATAAACTCACTTATGTATCTATAAATCTACAGATGTTTCAAAGTCGTTGACACGAATATTGACCGTACCACCATCAAATGTGCCATCTATCATGATGGTATCGTCATATGGGTTCAGAACTGCTGGACACATGACATCCATTGGCACATTGCGGAAGATGTGTAGGGTGACCCTGTTGCCATCGACCGTTTGCTCAACTTCAACTGGGAAGTCACAACCATCAGGTTGAAACCCTGAGACCGTTAGTTGTAGTTGCATCGGCGATGATTCCAGAATAATCACCTCTACACTTTCTATGACGGTATCTGAACGCATAAAGTTCCCTTCTGGTGGATTTGCCCCACCACCTTGCCCACTTACACGGGGTGGTATCTCGCCATCTTCATCATAGGCAATACCGTTAACTATGACGGGTAACGTATCGACAAAATAGGCTTCTGTGAAAAAAGCCGAGGATTCGTCACAGCTTGCATCACTATCTGTAAATGAGGCAATATTGATGAGTGTCATGTAATCTCGTTCAGTAATTGAACTTTGTGGGGTAACTAAGCACTCGCCCATTTGGTCGCCACTGACAACAACCATCACATCCGACCCCATATCCAAGACATCAATGGTTACAATGTTTAAGGCTTGTTGTTCAACAGTCACAGCTTGTTCATCCTCAATGCGTGTGAATTCACCATTTACTTCAATGATGCTTCCATTGGGCAGGTCGATTGATATCGTTAAATCGTATGACTGCAACATCGCAGGACACATCACCCCTTGGGGTAGTAAGCGAATCAATTCGGCATGATAGAGCATGGGATTCATAGCATCTGGGCGCAAGCGTACAAATTCATCTGTTTCACAGCCATCAGGATGGTCACCTGTAACGCGCAAATTGAGGTCACCATCGTCACTTATGAAATCGGCTGTCCCAATGGCTGATGGCAATGAGTCAAGTTGCACGAGTGGTGTTTGGGCATCCCACAGAGCAACAAATGCCTCGTCAGATTGTTCAGCATCAGGGTCAGCTAGATAAAAGCGACTGACAAAATTATTGATGGTGATGACATAGGCTGTCTCGGTTACGAGGTCTGGTAGCTCAATCGTAGGTTCAAACGGTGCAACCGTCTCGCAAGCACTATCACTCGGAGGCACAAAAGCATTGACCGTGATGAACTGTACATTCAGTGTTACATCAGTAAACAGAGGGTCACAGACGTTTGGCGAGGCATTGAAGATAAGACTCGCACCATCAGCTTGCGACAATTGCAAGCGCACATTGCTAACACTCAATGGTTCAAAGATAGTTGATGCAGGGTCAGTTGTTTGTCCTAATGTTGGCAAAGCCAGTAATAACATCAGGCATAGTACAAAAAATTTCCGCATAGTATTCCTTCCTCTCATGGGCACGTCAGTGATTCAACGTGTGTTTGGGTGTGATTGTTCCAATTTGTTCTTATTGTATCCTACCCCTAATTTTTGGGGGATTTAGGTGCTTCTAATTCTATTTGTCTGTTTTCTTGCAACTAGCATGATATAATCAGCGTAATAAGTAATGCAAAGTAATCCTATTTAGAGGAGAAATAATGGGTATTGATGCTCTATTCAACATCGTGGCTATCGGCGCATTTTTGGTCGGTGTTGCGGGGATTGGTCTCGTGGTGGCAAATGCCTCACGTAACCAAAGTGTACGCGGTGGAGTAATTCTTGCCATCGTCGGCTTTTTGCTTGGTGTCGTTTCACTCGTCGTAGCAGAAGGTTTATTAGTCGTTGGTCCGACTGAACGTGTGGTTGTTTTCAACACCCTTAGTGGTGAACTTGAAAGTCCACGCGAACCAGGTTTGCATGTGATTATTCCTGGCATTCAACAAACTTTCCCGTATCGCGTTAGTCGTCAAGAATATACGATGAGTGGTATTGCCAGTGAAGGCAATGTTGCAGGGAATGATGCAATTGAAGCGCGTTCTGTGGATGGTCAGGAAGTATTGGTTGATGTCACTATCATCTATACGATTGACCCTGAAAATGTCAACGAAGTTCATCGTAACTGGTCGGATGCTCAACGTGGTTATGAAATTGAATTGATTCGCCCAACCGTTCGTTCTATCACTCGTGATGTAATTGCAACTGCGCGTGCGGAAGAAATTTTCGGTAGCGCACAACTCGCACCAGCCGATGGTGAGACTGAACCTGTCGCTCAAGAACCGATTCAAACTGATGAAAATGGTATCGCCTTGCCGAATCCATCACCGAATAGCCGTGCGGAAGTTCAAGCTGAAATTGAACGTCTTGTCTTCAACGAATTGGCGGAAGAAGGTTTCACAGTGGTAGAAGTTCTGCTCCGTGAAATTAACTTCTCGGCTGACTTCATCCAAGCGATTGAAAACCGTCAGGTTGCTGAACTCGAACGTGACCGTGCGGAAGTTCA
The DNA here is from genome assembly GCA_039200705.1 of Chloroflexota bacterium. Lineage (GTDB taxonomy): Bacteria > Chloroflexota > Anaerolineae > Aggregatilineales > Phototrophicaceae > JAUZRW01. The sequence goes on from JBCCSC010000014.1 coordinate 17,640, forward strand.
AGCTGAAACTGCTCGGATTGAAGCAGGTGGTCTCGCAGATGCACGCATCGAAGAAGCGCGTGGTGAAGCAGAAGCTGTTCGTGTCCAAGCAGAAGCAGAAGCAGAAGCCCTCCGTTTGGTCAGTGAGCAAATTGCAGCGAATCCAAACTTGATTCAATACACTTACGTCACTGAATTGAGCGATAATGTATCTGTGGTACTCGTGCCATCAAACTCACCATTCTTGTTTGATGCCAGCACCTTCACCGACCTTGGCGAAGATTTCAACGCACCAGAATCTACACCGCGTCAAGAAACAACAAACGAAACTGAAGGCAATTAAGCCTCTCGTTTAGAATGATAAAAACCCTATCTGTTGTCAGATAGGGTTTTTTGTTTAGGTACTAATCAGATTAGCCGACGATGGGCACAGTGGTTGCATCAAAACCTTGTGGTAAGCCGAGTAACGAGAAGTTAATCCAGCCTTGTGTGCCGTTGTAATCGACTAAGAACCATGTGCTGAACTGGTTACGCCCGATAATACTGACTCGCGCACTAGATGGCACAATTGTCACCTGTGAGAAATCACTGCTCGGTCCACTCCGCATACGGCTATTCACACGCACGCTAACGGTATCCGCAAAAAGAGCTAATTGAGCATCAATAAAGGCTTGTTGTTCAGGTGTGAGATTGCGTGTCAAAAAGTTATCGAGAATTTCAGGATTTGCAACCAGCACCACACCACCGAAAATCCATGCAGCACCGCCATTAATCTCTAATAGATACCAAACTTCGCGTTCATTAGGGTCATCAAAGACAAAATCCTCAGTTTCAGGTTCACGAACCGTGCTTTCCCCTGGATAGAAAATGCCAATAATAGGATAGCGGTCACCGTAGATAGCAATATCAACCACTTGACCGTCTGTTATGCTCGGTTGAGTACGGAGGTTCGCACGATTAACAGACACCAAGGCAAAAGTTTCATCAGTTGCCCATTGTGGCGGTAAGACAGTCACAGGTTCATCCACATTAGGGACAATGCCGAGTGCTTGTTCATAGGTCAGCACCACATTGCTACGGGGTGGGTCTTGGAGGTCAGTCACAACTTCTGTGACGGCTGGAGGTGGGTCTTGTGTCGTATCATCTTGAGCATAAGCAGATATAGCCAAAAGAATAATAATTAAGGCAACAATAATGCGCTTCATAGTCAGTGCCCTCTCGTGTAGGAAAAAATGCTTACAATGAGTGTAACACGAAAGTCAATCGGCTACCGCTAGTCGCATGGTCTTATCATAAGCCGCGCAAGAAAATCCAACCACCGAGGAAATACAGCACCACTGATAAAAATCCACTGGTTAAAATGACTCCGAATGAGAGTAGATGCCAAGAGGTTCGTGTACCTGTCTTGAAGCTGTTATCGACTACCCAAGCGACCAAAATTACATTGGCAAACATCACCAACCCTGCAATGCCTCCATCAAGTCCCAATTGGACACCGACAGTTGCATTGAAAAAGATTGACCCCAATAGCAACCCTGCTACTGTGCCGATAATTGGTTGTGCTAGTCGAAAAGCAATACCTGCTCCTGTCGTCAATAAGAGACCGAGTGATAACAAAAAGGCAGGTCGTGTCAAGCCACCTGCTTCTGACATGATGCCACCTGCAACAAAGTTGATGCTGTAGAACAATCCAAAGATGATCAATGTCGTCACAACCAGCAGAATTGTTCCATAGAGGGCATCGTTACGCCAGCCAAGCATACCTGTCATGAACCAACCAGCGATGAACACAAATATCGATAGTCCTTGCATTGCAGAAAGCAGTAAGGGTGAGTCAGTCGGTAACTGAACTGTGCCAATAATTACACCTAAGGCAGGTGCCATAAAGACAATCCACACAAAGTCACTCGCTAGCCACGACGCAGTTTTTTCGAGCGATTCAGCACCATGTCTATTGGCATAGACGCTCAATTTTTGCGGTTGCCAGAAAATCCAGATGAAGAGCTTCACATGGTCGTAGAAACTCATCGGCACGAGTTTTTCCATTTTGCTATTGGCATGGGCAGTGTATGAGGCTTGTGGTCTTGGCGATACTGCATCAATATCTGCAATGTGCTGAATGGTTTCTATCAATTTTGCCATGCCTGCCCGATGGTCGGCGCGGAGGTCAATGCGTTGCGTATTAATCAATTCAAAGGGGACAGCACTGATTTCATCAACACCACGCACCATGACAGGAATAATTTTTATGCCGAGCGCATCAGCATAGGTGATTTCGCGCTCAACCCATTCTGAATGCTTAGCATCAGGCGATAGCAATACGATGAGACTCAAAGAATTTTGAATAGCTTCTTCAATCGCATTTTTCCATGATTGTTCGCCAGGTTCTAAATTGTCATCTGACCAAATTGTTAAACCAGCATTTATCAAATCCGAGCGTACCCGACGCATAATTGACGCATCAGCACGGCTATAGCTCAAAAAAGCGTGATATTGCATCCGCTTGTATCCTCAATTTCAATTGTTCTAGTCACAGTATAGCGAGGAGTAAGGGGATTTCAAATCAAGGTTTTAGGCATTATTTGTTCGCTTGAACATCCGTTAGCTGGACTATTGTCCAATCCATTAGACAAAAATCACGGCTACAATAGTGAATAAACAGAGGAAGACATCACTTATGGATATTACACGCTTGCGTAAACCAAGATGTTACATGGTCTATTTGATTGCACCAGACAATCTATCACCATCGGAAGCGAATCACACTATTAATCAGATTTGTGCAGATAAATCACTGCCATTGGCACTGTATCATGACCACTTCATCGGACAAGCAGGTGGAATCATTATCTTTTTTGCTGAAACACAAGCAGAGCGTGAAGCCTTACAATCTGGCTTAGAAGACTATCTTGTAGATTGGAGGTATGATGTGCATCCCTTAATTTACTCATACAATCCAGCCGCATTTGATGCTCAGATTGCTTATACATTAGCTGCGTATCGTGATAATGACTGGGAGCAATTGCAGAAGGAACATCGTCCAACTTATGGCAATCTATCACAAGAAGCCGAAACAGCGGAAGAAGTTCTTGATTGAGTGATAAGGGTGCATTGATTGCACCCTTCTGACACTATTAGTCCGAGTTGTTTTTTGCTTCTGGACGGACAGTCGGCACTTGACGATGTTTTGCTGGAATGTCGATTTTGTCGAAGGTATTGCCATAGACAAATGGATTGGCATAGGTGAAATTAAACGGGAAGCCTAAGCTGACATCTGAGACTTTGTCAAGCTGATCGAGTTGTTCCTGTGTCAGTTCCCAGTCAAGGCATTCGAGATTATCTTTCATCTGTGGGATGGTGCGTGCGCCCAAAATGGGCACAATCTGTGCGCGATGTTGTTGTTGACGTACCCAGTTAATCGCCACTTGAGCAGGTGGTTTGCCAACTTCTTCACCAATAGCGACGACTTCTCGCACAACAGCCACTTTGTCTTCGCTCATGTTATCCATCACATTTTTGTTGACACGCGTCGGCGCATCATGGTCTTTGAGGAACTTGCCAGTAAGAACACCACCATTGAGAATCCCCCAAGGTAAGACTGCCAAATCATGATGACGCGCCGCAGGTAAAATCGCACGTTCTAAATCACGCCCTAAGAGCGAATACGGTGCTTGAATCCCCAAGAAGCGTGACCAGCCCATGAGTTCGGCACGAGTATTGGCTTCTGCTAAAATCCATGAGGGTGTATCCGATGCTGCCACATACATCACCTTGCCTTGACGCACGAGGTCATCCATCGCACGCATCACTTCTTCGACAGGGGTTGTGTAATCCCATGCGTGAACATAGAGCAAATCAATATACTCTGTATCGAGGCGTTTGAGGCTGTGCTCAACGGCTTGCATCATATTTTTACGATGATTCCCGACCATATTCGGACGGTCTTCGCGTCCATTTTCTTGGTTGGGAGTTGGTGTCAGTGTGTATTTTGTGGCAACAACAAACGCTTCACGGTCTGCTTTGATGAACTCACCAACGTATTTTTCACTTGTACCGTTGGTATAGAGATTGGCTGTATCAATGAAATTACCCCCTGCGTTGGCATACATTTCAAAGATTTCTTGGCTGGTTTCTTTATTTGCTCCCCAGCCCCAATCTTCGCCAAAGGTCATCGTGCCGAGTGATAATTCTGATACGCGCAAGCCACTGCGCCCGAGTAATTGGTATCGCATGTTATAGTCCTCCTGAATTGTGTTGTGTAGAGTGCTACTTCCTATTGGAACAGCTTTTCCCATATTAATCAATAAGTTGGGTAAACTATAACAGCCATCTCATCTTAGCGATATTGTCCGAAAGTACAGTGCTTTGTGTGATAAAAAGCACAGTCAAGCCCATTAGTCTATGCTATCATGTATATGATATTTGCTAGTCACTACAGGATATTCAATGTACGAAGACCGTTTATCTGAGTCAGTTGAAAATTTCGTCAAAGCTGTCTATGTATTACAGAATGACCTTGATGTGACTGATGATGACGCGCGTGTATCGACGAATGCACTCAAAGCAGCCTTAGACATTAAGGCACCGTCTGTAACCGATATGGCACAACGCCTAACAGATAATGGCTTGATTGACTATCGCAAGTATCGTGGGGTGCGCTTAACTGACAAAGGCACAGCCTTAGCCTTGAATCTCATCCGTCGGCATCGCTTGATTGAACTATATTTAGTGCAAGAACTCGGCTACGAAATTCACGAAGTGCATCAAGAAGCTGAAATTTTAGAGCATTCGGTGTCTGACCGTTTTATTGAAGCCATTAATGCGAAACTCAGTAATCCTGAATTTGACCCACATGGCGACCCTATTCCTGATGCCGACGGTGCATTTACGCAACGCGAATTACATCCCCTCAGTGATTTGCCGATTGCCACACGCGGACGCATATCACGCTTTATCACCACTGATTCTGATATGTTGCAACATACGCTTGATAGAGGCTTTATCCTAGACCAAGCTGTGGAGATTCTCGCGCGTGACCCGTTCCAAGGACCGATTACGGTCAAATTAGGCAATGACGAAACTGTGATTGGGCATATCGTGGCAGAGACTATTTTGGTCGAAGTGCACGAAAATTGAGATTACTTCACAAAAAACTGATAAAAATTAGCTAAACTTTAATGAAATATAACAAAACACCATGAATTTGTAATATTTTTCATGGTAATATATTGTAGTTTCGATCCAATAAATAGGACAATATATGATGCTCCAAACGGCTTCAGAGGAATTACCTCTGAATAAGCGTGTTCGCGCGATACTCTTGACTGATGAAAATGAGGTCATGTTTATCAAACGAATCAAACCAAATAATGATGCACCTTACTGGGTTGCACCCGGTGGTGGTGTCGAAGAAGATGATAGCAATCTACTCGATGCTTTACATCGTGAACTCGAAGAAGAACTTGGCGCGACAGTCGATGTTATCAAGCATGGTTTTATGCTTCGTCATCAAAAAGCCAATAAAAACCTTGAAGAACATTTCTTCATTTGTCGTCTCGTGAATTACGACTTGAGCCAGCGCAATGGTCCTGAATTCGATGACCCTGCGCGTGGTGAATATATTCCTCATGCTGTGGCATTAACTACCGATGCTATTGATAATATCAATATCAAAACCACACAACTACGTGATTGGCTCATTGATAATCTACCGCAATTGCGTCGCATATAAGAGAAATACACAGAAGCACGACTCTCCCATGTGTTTCTCTTATAATTTTATGCTCTATCCAGTGAATATCATTACACAAACCACTCTAAAAATGGGTTCGCTGTAGCAAACCTCTACATTAGAAAATTATGCTGATTCACGCTTCTTGTGGGTAGATAACACCCCATTGCTGACGTAGGTCATCCATGAGGCGCATGGTAGTGATAGTCTCTTGATGGGTGAGGCGTTCATGTTCGATGTTTCCTGCACGGATGGCATCGTGAACAGCTTGTGCTTCGTAATTATAGCCATTGCCAAGCATAACAAAAGATTTTTTCTGTGGCTCTTCGCCATAGAGTTGTACACTAAACGATGTCGTCATGAAGAATTGGGGGTCAACTATAATTTTGCCTTTTGTGCCTTTGATGACTGCACCGTTTTCTAAATCGCCAGCAATCCCAGCCGAAAGTAATGCTGAGGCACTTGAATAGTTAAAGAGCATTGTGCATTGTTGGTCTGCGCCACTATCTGCCAAAATTGCGTGAGAGGCTATTGACTCAGGCATACCCAGCAAGATCGTCGTGAATGAAATTGGATAAATGCCGACATCCAGTAATGCCCCACCACCCAAATCTAAATTAAATAAACGATGCTCAGGGTCATACGGAATATAGAAACTAAAATCGGCTTGAATTTGCTGTATATCCCCTATCACACCGTCCTTGATGATTTTTTCTATCTCAATGATAGCTGGTAAAAATCGCATCCAGATCGCTTCCATCAGAAAGAGATTTTTCTCGCGGGCGAGGGCAACACATTGTTCAGCTTCGCTCGCATTAATCGTAAATGGTTTTTCGCAGAGGACGTGTTTACCTGCTTCAAGGCACATCAGTGTATTTTCGGCATGGAAGACGTGCGGTGTACCGATATACACCACATCGACATTAGGATTATCAGCAAGGGCTTGATAACTATCGTGAGCATGTGGGATATTGTATTTTTGTGCGAAGGCATCGGCACTATCTTGTGAGCGTGAGCCAACAGCGACCAGTTCAGCGTCCTCTACAACACGCAAACCTTGTGCAAAGCTATTGGCAATGTTACCTGTACTGAGAATCCCCCAGCGAAGTTTATCCATAATATGTATCTCCAGTAGATATTGTGAGTCATATGCTAATAATAACGACAACAGTCCAATCTGCGCTAATACCATCTCAACAGAAAAACCCTCAAGACAATTTTGAGGGCTTTTGAAGTGTTTTCTTAGATGTTTATCTTAGTAAGAAAGTTCCTGGTTAATTTCGGAGAAGATTTCACCAATTTCTGGACCAAGCATGGTGAGTACAGCAATCATGCCACATGCCATCAAGCCTAAAACGACGATGATAGCAACAATGATTAGAAGTGCAGTCATACCACTACTTTTTTCACCATTTTTGAGTTTATTCGGTGCATAACCGAGTTCTGCGCCATAGCCTGCGATAAGGTGTGAGAGGCTCACACTTTGCATCACACTCAAGGTCATAGAAATGATGTAGTACAGCGACCCAAAGATGAGTAATGGCATCCCAATGGACATAATGCCATCTATATCTTCATCAATGACATACCCCATTACTTCAAGTTGGAGATTGGCAAAGAAGCCCGACACTACGTTGAGAATAATGCTACTGAAAATCCAGAAAACGAGGGCAATTCCCAGCCAGCGAACAAACATCGCTAGTGTTGTGCCGATGTTTGACATGACAACGCCGAAGTTTTTGGGAATATTGAAGAGTACACCTGCGCGGTTTTCTTTGGCATAGCGAATTTGCCCAACGATGAAGCTGTATCCAAGAACAAACATCAAGCCAAGCCAGACTAACCCACCACCAAAAACTGCGAATATGAATCCTGCGTTTGCTTCTTCCATTGATGTACCAGCAGTTGCACCAATTAGTGCAAAGAAAATCGCTGTGAGAACGAAGAAAGGAATCATGTAAAAGAGGGCTGCCAGAAAGGCAAAGATACCACGCACTAAATCGCGTCCAAGGCGAATAGCAGGTAGCGAAGGTTCATCATCCATCACGGCTTGGATGATTGTGATGCCATAGCCAGAGATAAAGACACTGTAAACGATGCTAGCAGGGATGATTAGTGCTACCAGCCAGATCGATTCGAGTAACATCGCCCCCACTAAGATAGATACACCAATGATAATTGCCACAAGTACAATCGTCAGGATTTTGGGAAGATTCTTGCCATTGAAGGCATAACTGAGTGATTCACTAAAGTTCATAAATTTCTCCATAAATGATTTACACTCTCATTATGAGAGAAAACAAAGTAGATTGCAATCAATTACGGTTCATATCCCCTAACTTTTGGGGGGTATTTACAAAATCTTATCTTTGTTAGGCATTTTCGGGAGTATGCTAGGCTATGACACTTGTTCATAATCATGAGACACTAGCCTAAATGATGATATTTCCACAAAAATTATCTAATACATGGAATAGGCACTACTGGCTGTTTGCTGTTGTATTCTTACTGCTAGTTGTATGGGGAGTCATTTTACCAAAAACAATGGCAGATGCTCCTTGGTTAGATGAAACCTTTACTTTCCAATTTGCAGGATTAGGGCGACTACCAAACATTAGTGTTTTTGAAACCATTAAGTTGATTGCTTTGTATGACCCACATCCACCATTATATTACATCACTCAAAACATTTGGAGTGATGTAACAGGTACAAGTCTATTTGCAATTAATCTTCTTCCACTACTGTATGGGCTATTGGCAATTGCCTTTATGTACAAGCTAGGGTGCTTGATATTTAGAACTTTTACAGGGGGTCTACTGGCATCTATCTTGCTTGGGTCATCTGTATTTGTAATTTACTATTTTCATGAAACTCGTGGCTACTCACTCTTTCTTTTAGTATGGGTCATGGCAACATATTTCTATTGGAGTGTCATACAGGCAACCCATCAAGAACGCAGATGGATGCGACGAGGCTTGCTCCTTGCATTAGTATGTGCTTTGTACACTCATTACATATCATTGGTTTTCTTTGGTGGTCTCTTTTTATATCATATTGCTGTTGAGGGGAATTCCGTAACACGCAATCCACATATGACACAAGAACAGTGGGGGGCAATTGTCCGAATATTTATCAATGCAGGTTTATTATTTACACCGTGGTTTGCAGTCTTAATCCTGCAAATTATCAATTCAACTCAGTTAACACCTGCTGCCCCATTTATCAACATTTTGGCAGTATTAATTAAAAGCACAAGCAACAACCTATGGATAGTGGTATTACCACTTTTACTTTACACTTTAAAATTCATAAAAGAGCGTTCCACACGTTTTTTATGGATTTGGTTGACGATAATACTCATTGGCTTGTTCAGTCTTAATATACTATTCGATTATCTGTACCACGCTCGCCATATCATTCCGTTCACTATCATCATTATACTGCTTTTAACAAAAGCTTTATTAGCTTTAGAATCGGTTAGTCATGTAATTTCTGTAGCGATAGTCTCATTATGGGTTGGTATGGGGTTTGTCTATACGAGTACAGATACATATCTCGGTTTTCAACCTTATCTTGTTCCACTTGATACTATGACTAATTTAGACTATATCATTGAAAGTTGTGTACACGCTGACGATGCAGTCATCATGTCGATTGTTCCAAGTGAATCTGAGTCTTCTTTATTGGCGACTTTCAATCTTTATTACTATTACAATCGTGAGTATGGAATTTTACATCTCAACAGTCTATTGCAAAATAACATTTCTCCAGAGAGTATCCCCAGTACGCTCCGTCCAGATGATGATGAATCTACATTAGAAGCAATCTTAGAGACAGTTAACCATCTGTATCTTTTTCAGCAACCTACCATAAATAATCAGGCTCAGCTATTCAATTTTGATAACACTCTAAGAGAGGCGTCCTTCGAACAATGTTTATTATGGAATCAAGATAGCTTAGTCGCATGGATTTATACACAAGATGATAATTGCGATGAGCTAACTTCCTGTATTTAACAAAAAAGCGTCCCTAATATCGGAGACGCTTCGGTAAGTTTTGGGATAAGCTGTCGGCTTAGAAGCCCATGCCACCCATACCACCTGGAGGCATTGCTGGCATACCACCATTGGCATCGTCGCTTGGTGCATCAGTGATGAGTGCTTCGGTAGTTAGAATCATGCTAGCGATGGAGCTTGCATTTTCGACTGCACCGCGAGTCACTTTCGCTGGGTCTGGCACACCTGCTTCAATCATATCGCCATATGTGCCTGTCATGACGTTATAGCCAATGCGGTGATTGCCTTTTTCAGCTTGTTGACGACGAACATTTTCGATGATGACTGCGCCATCTTCACCTGCATTCGCCGCAATTTTCTTCATTGGCACTTCTAGTGCACGACGGAGGATGTTAACCCCTGTATTTTCGTCAGCAATGTCGAGGCTGAAATCTTTGAGGGCTTCGACAGCGTTCACGAGTGCGACACCACCACCTGGGACGATACCCATTTCGACGGCTGCACGGGTTGCGCTGAGTGCATCTTCGACGCGGTGTTTTTTCTCTTTGAGTTCGGTTTCGGTTGCTGCACCGACTTTGATGACTGCGACACCACTGGTGAGTTTTGCTTTACGCTCTTGCAATTTTTCGCGGTCATAGTCGCTGGAGCTATTGTCGTATTCAGCGTCAATTTCTTTAACACGTGCGACAATGGCATCTTCTTCGCCTGCACCATCAATGACGGTGGTGTTATCTTTGCTACTGACAACTTTACCTGCACGACCTAAGTCTTGGAGGGTTACACTGTCAAGTTTACGACCTGTTTCTTCACTGATGACTGTCCCACCTGTGAGAACTGCAATGTCGCGCAACATCGCCTTACGACGGTCACCAAACCCTGGTGCTTTGACAGCGAGAACGTTGAGCATACCGCGCAATTTGTTCAATACGAGGGTTGCGAGTGCTTCACCGTCTACATCTTCTGCGATGATGACGAGTTCGCGTTTGCCAATTTGAATCAATTTTTCGAGGATTGGGAGCAAGTCTTGTGCAGCACTGATTTTCTTATCGTGAATCAAGATGTAAGCATCTTCGATTTCTGCTTGCATTGAGTCTTGATTGGTGACGAAGTAAGGGCTGAGGTAGCCACGATCGAATTGCATACCTTCGACGTAATCAACTTCAAATTCAAGTGAACGACCATCTTCCACTTGGATGATGCCGTCTTTACCAACTTTGTCCATGACATCAGCGATAAGTTCACCGATTTCGCGGTCTTGTGCTGAAACACTTGCAACATTTGCGATTTCATCTTTGGTTTCGATTGGTGTTGCTTGTTCAGCGATGAATTCAGCGACTTGGGCTGCTGCTGCAAGAATACCGCGCTTGAGCAACATGGGGTTTGCACCTGCTGCGACGTTCTTCAAACCTTCGGTGACGATAGCTTGTGCAAGAACGGTTGCTGTGGTTGTGCCGTCGCCAGCGATGTCGTTGGTTTTAGTCGCTGCTTCTTTGAGCAATTGTGCGCCCATGTTTTCGTATGGGTCTTCGAGTTCAATTTCTTTAGCAACGGTTACACCATCGTGTGTGACAGTTGGTGCGCCAAATGATTTATCGAGAGCAACGTTGCGTCCCTTTGGACCCAGTGTGGTGCTGACAGCGTTAGCGACTTTATCAACGCCAGCTTGTAATTTGCGACGGGCTTCATCGCGGAAAACGAGTTGTTTTGCCATGGTGTGTCTCCTTAAATTATTGTGTGTTTAGAAATTAGCTTTCGAGAACGCCGAGAATGTCGGATTCTTTCATGATGAGGACTTTTTTGCCATCAAGTTTAATTTCTGTGCCAGCGTACTTTGCGAAAAGGACGGTATCACCGACTTCGACATCGAGTGCCATGCGATCACCATCTTCATCACGTAAACCTTTGCCGACTGCCAAAACGTTACCTTGTTGTGGTTTTTCTTTAGCGGTTTCTGGCAAGACAAGACCACTAGCTGTGGTTGCTTCTTGTTCAATTGGTTCGACCACGATGCGGTCATTTAATGGACGAATGTTCATGTGTGCAATCCTCCGTGCGATTATATGAGGTGTTAGCGAACAAATTACCAACAATTTTCAAATTTTTTAGCACTCAGATGTACTGTCTGCTAAAAATAATAGCAGAAGAATATCATAGCTCTGTAAGAGGGTCAAGATTGCTAGCACAAATCTTATAAAGTTGCTAACAGTTTGTGAGGAAATTTAACATAAGGGGTATGTCAGCCATCGGCAGTATATTGGGAGGGCACGGTTGTTGAGTGCACGGATGGTTCAAAACCATCCGCTACACTTAAAATCGGAAACCCACTAAAAGGGGTTCAAAATCAGTGCCTTTAGCGCACTTCCCAAGACGAGCTAGCCATATGTTTTGAACATATGGCACGAGATACGAGTAAACTCAGGGGTCGGGGGGTGTCTAAGATGGATACAAGGTAGGGGATTGTCCCAAATAGACTCAACACGGTGACCCTCCCCTACGAAAAGCCCTGTTTTTGGGCAGTTTCATAAGGATTAATGTCATGAACAACGGTGATGATTTTGTATTTTCCTGATTAGCTGGAATGTTTTGAATGTGTAGCTCACAAGACTTTGCCGTATAATGAATACGATTACATATGGCATGTTCAGGATTGATTATGCGCTGGCGTTTGCTCCTCGTGGTTGCTCTACTCACTATTTTTGGTGTGGTGTTGGTTGCTCAACAAGAAACAGATGTTGTCCCTGCTGGAACATATCTTGGCGAAATTACTGATGCCAACCCATCAGACCGCTATCGATTTGAGGCGATTGCAGGGCAACAAGTAACGCTCCTCATGGAAGCAACCGAAGATAGCCTATTGGATTCTGCGCTCAGTTTGTTTGATACCAATGGTATCTTGATTCAGACAGATGACGATTCAGGAGGTAATCGCAATGCACGAATTGAGTTCATTCCTCAAGTGAATGGTATCTTTACAGTAGAAGCCACACGCTATCAACTCAACCCACCCCTGACAGTCGGTGCCTATCAACTGACCATCATGGCTGAATCCACTACGCAAGGAAGTATTGACCCACTGAGTTTGCCTCCTGACTTTGATGTAGCCTTTGTAGAACTCGCTTTGGATGACACCACACCTGCATCCTTCACGACAGGGGATGATTTACAATATTTCGTGATTGGCGCACAACAAGGTGATTTTATCCGTGCAGAACTGACGACTAACGAGAATTTATCTGCGAGTGTGCGTATTTTGTCACGGATTGAGGGCACCCTGAATGAAATCAGCCGTGCATCACAGACAGGTGAAACAAATGAGGTCATCTTTGCGACTATTCCACAAACAGGTTGGTATCTCATTGAAGTTGAACGTGAAGAAGGGATTGGTGGGTATACAATTACCCCTGCTATTGTCTCGGATACCCTACTAGCTGTTGAGAATCCAATTACGGATGGTTTTGACAATGCGAGTGAAACGCTCTCTTATGTATTCAATGCGACTATCAATGAACGTGTTTTTGTCAATTTAACAGTCGCCGATAGTCGGAATCTTGAACCTGAAATTACAATTTTTGACTTGAATGGCACGCAATTAGCACAGAGTTCATCAGCAGGTTCACAGGTTCGGGCGAATCTGGAAATTCCACGTAGTAGTCCTTACATCGTTCAAGTGCGGAATTTGAACAATCGCATTGGTGACTTTACCCTACAATTGAGGCGCATTGCTGTCGATATTGATAAGCTACCGATAGAACCTGCAACCTACAATGAACGCTATCTCGGCTTTTTGGATGATGATACGCCGATTGATTATTATCGTTTCAGTGGTAAAGCAGGTGAATTGGTCACGATTCAGATGAGCGCAACCACCAATAGTACATTGGATTCTTATCTAATTCTTGCGGATAGTAATCTCAACGAGTTGATTTTCAATGATAATGTGAGTGCTTCACGAACAGCCCGTATTGTGCAATTTACGATTCCTGCCGATGGTGATTATTTTATTTTGGCGACCCGTGCCGAATTGAGTCGAGGCAATTCTGAGGGCTTTTATGTCATGGATTTAACTGTGGGGCGTTTACAGTTGCAAACGGGTCAACTCACTGCAACGCTCGAATGGGAGGGTGAAGCTGACTTAAACTTATTCATGCTAACGCCAAGCCTTGCTAACCAGCCAGCACGCACGGTTTCGTGGGCGAATCCACAAATTGAAGAGGGTGGCACGCTCCAAATCGACAGTAACACAGGATGCGAAACCCCAACAGCACAACCTATTGAGCATGTTTTTTGGGACGAGGCGAGTCCATTAGCGAGTGGTGACTATATTTTCTGGGTATGGTATCAGAATGATTGCATGATGTCGGGTGATACGCCATTTACGCTAACTGTTACCTATAATGGCGAGACAATTATCAGCACGAGTGGTGCGCTTGGCAATAATACCCTCCGCCTTGGTGAACGCTTTGAAAGTTCCATTCGCATTACGGATACAGATACAGCATTTTTGCTCGATGAGGGCACAATCAGAACTCCATCGGCACAACAAACTGAAAGTCAAGGCGGTGATGCACTCATCGTCTATGGCGATACTTTATCAGGAAGCATCACCAATGAGGTGTTCGCACAATTCTATCAATTTGTGGGCAACGCAGGAGATACTGTGGTCATTATCGTTGAGCGTGTGACTAACAATCTTGACCCCATTGTTATTTTGCGCGATGAAGATGATTTAGACAGTGATGGCATCATCAATATTGCGACCAATGACGACATCAGCCCTGATAACCGTAATTCTCAACTGATTTATACGCTGACGGAAACAGGTCGTTATGTGATTGCTGTCACCCGTTATGGTGTCCGTGATGGTACAACAACAGGCGATTATCAATTGACATTGAGCCAAATTGCGACGCCTGATTTGACAGAGGAATAACACACTAAGCTGTGAGCTAGGCTATTTAAGCATACAATGAAAGCAAATTCACTTAATTTAAGGTATTATACATGGCAAATTTAATTCAAAATTCGACCTTAAACGACTGGCAACACGTCCGTTATTTCACTGACCAAGAAGGCAAAACGGGCACAATCGAAGCCCCTGCACATTGGGAATTCGTTTATATCCCAAAAGAAAGTGACCCCAATAAAATCCCCCAAAGTTTGCATCGAGATAATGGCTTTGTGATTTCGGCAGGGTATCGCAAGTGGGAAGCTGGATACCAACAGAGCAATTTACAATTAAAAGCTGGCACACGGTATCAACTGAAAGCGCGCCTCAAAGCTGATGTTAACTTTCCTGGTGGACAAGCTCCTGATTTAACGGCGATCACATGGCGTTTTACGGTTGAGTCAGATGATGAGATACTCCATCAAGATTGGGCAATGACAACCCACCAACAAGCCAAGCAAACCGAAGATTTTTACTATATTTTTGACGCAGAAGAGGGTATGACCGTAAGCATCACTTTTTGGGCACGGTCATTTTACGCAGGGAATGATTGTGATTTCTGGTTATATGACATCAGTTTAATCCCTGTCGAAAAGACCAATGCGATTGTCGATAAATTGGGTACACCATCGATTGTGACTACAACCGAAGAAATTGCTGCTGATGTGATTGAAACGGCTCTCAATAAAGTCGAAACCACGATACCTGTTGTGAATGAACGGTCATTGAACGATGTCAAGCTCACTATTGAAGAGATTGATATGATTGCAGGCGCACTGCGTTCACTAGGTGTGAGTTCCTCAGATAGCAATGTGAGCAACGGACTAAATAAATTGGCAGAAGTCCTAGAACGACTGAAATGATTGTTTAGCTTGCATCGAGTTTATCCGCTTCGGCGTAGAGTTCATTGACTTGTTCATCTATGTCGAGGTTGGCTTCCCCATATTCATCAACATCACCGAACAGTTCGAGTTGCATAGCATAGGTACGGAGCATTTCAGGAGTACGGTCAATCTCTAGCAATTTTTCAATAACCCGTTGTCGATAGCCAGCCAAGAGAAAATAACCCGTATCTAATTTAAGGACTTCGTGCAGGGTGGCTTCATCATCGCAAACGTCAAGCAGTTCATTGAAGCGTTGCAACATCGCAGGATACGACTTGAAGCGTTCTTGTGTTGTCGGTTTTTTGCGTAGCGCAATCAAATCTCGTGTGAGGTCAGGCAAGTTATTTGGGATTTCAATCATCAAGGAGACCTAGCATCTTCTGCACAAGTTGAACTGCTTGTGCGCCGTCAGGTAAGTCATCTTGCCATAACATTTTCGCGTCAAGTTCAAAACCATCTAGCACGGTTGAGGTGATTTTATCTGTTGTGCCGACTTGCTGATAATTGCCTTCGTCATCTAAGTTATAAACATCGACGCGCTTGCTGATGGGGTCGATAATCCAGTATTCGGGGATACCAGCTTCTTCGTATTCGTAATATTTATCGCCTCGGTCAATTTTCTTCGTTGCTGGTGATAGAATCTCTACAACCAAGTCGGCAGGTCCATCTAAGTATTGCTCTTTGATACGGTCTTTGTGTTCATTGAAGACAATGAGTAAGTCAGGCTGACGTGCAGGGTCATCTTTTTTGAGACGCATTTGATAGCCATCCATGTAAACACGTCCTTTATTGGAGAACATCAAATACAGGCTCAATAAAGTGTGTAAAAGGCTCAGGATAAACTGATGTTTTTCATTATTCGACATTTTTTTGACGACCTTCCCTGCGTGCCATTCCACCCGTTGCCCTAGATAGCGTTGAAGAAAATCCTCAAAAGTGACATTTTCTTCAACTACATCATATTCTGTTGAGCGTTCCAGAGTATTATCTGTCATGGTATTCGCCTATCAACTCGTCGTTGACTTCAGTTTACCATGAGTTCCTGTGTAATCGCGCAGATAGAGGAAATCGTGTCCGATGGTGCGTTTACTCAGTTTAGCGATGTTGGGCATGGTGCGTTTGTAGTGATTGCGCTTCACTCTCTCCCACACTTTGCTGACAAAGGCTTCATCGAACCCACTGGCTTCGGCGGCTTCGGCAACTGTATAGCGTTCATCAACGAGTAGATACAAAACTGTGTCGGCATCGTCATAGGTGAAACCAAGTTCTTGTTCATCAGTTTGACCTTCCCACAGGTCGGCACTTGGTGGCTTATCGACAATTTCAGAAGGAACACCGATAGCACGCGATAGTTGGCGCACTTGGTATTTATACAAATCTGCGATGGGGTGCATCGCAACACCACTATCGCCATAAATAGTGCTATAGCCGAGTAAAAATTCTGTTTTGTTGCTTGTTCCCATCACGAGACCGCCCCATGCAACTGATTGGTCATAGAGAATGATCATGCGTTGGCGTGCCATGATATTGCCTGCGCGGAGCTTGCTCATATCAGGGAAATGGTCGATGAGTGGTTGCACCATTGGCGTAATGGGCACAGTGATACTCGGCAAGCCTAAATCTTCAATGACGAGTTCGGCATGAGACAGGCTTTCTGGACTGGATGTTTCGTAGGGCATCCGAACAACCAATACATTTTCGGCACCGAGGGCTTTTGCCGATAGATACGCTGATAGTGCTGAGTCAATGCCCCCTGATAAGCCCATCACCGTTTTGGACATGCCTGTTTTGGCAATTTCGTCACGGATGAAGCCTGTCAAGATGCGTTCAGCTAAATCCGTGTTGATATTCATGCGCTCTAGGACAGGATTTTTTGTATTTGTAACCATGATAAGCCTCTCGTTATGGTGTGTTGACTTGGAGCATGTAGCGTTTGAGGAGATAGCGCAGAGGCGCAAGCTGGAATAATCGCCACATAATTTGATAGAGCAAGCGCGGTGTGACGCGATATTTTTTAGCTGGAATCGCACGCAACGATTCGATGACGACCTCATCAGATGACATCCATGCAATCTGAGGCACATCAGGCGTATTCTCAAAACCTGCTGTGTCCCAAATTTCGGTGTAAGTAAAACCTGGGCAGAGTGCTTGAACGACAATCCCATGTGGAGCAAGTTCCATTGATAGCGACTCACTAAATGAAGTCAGATAGGCTTTGGTCGCATTATAGGTGGCACTCGTCGGCATCGGCACAAATCCGCCAAAGGATGAGACATTGATGATTGCGCCATTTTTGTTGGCTTTCATCTGTGGGATGACTGCGTGGGCAAGGCGTGTACTGGTCATGACATGCAATTGAATCATATCATCGTAGAAATCAATGGATTGGTCAGCAAATAAGCCAACGCCACTAAACCCTGCGTTGTTGACTAAATAGGCAATATCATCATGAGAGGCAATCAGTGATTCGACACGGGTGATATCATCACGCTTGGTTAAATCAGCGACAACAATTTCTACATCGACAGTGACTTTATCGGCTAATGCTTGCAAACGCTCTTCGCGTCGTGCTACGACAATTAAATCGTAGCCCATATTTGCGAGATGACGCGCAAAGGCTTCGCCGATGCCACTGGATGCCCCTGTGATGAGTGCCTTCGCCATCAGTTGCCCTCTGTGGGTTCAAGTGGTTGATGGCTGTAGGAAATGATTTTATGCGGATAATCTTCTTCCACGACTAAATCTACCAAGAAAAACGGATGCTCACCCGTTTCTGTTTGGACAACAATTACCACGCGATGTTCATGGGTAGCGACGACTTGCTTAACTTTGAGACGACCTACTTTATCGAATGTCGTTTGGAACATGCTGAGGCGACCTTCGACTGATTGCGTTTCGAGCATGGCTTCGCTGTAACTATCGCGGATGAATTGTTGTAAGCGTTCCCAATTGCCACCATTATAGATATGTGCCTGAGCAATGAAGCGCATCCCTGCCTGACTCGCTCTCAGGGCGATTTTATCATTGCCTTGTTGTTGAGGCACTTGTGGTTGTTCGCTCATCAGTTATCCTTGAAATTGCTCGCGGATGGTTTCGACACGTTCACGATTAACGCCTAAGTCATCTTCGCCGAGACGTGCTGCGGCTCGGACGTGAATCACATTATTATTGGTGTCAAAGTAAAATTCGGTATCATCAGGGAAGCCCCACGCAGCCGAAAACGATTCCACATGCAGATAATTGCCCTCGTTTGTGACAACCGTATGACGTGGCATCTCGTTGATGATGGCGATAATACGCGCTTTTGCACTTTGGACATCCCCATCAAATTCAATGGGTTCAATATAGGTACGTTTGTCGCTGGGGTCAGTGGATGAGACACAATTGCCATTCGGTGTACTGGGATTATCTCGGCATGTTTTGAAGCGATTTTCATCCGCACGCCACCCTAAATCATCGGGCATTGTGCCAAACGTTG
This sequence comes from Chloroflexota bacterium, assembly GCA_039200705.1. Taxonomy (GTDB): domain Bacteria; phylum Chloroflexota; class Anaerolineae; order Aggregatilineales; family Phototrophicaceae; genus JAUZRW01. Next base: position 36,674 of record JBCCSC010000014.1, read on the forward strand.
GGACAATGAAAAACCGCCCTGCTAAGAATCCACCAACAACAATTGCTACTAAGCCAATACCAATCCACATAAGTCGTTTTATCCTCATTTGTAAGTGTTTAATCCAAGCGTTCTGATAAAATGCGTGTTAATTCTCGACGGACTAAGCCTGGGCGTTCATCGCGCAAAAGAGGCAAACGTGCTCTAGTCCGATGCAATTGATTCAAGTCAATTTCTTGCGTGATAAGTGCTTCATCAAAATACGTGCCGTGTGTCATGAATTCGCCGTTGGGGTCAACGACAGATGAGCCTCCCCAGAAGACTTTACCATCTTCATAGCCTACACGATTACAATGCACAACATAGCTGGTAAAGATACTGCCATAGGCTTGATTGACTAGTTCTACCCAACGTGAGCCTTCCAAACGTTCGCCACTATCAAGTCCGCGCCCAGGGCTAGCACTATTGAAAATTAAAATATCTGCGCCATCCATCCAGAGCAGATAAGCGGGTGACATATGCCAGAAATCTTCGCAGATGAGCATTCCAATGCGTCCAAAGCGTGTATCGAAGGCACGGACACTATTTCCCTGTGCAAAGTAACGCGATTCATCGAACATGGCATAAGTCGGCAAATAGAGCTTGTGATGAATATGCACCACCTCACCACCTGATAGATAGGCATCCGCAATGTAGAAGCGATTGCGTTCATCTTCATGAACGAAGCCAACCACAATATCGATATCGTCGCTGACATCTAACAATTGCTGGAAGATAGCATCATCCGATGAGGCTTTGAGAGCAACTTCTGGTACGAGGTCTTGGACTTGGTAGCCTGTCATCGAGAGTTCAGGGAAGACGACAATATCTACGCCTTGTTCTTTGGCTTGCGCGATATACTGCAGATGTTGTTCTAAATTGGCACGGACATCCCCTAATTTGGGATAGATTTGTGCTAGACCAATCGTGACGCGCATGGTTGCTCCTTCGTTTTACCCTTTCCCTACATCAAAACGGGCATGACACGTCATGCCCCTACAGTAGGGGTTTGGCGTGCCAAACCTATAGGGCACAGGGAATTTGTCATCATTATGAGATACAGTGTAAACCAAAATATCTGCGATGTTGAGAGCCACCGCAGACTGCTTATCATGTATTTAGGATTTGGATTCATCTTATAATCAATATTTATGATGTTGGAGACATAAGAGATAGAAATATGAGTGATATTGCGGAAAAACAAAGAATTGCTAGAGAAACAACAAAACTGTTTCAAGACTTGTGTGAGGATTGTCCCGATGAAGATTTTGAAGTCTGGGAAGCTGAAAATGATCCTCCAGATATTTTTTTCCAAAATAGTAATATCGGTTTAGAAATTACTGATTATGTTAGGCACGATTCTCAGAGTGGTAGGGAAATTTTGTCTAACGAGGATAGCCAACAGAAATTAGTTGAGAAAGCAAAATCATTGTATGAAGAAAAACACCCTAATAAACCTCTCATGGTAGATTTTGATTGGCTATCAGGAGCAAAACCATATAAAAATGAGATGGGTAAGCTGGCTAAAGAGATTGTTCAGTTAATTGAACGTGCCAATCTCCATGAAGTAGAAACAATTGAATATGAAGATTTTGAAGATATGCTAGTTAGAAAATATCTTCATAGTATCAATGTATACCTAAATAAAGATGATATGAGACATGAAACAGGTAATCTTTGGAAATCAGATAGTGCAGCTTGGGTAGGACTTTCACCTAATGAAATAATATACAGAGTAAGGAAGAAGGAGAGTTATCTACCTAAAATAAGAGATAATTGTCCTAGATGCAATGAGTTTTGGTTGTTAATCGTTGCGTGGAGCAAACCTAGCCTAGCTACACATGCGATACCTATTGAGGCAATTGAATATACCTTATCTACCGATTTCGATCGGGTATATTTCTTGAATCAGTTATCTAAACAATGTTTCAGAGTTAAATAGGAATTTGTAATCTATCAAAAATAATTCTCCCGAATACTCGCCACATGATGCAATTCATGCCCTGCAATGTGATAGCACAATGCACGAACTGTCACAGAATGATTGTTAGCGTGAACAGTTCGCGTGAAGGCATTGTCAGGTAGGTATTTGAATAGGGTAATTGTCGCCTGACGCACGGCACGGTATTCATCAAGGATACTTTCAAGGGTGCGTTCGTTGGCGCGTGAGGGTGGCACATAATCATCTTGCTCAAAGCCTGGCAATGCTGTTGAGTCGCCACGCCCTGCACGCAAAGCACGATAAGCATAGATGCGCTCATCATCTATCACATGCACTAAAATCTCTTTGATTGTCCATTCCCCTGCTTGGTGTGGTGTGCTGAGTTGTGCATCAGTCAAGGGACTCACGAGCTTATCTACAATTTTGAGGTTATCTGCGAGATGTTGTAAAACGAGTCCATCATCAGGCAACAGCTTGATATACATGATGGCGTAGGGGTCGTATTCGCCTGCTTCGGGTTTTGGGATGTGGCGCATGATGTTTCCTCAGACTATTTGAACCGCCATGACGCTAAGTGCGCCAAGATTTTTTTCAAAAACAGTATATCAGGGGGTTGCTAAAATGCTGATAGCTGACGGTTGATTGTTAAAGAAAAAAGGGCTGATTGCGTAATGGCGCGAATCAACCCATGATTTAGGAGAGCGTTCTATAATTAACGCTCTAGGAGATGGCTTTGGTATTCCCTGCGAGAATGGCACGCACGGTTTCTTCGATTTGATAGTCGGTGCTATCTTCTGGCATAATCACCACAGGATTTCCGCGTTGCATTTCCCATCGTCCGACAATGTTGGATAGCATGATAATTGGCGGGTGATTGATGGTGCGTAAGTGGAAAAATGTATCTTCTGCACGGAGCATATCACTAGCCGAATCAATCACAATCACATCAGGGTAAGAGAAGATGGTTTGTGCTAGCGCATCACGCATATTATCTGCGCCGAATACAACAAGGTTGGTATCTGTTGTGAACGCTTGTGAACGGTCTGCATCGGTTACGAACACGATAACGGGTTGGTTTTTCATGGCTATTGCTCCCTTTGTTTTGAACTTACATACTTAAGGATATGGTATAGTAGCCCTTGAGGTCTATCGGATTCTTGCGGTGTTTTTAGCTGTTTACTTTGCAATCGAAGGTATTTCTCGATGAAACCCTTAAAATCGAATTTGGACGTAACAGACTGGGCAATTTTGCGTGAATTACAAGCCGATGCGAGGCTATCTTATGCCGAAATTGGTCGGCGTGTGGGGCTGTCATCCCCTGCTGTGCAAGAGCGTGTTCGCAAGTTAGAAGATGCACACATCATCACAGGGTATCACGCACAAGTGAAGGTCGAAAATCTAGGATTTCCAATCCGTGCTATTGTTAGATTAAAGACCCCAACAGGTATAAAAGAAAAATTCACAGAGATTGTTCAGGAAATTCCACAGATTCTTGAATGTCATCATATTATTGGTGAATTTGGATTCAACTTGGTCGTGGTTGCGGAGTCGATGGAGCATCTCGAATCATTGCTGAAATATCTGTTTGAATATGGTGAAACAGAGACAACGGTTATCCTCACTACACCGCTTAAGCGACGAAGCATTAGTCCTGATGCCTTCCCAGATGAAAGCCAACTATTATGAATTTGGATACCACAGATTGGTCAATCTTGCGTGAATTACAAGCCGATGCCCGTTTATCCTATGCGGAAATTGGTCGGCGTGTCGGGCTGTCATCCCCTGCTGTGCAAGAGCGTGTGCGACGGATGGAAGATAATGGCATCATTGAGGGGTATCATGCCAAGGTCAATGTTCAAAAACTCAATTTACCATTGATGGGCATTATTCGGCTTGTGAGTGTCCAAGACCATGCAACAAAAGAAAAAATCCTCGATATTTTATGTCAGTTACCCGAAGTCACAGCGTGTTATCAGGTGACAGGGGAAGACGAGTTTATTATTCATCTTCATGCTCAATCCATTGAACATATGTCACAGATTAAAATGAAATTTGCGAATTTAGCGCGACTGGTGACCAGTATTGTTATCAAGCGACACATTGAGCATCGTATCATCTCTGCGGAAGCGTTTCCGTATTTAGCGAACACAGAGGATTCATCATCATGAGATTGGACGATACCGATTGGGCAATTTTGCGCGAATTACAAGAGGATGCACGCCTTTCGTATGCAGAGATTGGTCGGCGTGTTGGGCTGTCATCACCTGCTGTGCAAGAACGTGTGCGACGGATGGAAGACGCGACTGTCATCAAAGCCTATCGTGCTGATATTAACTACGAAGCAGTTGGTTTGCCAATTATGTCATTGACGCGCTTGATGAACGTTCAAGGTACAGACAACATCAATAAAGTGAAAAGTATAGCGCAATCGATACCACAGGTTATTCGATGTTATCATGTGATGGGACAAGATGAGTATGTTTTCCAGATTGTAGCGACCTCAGTCGGAGATTTAGAAGATATTCTACACAAATTCACAGATTACGGTCACTTGGTTTCCGCGATTGTGATTAATACACCTGTCGATCACAGTACGATTGACCTCGATACATTACCCTCTTTGAAGGATAAACATCTATGAGACCGCCACAACTTGATGACACCGATTGGGCAATTTTGCGCGAGTTACAAGAGGATGCGCGTCTTTCATTTGCTGAGTTAGGTCGCCGTGTGGGTTTATCATCCCCTGCCGTGCAAGAAAGAGTCCGTCGGATGGAAGACACAGGTGTTATCAAGCGGTATCGTGCTGATATTGACCCAACTAAAGTAGGCTTTCCGATTATCGCGCATAGTCGTCTAAGACAAGTTAATGGACGTGACCGCGCAGCCGTCACAGAGCTAATTCGTAGTATCCCTGAGATTATCCATTGTATCGACATCACAGGTGAAGATGGCTTCGTTTTGACTATCATTGCAACATCTCATGCTCATCTGGATGATATTTTAGTGCGATTCATCCCCTATGGGCAGACAATTACAGGTATTTTGATGAAAACCTATGTTGACCACCGAACTATCGAAAAAGAAACATGCGATTATGATGAAACAGCCGAATAATTTCATAGGTATGAAGTTCTTGTCAGGTTAATTGACGCTCACAAGATGAATTGACTATAGTAGCAATAACCCACAAAAACGATTAATTGGGTTATTTGCAACTATTCTTTTTAATCAATGGAGCGGACAAATGGCAACCCCTACTAAAGAAACGACATCTGTAACAGTTACACGCACGATTAATGCTGCTGCTGAACGTCTTTACAATGCGTTCACTTCGCGCGATGAACTCAATCGCTGGTTTTGTAACACTAGCTTCGTCAATGCTCAAGAAAATGGGCATTATTTGGTCATCTGGACACAAGAACAATACAGCGCAACAGGTCAATTTAAAGAAGTCGTTGCAAATGAAAAATTGGTCATGAGTTGGCGCAGCACTTGGGAAGGTCAAGAATCTGAATATGGCGAAACTCTCACGATTACCTTTAGTGACGGCGATGATGGTACAGATGTCACATTTTATCACGAAGGGATGCCAGAAGAAGGAAAACAGAGTTATGAATGGCAATGGAACAAACGCCTTGATGACCTCAAACTCTACATTGAAACAGGCGCATTGCCGAACATCGTCAATCGGGTGATTATCGGTATTTATCCGAGTGCTGTTGATGAAGAAACAGCCGAAGCAGTCGGTTTAGAAGCAGGGACATACGCTGAAGTATTGCGTCTTGTGCCTAATTATGGTGCAGAAAAAGCAGGTATCCTAGTCGGGGATGTCATCACACATATGAATGGCGAAAAAGTGAGTTCTAGCAATCCGATGAATATGACTGTCACTGATAATAAACCTGGGGATGAAGTCGAAGTAACATTGGTGCGCGACGGCGAAACACTAACACTCAGTATGCCTCTATCACCTTATCCTGTACCAGATATGCCTGAAAATCTCGCAGGATTAGCTGAGCAAGTTGCGCCTCAGTACGATGCTATCATGGAACAATTGCATGATATTTTTGATGGGGTTAGTGAAGAAGTTGCAGATAGCGCACCAGCCGACGGTGAATGGAATGCAAAGATGGTCTTAGCGCATTTGATTTACAGTGAGCGTTATATTCAGGAAACAACAGGTTCGTTTTTAGCGAATGGGTCACCTCAACATTGGTCAGGGAATGATAATAGTCGCTTGGGAGCAATCGTCGCCGTCAACCCAACGGTTAATGATATGCTAAATGCTTTGCGTCATGCGTATGATGAAACCTTAGCACTCTGGCGTAACTTCCCACAAGAAACTCAAGACAACAATGCGACAATCGTCTGGAGTGAAACATTCAGCATTCAAGGATGGATTCAGCATACCCATACTCATGTGCCCCAAATCCAAGAGGCGATTGCATCGGCACAAGGTTAAATTAGGGAGTCGATACGTCAAATAGATTGACAGCAAAAAGCGTAACGCAAAGAGGCAAAAGGCTCAAAGTCGCAAAGGAGCTTTTGAAAAAGAAATTGATTGTTTAGCAGATAAAAAGTTGAACGCACGATGATGTTATCTGTTATCACAAATTTCTCTGCCTCTTTGTGTCTCCGCGCCTTCGCGTTAAAAAGGACTAGCTCGCTGTTTTCTGAGCCAAACTGTGAACAACTATCGCAATCAGCGAAAATAATATAATGATGGCATCTAATATCTGCCCAATACGTAAATCGGCGACTATCCACGTTGTGTCCCCTCGTAAAAAGCCAATGCTGAAAGATGTGAGCGCAATGACTATCAGCATCAGCCAGAAGCGCGTTTTTTCGAGCCAGTTTATCAGATGTAATATTAGAGCCACTATCAGCAATACAAGTGATGATGTCATACCGAGAGCTTGTGTCGCAAAGCGAGGCATCTCTAGGCGATAAATATCAGGGGCAATCCATGTGAGCCAAGCAGGATAATCCGCCATGCGTTGAACAGGTTCTCCATAAGCACAACCGACTGTCGCACAAGCATACCAACTGACCAGCGCAATCAGTGGTACGAGAATTGCTATTGTTTTCAGTAACCATGCAAAAGATACATCACGCCAATGTGCGAGTAGACTACCAGCTATCAACGCGCTCATAGCGAAAACTTGCCAAGTTAGCCCACCCTCTTGCGATAATCGCCCGATAAGTTGTGTTCGTTCACTGAAAAATTCCCAATGAATAGTCACATGCGCTAAACGCCCAATGACCACTCCTACAACTATTGCGCCCAAACAAACGTCCAAAACCCGTCCGCGTTGATGCGATGGCGATTGCCATAGTACCCAAGCAAGGCTAAACAGTGTTGTTAGGATTAGGGCAACTGTCATCGTTGGGATACGTTGGTTGAAAATGATGGCAAAGGGTTCAAACATAATCTTCAGTCGTCAACACATAGCAATGAACAATTAGACTCATCACATCATAGCGAGGTGAACGATTTTGATACAGTTGTAAGTTCTGGCGTAGGGAATAAATTGGTTAAGAAATATGAAAATCCGCCCATCAGTCAGCATTTATGCGTATAATAGAGTAACAGTTTCTAGTTTTGGATTATGTTCATCATGACTGATTTTTAGCTTATGATTTCCGATAATTACATCCGTATCGAAACGTGGACAGAAGACGACCTCGTAATCGACATTCCATCAGGTGAAACAGATGAATACGAATTTAAGAGTAGCTTGATTCGGGATAGTCAGCATTATCGTAGTGATTTAAGTAGCAAATTGACTAAAACAGCATCTGCCTTCTGGAATACAGGGGGTGGAATTTTAGTCGTTGGTGTGAATGACAACGGTGAAATCGATGGTGGGATTCCATCATTGATGGGCAAGCAAAAATTGCGCGATTGGGTTGATATGATTCTCAATGGTGTTTCACCTATTGGTCCTTATGCTGTGAAGACTATCAAACCAATTGATACCAACAGTAAAATCGACTCAGGGATGGTTATATTAGTTGTTGCATTTGGGGAAAGTTACGATTTGCCTCATATGGCACCTGATAATCGTTACTATGTACGAGCAGGAGCGCATAGCAATCCTGCGAGTCACTATCTAGTAGAAGCGGTTCGGGCACGACGAGGCTTAGAACGTCCGATGTTACGTGCCTTACTGCGAGAGCATCCGCAAAAAGTCGGTGTAGTCGAGATGGCAATTGTGACAGTCAATGATTTACCTGCTTTGAATGTTTTCATTGATTTTGAACCGATTCCAACACATCTAGCAGAAACAATGCCTGACCGACTACCTCTGAGTGTGCCGTTGATTGACCGCAACAATCCATTCCGCATGGACATTGCCAGTATTCATCGTTTGCAATATTGGTTAGGTGATACACCATTTTATGTATTACTCGAATATGAAGGCGTGCGCGGAACAAAGTTCAAAGGCACACAATTGATTGACCATCTGCGGAGTTTAGGTCCGTCGGAGATTCGATTGAGCAATGGTAGTTCACCTGACAGAACACTCAAGAAAATCAACAAGCAACTATCACGTCTCAATCAATCGATTGCTTTGTTGACCAATGGACAACTCAAGTCCACGAATGATGATGACACCTCATGATGTTATTCACGATTAAGCTGGTTCACTCCTTGATTATCATCTACATGATGTTCTGCTTATATGCAATATGGCAGTACGCACTAACAGGGATTGAGCGTCCATTTACACGATGGGCGTTTGTATCAGTGATTGCGGAGGGCATTGTGTTCATTGCCTATGGCTGGGAATGTCCGTTGACGATTTGGGCATTAAATTTGGGCGATGACACAGGGTCGGATTTGCTCAGTGATTGGCTATATCTGGAAGAAGTAGATTTTACGACGAATTTCGCCATTTTCTTTGGGATTGGTACAGTGTTAAGTATTCGGCAGTATCTACAGCATCAACGGACTAACACATGATAAAAACTCTCGATTTTGATGAAACTACCTTAGCGAAGCGTGCTTTAACGATTCAGAAAATGGCATATGGAATTGAAGCCGATTTAATTGGTTTCGATGATATTCCACAATTGCATGAAACTATAAATGATTTACAGAGCAGTCCAGAGACTTTCATCGGCTATTTTGTGGATCATGTGCTAGCAGGAGTCCTATCATACGACATTGAGGATAACACGCTTGATATTGGTCGGCTTGTGGTGCATCCTGATTATTTTCGGCGTGGAATTGCGCGTGCATTAATCACTCATATTGATGCGATTGAGGGTGTTTCTCGGTGGATAGTCTCGACTGGGGCAAAAAATTCACCTGCACGACACTTATATGAAACATTCGGTTATCAGTTAGTTGAGATAGTGAAATTACCTGTTGGCGTTGAGATTGCTCACTATGAAAAATATCGTGTCAAATAGCTTTGCCCTATGGATGTGCCCTGTGATTGTTTATGATGGACTGTAATTCGTCCATATAGAATAAATACAGTATGACAACAAACAATTTTGATACTTTGATTCATTACCTCCAGAGTGATGATGTCAGCCATCGTCAGCAAGCCGCGATTGAACTGGCACGCATCCAAGATGAGCGATTAATTCCACATTTGTTACATGCGCTAAATGATGAAGATGCAACTGTCCGTGCCAATGTTGCGAGTGGCTTAGGACTCAATCGCGTTGATGAAGCGACTAAGCCCCTGATTGACTTACTACAAGACCCTGATGAGCTTGTGCGAGAACGGTCAGCGACGGCACTGGCACAGATTGGTAATCCGCAAGCAATTCCTGCGCTGATTGATGCGATTGACGATAGTGGCAGATGGACACGCAATCGGATTATTTATGTATTAGGAGCAAGCAAAGCAGCCGAAGCCGTCGAACCTTTAATTGTGCAATTGGATAACGACGACCTATCAACACAGAGTGTAGCAGCATGGGCATTGGGTGCAATTGGTGATACACGCGCTTTACCACAATTGACGGAACTTCTGCACAGTGAGGATGCCACTGTGCGAGGCAATGCCGCTTATGCACTTGGCGAGATGGGTCAGGAACAGTCAATTGCAGAGGTGATGCCTTTACTGAGCGATGAATCAGCAGAAGTGCGTGGGAAAACCGCATGGGCATTAGGCAATTTGAGTGAGACAACAGGCAACATAGACATGGTCGAGTCGCTCATCGTCCTCCTAGATGATTTCGCTGAAATCAAGAATGAATCGGCACATATTTTTGTAAGCCAATATGTTGCTGAGTCACTCATGCAAATCAATACAGATGAAGCTATCAAGGCTGTCGAAGCATGGCGACCCATTGCACGAGAGAAATTACTGCCTCGTCGTATTGCGGATATGATTCGGGCATTACAACACAAAGACCTCGATACCCGTGAGCGTGTGATGGCTGAATTACAGTCAATTGGTGAGCCAGCGATACAGCCTCTCATTGATGCACTGACGAAAAATGAGCATATTCGGATTCGGCAAGGGGCAGCACAAGCTCTCGGATTACTGAACGCATCGCAAGCGGTTACAGCGTTATCAATGGCACTAGCTGACCCTGATATTGGGGTTTGGTCACAAGCAGTAGCATCATTAGCAAAAATTGGTAACGATAAGCCTCTGCGCCCTGCCTTGAGTAGCAAAAAAGAGCAAGTGCGTTATGGGGTGGCGATTGCTTTATGGCGTATCAAACGAGAAGACAAAGCCTTCCATACTTTGTTGAATGCTGTTCAGCATGAAGATGTTGTAATTCGTGGTAGTGCGATTACGTCATTATGGATGCAACCTGACGAACGCGCTGTGGCGACGCTCCAAATCCAACTACAAAAAGAAGACACAGGGAGCATGATGGCAAAGTACATCTTACAAGCCCTCGACACCATTGGTGGTGCGATGGCAACCGCAACAATCGCGAATTATTTAGCGGATAATCGAGGTCAATTGTAGGTTTTGACGCAAAGAGGTAGAGAAAAGCTATTATGATTGACGATTATAATAGAGTCCAAGAGCAGATTGATAATTTTTTCACAGTAGAAATTATGGAATTGCTCCATACGCTAAAAGAGCCACGTAATGAAATTGAGGATATATCAGACCTCTCAAGTCAGAACACACCGATAATATCGCAGAAATCAGTGATTGCATGGGCGAAGATTAAGAAACAACTAATGGTCTATGTTTCTCAACACAACGATGACAGCATAAAACATGGTATTCTGAATAAAATCACAGTGTTAATCAAGTAAGTTGTCATTTATTTGGGGCAACTTTCATGACTATAATGCCACATAAACAGAAATATACGAATGACCGAATTAGAGTGCCTATCTAGGGCATTTTTGTTTCGTTAGAAAACTCTATCAAATGTCTATCAGGCGATGGGATTGCTTGCTCAACAGAACATTTTTTCGTATAATTAGAACAGATGTTTTAAGGAGGAGCTATCATAGATGGATACTATTAACGAACTGCGTGATGTCATTGATTTGGATGTCAAAGCTGGCTATGATTCACGTGAGCAGATTATCGCCAATGCCATTGATATGTTGATGGGCGAATACAGTCACGAATGGCTGGAAGAACAAGCAACACAACTCACTGATGATGCGTTGCGCTTGCACATGGAAGACCAAGTTCTCTGGAAACACAGCACAGATTGCGACAAATTAGACGAAGCCTTTGCTGAGCTAGACCGTCATGGCATTGTGGCACGTCAGCATTTTACGTGTTGTCAAACCTGCGGACACAGTGAAATCAGCGACGAAATTAAAGCGACTCAGCAATATCGTCCTGTGCGAGGGTATGTCTTTTTCCATTGGCAAGATACCGAAAGTGCTGTGCAGAGTGAGTATCTCTATTTGGCATATGGTGCAGTCAATGGCAAAGAGAGTGCATCAGAGTGGGTCGCTTCGGAGGTGGTAGCGGCACTACAGCGTGCTGGTCTGGAAGCAGAATGGAATGGTTCAGTGCGGTCACGGATTTGTATTCGTAATTTGGTGTGGCAACGTCGGCGTGTGTAAAGCGTTTCAGGTTGTTAGCAGGTTAGATAATCAGCAACGTTCAGTTCCCCTCGAATATGTGGGGGATTTTTTATTTAAGTTAAAATTGGCATAGGTGGATGACGAAATACTGGTCAGCAGACGGTATACTGTACTGATAACAATTCAATGTTAAGTGGGCGTGCTGTAGCAAGCCCCTACATATATCATCTACTTTGCTAAAGCTGACAAAGGTTATCCATTATATGAAACCTGAAACGAAAGCCATCCACGCTGGCTATGATATTGACCCGACCACTGGTGCACTCGCGCAACCGATTCACTTATCCACCACATTTGAACGTGATCCCAATGGCGAGTATTCGCGCGGATACCAATATATTCGCAATGGCAATCCCAATCGCCTTGAACTGGAAGAACGTCTCGCAAGCCTTGAAGGAGGCGCACACTGCGCGATGTTTGCGTCAGGCTCAACCGCGATGCTCTCACTTTTTCAGGGATTAAAAACAGACGACCACATCGTTGCCCCATCGGATATGTATTTTGGGATTCAAGTAATTTTGAACGAAATCCTGAAGCCTTGGGGACTCGATACCACTTTTGTTGATATGGCAGATGTTGATGCGGTTGAGAATGCAATCACCGATAGAACACGAATGATTATCACCGAAACGCCATCGAATCCGATGATGAAATTGACGGATATTGAAGCGGTTAGTGAGATTGCCAAGGCACATAATCTGATGTTTGTAGTCGATAACACGATTGGCACACCGATTTTTCAATCACCATTTGACCTCGGCGCGGATATTGTGGTGCATTCAACGACGAAGTTCATCAGTGGGCATAGTGATGTTCTCGGTGGTGCATTGATTGCGCGCGAAGAGAGCGACTTTTTCAATCACATTTATCGTATTCAGGAGATTGGTGGCGCAACTCCTGACCCACATAGTTGCTGGCTGACCTTACGCGGTATCATGACGATGCCTGTGCGTGTACATGCCATGCACGATAGCAGTTGTCAGATTGCAACTTGGCTAGAAGCTCATCCACAGATTGAGCGTGTTCTACATCCTGCGTTAGCATCGCATCCACAACATGATTTGTATCAAAAGCAACAACGTGGCGCGACAGGCTTGTTTTCGTTTCAGGTGATTGGAGATGCTCAGAATGCCATCAATTTCACCAATCATCTTAATATTATCAAGCGTGTGACAAGTTTTGGTGGTGTACGCAGTAAAATTGAACATCGTGCCTCGATTGAAGAAGGCACATCGACACCACAGAATCTATTGCGTTTTTCAGTCGGTTTGGAACATCCTGATGATTTGATTGCTGACCTTGAACAAGCATTGGATAAGGTCAAAACAAATTAACCGCCAAGACGCGAAGAACGCTAAGCAAAAAGGATAAAAATGACATTACAACAACAAATCGAATTTTTGAAAGAAATTGACAAGCTAAAAACGGTGATTCGGCAGACGCATATTGTCGATGAATCACGTCAAGAGAATACAGCCGAACATAGTTGGCATGTTGCGATGGCAGCGATTACTCTTGCCGACTATACTGATGAGCCAGTCGATATTCTGCGCGTACTGAAAATGCTCTTGCTCCATGATATTGTCGAAATTGATGCAGGGGATACTTTCGCATTTGATGAAATAGGTTATAAAGATAAATTTGAGCGTGAGGTCAGATCGGCTGAGCGCATTTTTGGGATTTTGCCTGATGAACAAGGAACAGCGTTCATGGCACTATGGCGAGAATTTGAACGTGCAGAAAGCAACGATGCGCTCTTTGCTAATGCAATTGATCGCCTGATGCCCTTCTTGCATAATATGTGGTCGGATGGACGTTCAAGCTGGGGACAGCACAATCCGCGATTTGAGCAAGTCTACCACCGTAATGCAACAGGTGCGGGACGCGCATCTAGTAAATTATGGGATTACATTCAGCAGATGCTCGATAAAGCTGTTGCGGATGGTTGGTTAGCTGCGCCTGTAGAATCCTAAATTTATATTTTTCGAACACCATACAAAATCTGTAAACCTTACGCTTGCCTTAGCTATGTTGACAAATTCTCAAAACAAGCCTATTATTACGTCTGACGATATATCGTGAAACGTAATACAATATCCGAAGAGAGATAGACTATGAGTGGATTACCTGATCTTGGACGCTTTTCCGACCCTGCTTTACTGATTTTAGCGAGTTTAGCTGGGGGTGAAAAACACGGATATAGCATGATGGAAGACATCGAAATGATTTCTGGGATTAAGTTGGGCCCTGGCACACTCTACGGTGCAATTGGTCGTCTGGAAGAACATGGATTCATTGAAGTGATTGAAACCAATGACCGTCGCAAGCCTTATCGCTTAACAGGTCAAGGCTTATCGGCATTGGAAGAAACACTGCAAAAGATGAATCGCTTTGCCCAGACAGGTTTGCAACGTGTGGGAGATGCCAAATGACTTTTTTGCTTAATCTAGTCATGGCGACATATCCACAAACATGGCGCGAGCGTTACGAGGAAGAATTCCGTGCGATGCTCGAACAATGTGAGTTATCCATCAGTGATTGGTTGGATATGTTTTTCACAGCACTAGAAACACGATCAGGTTACACGAGGAGAGAACTAATGAAAGACCTCTTGAACAGATTAACAGGCTTGATTGCATTGGTATCAGCATTAGGATTTGGTTCAGTATTCTTGATTCCGCATGAGGATACGGCTGAATTCATGCTGACTGTATCCCCTATTCTCAGTGTACTATTAATTCCTGCGATGCATCGTATTCTAAAAATTCATCGTCCAAAAATGAGCTTTGCTGTGATGATGACGGCTATACTGGCGGTTTTATTGATTGTATTTGCAATGGTTGCTAATCTCATGACAGAGAATATCTTAATCGTTGGTAGCTTCACCACTATGAGCCTGATTCTGATTGGCATTTGGCTCATCAGCGTCAATGGACTGGCAATATCGACAGGTACATTGCCTCTACCACTCGGTATGGTTGGGATTTTTGCAGGACTCGGCTGGATTGTGACTGTCACCACAACGATGGTCACATCATTGACTGAGATGAGCTTCAATGGGACAGGCTTGTTCGGTGCATTTTATGGTGTGATGTTGATGGCATTGCTGATAGGCTACTTTGTTTGGGCTATTGGCACAGGATTGTACTTTATCTCTGGCAAGGTATCACGCAAGTTACAGTTAGTGTATTAGTCAGGCAAAAGATGCCCACTTGCTTGAGTGGGCATCTTCATTGTATTTAGTGTTATCCTTCTGGCAGAATATCAGCGAAGACAGGGCAACCTGCTGGTGTAGCAACCACTTGTAATTCAAGTGCTTGATGGTCACCTGTGGTCAGCCATTGTTGCCATTCATTCGCTGGTAAGTCGTGATAGAGTACGACTAAGGAAATAGGTTCAAAGCCAATTGCTTCGACATGCCAAACTGTCGTGAGGATACCTGCATATGCGCCACCTTTGGTTGCCAATACCTCGTAGACTTCTTCATTGGCTGGGTTAACATCAAAAATCCAATCGAGATGACCTTGCATGACTATCTGTGCGTCTTCTGATAAGCCACTGTCGGTATACGGGGCTTGAACAAGTTTCAGCAAGTCATTGGCTGTGGATTGGGTTGTGAATTGGTCAAAGAATGCCGATTGTACATCTATCTCAGGCAAGCCAACTTGTAGGCTATCACGAAACTCAAGTTCGGCTTCACGCCAATCGGCATCCGTGAGGAATAAATCAAGCAAGCGAGCTTCTTCTGCTAGGAAAGTCTCTTGGTCGAGTGATTCCACATACTCTAAATCTGTGATGCCTAGTTCATGATTGCTGAGCACTAGTAAATTGCCTAGGAAAGAGCTTGGCAAATCAGTATTTTGCATATCAAACAGGTCATAGAGTTCGGTGAAGCCTTCATCGTCTAATTGTGCCAGCACATAATCTGCGCCTGAATTGGTGCTGAAAATCATCATACCATCGACAATTTGGCTCATGGTGACTGTTTCGGCATTGGGGTCGAGTGTGCTTAGCCATTGTTCGTGTGCGCCACCATCTGTGCCAGCGATGTGATAGAGTTCAACATCGTCTAGTGCAATTTCGGCATCAGGGTCGAGATTACCGAATGCGACTTGACGCGCATATTCCGCAAGGATAATCATCTTGGATGTGGATGCGAGTGTGATGGGTTCATCAGCGAGATGTTCCACTAAGACCTCATCGCCTTGTACACAGACAACAGAGACTGATTCAGGATTTTCTTCAATGAAAGTTGTTGGGTCATCTTGGGCTAAGGTCGGGATAGCAAGGGTGAGCATAAATACAGTGAGTAATACAAGTTTTAGAGGGTATTGCATGTATGGTGTTCTCCTGTGTGTTATTTGTCTGTCTCCAGTATAGCAACACACAGGAGAATAATCCCCCTAATGATTGGGGCTATTTAAAAATGCCCACTGACGATGTGAGCATTCGGATTGTTAGACTAATCTTCCTCTGCTGTGCGGAAGGTCGTCAGAACAGGATTAATCACGAGTGTTGCAAGTTCTGGGTCATAAACCTCTTGAGACATAATGATGAAAATTGCCCCATTGAGCGAATTATCGGGACTGAGAACTAAGCCACCGCTAAAATTCCAATCATCACCGAGGTCGCCAAGGTCAAACTCCATATCTGTCGGTTTTTGATTGCCATCAATCCTGAATAGGTCAATATTGAAGGTATCACTATCTAGGATGAGTTCTTGTACCTCTTGCAAGAGAGAAATAGTCGTGGCGATGTCTTGTTCTTCTGTTGACACAGTGGAAATGATGAGCAAAATTTCATCAGGCTGTGCAGTGAATGATGCGATATCCTCCAAGTTGGAGACTAAGACCAAGCCATTTTCTTCGATGATTGACCATTCAGATGGATAGTCAAAAGCAACACCATTTTCCATGATGTACGTCTCATCTACGTCATCTTCGGTCACGATAAAATTCGCTAGTGACAGATTTGATTCGTCACCCAGCATATGAGATTCCACAGTTGGAATAATTGCTTGAACAACGGCTTCGAGTGCCTCAAGCATCTCTGAGGTGGTAGCACCAATCCAGATTTGTACGACATTCTCATTCAGAACAAACATATAGATGGTGTTTGCACCCTCGCCTGATACACGTCCAACAGGAATGTCATCAATTTCAAGGAGGTCAATTTCTGTGAATTCAACCCCTTGCCTTGATGCAGCATCTGCGTATGATTCGAGAATATCAAGCGACATTTCATCTAATTGTTCGGTCATCTCATCATCTAAGCCCAGTAATTCAGCAGAATTATCTGTAATGAGTAACCATGCACCACCAAAAAATTCTGTGAGGCTTGTACTACTTGTTGTCGGACTGATGACAACGCCTGTCGGCACTTCTTCTACTTCGGACAGTTGCCAATCTTCTGGGTATTGAAACGAAAAGCTGAGTCGGTCACTTTCGGCAGTTTCAGATAATTTAAGCTCATCGTCAACAGATTCTAGTGATGAGTAAAATTCAATTGATTCAATGACTTCGATGAATAGGTCGTACATTTCGGCGGTCATTTCACCAATTGCAGTATCTGCGATTGAGAAATTAAGACGACCATCAGGCAATTGATACAGGATAACAAAGCCTGCTGTGCGTTCATCTTCGTATGACCATTGATAAGCCAATTCGCCATTGATGGTGGTTTCTTCCCAATCATCTTCATCAACTGATTGATACACACCGCGTAGTTCTTCAAGAGAATCAACGGCTTGGCTGACAAAAGTAGGCGAATAGTGAATCATAGCGAAGCGTCCTGATGCCATTGGATCAGTCGGGCTTGTCAGGATGCGTCGCATTGTCCGTTCGCTATCTGCAAGATATAGCGTTTGGATGCCATCACTGACTTCAACTGTGCTTGATGCCCAATCTTCGGGATAATCAATGCGGATGCCAACAGTTGCATTTTCTTCCGTAGTTGTCTGTGCATATGCAGAAAATGGTAGGAGGAATAAGGTAATAATCAGGACGAGGTATTTAAAGTGCAATATGAAGCCTTTCATACAGTGTTGTTTGAAATAAGATATTTACAGTATAGAGGCTTTTACAGGTTTCTTCGATAAAGGCTATGAAACCATCGGGTAAAGAGCTAATTTTTGGGTTTGCGTTTGCGTGGTGTTTCAAAGAAACGTGGCAGAGTGAAGTGATGTGCAAGCATCATTGGTAATGCCAACCAAATAATTATCGGAAATCCGATGAAAAATGCTAACAACGAGATGACTATCACAGATAAACAGTAGACGACACTTGCGATGAATTTTGCTTTAATCCTCGGCTTGGAAATTTTCTGACCAAATATCTTAAACCACAATGTGACAACCAGACTAGACAGTAAAGCAACAACAATACACGCTAAAAAGGTCATTGCTCCAAGGCTAACGGCCATCGTTAATCCCCAAAGAAGGTGACCAAAGAGAATGTGTATCACTAAAGTTAGCAGAAATACACTGGTACTAATATGAATTGTGCTGTTAGTCACTGTATCTATGATATATCTGGTAGTGTTAAATTGTGGTGACATGATTATTTTATCGCTTTTGATTTAATTGTACTATTTTTCACAATTAACTGTCAAATAAAAAATGCCTACTTTTATTTGAGTAGGCATAATTTTTGTTATGATTCGGACACCGAGAACGGTGTCCCCCTACATTAGAATGGTCGCTAAACGAGCAAGCGCATCGGATTTTCGATGAGTTCTTTGAAGTAGGCTAAGAACTGTGCGCCTTCTGCTCCGTCGCTGATACGGTGGTCAATGCTGAGGGTCACATTCATGCGAGTACTCACGCCGAGTGTGCCATCATCTAGCACTACAGGGATTTTACGCGATGCGCCGACAGCGAGTGCCCCTGATTGTGGTGGGTCAATGATGGAGCTGAAGGATTCAACGCCATATGCCCCAAGATTACTCACCAAGAATGTGCCATCTTTGATGTATTCTGACTTGATTTTACCATCGCGTGAGTCGCTGAACATTTGCTTATGGTATTGTGCCATTGCGCTCAAGGATGTGCGGTCAGCATCAGGCGAAACCACATTGACCAAGCCGTTATCAGGCAAGGCTACTGCAATCGCTACGTTGACATGTTTGTTACGCACAATTTTATCGCCATAGTAATGACTGTTGAGGTTCGGGAATTCACGCAAGGTTAAAGCAACAGCTTTAACAATGATGTCATTGACGCTGATTTTGATACCGCGTGATTCGAGTTGGGTATTCATTAATTTACGCAAGCGCATCATTGCTTCAACATCGACCTCTATCGTCACATAGAAATGTGGAGTCGTGTTAAAGCTGGTGACTGTCCCTTTGACGATTGCCTTACGCATACGGCTGATGTCTTCAATTTCGACATGGTCGCCTTCAGGCAATTTCCCATAGCTTTGATAGGCTGGCGCACTCGCAGGTGCTGGCACAGGTTTTGGTTTCGGTGGTGTGTAATTTTCCACATCTGCTTTGACGATGCGTCCACCAGGACCACTACCTGCGATGTTGCCGAGTGGAATCCCTTTATCTTCGGCAATTTTCTTTGCTAATGGCGATGCTTTGATGCGTCCATCAGGTGTGGTGACTGCTGTGCCGTTGCTACTCGCAGTCGGTGCAGGTGCGCTAGCTTCCTGAACAGGCTCAGGTGCAGGTTTTGAGGATGCACCATTGCTCCCGTTGCTACTACCACCCGATGCAACACTATCACCGATACGAGCAATGACTGTGCCTTCGTCAACTTCTTCGCCGACGGAAATTAAGGTTTCGGATAAGACCCCTGCTTCGGGGGCTTCGACTTCGACGGTTGCTTTATCTGCTTCAAATTCTGCGATGACTTCGCCTGCTGAGACTGACTCGCCGACATCTTTGAGCCAATTCAAGAGCAGACCGTCCATCGTGAGGGTTACATCTGCCATATTAGAGAATCTCCTTTACAGCCTTGATGACATCCGTATGGTCAGGATAGGTCAATTCTTCGAGTGGTTTGCTGAATGGAACAGGCACATCATGTTGGGTGACACGCTTAATCGGTGCATCCATATAATCGAAGCAATTTTCCTGAATTTGGGCTGCCACTTCACTACCGAAACTATAGAACTGGTGTGATTCTTCGACAATCACGGCGCGGTTGGTCTTACGGAAGCTCTCGAAAATTAAATCGGTATCGAGAGGGCGCAACCAACGCACATCAACGACTTCCGCAGAGATACCTTCTTTTGCCAGTTCACGAGCTGCTTTCAAGCACCATGATACTGCGCGTCCGTAAGCAATGAGGGTAACATCGCTACCTTCGTTTTTGACTTTGCCTTTACCGATGGGCAAGGTGTAATCAGGATTATCTGGAACAGCACCAGGCATCCGATACAAGCCAATACTTTCTGTGAAGAGTACAGGGTTGTTGTCACGGATGGATGTTTTCAGCAAACCATAGGCATCAGCACTATCGGCTGGTGAACAGACATACAAGCCTGGGAAGTGTGCAAAAATCGGTTCTGGTGTGTGGCTATGCGATGCTGTCGCTTGGTCACCCCAACCTGTCGCTGCACGGAACACAACTGGGCATTCAAATTCGCCATCGAAGAAGTAACGAACTTTAGCTGCGTGGTTGATGATGGCATCGAGTGCCAAGAAAGCAAAGTTGATGGTCATGAATTCTGCGACGGGACGTAAGCCCGCCATCGCAGCACCGACTGCTAGACCACCAATACCCATTTCTGCAATGGGGGTATCACGGACACGTTTTTCGCCAAATTCTTCTAAAAATCCGCGTGTAACTTTGTGTGTTCCTTGCCACATGCCAACTTCTTCACCCATGATGAAAATGCGTTCATCACGGCGCATTTCTTCTTGTAGCGCGAGGCGCAGGGCTTCGCGCATTGGTAAGTTCTTATCTGCCATTCACGCCTCCTAATCTGTGTAAACGTTGGAATATAAGTCTTCGAGTGTGGTTGGGAATGGGCTATTTTCAGCATATTCCACAGACTCATCGACGATACGGCGACTTTCATCGACAATCGCTTGTAAGTCACTCTCGTTGACTGTCTTGTATTCTTCGAGTAGGTGCTTCTTCAAGATATTGATGGGGTCTTTATTTTCTTTCCAATCTTGGAGTTCTTGAGCAAGGCGTGAGTCATATTGTTTATCGGACACACCATGCCCACGATAACGATAAGTAATCGCTTCCACCAATGCTGAACCACCATTACGGCAGTGTTCAAAGGCTTCGCCCATCACATCATACATTTTGAAGACATCTTGCCCATCCACACGCCCGAAATCTTTGACATCGTAGCCAATCGCGCGTTCATGGAGCAACGGATTACCTGCGGCACGTTCGGTTTCTGTCCCCATGCCGTAACCATTATTTTCAATTAACCAAATCACAGGTAAATCCCACAAGCCAGCAAAGTTGAGGGCTTCGTGGAAGTAACCGTTATTGGTTGCACCATCCCCGACATGCGATAAGACGACTGCACCTGTGTTGTTGTATTGTGCTTCAAGCGCAATCCCTGCTGCTAGTGGTAGATGTCCACCAACAATGGCGTAACCGCCCCAGAAATTGTGTGCAGCCGATGCAAGGTGCATACTACCACCCTTACCACCACTGACACCTGTCTTTTTACCAAACATTTCTGCCATGATGCGATTGGGGTCAACACCAGCAATTAGAGCTTGAGCGTGGTCACGATAAGCTGTGATGATGTGGTCTTTGCCGATTTCCATGTGTGCCATTGCACCGACTGCAACGGCTTCGTGACCGCTATAGAGGTGCATGTAAACGCCTGTGATGCGTTTATCAAAATAAAGTTGATGAGAGGTTTCTTCAAATTCCCGAATGAGGGTCATTTGACGATACCAATCAAGCAACATTTCTTTGGTTGGTTTTGCCATTCATCTCTCCTGTAAAACCATACGGCTCTGTTAAGAGCAGTGACATTAACTGAATCTCATTAGGCTTATTTTACCGATTGAGAGCCATTAATTCAAACCGTTATCAACTATACAGACCTATTTGTGCAAAATTTAGCAACTCCAGTGTCATCAAATAGAAGAATTGAGAAAATCATTCTATAATGGCGACCAATCTGCCGATGATGAAATGACACTGTGTATGCCTTGGCGTTTCAGTTTCAAGTTACTGATGATTGTGTTGCCTTTTGCGATAGTTATCGGCACTTTATTTGATATTGCGCTTAAATTAGGGGACGCGAATCCGCCACGCTGGGTTGTGTCTCAGCAACAAGCCCATCCTGACTTGATTTACATGCCTCCTTGGACACGCGCTGACCAATTTCACTATAAATTTACAGCGACTCATCACCTGCGCCCTGATGTGCTATTGATTGGCTCGTCACGGGTTTATCATTGGCGACCTGACCTGATGTTTGATACGCCAACGATAGGCTACAACGCAAGTATTCCAAGTGCTGAACCGCTCGAAGTTTTGCAATTTTTGGAGGGGCTTGCTGAGCGTGACAGTCTGCCTGATGTGTTGATTTTGCCGATTGACGAGTTGTTTTATAACGATACGGGGACTTTTGTGCGGAGCAATCGCGTGGAGCAAGTCATCCCAACAATGCGCTATGGCTATGATTATGCCTTCGGAGGTTTTCGGGCAATTGCACGCAATTATCTTAGCCAACCAAGCCAAGTTTATGACTTTTATCAATCATATACATTTGACCGTTGGTTGGGCTATACCGCACAGACCTATCAGCAGGGGTATCGTGCTGATGGTAGTTTCTATTTTTCGAATTTGCACAATCTACAAGTTGATTTAACCCGTCATCACCAAGGATTGATTGCTAACAATGAGGGCATTTTCCAGTATGGTAATGCTGTATTTTCACCATCAATGGATGCAACAGAAGCAATTCTTACACTTGCTGATGAGAACGATGTGACTGTCATTGGCTTGTTTTTGCCCTACCATGCTAGCAATTATGAGCAGATGATGTCATCTGGTAATTATGAGTATATTCCGATGGTGCGTGAGGAAATCCGACTGTTATTTGCTGAGGATGATGTGCCACTTTTTGATTACTCATTACCTGAGATAGTCAGTGGTGCGGATGATGAAATGTATGATTACTTGCATGGTGGTGAGGTGCTTGGATTGCGTGTTTATCATCACTTGGTGCTTGATGCTTACGAGATATTATCGCCCTATTCGGATGTGACACGGCTTGCAACGCTCATTGATAGAGCGACTGATAATTTCTATCTGCTTGATTGATGAGCATTTCCCGATTTTCTATGTTTAGCAAATCGTCTCTGGACATATAGTTTTGTAAAAATCCACGCAACTAAAACATATGAAACAACCCACAAAGCTGTGAAAGTAAGAAAAGCAAAATCTGCATTTTCACCGAAGAATACATCCAAAGGATTCATCGCAACAACTGCAATCGCCAAGCACACGATACCAATAGGCACTAGCAACAAACAACCAACGGTTTCCGATGAAAGTGATGACTTTGATTCGTTCTTGCGTTTGTGCTTCATAGGCTATTGCTTAGATGCTAGACTAGCTCTTTATTTGCGTGGGATAAATTTCACTTGAAATCTTTCTTGGATATAAGATTCTCATGTCTGTTTGTCTGAATTCTATTCAACACCATTAGTAGTAAAGCTGTTGAATACATAATGAGAACAACTACGACGAACGTAATGAATACAGTCAGTTGTAGCAACTGTTCAAATGTACCATTCCACCAAATAAATGCGCCCGAATACAAAGTAAACGCAAAAACTAAAGGAGCAGAACAACTAAATACGCCAAACATCACTAAGGATGACGCAATCACTGTAACAATATCAACAGAAGGAAACAGATAGAGCATTTCATGTGCTTCCCTCTTCTTCTTACCGTGATGTTTCAAACTACTTGCCTGCTTGAGCGTCGATTGTCCAGCGTGTGATGTAAACGAGAATCACTGCCCCAAGCACGCCACTGACCACCTGACCGAGTAACCAGATATTCAACACAAAGCCGAGTCCGAATAATTTCATCAGGAAGCCACCGAATATCCCACCAACCAAACCGAGTGCAATATTGCCAGCTACACCGTAATCTTCACCACGAATGATATGCCCTGCGATGTTACCGATGAACATCCACAAGATGATGGCAATCAGTAAGTCGATAATACCACCGAACAACCCCCAGCCAAAAATCAGCGCAAGGATGAAAGCAAAAAAGAGTAATCCTGTTTCCATGTTGTTTAATCTCCTGAGTTTGCCAACAATGCTACATCTTAAAAATCGTTACGTTTTATAGATAGTCTGCATCGAAAGTTATTCATTGGTTGTTAGTCTTTGGTTATTAGTCATTCACGATGCGAGAATTGCTTTAATAAGAAAATACAAGTTGAAGGTAAAATCCTTAAACTTATATCATCATTACATTACCAAAAACTAATCACTAAAAACCAACCGCTGCTTTTTCCCTTTGAACAATTATACGCTAATTTTCGTAAGAATGTTGCAAATAGTCGATGATTGACATACACTTAGTCTATCTACCCGAAAAATTGCATAATAGGGTAAAGTACACTTTAGGGAGACAGCATAGTGAGCATTTTCAGCAAACGTCCGAGTGGAATGAACGCATTTTATACGATTTGGGTCGGTCAATTTTTCTCCTTGCTTGGGACGGGGATGACGCGGTTTGCCCTGACACTGTGGGCATGGGAACTGACAGGGTCGGCGACAGCTTTGGCATTTGTAGCATTTTTCGGCTTTTTACCAAGTATTGTGATGAGTCCAATTGCTGGGGCATTAGTAGACCGTTGGGATCGTAAACTGGTGATGATGCTCAGTGACCTTGCGGCTGGTGTCGGCACAATTTTATTGCTCATCCTCAGTTTAAATGGGTCGCTGGTGTTATGGCATGTGTACGCGATTACTTTTGTCGCTGGCATGTTTGAGTCGTTTCAATTTCCTGCGTATTCAGCCGCTATTACGACAATGGTCAGCAAAGACCACTACGCGCGGACGAGTGCGATGTTGGGATTAGCAAATTCTGCGAGCAATATTTTTGCTCCGATTGCTGCTGCATCGCTCTATGGCTTACTCTCGTTGAATGGCATCCTCGCGCTAGATATTGTGACATTTGTGATTGCTTATGGCACATTGCTATTCGTAAAGATTCCAGCCGTTAAGCGCAGTGCGGAAGGGGCAGATAGTCAATCAGGTGTGTGGCAGGAAATCAGCTATGGATTCCGTTTTATTTGGAATCGTAAGAGCTTATTTTGGTTGCAAACCGCATTTTTCTTTGCGAATTTTGTATTTGGGATGGCGATTGTCCTGACTAATCCGATGATTTTGGCACGGACAGGTAACAATGAGACGATTCTTGGGATTGTCAGTGCGTGTATGGCTGGAGGAGGCTTTGTCGGGGGCTTATTGATGAGCGCACATGGGGGCTTCAAAGAGCGTCGGGTGCGCGGTGTGTTATGGGGATTTATGGCAAGTGGTTTATTGGGAACAGTCGTTCTCGGTGCTGGTCAGACTTTGCTATTTTGGGTGATTGGGGCGTTTGCTCAATCAGCATTTTTATCACCGATTAATGCCTCGAATCAAGCGATTTGGCAGAGCAAAGTACCCCCTGATGTACAGGGGAAAGTGTTCGCAGCACGTCGGGTAATTGCTGCAATCAGCACCCCTGCTGCGATGATTATCGGCGGATTACTCGCGGATTACGTTTTTGAGCCAGCTATGCAACCGAATGGCACACTTGCTCCAATATTTGGGGGGTTAGTTGGTACAGGAGATGGGGCTGGCATGGGATTGATGTTTGTGTTCGTGGGGCTCGCTACCGTTGTGATTGGCTTGGTTGCCTATAGCGCACCGATTATTCGTGATGTTGAAACAATTGTGCCTGACTTTGACCCGACTTTGGTGGCAGAAAGTTGACCCTAATATGCCAAATCACAGACCACTTCCACAAGATGTGAGCGAGATATTATCTATTCTTATAGAGAAGATTCAGCAGACAGCACCTGAACTCCTAAATGGATTATATCTTTATGGGTCGCTGGCATTGGGTGCATATCAATCAGAAAAAAGTGATATTGATTTTGTAGTAACATTCAATCATCCATGTACAGAAGATGATTTTAAAATTTTACAGCAAATCCACTTAGAAATTAGAATAGGCTATCCACAAGCCACGCTCGATGGCTGTTATATTCAAGCGGACGATTTGCTCAAATCCCCTCATGAGATTGTATCTTATCCCTATTTTGATGGTGAGTCACTGCAAATGGGACAGCATGACCTCAATTTGGTGACCTGGTGGCTCTTACAGCATCATGGTATTACAGTTTTTGGCGATGAAGACACATTGAGGTATATAAATGTCAAGTGGGGGGAGCTTGAGCATAAGATGCACCAGAATCTCAATAGCTACTGGCATGATTGGGCAACACATCCTGATAAATTTGCGATGCTAAAACATGATGGTGCGATTGAGTGGGCAGTCTTAGGCGTTCTACGTCTGTTCTATTCATTTCGGGAGAAAAATATTGTTTCTAAAGTTGATGCAGGGAAGTATGCTCTCAAGCATATAGCCTCAAAGTGGCATCCTCTAATAGACGATGCGCTTCGTATACGAGATGGTCAGTCTTCCATTTACGAGGATAAGGTACACCGTCAGCAAGAGGCACAGATGTTTCTGCAAACTATTATTGACGAAAGTAATGATACATTAGCCACTTAATCAGTCTATTGTGTCAAGCTAGCGACAAGTAATTCAAGTGCTAGGCGAGGCTGAATGCGCCCTGTTTTCATATCGACATCGTATTGTTGCACACGCCGATAGATGCTTTCGAGTTGGGCGAGTTCAAAGCGTCGGCATTGGGTAGCGAGTTTACTTGCAGGATAAGGATGAATCCCTAGCACTTTGGCGATGCTGTTTTTATCGGGTGCGCCACCTGTATCAATATGTTCACGAGTGAGTAACAATAGACGAAACTGCCGTGCAATCAGCGCAAAAAGACGAAAACCTGGGTCAGAAGGGTCTTGGTCAAGCACTTGATTCATGAGTGAGAGTGCCACTTTTCCGTTGCCCGTTGCAAGTGCATCGACCATATCAAATACATTGGCTTCCGCGACATAGGGCGTGAGCAATGCGACATCTGCTTCGGTGATTGTGCCTTCGCCACCAATATAACTGACTAATTTGACCAATTCATTGTCGGCACGGCGTAAATCATTACCTGTGACAGACGCAAGTGCCATAGCAGCTTGTGGTTCGATAGTCGTTTCATATTCATTTTCGGCGCGGGTACGAATCCACTGTGTTGTATCTTTTGGGACAGTGAATTGTCTTACATAGCCGACTTCCCCTGCTAACTTCACAATTTTGAGATTGCTCTTGAGGTTATCACGTTCGACTAAGACCAAACGTGAATGTGCTGGCAAGTTCGGGATAGTTTCCATGAGGGTATCCAGTTGTTTTTTGCCATGTGCCGTTTTCATCAAGGCAGTGACAAGCCCTTTGACAATCACGAGGCGTTTATCTGCTAAAAATGGAAACGATTTAACATCATTGATGACTTTGGCAACATCAGTATTTTCACCATCATATTCAGAGATGTTCATATCGGCGTTTGGTCCATCGCCCATACCTGCCCGAATTTGCTGGACGGCTTCTTGAACGGACATATCATCATCGCCATGAAAAAGGTAAAAATTAGGGGTTTCAGACATAGCATCTCAATCATATTTGCTATTCACTCGGTTTGGCACGCCAAACCACTACAGAAAATATACAATGTGGTCTCACAAAAACTAATTACTAAAAATCACTTAGTCATGATGTTGTGGACGACAATCGGTTTTTGACGGAATGGCACTTTCATTTCACCACGTTTGACACGCACAATTTGCATATCTTCGGGATTGCCTTCGGTGGTGATGTGTTCTTGCACAAGCATCCCTATGGGTGTGGAATACAAAGCGGCGATCATCATTAGAAGCATCACGACAGGGAAGCGTTCCCATGCGCGTCGGCGGTCTGTTCCCATGAAACCCATCGCTGCGATGCTAGTCGATAACACCCCTGCTGTGACGAGGTTCGTGCCACAATTAGGGTGCATGGCGAGTTGTCGCTGTCCACGCCGTAAACGATTGAGAGCTTCTTGTGCTGCTGCTTCGATTTTGGCAGTAGGGACATCTCCCATGACAACAAAGCCACCAAGTGACGCGCGTCCTGACAATATATAATTTTGGCGGTTGAGCATATGGATGGTGGCATGTTCAAAAGCATGGTTTTGACGCACACGTTTCACGACAGGTATGTTCAGGATAGGTCGCAATAGTGTTGCAATGCTTTTTATAATCGCCATGGAAAGACCTTTGGACTATTTACTACAAGTAATATAATTCAATTTAGGTTTCTGCTGCTTCATAATGATAAACATAGCCATCAACTTGGTGTAAGATGTAACAATATTTGTAGCTGATGCCTTGTACGGTTTCGTTTATCGTCTTAACATTGAATGACCCTGATGCACGAACCGCAACCCGTCCGACATAGGTGCCAATTTTCTTGCCTTTAGTGACAACTGCTTTGACGATGTCACCTGTCTGGAAGCCTCTAACGATGCGATGTTGTTTCGCTTTGGTGCGCGGAAAACCGAATTTATCCACACGACACATCTGACGCGCTTGTCGTCCCATGGCTGTGATAAGTAAAGGTTGCATCCTGTGATGCACAAACACATCTTGTCCGCTTTCACCCACACAGACTGCATCTAACCAATGCGTTTTCGGATAATTTTGTATGTGTCGATTGTACTTGGTGTGTCCACCTGTGCCAATTTCTACTGGCAAGCCGAGCGATTGCAAGCGTTCAAACAATGCCCAACGAGTGCTGTTAACGGCACTAGCATCACGTAAAGGTTTTTCAGCTTGTGCTTGGATATTAGGATAACCAAATTCGGATGCGGTCTGATTGTCTTTGGTTTGATTGCACTCGTGACAGGCTAAAGTTAAATTGCTGACACGATTTGAACCACCACGAGATTTTGGCACGATATGTTCAACTTCTAGTGGCATATGCTTAACACCGCAATAAGCACATTGTCGTCCCCATTTTTCTAGCAGATACTCACGCACTTCGTAGCCTTGTAGCTCACCTTGTTGATACTCAATGCCTGAGATTTCAGCGTTTTGCATTTTCTGTGTGTCAAAACGTGCTAATTCTTGTGCAATATGAGTAATCGGTACAAAGCGCATCAGTCGCTTGATCCATGTCAAGATATTATCAACACGACTTCGTAAAGATGGTGCTAGCCAACTCTCACGGCGACGACGGTTGAGAAATCGCGCAGGTCGGTAGCGTGTCTTTCGTCCTCTGCGACTGCGCCTGAGCTTCCGTCGAGATAAAAGAGCATCTCGGATTTGTTGACCTCGATGGGTCAATTCACCTGCCCAAATACACTTGAGACCTCGCTTGCAATCTGCAACTAGAGCGATACCAGTAGTTTTGGAGCCTGGGTCAACCTTGACTTGCACATCTTGAGTATCACCACCTTCACGGTCTACGATAATAATTGTGAAGGGGTATTGACGAAAGACCTTCGCTCTGCCTTTATCCATCAATTCTCTGGCGCGTGCTGGATGACAGGGCATCAACGGTTCACCATTCTTGTCGACAACGAACACTTTTTGCATAGAAAGTTACCTCTCTGTTTCTCTACTTACGCAGGTCAAGTTCTCCTCGCCCATGTTATGAAACGGTTTTATATACATCACACTTGCCTAGATCCTCAGCATGTTTAATGATATATCGCAGAGTTTGGGGCTGGAGCGTCACCCCAAAGTGCCTATGTATTCGTTTCTAACGTAGTCTTAGCCCTTCGGCATGACTCGGGCTGGTTAACATGGGTATAAATTATAGTAATTTCATACCCCACAGAAGTCTATGGAATCGTTAACCACATGATAAGGTGCTAATTGGTAAACAATCGGTTAGAATAATATCATTCATTTCTGTTGCATTGAAGGACAACTCTATGCGTAACCTCTCACGAGGCATCTTTTTTTTCTTAGTTTTGATGATAGCAATCCCTGCAGTCGCAAGTAGTGATTCTTTTGATATTAACAATGAACAGCCTCCGACTATTGCTCAAGAGCAATCGGATTCTGCGACAGTGCGTGTTATCCCCAACGAAGCCCGTGTTGGTAGTCAGCACATTATTCTGGTAACGGGCTTGAATGCTAGTGAAAGTATCAGTATTCGCATTACACAAGTGACAAATGATGTAGTGGTATACACAACGACAGGCGTTGCAGATGACCGAGGTATCTTAGAGGTTGAAATCTTCACAGAAGTGGATGATACGGCTGGCACATACTTAGTCGAAGTCTTCAACGCAAGTGAGACTGTGATTGGCTCAGCTGAACTCGAAATACTCGAAGCAGAAGTTTACACCCCTGAAATTATGGTAACACCCTTGCAAGGTGAAGCAGGCACAATCTTCACGATTGAAATTGTCGGTGCAGAGCCTTTCTTATTGCTTGATATTGAAATTGATAATCAGGCTCGTGAAGAGATCTTTGAACAAGAAGCACGTACCAATGTCGATGGTGATGTCACTATTGAATTTGTCAGTGACCGTGAGACTCTTGGGACATTAGTGCTAACAATTGTTGCTGATGCAGAAATCATCTTCACACAAGAAATCACTGTTGTAGCACAAGCATTGCAAGGTACAGTTGAAGCCACACCCGATGCCATTTTACCAGCAGAGACTGTCTTTATTACAGTGAGTGGTGCATCGCCTGAAACGGCATTGCGCGTTGATGTAGTGTTTGATGACACGGTGATTGATTCACTAGACGTAACATCCAATATTAGTGGATTAGCGATATTTGAATACACCTTCCCAGATGATGGTGAACGTGGTGATTATGACATTTTTGTTTATGAAGTCGATGAACTGATTGCAGAAACTACCGTTTTAGTCGATATTTTGCCTGTTAGCACAACAGTCACACCGACAGTCGGCACAGTCGGCACAGTGTTCTTTGTCAGCGTGGCAGATTTACGCCCTGATGAAGCAATTACAGTGCAACTCATGCGCGATGGAGACATCGTACAAAGTCGTGAGACCACTGCTGATGCAGATGGCATCGGGCGCGTGCCATTGGGTCAACGAATTGATTTAGAAATTGGCACATATAGCATTGAGGTAATTCGTCTAGGCGAAGTTGTTTCAACAACATCCGTAGAAATTGCTGATGAACGCCCAGCAACGCCTCAAGTTATCAATCCAGACGATATTTCTCTGACAATTGATCCACTCACTGGTCCTGTACCGACAATCTATACAATTACTGTTGAAGGCTTACCTGCCGAACAGAATATTACCCTTTTTGTTCTACGAGATGGTGAATCGGTCTTTTCGACAGGGGCAACGGCTGATGAAAATGGTGTATATACCACTGAATTGACCAGCGAACCGACTGACCCACCAGGCACCTACACGATTGAAATCCGTGCTGAGGGCAATGTGGTCGCCAGTAGCGATTTTGAAATTGCTGACGAAACCGAAACAAGTGACTCAGAAGATGACGATACTTCTGAACAAGATGAACAAACTGAGGATGAGGTCGTTCCAACAGTTGAAAGCGATGTCACACTCGATATTCAACCGAGTACATTGCGTCAGGGTGAACGCATCGAATTTATCCTGCGTGATTTAGAGCCTGATGAAGTGGTCTTGTTTGAGTTGCGCTTCCAAGATGAGATTATTTATCGTGCTGAGCCGATGGCAGATGACAACGGAGTGGCAACGGTTGCGCTCATCGCACGCGAAGATGAAGCACTGGGCGATTATGAAGTTCGTATCTTGCGTCAAGGCGAAGTCATTGTGGTTGATGGCTTCACGATTGTGACCCAAGATGCCGTCATTGATAATGCACAAGTCGTAGTTGAGCCGACATCAGGTGCACAAGGGACAGAATACACAATTACTGTCACCGACTTGATGCCTGATGAAGTGGTGACAATCACAGTCAACATTGATGATGCAGTAGTATTTGAAGACGAGCGTATCGCTAATGAAAACGGTACTGTTAGTGTCACACTCAATTCGGATGTGACTGATGCGCTTGGTGTTTACGATGTGACCATTACTCGTGCTGATAGTGATGCGCTCACAAGTACACTCGAAATTACGGATGGTGAAGATGTAGCAGTCCAACCAGACGATGACGGCGACGGGGTAACAATTACGATTGACCCAACATCAGGCGAGATTGGGACAGAGCATATTGTGACAGTCACAGGGCTTGAACCCAATGAAACCTTCACACTGACAATAGAATTTGATGGTGAGGTTGTTTACACCGTCGAGCGTAATGCTGATGAAAACGGTACGTTTGAAACAGTTATTGCTGCGGCAGAGGGCGATGAAGCAGGCGATTACGAAGTCATCATTGACCGTACTGATGCCGATGACATTACAGGAATTCTCACTGTTTTGGGTGATGAGAGTGTCGCAAGCAGTGAACTTAGTATCGAAATCGACCCTAGTGAAGTTGTTGATGGTGAACCATTTGATGTGATTGTTTCAGGGCTTGAGCCTGATGAAAGTGTGAATATCCAAATTGAGTATGATGGCGACGTTGTCTTTGAAGTAGACCGTGAAGCAGATGACAATGGTCAAGTAATTTTGAACCTTGCGACTGACCCTGGTGACCCACTTGGCATCTATACGATTATTGTTACACGAGGCGATGAGGTCGTTTCAAGTGATGTTGAAATTATCGCTGAAATTGCTGATGGTGAGGACGATACAGACACACCATCTGATGAAACAGACGAGGATGCGATTCAACCAGATAATCGTGATGTAGTGGTTACAGTCGAGCCTAGCGAAGCAGAAATCGGTGCAAGCTATGAGTTCAATATCAGTGGACTAGATAGTAACGAAGCCTTTGATGTTGTCGTGACATTCGATGGCGAAACAGTGTTTGAAACAAGCCTGACAGCCGATGCGAGTGGTTTTGGGTCGATCACATTGGAAACATCTGATAGTGACCCAGCAGGAACATATACATTCGCTGTCATCCGTGCGGATGAATCTATCGCTAGTGTGGACTTTGAGGTACTTGGCACAGTCGCCAGTGACGATGAGGATAGTGATACAACAGATGATGATGAGGCAATATCAATGATTGATGATGCTAATACATCGTCAACTGACCCTGAACTTTATGCCGATGGGACAGTAGTTGAATTTAGCGAAGCATCTACCTTGCGTGTGGTCGAATTTGATGGCTTCGCAGGGGATGTCATCACGATTTCAGTTGATAGTGGTGGTGAATTTGATACAGTAGCAACACTGATTGCACCTAACAGCGAAGAAATTGCCAGTGATGATGATGGTGGCTTCGGTGTTGACCCTGAGATTGAACGCATTGTCCTACCCGAAACAGGGACTTACACGCTTGAGATTCGCCCATTCACTGTGGGTGATAGTGGTAGTGCAATCGTCACGATTAGTCGCAATACAGTTCAAACCCTCAATGATACCCGTTTGGTGACATTGGATAGCAAAACAACATCCGACATTTTGACTGTTGAAGCCGAAGCAGGTGAAAACTTGATACTTGTAGTCGGTTTGGTCGAAGGTGAGGTTGGGCAGTTGGTCATCACGGCTGAACAAGGTGACATAACTCTGATGAATTACCAAGCCTTCGGATTGCCTGAAACACTCAACTTAGGCTTTGTTGTACCAGAATCAGGCGTGGTGGTCATCCGTATTGAAAGTGATGGTAGTACAGTAGCCACACTCAATGCACAGATTGAACGCTAATCCATAGCTGATTGCGATATATAAAAAGAGCGTTACTACATTTATAACGCTCTTTTCGTTTACGCAATGTGTGAAGATTTAATCATCTTCTTCAGGAAATTCAAAGTCATCAGGAAGCAATGACAAGAGATGATTCCAGATAAGGTCATGGACTTCACCATCTTGTGCATGACGACCGAGTTGCTTTTTAGAGAACAATAACTCGTCGTTTACTGTCACTTCAAAGCGACCACCTGATGATGGAATAAGATTCCATGCACCCACAAAATATTCAATTTTGCGATTTGAGAGAATTTCGTCCGTCAACCTGACGGCTCTAGGGGTGTAGTTTCAAGATGCACAGTATTCAAGGGTGATGGTCAACAAATCTTGTTGCATCGTTATCTATCCTTTCGTATACGCGATTCATGGATTTGATTAGTTGTTCATAGTGTAACATATCCGAGTTGAATGATGGAACACACTTAGCAATAGCTCAGACAAGCATTGAAGAGCTAAAGTTATATTTTTGTTGATAA
Source organism: Chloroflexota bacterium (assembly GCA_039200705.1). Classification (GTDB taxonomy): domain Bacteria; phylum Chloroflexota; class Anaerolineae; order Aggregatilineales; family Phototrophicaceae; genus JAUZRW01. The sequence continues at coordinate 71,051 of JBCCSC010000014.1, forward strand.
ACAGTTAAAATTTATAAAAACAGTCAAATCTGAATACATGCTATGACAACTTTACCCTACAATAGATAACATATTGTATGTAAAGGTAGTTGTTCAATATGGTCAACGATATTAAGACAGTCTTCCAAGAATATACACGTTTACGGTTAAATGGGCTGGATGCGCCAGAGGCTGTCCGTACATTGCATCCTTATTTACAAAAATTTGATAAAAACACACGCGATGAACTCGCCCGTAATATGCGTGCATGGGAAAATCAAAGAACCGAGAAAATCTCACTCCTTGATAGGGAAAAACTCGTCCAAGCAGCGAAACATCGTGACCAAAGCAATACTATTGATTGTCCATCGTGCGGTAAAAGCAATTCAATATCTGATGCGATATGTTACGCTTGTGGAACATTGCTAACATCAGAAAATGGTGTCCCGACAGCTATTTTGAGCTATGAATCGATTGTACAAGAAGATGATGCTCATTATGCTGAAAGTGATACACTGGTATTCAAGATTGAGCATTATGAGCCGATTGAGTTACGACCACAGCACCATTTGAAACGCTTACTCATCGGGCGTGCTGACAAAGATAGTCCCATTGATGTGAATCTTGACGCTTTTGGTGCAAGCACGAAGGGCGTTTCACGAATTCATGCAGCAGTCAGTTATGATGATGTTTCGGAGACACTTTCGTTATTTGATATGGGTAGCACCAATGGCACATACATCAATGGGCAGTTGCTACATGTCAACGAACGGCGTACAATTCGGCATGGTGATGAATTACAATTTGGCACACTGAAAGTCCAAGTTGCTTATAAAGCACTATCATAATTTTTTAATTTAGTGGCTATATTCTGCACAAAAACACACAAGACAGTATCATTCTCACACACCGAGAGATGAGTTGTATCGTATGCCGACGCTAGAAACACTCTTTGACCAATATAAAGACCTGCGTTTAAGTGGAAAATCACAAGAAGCCGTATTCGAGTTGATGAAAGAAACCGTCGTCAACAATTTGAATCGTGAAGAGCGCAACACTTTAGCGATAAAATGTCGTGACTGGGAACGTGACCGTACCCAACCGAATTTGAATCATGCTCAGCGCGAGGCATTAAGACGCACTGCCTTAACCAATATCACACTGAAAATTACATTCTGCCCTGCTTGTGACACACCGAATGCACCTGGTGTCACCCGTTGCCAAGTGTGTGATACTCCTCTAGCTGTGGAATATCAACAAAAAAATGATACAACAGCTATTAAAAAAGCCCCACAAGGTAGCGTTTTTCTCCAAAACACAAGTCTTGTCCTCAAGATGGTGACCAGCAATCATCGTGTCATATTAGAGCCACAAATGAGTCCGACAGGGATTAAAGTTGGGCGTGCCGTGCGTGGCGCACCGATTGATGTTGACCTTGACCCATTAGGGGGTGGTGATTATGGGGTATCCCGTATTCATGCGGTATTGCGATTTGATAAAGCACATAATCGTATAGTAATTATTGATAACAACAGCACTAATGGCACTTATGTGAATGATGTACAGATTCCACCTTATGAAGAAACAACTCTCGCAGATGGTGACCAACTCAAGCTAGCACGGATGCAATTTATCGTTGCCTTCAAAAACGAAGCGTAAAGAAAAAAGCCCCCATTTCTGGGGACTTTCGTGCATCTATTGCAACAGTCGGTAAATTTTTGGATTTTAATTGTTGATTCTACTCGGTTTGGTACGCCAAACCACTACAATTTCGTCCAATTTTCACCGACAGTTCGTATTAGAGCCTAAACGACGATATTCACTTTGGGTTCGCGTCCACGCCCAGGAATGAAGATAACACGACGTGGTTCGTTGCCGTTCAGGGCATCTTTGGCAGCATCACTGGCTAAGGCTTTGGCTTTCGCATCTGCTTCGGCGATTTCTGGCGATACCATGATATTTTCACGCGGTTTGCCGTTAATCATCACCACCAAGGCAATTTCGTCTTCTTTAGCTTTTTCAGCATTGTACTCAGGGAATGGTTGGGTATGTACACTGTATTCCCAACCCATTTGTTCCCACAATTCTTCGGCGATATGCGGTGTGATGGGTGCCATCAAGCGCAGATTGATACTCATCATTTCGTCAAAGCACGCTTGGCTGATACCTGCCCGAATCGCTGTTTTGAATTCGTTACGTAAGGTCATCAAAGCTGAGACTGCGTTATTGAATTTGAAATTCTCAATTTCATCTGCAAATTTGGCAATTGATTGATGAGCGACCCGTTCCAAATTGCGTTCGGCTGTGGCATCAACATCCTCGCCTGAAATGCCATCTTGCACAAAGTTCCAAACATCATTGACCCAACGGATGACCCCTGTGGCTTGGTCTTCGTTCCAAGGACCACCTTTTTCCCATTCAAAGCCTTGCATCAGATAACCACGCACGACATCTGAACCATATTTGGTGACCAATTCATCGGGATTAACAACATTACCCTTTGATTTGGACATGCGTTGAATTTCCAGATGATGCTTCAATTGGTTGACGTTGTTTGTACCACTGATAGATGAGATTTCGACTGTCCCATGTGGCGCAACTTCGACCAGTTGCATCTCCTCACCAATCCACAGTGATTTTTCGACACGCTTCATCAATTCACCTTCAAACATAGCGACACCAGCAGGAATCGGTGGTTTTTGTCCACCTTCAACCACTTCCACATGGTCAGCTATTAATTTATCACCTTCCATTTGCCCGAAAGCGACAACATAGTCACCTGCGCGTTCTGCACCCAAGACTTGCCCTTGATTGCGTAATTGCATGTAGGGTTCATCTAGCATACCTTCGACATCGCGCCCATGTTCTTTAGCGATTTCGATAGCTTCATCAAAGACACCAATATCACGGATAGCTTTGTTGAACCAACGGGCATACAGCAAGTGCATCGTCGCATGTTCTGCACCCCCTGTATAAGTATCGACTGGCAACCAGTAGGCTGCTTCTTCAGCATCAAAGGCAACATTATCATTGTGGGGTGACAGATAGCGCAAGTGATACCATGACGAACACATGAAGGTATCCAGTGTATCGGTTTCACGAGTGGCAGGATTACCATCACTATCAACCGTGTTTAAGAACGGTTCGTGATAGGTCAATGGACTACGACCTGTCGGCATGAAATCGACATTCTTCGGTAATTCTACAGGTAAATCTTCAGTATCAATCAATTCGATTGAGCCATCTTGACGATGAACAACAGGAATCGGACTGCCCCAATAACGCTGACGACCAATCACCCAGTCGTTCAGGCGATAATTGACATTTTCCTCGCCGACACCACAGTCTTGCAGATAATCAATGGCAGCAGAAATTGCTGGTGACTTACGTCCTTTTTCACCATTGTGGATTGTGCCATCAATCGCGCCACTATTGACCATTGTACCTGACCCTGCATAAGCCTCATCCATTTCATCAGGATTCGGGATGTCGTCGGCATCATCAGGTTTGACAACAGCGATGATGTCCAAGCCGAATTTACGGGCAAATTCAAAGTCGCGTTGGTCACCATAGGGCACAGCCATGATTGCCCCTGTCCCATAGCTAATCATGACATAATCAGCAATCCAAATTGGAATTTTTGCACCATTAACAGGGTTGATGGCATATGCGCCTGTGGCAACACCTGTTTTCTCGCGATCTTCGGACATACGCTCTAATTCCGTTGAGCGTGATGCTTGTTCAACATAGGCTTCGACTGCTTCGCGTTGGTCATCAGTAGTGATTTTATCCACCAATTTATGTTCAGGAGCTAAGACCATGAAGGTCGCACCCCACAGCGTATCAGGACGAGTGGTGAAGACAGTGATTGCCTCATCATTGTGAGCATCAACTTGGAAGGTAATCTGTGCGCCTTCGCTACGACCAATCCAGTTGGTCTGCATGATGGTGATAGGGTCAGGCCAATCTAAATTGTCAAAATTCAGCATTTCATCGGCATATTTTTTGTAACGGAAGAACCACTGTGTCATCAATTTTTGGACGACAGGTTGTCCTAAGCGTTCGTCTTTGCCATCAATGACTTGAGCATTAGCCAGTACGGTTTGCAGTGCTTCTGACCAGTTCAGCATGGCTTCACCACGATAAGCTAAATCATTCTCGTGGAAAATCTTGAAGAACCACTGTGACCATTTATAGTATTCTGGCGTGCAAGAGATGGCTTCACGTTCCCAATCGAACATCGCGCCCATTGTTTTCATCTGGTCGCGCATCCGCTCGATATTTTTTTCTGTCCATTCGCCTGGGTCGATATTACGACTAATCGCGGCTTGTTCGGCTGGCAGACCAAAGGCGTCGAAACCCATTGGAAATAAGACATTGAAGCCTTTCATCCGCATATAACGCGCACGAGCATCGGCTGGGGTCATGGCGAACCAGTGACCGATATGCAAGTCACCTGATGGATACGGTAACATCGTCAGTGCATAGTGTTTGGGTTTATCCCAATCGACTTTGCTACGATAGATATCTGTTTCTTCCCACTTTTTCTGCCATTTTTGTTCAATGGCTTGTGGATTGTATTCACTCATATTATGTATTTCTCTCCAGTTGTGTGATGTGATTGATGATGGTTAGCATACAGCAACGATTTCAGGGGCAGAGTATACCACTGATAGCTCATTTTTTGTGTTGTTAGAGAGAAACTTAAAGGAGGGTCACGGTTTTGCGTGACTACATAAGGAAAGAGCGGGCGACCAACGCACCCTGCGGATATGTCGTTGTGCTTGTCATGAGGATGACTCCGCATTTGTTAACAGATATGACTACGATACAAGGTTTTAGTGATGTGGTCAAGCGATTTTTAGTAGTTTGTTATTGGTTGTTGGTGATTGGTCGTTTACGTTTGTTATTCATGATGCTAGCGAATCAATTCGCCAGCTACAAAATAAAATGAAATAAATTGCATAAATTAACGATAATACTGGAGTCCAATTGTGATTCAAATTGACAGTTCAAAACTCAAAAGTGAAATACAGAATCGATACCCTATTTTTTCTACTAGTGAATGGATTCCCATTATCAACGGGGATGAGTGTTTGGTGTGGCGTGTGGATGATAAGGTTGTGCGTGTGAGTCCATCATGGCGCACAGTCGAAGAATTGCAGTGGGTGCATGACCTCACATTGCATTGTAGCCAGACAATTCCCGAAGTCGTGCAACCACTCAAAGCAATGGATGAGTCAACATTATTTGTGCTGGATGGCTACCCTGTGACTGTTTTTCCGTTTGTTGAAGGTGATTCACTAGATGTCGATAATGATAACTTACGCAATGAGTCAGCGCGTATATTAGCAAAAATTCATCATGCGACGGTCAATTGGACAGACCAGCGTCCACGACCTGCATCGAAATCAAGCCGACCTCAGTCACTACCACGCGAGCATTATCCTGATGTCTTACGCGATGAAGCATTTGACGCATGGGAAGCATCATTAGCTAATTTAGGTCTGACGATTGCGCCTATTCATGGCGATTATTATTCACGCAATGTTCTCGCTACGGAGACAATGATTACAGGGGTGATTGATTGGGACGAAGCCGACATCACCTATTTGATGGCAGAAGTTGGATGGTGCATCTGGGAATTTTGTCAGAATGATGCTGGTGACGATTTAGTGCTTAGCCGTGCCAGAGATTTTGTGGATGCTTACCTAGAAAACAACACTGTTTGCCCATCCTCCGAACTTGACCACGCCATCAACTTTATACGATTGCGCTTGCGGAACGAAGCGGTTGCATACCTTGCGCGTAAGGCACGAGGCGAAGGTTGGGACAAAGCCTACACTGAAGCTGAGATACGTGCCTTTGTCACCTTGCGCGATGTAAAACTATAGCTAATGCGCGAGATACTGATACTTACGATTGGTATCTTTGAGTTCGCGTTCGAGTTTATCGATATTTTTGCGTAGTTCGGTAATCTCTTTTTTGCCACGCCGAATATCGGATTTGATGGAGCGCGTCACATCAAGGTCTTCATCGGCATTGAAGGTTTCGAGTGCTTTTTCGAGGTCTCGGATGACCTTAATTAAATCTTTGATTTCATCATTGGCGCGGTCTAACTTGCGATTGAAGCGTTCAAGGGCATTTTCAACTTGTTTACTGGTTGCCATAATCTATCTTCCTCAATAAAATTTATAAGTCATATTGAACCACGAAGTTACAAAGAATGCAAAGAAAATTTGTAGTTCCCTGACCAATAATTATCGGACATACACAGCGTATGTTTTTCAGTCAAGCAAATTAAGTAGAAAGATTGACTATGCACCGTCTACTAGTCGTGATGTTGAGCATATTGGCTTTCGTGCTCATAGGATGTCAGCAATCAGAAGGTCCATCTGATGAAGATATTGCAGCGATTCTCGGAGATACACAAACTGATACAGACCGCCTCTTTTTGGATTTATCACTGAGCATGCAATGGGTTACACCGAATCCTGATAGCAACTGGGTAATCGCTGGGCGTGATATTCAACGCAGAGACGACCTCACCATCCGTATCGCTATTCGTCTGGAAGCGAAAAATAGCAGTGGCGAGGATTTTGAAGCCGCGATAGCACGTTTAACTGCCAGTAATTTAGAATATGACGAGACTGACACAGGCGAACAATACGCACGTATCAACGATGGTGAGGATAATATTATCTATCGCAATTTTGAGGATTTTGTCGTGATTATCAGGCTGAGTACCTTCACTGACGACCCCATTGACCCCATCATCTTTGAGGAATGGGAAACAATCGCATTAGAGGGTGGTCTCAATATTTTGGACTGATTTAATAATCAGGGATAGCTGTCACAGTCAGGTATAAATCGTTGATGTTATTTGCAAAATCTGTCATTGCTTGTGCAGTCTGCCACCAAAATAAGCTGAGGAAGACTGTCATAACGAGCATCCCAAGCATAGCATAGATAACACCACGCCAGATAGCGACCCCTCGTGTCTTATCGAGAAAGATAATGGCTTGTTGCGGACGGTGCAGAAGCATCTCACCTCGTGAACTGGTTAAGAATAAATCTTGTGCATCGGCTTCGACAAAGGCATGAACGCGCTTGCTGGAGAGCAACGATGCAATCACAATTAACACACCTGCGATATGCAAGCCCAATCCTAGGACAAAAGCACTCATGGCTGACATCGTATCGCGCCGGCTGAACTGAGCATTATCATCTTCTTGTATGATGACTTCCCAGCCATATTTGCGGAATAGTGCAACTGTTTGGTCAATGCGATCCTTGGTGTTGCTTGAATTCGCTGACGGTGTATTGACTGGTAATGCCAGTGTGGTTTGATTAGCATAGAGTGATTCAAGTTGCTCTAAAGATGAGCGTACTTGCGTATTGTCGGGTTCAAGTTCTAAAGCATAACGTAGAAATTCTAATGCTTGTTCTTGTGTGTATGCCACGCGCGATGCAAGAATGAAGGCTTCAGTCACATTACGTTGCATCAGGGGGCGTAAAAGACTGCGTGCTTCTTCGACACGATTGTTATCTATCGATGATTGCACTAATGCTAAGATTTTTTCGTCGTCTGTCATGAGGTTATCAAGATACTTTTTGCTTCATTTTAGCAGGAATCACTTTACAGAATCCCCTAAACATTGGGGGAACAAAAAACACAGGGGACACCTGTGCTTCAAAAATTTTGTAAAAATAATTTTCACTTATTAGTAGGCGTTATCATTATTGGGGTCACGCACGGGTGGATAATCTGTCCTTACTGGGATTGGCACACGAGCAGGTTTGCGACGTTTATCAGGATTCATTGTTTTATCAATTTCATCTAGGACTTCACGCCCTAAATCAACAATGTCTTCCCAGATTGTGCGGTCTTTTTTACTCACGATTGCGACCTTTCAATTTATCGCACGTCTTCTGTATGGATACTCAGCGATTGTGAGTGTGCTAGTTGATGAATGGACCTAATGAGACTCGAACTCATGACCTCTTCAATGCCATTGAAGCACTCTCCCAACTGAGCTATAGGCCCTCAAGCAACAATTTATATGGTAACGATGGCTTAATGGGTTGTCAAGTACCTCAAGCAAGGATTATCTTAATAGTTGCAAATTGATAGCTAACTCTCATGCTTCAATCAGATTTTCAGCAATGAAGGCGTGCATCTCTGCAACGACATCGGCTGGTGGCATAAGAAAGCGTGAACCATTCTCGCGGAAATCTGTTAAGGTTTGGGACGTCGAATCATCACCACAAGCACAACCTGGTTGGTCGAACCACATGATGCGATTATCTTCAATGTCAATCGTTGCACCACTCACGCCCGTTGAACTTTGATTTTGCCACATCCAAGATTTTTGCATGTTTGGTCTTTCGCCTATGTTAGATACACCATTTAGACGTATTTTCCTCAGTGTCTCTTACATTAAGGATTGAGGTCGCCATCACTATAGGGGCGCACACAACGGAATCCATAGAAACTAGTTGTGGCAGCAATACCTGCCGCGCGTGAGGTTGTGGTGGATTCAGCTTGTATCCATGTCCACGCCCCACCTCTTAAGACATTGGTAGTCTCATCACTGTATACATCGCTCGTCCATTCCCAGACGTTGCCGACCATGTTCCATGCACCTATCCATGATTCACTACCATGAATTTCATTGACAGGTGATAACCGAGCATAACCATCATCATAATCTGCTTCGCGCCAATTTTCAGTACAATTGGCATCACAGATATTAGAACGAACGATGCTCAAATCCCACGTGTCGCCCCAAGGATACCGCCAGCCTTCAGGACCTTTGGCAGCAAACTCCCATTGGGCTTCACTAGGCAAGCTAGCATCACGGGCTTGGCAGAAGGCTTGTGCTTGTTCGGAAGTCACGTCCACTTGTGGGTTATCGCTGGATGAACTGCCATACTGGGCTTGTGAGACTTCGTATTTATCAATCCAATAGGGTTCGTCAATCGTTACGATGCGCCCATTGAGTTCATCGCGCAGAGCCTCACACGATGCTTCATTCAATTTTTCTTGGCAAACGGCAATATTGGCATCGAGTTGGGCTTGGCTTGCCCCAAATGTAAATTCACCTGATGGTACGAGTACCATTGTCACACCATCGAAGTCGCGTTCATAGGGTGTCCAATCATTATTGGTGACGGGTCCCAAGTAGATAGGCACATCCGTTGGCGTGTTCGTCGCTGGCTCAGTAGCTGATGCGAGTGCTTCGGCTGTAAGTGTTGAAATGAACATCAGTGTTTCTTGTTGTTCAACAAGGTCGGCAACCGCTTGTGTTTGTGCTTCGAGGCTAGCAATACGATTTTCTTGTGCAACTAACGTATTTTGGGCATCAGGGTCATTATTGTTATTTGATAGAAGACTCATCCCGATTACACCAAGCAAAATAAGCCCAACAACCACCCCACCAATTATCATCGGTAGACGATTAGTCTGTGTTGATTGTTGCTGTTGGACAGGTTTAGGTGCTGGTGGTGGCGCGTGCCCATGCGAATGCGATGGTGCATCTACTTTTGGATTCGGTGGGCGACTGATGGTGATGCCATTGCGCTTAAATTCGTGATACAAATCCATGAGAGCGACATCAAAGGATTGGTCACGAAAATCGACCCATTGGATGCGATTCAGTTGGAAGTGAATCTTGGCTGGGCGCAAAAAAATCGGAATCACTGGCTTATTATGGTCAAGGAAATACTGCCATTCATCTTCGACATTACGCGAACTCATCGCTTCGGGTGTGATGATGACTATCAGCGCATCGGCAGTATCCAAGCCCTGTTGAATTGCCGAACTCCACTTCATCCCTGCTGGAATATCTTCAATATCTATCCAAATATCTGCGCCAAGGTCACTAAGCGCAGTAGCGACTTGGCGAGCAAACATTTCGTCTGTACGGCTATAACTGATGAAAATACGTGTCATACGGTCATCACTCGTTTGGTTTCGGTTAGCATCATCATCTTACCGCGAAATGATATTTTTCGCTTGTTGCATTGATAAATTATTTTTCACTGACTTCTGCCAATGTTTGTCCACGTTCCACAATATCGCCCTGTGCGACCATTAGTTTAGTGACTGTGCCATCCTGAGGCGCAGTGATACGAATTTCCATTTTCATGGCTTCTAGCACTAGCAAAACGTCACCACTGCTAACTGTATCGCCTTCTGCAACGCGCACATCAATCACTTGCCCTGGCATCTCGGAGGTTAAATCACCCCCTGACCCTGCACTTTGATTATTGCGTCGGCGACGGGAGGCTTTTTCGAGTTGATATTGTACACCATCGACTTGCGCATAGCGTTGGTCACCTTCTTGGGCAGTATGAACGGTATGGCGTTGCCCATTAAGGTCAATGAGCCATGTGCCTTGTCTGAGTTGTGTTGCCTGAAAATGGAATGTCTCATCATTGATGATTGCACTGTAACTGCCATCGGCTTGTTTATCGAGACGGAGCGTGATTTTTTCGCCATTGTGACTATAACTCAATTGCATAGCTCACTCTCCCATCCGAAAACTATCTTGCTTGTTCCAAGGGCTATACACATCACCATCAGATGTGGAGGCAAGCTGTGGTGCATTCGCATCAGATTGTGCTGATTCTGATAGAGCCGTCGCAATCAATGCTAGGGGCGATAAATCAGGTTCAGGTGGTAGCAATGATGCTAGATTATCATCGACAAAGCGCGTGGTCACTTGACCATCAATAAAAGCGGGATGTGCTAGTAAAACCTGTAAAAAGTCGATGTTCGTGGTTGTGCCAAGAATGACGGTATCGTGTAGTGTCTGTTGCATTCGTTGGATAGCATCATCACGAGTGCGGTCATGAACAATGATTTTGGCAATCATTGGGTCGTAGTGAATGGTAATCGCATCCCCTGATTGAATGCCACTATCGACACGCACACCGATGGTGTAGGCTGGTTCAAAGCGTCGGATTGTACCAATCGCAGGTAAGAATTGGTTGCGGGCATCTTCGGCGTAGATACGGCACTCGATAGCGTGTCCTTGTTGCGTGACATCAGCTTGAGTAAATGGAATTGCCTCACCACTGGCTATTTGCAACTGTAATTTCACAATATCAACACCTGTCACCATTTCGGTCACAGGATGTTCGACTTGCAAGCGCGTGTTCATCTCTAGGAAGTAGAACTCACCTGCTTCAGTAGCGATAAATTCGACTGTTCCCGCATTGATGTAATTGACTGCTTGAGCAGCAGCAACGGCTGCTTGTCCCATCTGTTGACGTAATTCAGGGGTAAGTAAGGGTGAGGGAGATTCTTCGATGATTTTTTGGTGACGACGTTGGGTACTACACTCGCGTTCGTAGAGATGTAAGATATTCCCATGTGTATCAGCAATGATTTGAATTTCGATATGACGACCATCTGCGATGTATTTTTCGAGGAAGATACGCCCATCGTTAAAGGCTTTTTGTGCTTCTGAGCGTGCGCCTGTGACAGCTTCTAATAAATCAGATGCTTGCTCAACAATACGGATGCCTTTGCCTCCGCCTCCCCCTGCGGCTTTGACCATTACAGGATAACCAATTTCCTCAGCAGCGATGAGTAGGTCATCGTCCGTTGGGTTTTCTGCTTGGAATCCTGGAACGACAGGCACATCAGCAGATTGCATTAAAGCGCGTGCTTGGGTTTTCACACCCATAGCTTCGATTGCATCAGGTGCAGGTCCGACCCATGTTAAGCCTGATTCAATCACTTGACGGGCAAAATCTGCATTTTCGGACAAAAAACCATAACCAGGATGCACGCAATCACACCCACTTTGATTAGCGACTTGTAGTAAGGTATCAATGTGTAAGTAACTTTGATTGGGCGGTGGCGCACCAATGGGATAGGCTTCGTCAGCAAGTTGGACATGACGTGCCTTAGCATCAACAGTGCTATAAACGGCGACACTCGTAATACCGAGTTCACGGCAAGCCTGAATAATCCGCACAGCAATCTCGCCACGATTGGCAATCAAACATTTTTGGAGTTTCATAGTGTGTGTTGTTCCATCAAATTTAAGTAATGTGTGTGTGATGCTATGCTACCGAGAATCATCTGATGAGACCAGAGACAAAAATAGGGATAACAAGTGTCATCCCTATTCATCAAATCAATTATGCTGTGACTTTACTCAGATTGAGCATCTAGTGTCGCTTGTTCTTCAGCAATGCGCTCTGGTGTACATTCAAGTTCTGCTAAAAATGCCATATCAGCTTCTATACGGTCTTCGAGGGTCATTTCAGGGAGCATTGGGGCATTTTCTTCTGTACTTTCGCCATTTTCAATCACAAAATCGGCTGTCGCAATGAAATCAGTGCTGAGTTCCACATTCTGTCGTGTTGCAGCATCAAGGTTGATACCTGTAATTAATCCTGTTTGAGGATTGATAGCTGTTCTGGCAATATCCAGTTCGCCATTGAGATAACTGTTGATAAGACGCGCTGAGTCAATACCTTCTTGATAATAGTCAAGACCAATGCCAACGGTTGCACCGTCAAATACAGGACGTGGCGACGCAGAAACCAGTGGGATACCTGCGCGGTCAGCTAACTGGCTCAATTCAGGAATGGCACTAACAACCGTACTATCAGTCGGTATGAAGAAAGCATCAATTCCCGACATGAGCATTCCCTCAGCAGCAGGTAGAACAACATTCTGATTAGCCACAGATTGCACCAAAAGATTGACACCTAGCTCTGCAGCAATGCTTTCGATAATTTCGACACTGAGGACAGAATTCGGTTCAGCGTCGTTGTACAACACACCCACCAGCTCAATTGTTGGGTCAACATCAAGCAATGCCGGGAAAATAAGATCGTAGGGTGGTAAGGCTCGTGACCCTGTTACATGCTCAGGTTTGAGGCATGAGGCATCAGCGATACCGACAGCGTATGGATTGGTCACCGTGTTGAGGAAAACTGCTGGTGGATTTTCCATCTCATTTGTGACGTTGACAACAGCCACTGCAACAGGTGTTGATATGGCGACAATGACATCAGGATTACTGCCAAGAGCGAATTCTACAAGATTTTCGACTGTATCCGCGTTCAGTTGGGCTTGTTCAATGATGAGTTCAATATTTTCACCATCTACATAACCATAAGCGGATAAGGCATCTAGCGTGCCTTGCTCAGCGAGGTTGAGTGCTGGAACATCACCAAATTTCAGAATGGCAACGACAGGTATATCATCATCTTCTTGGGCTGACATAATAACCCCAGTTGTCAACATCATCAGCAATACTATTAATAATCGAATTATTTTCATTCCATGTTTCCTCAGTGCTATATTTTCCCTTATGATAAAGTTACATACACAGATAGATAATTAAGATTAAAACATTTAATCTACCTCAATTTAAAGACAAGACATATAAAATACACGGATGTGTGTCTAATAAAAACCACTCATTGGCAATAAAAACAAAAATAGGGATGACAAATGTCATCCCTATTCATTAAGTCAATTATATGTGATTTTACTCAGATTGAGCATCTAATGTCGCTTGTTCTTCAGCAATGCGTTCTGATGTACATTCAAGTTCTGCTAGGAATGCCATATCAGCTTCCATTCGCTCTTCAAGTGTCATTTCAGGCACAGATGGTGTATCTTCCGTACTTTCACCATTTTCAATCACGAAATCGGCTGTAGCAATAAAATCGGTGCTGAGTTCAACATTTTGTTGCATAGCAGCATCAAGATTAATACCACTGACGACACCTGTTTGAGCGTTGATGGCTGTTCTAGCAATATCTAGTTCGCCATTGAGATAGCTATTGATAAGACGAGCCGTATCTAATCCCTCTTGATAATAATCAAGTCCGATGCCAACTGTGGCGTCATTATAAACTTGCACAGATGATGCACTGACAAGTGGAATGCTTGCAAGTGCAGCTAATTCGCTTAGTTCCAGCATGACACTGGCAACAGTACTATCAGTTGGCACGAATATGGCATCAACACCTGACATCAGCAAACTCTCAGCCGCAGGTAAAACAACATTTTGATTAGCGACAGATTGTACTAGAACATCAATACCCATTTCCTCAGCAACACTCTCAATGATTTCGACACTGAGTACTGAATTGGCTTCTGCATCGTTGTACAAGACACCCACCATTTCAATTGTTGGGTCAATATCAAGCAATACTGGGAAGATAGACGAGTATGGTGTTTGTGTTTGTGACCCTGTTACGTGCTCAGGTTTGAAGCATGAGGTATCGGCAATACCTACAGCATATGGATTTGTGACCGTATTGAAGAAAATAGCTGGTGGATTCTCCATATCGCGTGTGGCTTCTACTGCTGTAATCGTAACAGGTGTTGTAATTGTAGCGATTACATCAACATCACGGTCTAAAACAAATGCAACGAGGTCTCTAGCAATATTGATGTCGAGTTCAGCTTGTTCGACGATGAGTTGAATATTGTCTCCCTCAACATAGCCATATGCAGTTAGAGCATCTAAGATGCCTTGTTCTGCGAGGTTGAGTGCAGGTGCGTCACCAAACTTTAAAATTGCAACAACTGGTATATTTTCATTAGATTCTTGATCTTGAGCGAAACCTGGTACAGTGAGTATCAACATACACAAGATGAGCATCAATAAACGGGCAAATTTCAAGGTAAACCTCCTAAGAATTGTGAATAACCACATCATAAGAGGAATTACTGCTGTGAAGTGTTAAGACTACAAATTACAATATCGTCATCTGAGCAAATTCTGTATCGAGTTGTTTGATGCCGAATTTCTTATTTTTGAAGGCAACGGTGACAATCTCTTTGCCATCAACGCGCTTACTTTCAATAACCGTTCCTGCTCCGAAAGCTGGATGATGGACTTGCATCCCTGTTTTGTATTTGAGGGGGTCATTGCCGACTTTGCCATCAGGGAATGGGATAATCTTGCCCCGAATACCCTCGTTACTGACATAACCCTTTGTTTCATTTTCTTTTTGCTTGCGAAGGTCATTGGCAAGGCGTGATAATCCACTCGACTGGGTACTGCGCGATTCCCAAGTGGTTATCTGGCGATAGCTGGTTTGGTCAGTTGCGCCACGCATAGATGAATCGTCAGTCATGACCTCTTCTGGAATATCAAATAAGAAGCCTGATTTTTCGCTCATATCGCTGTAACCCCCAAACAAAGCCCGTCGAAAGGCATACATGATGTAGAGTTTATCTTTGGCACGGGTGATGCCAACATAAAACAGACGACGTTCTTCTTCGATACCATCAGGTTCTTCAAAAGCGCGTTGATGTGGCAGTAAGCCCTCTTCTAAACCTGTGATGAACACCACAGGAAATTCTAGCCCTTTAGCCGCGTGAAGGGTCATCATGGTGACCTTATCGGCAGATTCATCATCCTCGGCGCGACGGTCTTCATCAGTCATCAGCAATTGGTCTTGCAAAAATTCTGAGAGTGATAATTCATCTTCGTCATAAGATGTGAGCAAGCCTCGCATTTCGCTAATATTTTCGAGGCGTTCATTGAATTGGTCTTCATTATCACTGTAGCTGTGCATATGCGAGGTATAGTCAACATCGGTTCGCATGGTATCGAATAGTTTGACGAGATTCCCTGTTGCGATGAGGTCACGCCAACGCATAAATTGCGTCGCAAAGCTCGTGAACAAGTTTGACACACGCGATGAGAGTGGATTTTTCTCGCCATCATTGAGCAAGATAAAGGCATCCAAGGTTGTTAGCTGGTCTTTACGTAGCCACTTAAAAAACGAATCCAGTGATTTTTTGCCAATACCTTTTTGCATGTTAATAACACGCTCAAAAGCGACACTGTCATCTGGGTTGTTGATAATACGAAGATAAGCGAGCAAATCTTTGATTTCACGCCGTTGATAGAAGCTAATACCTCCGACAAGGCGATATGGCACATTGTAATTGCGCGTTGCAGCTTCTAAAGCACGCGATTGGGCATTGGTGCGATACATAATCGCAACATCACTGTAATCATAACCATTCTGGCGAACCAAATTATCAATTTCTTCCATGATGTATTGTGCTTCGTAGCTATCATCATATGCCTCTTTAACCGTGATGAGGTCGCCACCCTCGCGGTCAGTGAAGAGTTGTTTGGGAGTACGATTGCTATTTTTGTCGATGACTGCGCGTGCGGTATCGAGGATGACTTGGGTTGAACGATAATTTTGTTCGAGCAAAATCACTTTGGCATCAGGATAATCTTGTCGGAAGCGAATCACATTGCGGTAATCTGCCCCACGAAACGCATAGATACTTTGGTCTTCATCGCCAACCACAAAGACATTATTTTGCGGACGGGCAATCAACTGTACCAGCTGATATTGCACAGTATTAGTATCTTGGAATTCATCGACCATCACAAAGGGATAGCGTTCTTGATATTTTTGGCGCACCACTTCATTATTTTTGAGCAATAAGACCATCTGAATCAGTAAATCGTCAAAATCCATTGCATTGTTATCGAGTAATCGTGCTTGGTAAGCAGGATAAACGCGCGACACAATCTCGGTAAAATAATCTTGCCCGACGTAATTATCTGGCAGAATCATTTCATTCTTAGCTGAACTTATCGCGCTCAAGATGCGACGGGGTGAAAATTTCTTAGGATTGACATTAACTTCTGCCATAGCTTGGGTGATAGCTGTTTTTTGGTCGTCACTATCGTAAATAGCATAATCTTGATTATATGGAATCGCTTCGGCTTCTATCCGTAGAATCCGCGCACAGGTAGAATGAAATGTGCCAATTTGTAAGCCACGAATTTTCTCGCCTAAGAAACCATCAACACGGTGACGCATTTCCGCAGCCGCTTTATTAGTGAAAGTCACCGCCATAATTTGCCAAGGGTTCACACCAACATCACTAATCAGATGCGCGACACGCCTCGTGAGGACACCTGTTTTGCCACTACCAGGACCTGCTAATACAAGGACAGGACCTTCGACACTGGTCACAGCATTGTGTTGTTGTGGATTTAAACCTGCTAATAAGTCAGACCGCATTGTTTTTCCTGAAGATCATTATCACTTATGATTGAGTAGCTTCATTCTAGCAAAAATGTTCCAGACAACCACATCAGATAAAGAAACGATAAATATTTGTCAAAATCAAGGTTTGTATCATCAGTAGCTAAGGTTTATCTGATACAAATTACGATGTACTTATCCCATAGCACAAAGGTTCACCATCAATGCAACGCCGTCACTTTCTTGTGAAAGAGGTTGAAGGTGATTATCAACTTAAGGAGCTTGACCCAACGATTGCCAACGCAATTAGCCTTTTTGGGACAATCACGGGGCAGTGTCACTCGGTAGAATCTATCCATTGGACATTTTATTTCATGAATGCCAATGTATCAGCACATCGCGCTGATGTGATTGCTAGCCAACTGACCCAAAATTTCCTAGAGGGTAATCTCTGAGCCTTCCCTAAACCAATTTATAGGTTTCATGAGTGGTGTTTCTGAAAATAGAAACATCACTTTTAACTTAATGAGAGTTTCCGCTATGATGGGGTTATATTGAGAAAGCACATGGATAAGTCATGGAAACATCCCGTCGTACACGCATTGTTTCAGGTTTAACACGCATCACACGCAATTCAATTGATGACCCTGTACGTCGCCTACAATTATCAGTGCTTTTGCTATTGGCTTTGAATGTTATTGGCACAATTGCTTATGCCATTATTGAAGGTTGGTCATTGGTTGATGCCTTCTATATGACGGTTATCACGATTGCAACAGTAGGTTTCGGCGAGGTCGAGACACTCAGCCCAGCAGGACGGGTATTCACAGTCATCCTCATTTATCTGGGCATTGGTACAGCGACGACTGCTATCACCAATGCGGCAGCATTAGCACTAGGACCATTATTATGGGGAACTATACAGGAAAGAAAGATGCGAAAAATGATTGAAAATCTCAAAAATCACTACATTGTCTGTGGATATGGACGAATGGGACGACAAATTATCCGTGATTTAGAGATGCGTGGTGAGCCTTTCGTACTCATCGATGCCAAAACTGAACTAACTGAACACCTATTGGACGAGCGCATTCCGTTCATCATTGGGGATGCGACAAATGACGATACGCTATATGAAGCTGGTTTACGTCGGGCAAAAGGTTTAGTGGCTGCACTCAGTGGCGATGCGGGCAATATCATGACGGTGCTGACGGCACGCGAATTGAATCCGCGTTTGTTCATTGTGGCGCGTGTTATCCGTGCTGAAAGTGAGAGTAAATTACGGCGTGCAGGGGCGAATCGTGTAGTGAATCCGTATCAGATTGGAGGGCATCGTATGGCATTATCGCTATTGCGTCCTGCTGTACATGATTTCCTCGACCATATCTTTCATTTTGGGGATAATCGCAATATCGACATCGGACAATTGCACATCATCGGACATTCTGATTTAGATGGCAAAACGATTGCAACTTCTGGCTTGCGTGATGATTACAACGTGAGCATTTTGGGTATTCGTGAACCAACAGGTAAGCTTGAAATCACTCCAAGCCCGCACACAAAATTACGTCCGAACTCGGAGTTGATTATCATTGGTCCACCTGAAGCGATTTATGAGCTAGAGCGCAAGTATCCCTTAAACTGAGTCAGACACTTTCGGCTTTTCTTTGCGCTTTGGTTATTTGTTAGCTAATTGTGTCTTCAACCATTGTTGTGCTGTGCGCTGACATCCAAAAATGCGAAGATAGAAATTCTCACGTTGGAAAATCGGGGTGCGTGTGAACATATCAATGATGCGCCGAATGAAGGTATCTGGCAGAATAAGAGCATTGTAGATAATCATATCGTCGGGAATTTGCTTCATCACATCAATGGTGCGCTGGCGAACATAGGGCGTAACGCCTTGATTAGGATGAGTCAAATCGTGAATGACAGCAATCGGACGCTTACTGTCCCATTCTTGCATAGTCAACACCAGTAATGATGCCCAGGTATTGACTGCGTCGGGGGTCATGTCACCCTTGGTGCCAATTACTATGATTGTACCATTAGCAATATTGGTGCGTGTGATGCCGTAATTATAATATTCGGTTTCGGAAGAATGTAATGTAAACATAGCTCTCTCGCTAATAACGTGTATTTTCCTCAAATCTACCCTGAAAACAGTTTACATTACGGTAGATTAAAGTAAATAGGACGTTTGTATTGGTACTGTATTGATTATCACATTATCATTAATTTTACCTTGAAATAATTAATGGGTTAATTTAAAATCAATTGTAATCACATAAGTATATGATTGATATTGATTGCAATGTCTTTAGACCTAAGCAAATACATCTGTTATTGTTCTGCAAGGTTACATACCGTATGCTAACTATGTACATATTGTAACGTTACGTTGAAGCAGCAAATTGAGGCAAGACACATGGGTAGCAAAATCGACGTTTTCATCATTGATGATGACATACAGAGTAGACAATATTTTCAGGCAATCATCAATAAAGGTGATGGTGTTCGTTGCATTGGGAGCACAAGCAGTGGCGAAAAAGCCGTTGATATTGTCATCACAGCTTACCCTGATGTGGTCTTAATTGATTATGCACTTTATCCTATCAGTGGTTTCGAGGTTTTAGTCCAACTCAAGCAAGAGATGCCAACTGTGCCGATTATCCTGCTTGGTGGACGTGCAAATTTAGCGGACAAGGCACGAGAAGCAGGTGCTGATGCTTATCTTCCGATGCCCATAACACCTCGCACATTGATTGATACAATTTTTGCTGTTAGTACCGTTAATCACTGATAAATTACTATTCCAACAACATCCTCACCATAATCCTCATAGTGTAGTCCTTGAGTACCAAATTTAATCTCCTATGTAACATTGATGCTGTCATATCGGTGTATCAAGCAACAATGAAACATCAACTTTTGACAATAAAACTAGGAGACACAATGACGTATCTCAGAACTTTAATCATCACGATTGCATTACATATACTACTTGCAATACCTCTCTTGGCACAAGAATCTACAGAAGAGCCACTTGATGCCACAGAAACATTTGTCGGCACAATCGAAATTACACAAGATGCTGATGGCGAAGATGGTGATATTATTTTCGTATCAGAAGACGGCGAAACAGTCTTCATCATTGCCCCTGCTGGCAGTTTTAGTCCATCAGTTTTGGCAGATTATGAAACGGATGCTCTCTTTGAAATTACTGTAAATATTGTCAGTGAAGGCGATGCGGATAACCCTGCCACTGTACAAGTTCTGATTTTTGCAGAATATGACTCAGCAATGGATACGGATGGTGATGGGATTGTTGACCTTGACGATTCTTGTCCAGAGACCGCGAATCTTGATGTAGATGCGGATGATGATGGGATTGACGACGCTTGTGATGATTTTATCGCTAATGATGATAGCGATAATGATGGTGTCGCTGATGACATTGACACTTGCCCTGATATTGCTAACCCTATCGATGAAACAACAGGCGAACAACCTTTCTTATTTGACACTGATGCAGATAGTGTTTTAGATAGTTGTGATGAACTCATCGTTGATGATAGCGACGACGAAACAAGCGAAGGAGGTTTCTACTGCCGTAATCGTGATGTTGAACATCCGAATGGTGGTCGTATTGCTGAAGCATATGGGGTTGATTATGCTGAACTCATCGCAGACTTCTGTGGCGATGATGGTAACCGTCGTGGTTGGGGTGTTATCCGTAATGAACTTCGTGCGGAATCAAACGAAGCACCAAGTAATGTGAACAGCAACGCCAATGCTAATGGCAACGGGAACGGGAATTCTAACGGCAACAGCAATGGCAACGCTAACGGGAATAGCAATGGGAATTCCAACGGAAACGCCAATGGTAATGGCAACGGAAATGGGAATTCTAACGGGAATGGTAACGGACGCGGTGGTCGTCCCTAATGTAACTATAGCAGTTCAATGATTATCGCAATGCGATAGTCAGATGATTGGCGCATTTTCATTCTCGAAGATGAGTGTCTCGTAATTATTTACACGAAAAGTCGGTAACTTCTCGTCTTTGTCGTATCATAATAATAATTCGGAAGCATAGAGAGATGCTATTATTCCATGAGCCGATTTTTAACTAGTCTTGTAGCTTGCTTGTTGAGTGTCAGCATTGCGGTTGCACAATTCAGTGATTGTAGCCCTTACTTGATGACTGCGCTTGAATCGGTTCAAACGTATTGTGATGAATTAGGTCGCAACCAAGTTTGTTATGGTAATACTCTAGTCGAAGCGACTTTCAGCAGTGAGGCACCAGCCACGTTTGCTTTTCCTGCGGATATTGTCGATGTGACCAATCTAAATACCTTGCAACCCAGTCCTTATAGTGATAATCCACACCAATGGGGAATCGCACTTTTTAACCTCCAAGCAGATTTTCCACAAACATTACCTGGTCAAAGTGTCATTATGCTAGCATTAGGTAATGTTGGTTTAGACAATCAAGTGATGCCAGAGAATGCTATTACCTACGACCAAACAATGACAGTAGTGACAACTGTATCCAGTAATTTACGTGCTAGTCCAGATATAACTGCCTCTATCATGGACGGTGTGCCAGCGAATACCCAACTGATTGTTTATGGCACAGATGCAACACAAAGTTGGTTACGCCTTGAACAGGCAGGACTACCCCTTTGGATTAGTCGCAGTGTTGTGCAGACCGACGACAATCTTGATGATTTACCGATCATCACAGGAGGCATAAACAGCACCATGCAGACATTTCGCCTCAGTTCAGGAATGGGCGCACCACAATGTCAAGAAGTAACGGATGCTGTTATCATACAATCGCCAGAGGGAAGCCAAACAGAATTGTTCATCAATGATGAGCAAATTGTAGTAGGGTCAACGGTTGTTTTAACAGTAGATGATACCCTGATGACACTTTATGTGTTGGATGGTCGTGCTATTGTGGGTGAAGATGTGGGGCTTGCCGAAGGTTATGCCATGCAAATTGACTTGATAGAAGATGATGAAGCTAAGGTCACAAGCACAGGCGATTGGTATGGTTTCCGTCCGATGACTGCCACAGACATCGATAATTTAGAGTATCTGATAAATGTACCAGAGACTATTTTACATTATCCAATTACGATGCCTGACTTAGTTAACCCTACAACCACAACAGGCAACACAAGCAATAATGGCTCACAATCTCAATCTACTAACGACAATTCATCACCAGCGCAAGATGACACAAGAAATGATAATAGCGATGATGATGACGATGATAGTGATGATAACGACGGTGATAGCGATGATGATGATAGTGATGACGATGATTAAAAACGGTTATGTGATAACCTTCATATAGTTTCATGACCCTTTAAACACTACTAATAACCTTATAATTGACCTTTATCCTGCAAACCTCTACAATGGATATTAGATAATTTTATCTACATGACACTCATAATAATGTGTACTCAAATCTTTAGCTAAGTGTATTTCCAATCAAAAGATGAGACAGGTCTCGTCCCTACAAAACCTAGTCATCATGAGGGCGGAGTTGTATCTTTGCCCTACCAACCAAGCTACATTGACCAATCACTAAAAACCAAGAATCAAAGACCACACATGATAAAAGAAAAAACACTCCAAACACTCGAATTCAATAAGATTATGGCACAAGTTGCCAAACATGCGTCATTCAGTGGCGGTAAGGAACTTGCGCGCGAGATGCAACCGACGATTGACCTCGAAGAAGCACGCGCTTGGCAAGCCGAGACAGCCGAAGTCGTGAAGATGATAGATGAAGGCACAGTCTACGGACTGCAAGGTGCACGCGATGTTCGGGAAGTGGCTCTCAACGCGCAACGGGCTGTGATGATTGAACCACACGTCTTTTTGGATATTCGCTATACGCTTAAGCGTGGCGCAATCATCAAGCGCAATCTGGGTAAGCTCAAAGGGCAATATCCTCTAATGGCAGAAATCGCCGATGAAGTTGAAGAGGTACAAGCCTTACAAGATGCCATCGAAACCAGTATCGACGATAATGCCGAAATCAAAGATTCGGCTAGTGCTCGCCTTGCTATCATCCGTCGTGACCTCAAAATTTCTTATGATAGACTCCAAAGCAAACTGAACAGCATCATCAATCGCAGTAACTATCAGCAATATCTGCAAGACCGTATGATTGTTCAGCGCAGTGGACGCTATGTGATTCCGATTAAAGCTGATTTTAAAGGTAAAATTCAGGGTGTGGTGCATGATTCATCCTCATCAGGGGCGACACTCTTCATTGAGCCATTGGATACGGTTGAACTGAATAATCGCTGGCGGGAATTACAACTTGAAGAAGAAAAAGAGATTCGACGCATTTTAGCAGAATTGACCGATTTGGTCGGAGATGCAAGTGAGGCGATTTGTCGGACTGTTGAAGTCCTGAGTTATCTCGATTTCACCCTCGCCAAAGCCTATTATGCACGTTCTACATCCTCGATTAAACCAATTCTGAATCCTTTCAAAGCACAGAAAAATACCAAAGCTGGCTTCACCGCACATCCTGGTAGCACCGTCATGATGCGTGGCGCACGCCATCCCCTACTTGACCCTGAAAGTGTCGTGCCACTCGATATTGATTATGGCACAGATACATGGGTGATGGTCGTCACAGGACCAAACACAGGTGGTAAAACCGTTTCACTAAAAACTGTCGGCTTATTGACATTGATGGCACAAGCTGGCTTACATGTCCCTGCCGATGAAGCGAGTTTAACTGTCTTTGAAGGTATCTTCGCTGATATTGGCGATGAACAAAGTATCGAACAATCTTTATCGACATTTTCGTCGCATATGACCAATATCATTGATATTTTGAAGCAGTGTGACGAACACTCACTGGTGATTTTGGATGAGGTTGGTGCAGGGACAGACCCAGCCGAGGGGTCAGCATTAGCGCGTGCTTTGCTCAATCGTCTGCGCGAAAGTCGTGTGACAACGATGGTCAGCACACATCATCCTGAATTAAAGATTTATGCCGTTGAAACACCTGGTGTCCGTAATGCCAGTGTCGAATTCAACTTGGATACGCTTGCTCCAACCTATCGCTTGATTGTGGGATTACCTGGGCGCAGTAACGCATTAGCGATTGCCACCCGACTTGGATTGGATGAAACTATCATTGATGATGCACGGCAATTTGTCGCCACTGAAGAATTAGTTGCAGACGATTTGCTAGATGAAATTCAGCGCACACGGCATGAAATCACCCAACAAAAAGAAGAAATTCAAGCCTTACGTGACCAAGTGGCACTTGAACGTCACAAATTGCAAGAACGCTTGGATAATATCGAAGATGAGCGTAGAGATGTGATTCGTACCGCACGTCGCAACGCAGAAGGTGACTTAGAAGAATTCAACAAGGAACTTAAGCGACTGCGTGCCGATATGCGTTCGGCAAAAGTACCTTTGGAAAAAATTCAAGCTCTGCAAGAAGCTGCCGAAAAGATGTCTTCTTGGACGCAACAACCACTCGATGATGATGAAGTACAACAACTGGATGATGTCGAATGGTCACCGAAGTTGGGCGATACCGTTTTCCTCGATACGCTTAATAGCGAAGGCACAATTGTCGAATTAGACGAAAAAGAAGCATTGGTTCAGGTCGGAACATTGCGCGTGCGTGCCAAATACACGGATATTCGTAAGCGCAATCGTGCTGAACGACGAGAAGCGGAAGCAAAAAATCGCAATAAGGTCAAAAAAGTGCGGACATCGAACCAAGTATCACAGGTTAAATCACCAGGATTGGAACTTGATTTACGCGGTCAGCGCGTGGAAGAAGCTCTCGAAAATGTTGACCGTTACATTGATGCAGCGTATCTGAGTGGGTTACCTTTCGGGCGTATTATTCATGGCAAAGGCACAGGCAAGTTACGACAAGCAGTGCGCGATTTTGTCCATCATCATGCGCTCATCAGCAAAGTGGAAGCAGCTAAACCTGCTGAAGGTGGCAGTGGTGTGACGATTATTCATCTCGCCCCACAGACATAATAACAAACTTCATAGGCGACACTATTGTCGCCTACACCTCCTAAATTTGGAACTTTTGTGCTATAATTTAAGTGAATTACTACTAAATGAAAGATAGCACATGAAAATCAAATCCGTTCACCTCAAAGACTTTAGACGTTTCACAGACTTAACAATTGATGATATACCTGAAACCGCATGATTGATAATAATGGTGGGTGCAAATGGCTCAGGCAAATCTTCAATTTTTGATGCATTCATCCATAAAATTTGGATGGCAAAAAGGAGAGGCTCTATTGATTTTGATGAAAATTATCACTGGAAAGTGACATCAAATGCAGGTCACAAAAAGTCGGGTTCAATGAGAAGCAATATTAATATTGAATTACATGACCATCAAATTAATTTCAATAGTCATAATGCAATGATAGAAAAAGGTTTTAACATACGTTCATCATATCGTTATCATCCAACGATAAATCTAGAACAGATTTCACAAGTGAAGAAAATATCTGATGATATTCGTACTGTTCCACGACTGAATATGTGGGAATCTAAGTTAGACGAAAATTATCAGAGATTAATTTGGCAAACAATACGTGAACTTTATGATGAAAATAACCATACACTTACAGGTAAACAGATTGTAGAAGCAGTTATAGGCGAAATACAAACTGCTATGTCTAACATATTTAATGAATTAAAGCTGACAGGACTAAAACCGCCTGAACAAGTAGGAATATTTTTATTTTCAAAAGGTGAGAGCAAAGACTTTGTTTACAGTAACATCTCCGCAGGAGAAAAGGCTGCTTTTGACTTATTACTCGATTTCATTATAAAACGTGGGTTCTATGATGATACTGTTTATTGCATTGATGAGCCTGAATTGCACATGCACTCTAAATTACAGGGGAAGTTATTAAACGAATTGTATCATCAACTACCAGATAAATGTCAGCTATGGATAGCCACACATTCTATCGGCATGATGCGTCAAGCAATGGAACTATATCGAGAGAATCCCGACGAAGTGATTTTTCTGGATTTTGATGGTCACGACTTTGATAAAAAAGTCACCATGGCACCAACAAAAGTCGATAGACAGTTTTGGAAAAAAGTATTTAGTGTCGCACTTGACGATATAGCAGAATTGATTGCACCAAGTGAAGTCGTTTTCTGTGAAGGTAAGCCTTTTCACAATCGAGGTGATACTTTTGACGCAGATGTATACAGTACGATTTTTTCTGCAACGCATCCACAGACTGAATTCATCCCATTAGATGGAAGCGAACAAGTTGAGAAGAATTCTTTGCTAATAGAAGGTGTTTTAGGTCATATGTTTTCAAGCATTAGTATGTGGCGCGTCTTAGATAGAGATGATCGCAATGGAACGGAAATAGCTGAGGCAAAGGCAAAAGGCACAAAGATTCTGAGACGCAGAACCTTAGAAAGTTATCTCTGGGATGATGAAATTTTGGAGTTATTCTGTGAAAGTGAAAATAATCATTCAGCCATTGCAGGTATTAAGGCAGAAAAAACACGAATAATCTCCGAGTTAGCTAAACAAGGCAAGCCTAAAGACAATATGAAGTTTGTTGGTAATCAGCTTTATGTCTACATGAAAAAGAATATGCAACTTAACCAACGAGGTAACAATGCTTTCGCTTTTGCTAAACAGAATCTTGCACCATTGATTACACCCGACACCAATGTATACAAGGAATTAGAGAAAGACATATTTGGCTGATACACACGGCAGATACAACATATATCTACTAAATCATGAGTGATACAATGACAGTGTCAATCATTTGTGTTTAGTGTTGTTGTTAGATGGTGGTTCGGGATGGAATTTAAAGTTAATCGGGGTCAAGCCCTCGTTATTGGTATTGTTGTTGCTATTGTTATCTCTATCGGTCTGTATATTATTTTCACTAGTCCTCTATTAAGCGGTAATCTGCGAATTTCCACAGGACGTGATACAGGTGTTTATTATCAATTTGCCACAGCCTATGCTGAACGTGTCCGAGAAGAAGGTGTCAATGTTGAGGTCATCTCTGGCGCAGGGTCAATCGAAACACTTAATCGCCTAATTAACAACGAAGCCGATATTGGTTTTGTACAAGGTGGGACAATCGAAGGACTTGATGTTAGTAACTTAGAATCACTCGGCAGTATTTATTACGAGCCTGTCTGGATTTTTCATCGCTCTGATTTAGACATCACAAGACTAACTGATTTAGAGGGTTTATCTATTTCAGTCGGTGAAGTTGGCAGTGGTGTTTATCCCTTAGCGACAGCCCTTCTTGAGCAAAACGGCATCAGTGAAGACAATGCAACTTACGTCAATCTTGGGAGTGCCGATGCTGCATCACAATTACAAGCAGGGAACATTGATGCAATTTTCTTAGTTATTTCCGCGAGGAGCGACCTTGTGCTTGAATTGTTACGGGATGAGTCTGTTGAATTGATGAATCTAAGCCGTGCAGCCGCTTATCGGAGCTACTTCCCCTATTTAACTGATGTCGTCATCCCACAGGGTGCACTTGACCTCGTTGATAATATTCCCAATGAAGACATCACTTTGCTTTCGACAACAGCGACCCTCGTTGTACGAGATGATACACCCGAAGACTACATTTTACTCTTGCTACCGCATATCATTGAATTACATCGACAACCTGGTGTGCTAGAACTTGCCGAAGACTTCCCCAACACTCGCTATGTTGAACTGCCTATCAATGTCGCTGCTGACCGCTACTATCGACAAGGTCCATCATTCTTATCGAATTATTTATCACCTGTTTGGGCGAGTGTGATTGACCGCCTGATTATTTTGCTGATTCCTGTTCTGACACTGCTTTATCCCCTATTTAGAGGCATTCCACCTGTTTATCGCTTTGGGATTCGTTATACCTTGCTCCAGTGGTATGCCAAACTTAAAGAGATTGATACCAACATCCATGACTTATCACAAAAAGAGCTTCTTGACCGCATGGAAGAAATTGATGCGTTGGAAACTGACATTTTCAATCGTACCGATGTACCCAACGGCTATCTCGATGAACTCTATAGCTTGGTGGAACACATCGGCTTAGTCTATGTTCGGCTACAGAAAGAATATAATCGTCGGATTGAAGCAGGGGAAATCGCCGAAGAAATAATCTCCTGATGTTGTAAAAAGATTATCAAAATCTGCCAGCGTATGCCATGCGTCAGGTATGATGGTACGTATTTTGATATATTAGGTTATGTTAACCATCATCAGTTAGGATTTATCGTATGAAACAGTTATTGCTTGTAGCCTTACTTGCTCTCTTGGTAATTACACCCTTATCGGCTGTAGACGTAACAGCCCAAACACAAGCCTGTGAACGTACCGAACGTGCCACTTGGGATGGCGAATCACGCTTCAATATTTTGGTATTGGGGATGGATAGACGACCAGGCGCACGCGACAACCTCAACGCGCGTACTGATGCTATCATGCTTGTTAGTTTTGACCCACAGAGCAATTCATTAGGGATTTTGGATATTCCGCGTGATATGCACGTTGCAGTCCTCAATATGCGTGAGGATTTACTGCGTGTGAATACACTCTTGGTTGAAGGCGAAGATATCGAAGAAGGTTGTGGTCCTTATTTTGCGATGGAAACCTTCCAACTGAATTTTGGCATGTACATTGATGCCTATATCGCTTTCGACTTCGTTGCTTTTATAGAGTTCATTGATAGTATCGGTGGCATCACGGTTGATGTACCAGCCCTTATCAATGACCCCACCTTCCCTGATATGAATTACGGACTTGACCCACTGTATATCACGGCTGGCGAGCAAGAAATGGATGGTGGCACGGCTCTGGCTTATGCCCGTACACGTCATAATGACAACGATTATGAGCGTGGGGAACGCCAATTGGATGTCGTCTTAGCGATTCGTGAGCGCATCGGGCAAGCAGGGGTCGCACAAGACCTCATCGAAAATTTGCCTGATTTGGTTGATACGCTCGATGGTCATTTCTATAGCAATCTGCCTCAAGAGCAACTATCTTATCTTGGATTATCGATGCTAGCACTCGATTTAGAGAATATTACGACAGCATCACTTAATCAGGATTATAGTTTTGACTATGTCTATGCTGGTAATCGTGTACGTGTGCCTGACCGCGAGTTCATTGCTGATTTGTTAGTTGAGACCTTCGGTGAGGATTATTGGCGGTAGAGATTGATAGTAGTGGGCATATTGCCATATGCCCTTACGAAGTGTCTACATTGGGGGATTCTCGGTAGTGATAGGACGTTTGAAGTAGTACAATTGAATTTCGCCACTATTGGCTGTTTGATAATAGTGGAAATTACCGCACATCTCCCACCCTGCTAAGCCTAAGTCGTGGATGACTTCTAAAAAGCCTGAGACTTCTTTGTTATTCACATCATAATCGTCTTCGCCTCCACCAAGATATGTGACTTCGACTGTTTGATTTTGATGATTATCTTTCTCGTGATTAACACGCATAATGCAATATTGCCATTGGGTCATGCTGAATAAACTTTCTCGTTGTTGATATATGCAAATGATAATAATGAGGATTAGTCAAGCGTGCAACATCTCTGACAAAATTCCAATGCTCTGCCTTGCTATTCGCCATTTACAAAAGTCGGTGACCTCACTACAATTTGGTCATTCTGTACGCGCCTAGTTTGGGCGCGTTTATCATTTACAAGGGAGACTACTCTATGTCCTTAACCCTCAGTGAAAATAAAATTGGCGCAATTGCATACGATATCTATGTCGATGGCGAATTGCTCGAAACCGTTAACGAAGAACAAGCGATTGAATACATGCACGGTTGGGATAACATCGTCCCTGGTCTGGAAGCTGCCTTGGAAGGCAAAAGCACAGGCGACGAATTTGATGTGACTGTCCCACCTGAACAAGCCTATGGTGACTATGATGAAGACCTCATCGAAGAAATTCCTGCGGAAGACTTTGCATTTGACGATGCCGATGGCGAACTCGAAGTTGGCTTAGAAGTCGAAATGATGGACGAAGATGGTGAAATCATTGAAGGCACAATCGTGGGTGTCGAGGATGGTATGGTTTTAGTAGACCTGAATCCACCACTGGCAGGGAAAACCATTCGCTATGCAGGGCGCGTCCTCAATGTGCGTGAACCAAGCGAAGAAGAACTTGATTGGGGCTTCCCTGAAAGTTTGCTTGATGAACTCTTCGGTGAAGAAGACGATTTCGACGAAGAATAAGTCGTTATAATAGCATCACACAACACATGAGAGACACATAATAAGGTGTCTCTTTTCGTTTAACATAGGATTGTCAAAAGGATTTGCGATGCGATTTATCTTAGCAAGTAGCTCCCCTCGACGACGTGCGATTATCAGTGAGATGATAGATGAATTTGAGATTATCAAGCCTGATATTGATGAAACACAACACAACAACGAAGCACCATTGGCTTATGTCAAACGCTTATCCCGTGAGAAAGCACAAGCAGTCGCCGAACAGGTGCTAGCTGATGATGCAACAATTCTCGCCGCCGATACTGTTGTCATTTTGGCGGCTGATACGATTGGCATTGAAGAAAATGGCGAAATTCTAGGCAAACCTATTGATGCAGATGATGCTAAAGCGATGTTGACCCGTCTCCGAAATCGACCCCATTTTGTGTGTACCGCATTCACACTCATGCGCGGACGCTATCATGTGACTGAGGTCGTTTCGACGAAAGTACATATGCGCGACTATAGCGATGCAGAAATTGATGCTTACATTGCAACAGGCGACCTCTTTGATAAAGCAGGGAGTTATGCGATTCAACATGAGGGCTTTCATCCTGTGCGCGAGATCGAAGGTAGTTATAGCAACGTTGTCGGCTTACCTGCGGATGAGGTGCGTCAGGAATTGATTCGGGCAGGCATTGCGATTAAAGGTTTACTTTATAGTGTTGATTTTCGTGAACACATCTTTGAAGCATTTATCCCAAGTAGCACACCTTTTTTACCTGATTTAGACCCTAAAATCCCAATGACCTTCGCTATATGTGTGCTTAAATTTGGCAACCACTATTTGCTTCACTACAATCCTACTCGTCAACAATGGGAACATGCAGGGGGTGGTATTGAAGTAGGTGAACACCCCGATGATGCAGCGATTCGAGAAGTTTGGGAAGAAACCAGTCAGACTATCGCAAATCCACAGTGTTTAGGAGTTATCAAGTTACATTTTGTACGTGACGGCGTTCGAGAATATGCAGTACTATACACTAGTGAAGTTGATGAACTCGCGCCACTCATACCTAATGAAGAAACTAGCAAGCTGATCTTATGGAATGAGCAAACACCACTGGATGCTCCTATTGGTCAATTGAGCTATGGCATTCTCAAATTTTTGTAGATATCTGTCATTTGTGTGGCGACTTGTTCCCATGTGAAGCGGTCATGAACAAGTTGTTGAGCGTTGTGACCCATCTGTGATAGTTCGTCAGTATCGGCTAAAACTGACTGTAATGACTTGGCAATTGCAGACACATCAATCGGGATGATGTCACCTGCACCTGATGGGATGACTTCTGGCAAGTTACACCCTTCTGAGAGCAAGACAGGCAATCCTGATGCCATCGCTTCTAAAACAGCCATCGACAAGCCCTCACCGATTGCAGGTAACACAAATAAATCGGCGGATGCTAAGGCTTCTAGGCGGGCTTCACCATCCAAAAAGCCTGTCAAGATGATGCGCTCTTCATTGAGTGAATCGATGCTTGCCTTCATGCCTTCATCAGGTCCGACGAACAATAATTTTGCATTGGGTAAATTAGCTTGCTGAAAGGCTTGAGCAAGCACATCCACACCTTTGCGCTGATGCAAACGTCCCATGAATAAAATCACTTGAGCATCGCCTAGCGCGTATCGCTGACGAAAATCAGTCGCATCAGGTAAATCTTGATAATCAATGACGTTAACACCATTCGGAATTACAGTAATCGCTACAGATTGATTAAATTGTCGCCATGTCTGTTGAATGTCTGCTCGTTCGGATTCTGTGAGTGCGATGACTTGTTGGATTTGTGAGACGATACGCGGTGATAAGAGTCTATCCCATAGTGACTTGAGCGCACTTCGTCCTGTGTTATAAGTTAATGTGCCATGTGGTGATAAAACAATTGGTACTTGATGATTGCTAGCAATGGATGTCACTTGTAGATTGCAAACGGTGCGAAACTCGTGCAGATGCACCACATCCACAGATGGCATGATTTGTTCCGCTAGTGATGCCATCGAAAATGGCGTATCGAGGTTATAACGCCTTGCAGGATAGACCCAATTACGCGCTCGGATAACATGCACACTGTTTTGTATAGTATTCATCTCACCTGTAAATTGTTCCTCAAGTGAGAGTGCATCCGTTGTCAGCACAGTCACTTGATGCCCTTGTGCCAGTTGCGCTTGTGTGAGTCCTTCCAGCATACGGACAACACCACCAAAGCTATAGGCAGGGGCAAAATACGGTGCGACATGCAGAATGTGCATTGCTGGTTAATCGAGGACCATGAACTGATAAATACGGCGTTCGTTGAGGTCGTCTCCGTATTCTGATGAGATGACAATATCGAGGGTATCATCATCTTTGACAGTGGCGTAAATGGTGGTGTCACGGCTGAAGGCAATTTTCATGCGTGTTTTACCTTTGGGCAGATATGAGCCACGCGCAGGCATCGTCGTTGCTTTGCGTACTGCTTCTTCATTGAGTGATTTGAAAGCAAAACTTAGCACCCCACTCTCACGGAATTTATAGGCAAAGTAGAGGTCTTTATCCTCAGCATAATAGTAATAAATGCCATCCATGCGTAGATTATCCATTGGGCTTGCTCCTAAAAATATTAATTTTCTAAGCACTTTTGGACACCATAGATGGTGTCCCTACGATTCATGCTTGTATTTTAGTCTTCAAATGGGACGAATTTATACCAGCGCGAGTCCTTTTGTCCGTTGGGATACTCAATCCGCACACTGAGTTTGCTATCTTTAAAACGCGCTGTCATGTTACGACCACTTTTGAATGCAAACGTGATAACCGATTCATCATCCACATCATAAATTATTTGGTCACCATCATTGCCGAGAGTGCGAGAAATTGCCTCGTCATTTGACATAATAAAATTGGTCACAGTTTCATCGGCATAAAAACGTAAGGCTTCCTGGAATAATGGGTTACTGTTATCGCACAAATAAATCCCATCAACACGAACACCACCCATAATTTTTTGACGTTTTGCAAAGCGTTCCAGATGGTTATAAAAATTGGATGATGGCAAGCGACCATCTGTCACATCTGTAATATGGAATTTGGAGCAAATTGACCATACAGGGTCAGTAATATCACCGTCCAGTAGTAAAGGAACCATCGTTTTACCCAAATAATCAGCAATGGCTGTTTCGCGCATCACCCAACTCGATTTAGCTGAGTCAGGTGACATAATGACGATGAGTGCTGCACAATTTTCTAAATTCTTTTTGATGAGTTCCCACCACACGTCGCCACCACCAATTTCATGTTCATCACGCCAGAAGGTAAAACCTTCACTGTGTAATTGTTGTTCTAATTTTTTGACGTAATCTAAATCTTGGCGACTGTAACTGATGAAGAATGTATCTGTCATTGAGTTTCCCTAATGCTACGAATATAAGCTATTATAACGTGTGAGCTATGAACACTGAATACTTTTTCGGATTGATTTAACATCTTTTGCCTCCTACCATGAACGCACTATTTCATAATCAGAAAATCGTCTCATGAATCCGCTTGTCATCCCGATTATTTTCGTTGCAATGTTCATTCAATCACTGGCTGGCTTTGGCAGTGCTTTGATTGCGATGCCACTACTCTTACTGATTCTACCCCCTGATGTTGCTCGTCCATTGTTTGTGCTTGT
Organism: Chloroflexota bacterium; assembly: GCA_039200705.1. GTDB lineage: Bacteria > Chloroflexota > Anaerolineae > Aggregatilineales > Phototrophicaceae > JAUZRW01. The sequence continues at coordinate 105,018 of JBCCSC010000014.1, forward strand.
CGGACAAACAGCAGGCTTGATGTTCATGTTTGAATATCGCAAAGAATGGCAATTCACCGATATTCGCTGGCTATTGTTGGGCAGTCTCATCGCTGTTCCTATCGGGACTTGGGTTGCTAATGCCATGACAGAAGATATGTTCATGCTGGTTTTGGGCATCATCCTAATTGGCTATGCTAGCTATGCTTTGAGTGGTGTTCACTTGCCCGAACTTAAAGGACTCTGGGGCAGTTTCTTCGGATTTTGCTCTGGTGTGTTGCACAGTGCCTATAATGTCGGCGGACCGCCACTTGTGATGTATAACAGTACCCAAGATTGGGAAGCACGTCGTTTCAAAGGGAATACACAAGCGATTTTCTTCGTGATGGGATTTTTCGTAATTTATGAGCATATCCGAGCAGGGAATATGAGTTTACCTGTTTTCCAGAATTATTTGCTGATGACCCCCACAATGCTCATCGCGCTTTTACTTGGTTTTCGGCTAGAGAAATATATCAAGCAAGCGATTTTTCGTAAGATGGTTTTGGTGCTACTGATGATAATCGGCTTGAACTTATTGCGTGGTGTCATTTTTGGCTAATTTAATTCCTTTGTAACCTAAACATCTTTGCACACGATATACTAGAAAATACATATACAGTTCTAACATGATGCGCGTAAGACAGATGCGATCTATTCTATCTTTAGAATAGGGTGTCTAAACCATCATCCGCTAGAAACAGATTGGGGGTAAATCCCACATGAGCAGAACAACAAAAATTCTTAATAACCAATTTCAAGTTGACTTCGATAATCCCAATAGCTTTATTGGGCAAGGGGGTATGGGGGCAGTTTATTTAGGGCGTGAAACTACCACAAATACACCTGTTGCTATCAAAGTTCTCAAAGGGGATTTTGTTGAGCATGACCCCGAAATGATTAAACGCTTTGAACGTGAAGGTGATACCCTGCGTCAACTCAATCATCCTAATATTGTGAAGATGCTTGGCGCAGAAAATCGTGCCGATGCCCACTGCCTCGTCATGGAATATGTCAGTGGTGGATCATTGCGTGATTTGCTCGACCAACAGAAAAAGCTCAGCTTACAACGCTCGCTCTATATTGCCTTAGATTTGGCAGATGCGCTCACTCGCGCTCATCGTCTGGAAATTTTACACCGCGATATTAAGCCTGGTAATGTGCTGATTGCAGAAGATGGTACACCCCGTTTAACCGATTTTGGGATGGCACGCGTTAGTGGTACACCCAACATCACCCAAGATGGTGCAATTATCGGCACAATGGCATATTTATCACCCGAAGCCTTCCAAGGGGATGATGTTGATGAACGCGCTGACATTTGGGCGTATGGGGTCATGTTATGGGAGATGCTCGTTGGCGAACGTCCATTCCCACAAGAACAACCTGCACCACTCATTCAGGCGATTGTCTCACAACCGCTACCTGACCTCGAAAAGCTGAGTCCAGAATTACCAACAGCACTAGTTGATTTGATTTATCGTATGTTGGATAAAAATCCTGCTTCGCGGATTCCAAGTGCGCGTCTCATTGGTGCGGAACTGGAAGCCATCATTCGGGGAGATACATCGACATTGCAACCTGTGGTTTCTGTTGAAGATAGTACAGGACGCTTCGACCTCGACACCACGCAACAGTTCCCTGCGATTGACACAGAAAACACGCATGTTGCACCCAATAATCTGCAAAATCAACCAACACCATTTGTTGGACGCGAAGACGAAATTGCTGATATTTTGCAGATGGTGATTGATGATGCCAATCTCATCACCCTAACGGGACCTGGTGGTATTGGGAAATCACGTCTATCCATTGAAGTTGCCAAACGTGCGCTTGGGCACTTTGAAGATGGTGTCTACGCAGTGCCACTCCATGCGCTGGATGATGCTCACAATGTTGTGAGTGAAATTGCCGAGCAAATCAATTTTAGTTTTGGTGGCGGTGACCCACACACTGAATTGAGCAACTATCTGCGTGGCAAACATATGTTGTTGGTGCTGGATAATTTTGAAACGGTGATGGATGCTGCTGACTTTGTTTCTACATTGATTGCGAGTGCGCCACGTTTGACGATTATTGTCACATCGCGTGAACGCTTGCGCTTGCGCGGTGAGCAAGTTTACGATGTTGATGCAATGAAATTACCGACTAAACGCGATGAACAAGTCGATACACTGTCACAATTCCCTGTTGTCAAGCTATTTGCTCAGAGTGCTGAACGTGCCCAGCCGAGTTTTGAACTTAGTGACGAGACTGCTCATGATGTAGCAGATATTGTGCGTCTCGTTGGTGGCTTACCGTTAGGTGTTGAATTAGCAGCAGGCTAGCTCGAAATGTTGCCTCTGGAAGAGATTGTTGACGAAATTAAGAATAGTCTCGATTTTCTCGAAACAGATTTGCGCGATGTTCCAGAACGGCATCGGAGTTTACGGGCTGTTGCCGATTATTCTTGGAACTTACTAAACGAAGATGAGCAAGAAATTTTCATTAAGCTCTCTATCTTCCGTAATGGCTTTGAGCGCGAAGCTGCACAAAAAATTGCAGGAGCGTCACTCCGTAATCTGACTAACCTCGTCAATAAATCTTTGATCGTGCGTGAGCCAACAGGTCGGTACTACATGCACAAGCTATTGCGTCAATATGGTGAAGACCGCTTTGCCGACCATGACAGCAATATGGACACGCATATGGCATTTGCCGACTACTATATTGCGCTGACACAAAAATTGTTCGAGAGTTTGCAATCGTCCAAGGAAGCCTCAGCTATCAAATTGCTAGATTTAGAATTGGATAACATTCGGTATTTGTGGCGCAAAGGACAGGCTTATGGCAAATACGAAAAAGTTGACCAATTGCAAGATGTCTTGTTCTATTACTATCTAACCACTGCTAAATTCACAGAAGGTGCAGAAGTATTCGCTGGTTTAGCAGAAGCAATGGCAAAAGATAATCAGCGTGATGCTATCTATTGGCGTGCGATATTGCGCTACGCGATGCTCATCGGGCGACAAGGACAATATGACGAAGCCCTAACCATTGCACATGATGCGCTGGAATCAGACTTTGCGTTCAATGACCTTGACCGCAGTGCGATTGACCTCATCATTGGTAACTTAATGATGTCGATTGGTAATTATGAAGCAAGTGAAGAAGCACTCACCCATGGTATCACACTCATGGAAGATGAAGCATTCTGGTACTACCCTGCCCTACACAGTAGCCTCGGCTATCTGAAATTTTTGCAAGGCGATTTACGCACAGCGCGAGCTATCTATGAAGACATCACAGCAACGGCTGAAAAAGTGAGTTATGCGCCGACGACAGTTGCCAATCTCAAGAATAATTTTGGCGAAGTCTTGCAGAAATTAGGTGATTACAATCGCGCCAAGACATTGTACGAAGAATCGCTAGAGCTATCGTATGACCCATACAATCCACGTTGGATAGCAGTCACAAAATTGAACATTGCTGGTATTCATTTCTTACAAGCGAATTACCAGCAAGCGCGAGACTTACTCGAAGAAGGTCATAATCTTTATTGTGAGATTGGTGACCGTTGGGGGATTGCTCATGCACTGAGTAACCTCGGTAACGTAGCGATTGCATCAGGTGACCATGAGTTAGCATCGCGCAAATTCAATGATGCCTTGACTATTCGGCGTGAGATTGGCGAAAAAAGAGGTATCGCTGATTCACTATCTGACCTTGCCAACTGTGCGATGAGTGTGGGTGACCTTAATACAGCCAAGCGATATATGTCAGAAGTGATACAAATTCGGCGCGAGATTGGTGACCGTCTAGGGATGGCAGAAGCACTCAATCGTGAAGGCGTTAACCTCTTACTCAGTGGAGATGATGTGAACGAGGCACGCGCACTCATTTTGGAAGCATTGGAAATTGGCGAAGCATCAGGCTCATCATTTGTCTATGCTCAATCAAATGCGGCACTTGGCGAAGCGGCACTCATTGAAGGCAAGTACAACGAAGCCACAGATTACTTCAAGCGCGTTCTACGAGAACTCGATGCGGACGAAGCCCCTTTGCCGATGATTTTGTGGGCATTGTTAGGGATTGCTCGTATCAAAGTTGAGCATGGCGATTACACATCTGCGCTCCAAATGGTGACCTTGATTTTACGCTATCCACGCAATTACATTGCCATCATCGAACAACGTGCAACAGAGATGCTGGATATGCTTACCCAGCAAATGCCAGAAAATGATGTGCAATCAACGATGACTGCCACCAAATCCCTAATTTTACGGCATTACATTCGAGACCTCCTCACAGAACAAAGCACAGTCTAATATCAACAGAAGTGGAGCAATCTGCTTCTGTTTTGATTTGTATACATAGATTAGAAAATGTATGGGTCGCGTGCGTCCTCATCAATTCTCGTTACAATAGACCTTAATCAAACTAATTACACCTATTTGAGTAAATTCAGCTTTTTTGTCGATTAAGCGAGTGCTCTGATGAATCTATTGTAGGAGACGGGCGCAGACACAGCTACGCCCTACTATAAATTATTTACAGGATGAAGCACTCAGACAATACATTGCTCGAATTTGGCTGACTATCTTAAACAGAACTCAGGTTAATTAATAATTCCATAGGATGATTGATTATGGTTTCTATTCCTGAATTTCATCACGATGATGTGCCACCGCAACAATGGCTAGATGAACTCCATAGTTTTAATATTCCGCGTGCGTGGAATGTACAAATTAGTACTCAGCAACGCATCAACCTTGCCGAACGCAGTATCGTTCAACTCAAGCAATGGCGACTCGGTTTGAGTGACCAGATGAAAAAAATTGGCAAGCGGTACAATGCAAATGAACGTGATAAAAAAGACCAAATGCTTGCTCCGTATAAATTATTAGATTCATTGGGACTAGATTTATACAAACAATTGCAAGACCTCGATAGCCGTGTCAAAGCTGGACGCGCTGTTCCGACTGGATTTGGAATTGATGAACATATTTTTGGCGATTTGCAGACAAAACGCTGGCATATCGGCACACAAGAAGATGAATATCGTTGGCGTGATTTTCTAGCCGTTGAGCAACGTTATCAATCGCTCAGGCATGAATATAAGAATCAATCACGCGGTTATGAAAATGCCAAACAGCGTGTGAGCGAAACCAAAGCAGAAGTTGATACCCTGAATCAGCAATTACGGGTTCGCAGAGGATTTTCACAGATTGGTATCCGCTTATTAATTGTGATGACCGTTATTCTCTTGTGTCTCCTTTTAGGAATTTCTGCGCTGGTTGTGCCATTGCCTGTGACTATCGCATTGGGTCAAAATGTGTTTGCTGGTGTGATGCTAATAATCGCATTGATTGGGGCAATTATCGCTTATCAGCTAGCCCGTCGGCGACGCTTTGCGATTGCTCAATTGGAACAAGATGTGGTCGATATGGAGATTATGTTGGATGACCTCACCAAAGAGGCAAAACGTCAACGGCAGTATATTTTACCAACACGGCGCACTCTCAAAGAAGTCAAAGGGGATTATGAGATACTGAAGGCAACTTTCTGAGTATATAGAACATGCCGTCGAATTTCCTTAAAAATCACATCATGAAAGATTGTAAAATTGTGCCTGTTCCTGATAATGTATAATCGGCTAAGGACGCAGGAATCATGGCTGTTTGACCAAGTTGTAAGGTGATAGTAGCCGATGGATGTTCAACGACGATTTCACCAGCAATGCAAGTCAAAGCATGAAATGTACCATCTGTCGTGAATCTTTGTGAAGCATCATCAAGAGTGTAGCGCATGGTACAGAAATAATCACCAGAAACAATCACGCCATCGTCAGGATGTGTGATTTCAGGCAAGGTGTCGAGATTCGATACTTGCACACCTTTTTCGATATGCAATTCACGCGGTTTACCGTCTAAACCCATACGATTCCAATCATAGAGGCGATAGGTTACATTACTGGATTGTTGCACTTCGTAGAGTACGATGCCAGGACCAATCGCGTGAACCGTATTCGCTGGCAAGTAAAGCACATCCCCTGCGCGGACATTCTCGTAGACTAATAAATCTTCTAATTTTCCATCTCGAATGGCTTTTGCCATCAAATCTTGGGTTGTGCCTGATGTCACCCCAATCACCAATTGCGCGTCGGGATCAGTGGCAAGCATCACCCATGCTTCGGTTTTACCACGCGGGTCACCTTCGAGTTCTTTGGCTTGTTCATCATTTGGATGAACTTGCACGGATAGCCATTGGGTGGCATCCAATAACTTGATGAGAAGCGGTAAACCTTCGGCAGGGTCAAATTGCTCACCGATGAGTTGTGTACCGTGTTGTTTCAGTAACTCAGCCAGCGTTTTACCTTGATGCACCCCATTTGCGACTGTTGATGTATCGTGCAATTCCCATGATTCACCATATGGTGACCCATCAGGCAAAATCTTCCCGAAATCAGTTTCTAGTTTGCGTCCGCCCCATACTTTGACATGCAAACTTGGATTCAGCAGTAAGGGATACAATGTATCGGTCATGTTAGTCCTCGCCATATGTGATTTTACCTATGAGAGAGCATAACATGATTGATACGATTTTCCATCAATGTGTGAGTAAATTTTGCGTTATTTGCCGACGAACAAACCATAGATGTCCAAGTGACCACAAGCCTATCCCTAAGATGATACCCAAGATGTTTGCGGTCATATCCCACCATTGTGCCGTGCGTCCAGGAATCTGCATTTGGAGGATTTCTGCTAGACCACCGTACAACACAAGGCATAATGCCAGCACAATCATCATGCGATGGTCTTTGCGTGTTGGGAACAAGGCTAAGCACCAAAGCCATGCCGTGAAACCAAACGTTAGCAAATGCAAGCTCGTAAACAGTAATTCACGCTCAAAAGATGGCGGTGCAGGCTGAACAACTGTATGCACGACGGCTTGTTGCTCAGGCTGGATGAGTAAGTAACTAAAAATGAGTGTCCAGATAAGTGCAATGCAACGTAATCCCCAGATGATGAAGCTAGATTTATTGTGAAGTAGCATCGTTAAACTCTCAAAGTATGTTGATTAATTACACACTGAGAGACAACATCCTCACAGAAATCGTTCAGGGACGTAGGGTAAGCGTCAGATAATCACGAATATTGACAGAAATATTGGTTTGTTGTTTGGGCTTCGTGTTACACTGTGCAAATTACGTAGTAGAAGGCAAGTTTATGCTAAAAGTTGACTGGGGTGATGATAGTCGAACCTATATTTATACGAAGTTTTATCCAGATTGGACATGGCACGAGTTTCATAACAACCGACTAGCTTATCGGAGCATGATTCAGAGTGTATATTGGCGTGTGGATTATATTGCTGATTTTACGGGCGTTTCAACAATTCCCTATGATTTTCTCGGACACAGCAAACTAGCATTTGATATGCGCTTGCCTAACGAAGGTTATGTGATTGTGGTTGGTGCAAACCCAAAAATTAAGCGAATTGCTGAATTTATTATGAAGGTTGTTCCGAAAGCAAAAATGAGTGTTGTCTTTGCCAATACTTTAGAAGAAGCGAGAGCTTTAGTCGATATAGACCGTCCATCAGCCGACGTTTGACAGTTACACACCAGCAAGGACGTACTCAACAACATCTTCGAGATAGGCTTTTTTACCAAAGGTCTCAGCATCCAACAAAACACGCGGACAAATCCAACGTGCGAGGTCTTCCCATAGCTCAATTGCATGGTCTTCAATATCGGTTGGGATAGCCTCGCATCGCATGACATATGCCAGCACATCTGCCCCTTCTTGTGTTAATCCTTGCTGAATGTAGTCATCAGCAATTAGCACTAGTGTATTCAAGACCTCATCGCGTGCTTGGATTGCCATACCAGCTTTGAGTGAGACAATATGTGTTTGGTGAGTCATCGACATACCATTGCGTTATTGTACAGTATAGCCCCTAGTGTAAGCAATTTCAGCATACGCGACTAGTCTGATTTGGCGTTGGCATCGTCATCTTCCATACCGAAATGGTGCATGTAGGTGTAGTAGCAAGCAAAAGAGCGATACGGCGCGAAACGAGCTACTGTTTTCTGGAAATTTTTCTTAGTGATGGCATCTTCATTGCGATAGTAAAAGGGGGCAATTGCTTTACGAGTTGATTTTTCATCAATGAAAACATCCGTGTGTGGTAAACCACGCATTGCTACATTTTGTGATGTCCATGCACCAACACCACGCAAGTCTTTGAGAGTTTTGACAATCTCTTCGCCATCGCGTTGACGCATATCGTCAAAATCATACGTCGCTAAATCGTTCATAATGGTTTGTGGAATGGTCGTGAGGTAATCGGCTTTTTGGCGACTAAAACGCATCCCCTTGAGTTCTTCTTCATTAGCGCGGAGCAAATCAAAAGGACGTGGTGTGAGATAGTAGGTTTGCTCATCAAAGGTCGCTTTAGGTCCGAAAACTTCTGCAAGTGTGTCGTCGAGTTGTTTTGCCAAGCCAGGATAAATCTGAGCATGGGTGACACTAATCAGTAATGCTTCCCATGCACTTGGATAATTGGCTGGGCGTGACGGACTAAAAGTATCAGCTAACATATCGCCGTATTCATCACCTGTGATAGCATCTTTGACTGTGTCCATATCAACATCTAGCCAAAAGCGACGATTCGCCCATGCTACCGCTTCCGTGAGTATTGCTTCTGTGGGCGCATCTTCTCCATCGGGTGATTGCACAATAACTTCTAAATCTGTGCCCTCTTGTGATTGTAAGGTAACAAGGTAGGGATGGTCATCCAGTAACATTGTCCGTTGCAACAAGCCATCATCCGCATTGAGTACATCCAAGCGGTCACTTGCACCACTGTTATCTAAAAATGCTAGTGATTGTGTGAAGTCAAAATAAGTTGATGCTGTAACAACCCCACTGATGGTATTACCTGAATGTTCGATATGGTTAATTTGCATTGCGTCGCCTTAGATTATTTATCAGTATTACATTAAGGCTAGCAAATGCGGATAAATACAGGATGAACTAAAGATTATTGTGAATCACCAACGATATTGGATTGTAATTGTGTCAGGCGGTCACGTGCATCAAATTGGGCTGTTAGTGACGAACCATCAGGATGTTTTGCAGTCAGTGTCACGATACCTTCTTCGCGGGTGAGGGCTGTTTTGAGATTGTGATAGTTGGCATAAGACTGTAAGGCAGTCTGGTGGTCGAAGATACGCATTGACTGAATAAATTGTGGGAAAGTACTGGTGATACGTAAAATCGGATGACGGTCATCTGCTGGAAAGTCATCATCTTTGAGTGATAGAAAGGCTGCCCCACCCTCATATGGTGCACGGAAATAAGCATCCGCACCAAACAATGCTGATGCCAGTAAGCCAAAACGATGCCCACTCACAGGGTCATCAACAGGAATCGTTGTCGATTTGGTGAGTGCTTCAATGCTGTTTTCTTCGCCATAGTCTCGCATCTGATTAGCAATCTTTAGCACAGCGTCAGGCAGGTTACTTTGTTCATTTGCCCACGCCCAGAGCCACGTCTCGGTTGCTTCTGCTTCTGTACCGAGCAATTGCATTCCGAATGTAACCTCACCCAAATGCAAAGTCCCATTGCTAACATCTAATTGCCAAGCTGGCATTGTATCACCAATAATGTCAGCAAAGTGGACTTGTTTCTCGAAACCTTGTGCACCGTGTTTGAGGATTAAAGCATCTAATTCGTGCATACGTTGCTCCTTATTTAATGTCTCGCACACTATATTCATAAATTTAAAATTTTTTGATGTCTGAATGTCAGGACATCCCGTTGGATGTCCCTACGAACCACTGTAGGGACGCGCAACGGCGCGTCCTAAAGCCTAGATGCAATGCTAGTTATACATTTTAGCTTATTGCCAGCCTGTTCTTTGGGCAACCCATTGGCGTGTGACTTCAGCCATTGCAGATTGAAACTCGCGTAGAGTCGGTAAACCTGTTGGTGACGGTTGGAGCGAACGATATGTAAGCATTCCTGCAACTGAGACAACTGCTGCTGTTATTGCATCAGGGTCAGCCTCTTGGCAAGCTGGATGCAACTGTATCAAGTCTTCTGGGGATAAACCACCTTGCATGGCAACGCTCGGCGCAAACAAGACGGTATCAAGCCACTTTGCACCGATACAAGCATGAGGCCAATCGACAAACCACACTGCCTCATCGGTCACAACCATATTATCGGCGCGAACATCAAAATGCACCAGTGTATCTCCCGCAACGCTTTCTGGTGCTTTTTGTTCGAGGTCGCAGAGCTTATCTAAGTGACGTTGCGACCAATCATCCAATCTGTTGATGTAGTTTGGCTCAGATTTTATTGTCTGCCAGCCATGAATACGCACTCTAAAGTGGTCACTAGCACTCGGCATAAAGTCACCGACAATGGGAGATGGTGTCAATTGTTCACTTAGTTGAATCATGCCACGCATCACACGCTTTAAATCATCGTCTTGCCAAGGGGTTGGCGGATTCACACCATCAATATTCTCAAAGAGTAAGGCAATCCAACCTGTATCATCGGCATCATCATGAGACCAAAGCATTTTTGGCGCGAAGCTATTATCGGGCAGTTGAGCGTTGAGTTTAGCTTCCTTGCGATGAAAGCTGATAGATGTCGCGTTAATGTCTGTGCCGATTGCTTTCAAGAAGAAGCATTGCTCATCTGCGGTGTATAAACGCAGGGCAACCCCTGGTGAAAAACCCCCATGCTGTGTTTCGGCTTTCGTAACACGCGCACCTACATGCTGTTCGACTAAGTCACGCATTTTTTGTGGGATGTCTGCCCAATCTTGGCGCACACCTCTGGCTGGTGGTGGATTTTTGCGTTCATCTTGTGTCATGATTTAAGCCTCTGTTGACCATCTTATCGTTCAGGATTGCCGTCATCAAAGATACCTGTTGGGTGGCAACCTAAACCTTGACGGGCAGCGTTGGTTTCAAAACGCAAAAAGTCTTCGTAGAATTCATCGTCAGGTTGATATAGCACGACTTCAGCATAACCATCCGCAATCAGTTGGCGATTGACAAAGGTATCCCCAACATAGATATAGCGTAGTAAGCGTCCGAAACGGTCTGTTTCGCTTTGGTCAACTTCAAGACGCACTGTTTGACCTTCTACTAGTGCAGCATTAGCATTGGTGGCTTCGTTGTAGCAGACTTCATCACGCTCTGGGGTATTGATACCAACATAACGCACCCGTTGCTCGACACCATTAATCAGGACATCAATCGTATCACCATCCACTACATTGACCACAACACCACATTCACCCAAGCAAGCTGTGCTACCGCTTGAACCGACTGTATCTAGTTGATCACATGCGACTAAAACGAGTGTTGTTATGATTATCATGATAAGTGTGTAAACTGATTTTGGCATAGGTTATTTCCTTTAAAATGTTCAAATATAAAACGGACGCGACATGTCACGTCCGTACAGAGTTTATATTAATTATATGGTCATTATCTCTACATACGACCTTGTTGCTGTTGTTCGTCTTCATCGAATTGCAGCAATTCATCAAGCGACATCTTTGGCAAGCGACTTTCTGCCATGACAGCACGCATTTCAGTGTTAATTTCGCCATCTTCGCCGATATGACGACGAATATTCTGATTGGCTGCTTCGCTAAATTCAAAGGTGTGTTCACTTAAGAGAACGCCATCTGCACTGACACGCATCCCCCACTCACCCCCTGTGATGGTCTCATCATGAATAGGTAAACGAGATGCTGGCATGATGAAATTACGTCCACGCTCAAGCTGATGTGAATCTTCATGCACAAAGACAACATTACCAATCGCATCAAAAACTTCAAATTTGATACGCCCTGTTGCCTTACTCGGTAAACGTAATTGGACAAAGGGTTGAATGTAATCAACATCATCAGGCAATGACCAAGTGCGGAAGACCGTGGGTTCACCATCGTCTTTAATAGCTAATACGCCGATGTCTACTGTGAGGACTTGTACTTCGTCAGGGTCATGTCCTGCGCGTTGCACAGCTTCTAAAGCATGGCGATACACAGGGTCAGATTGTGCTTGGCGTGGCGCGAGTTCTTCGTAGGCTGAATTGTACTCTGAGTCATAGTCTGAGCCGTACTCGTAATCGCCACCGTAGTCATATTCGTAGGATTCGCTATTGCTGGATTGTAACTGATTGTTATCGAATTGACGCACAAGAAATAAAAGCCCAAGCAAAATTAAAACGACAAGTGCGCTTGCTTCTAAAAGGGCAACACCCGCTAACATGAGCAGGATGAATGCCAATAAAATCGTATTACGGTTGTTCTGAAAATCCATTCCGAAATTTTACCTCCGTCTGCGCGTTGCTGTCCGTGACCGTGTTCGCGTGCGTGGTGTGTTATCCGATTGTGCCGATGCAGGCGCAGACCCATTATCATTTAAGCGACTGGGTGTACTCGTTTGTTGTTCTTGACGTTGTGACTGGAGCAAATCTTGCAAGCGTGGTGTTAAATCTTGTTCTACCTCGTCCACGATTTGATACGTTCCCATATCAATATCCTGTTCGGCAGCCAGACGACGTTGGCGTTCTGTCATGGATGGTGCGAGCATAAAATTGTGCATTCCGACTAGATTACCATCGACATAGACACGCAAATCCCAATCACCTGCACCTTGTACTTCCCGATTACCTGCCAGTGGCAGATGATGATCCGTCATGATGCTCATTTCACCTTCGCGTAAGAAGGCACGCATTTCATGAACGAAACGTTCTTCACCATATTGATTATAAATTTCAAAGCGTACCATCGCATGACGTTCAGCTTCGCCTGGCTCAATGTTAAGTGTTACGAAGGGACGTACTCCGTCATCATCTTTGGAGATGCTCCGTGTGCGACGCATTGCCATGCCTTCGTAGCTACTCTGGACAGCAATCAAACCAACATCAAGCATCATTAGGTCGTTGTTGGTATATCCTCCACGCGATTTTGCGCGTTCATGAGCTTCTTTAGCTTGTGCACTCACACGATTACGAATCGGCGCACGTTTGAGGGCATCAATCAGCGTTTCACGTTCCCGACCAATTTCAACGGAAGAGGCAACGACAGATAAAGCGAAAAGTGATAAAAGCATGAACTGTAACGGAAAGCTCCCTGCGGCTGCGATTAAGCCACCTGTGGTTAGTAAAGCCATTGCCGCTAACCATGCTGTATTTCGACGTTTTAAGCGAATCATTGTTATTCCCGAATGCTAGCTTGTGCATGAGTATTATACGTCGGTTTGGGTCACGATGCCATAAGGAGCAACCAACGTAGGACGATTATTGATTAGTACGCAAGATAATGCGTTTTGGTTGTATGGATATGGTATCACAACTATATAAATCCTGTATTGGTATGGGATAATCGTCTTACAATTGAGCATTTAGCAAACTAAGGAGAAAATATTGTTATGAGCAAACAGATTGTTGCATTGGGTGGAGGCGGTTTTTCTTATGAGCCAGAGTTCCCTTATTTAGACCGCTACATTTTGGATTTAACTGGTAAAGAGCAGCCCAAAGTATGTTTTTTACCACAAGCTAGTGCGGAATCTGAAATTTATATTGTGCGATTCTACAGAGCTTTCACTGAATTAGGGGCAATCCCATCATGGCAAGGCTTTTTCAGAGAAGTACCTTTGAATTTCGGTGAGCATTTATTAGAGCAAGACGTGATTTACGTTGGGGGTGGCAATACATTCAGCATGTTAGCAATTTGGAAAGCATGGGGCGTTGATAAAATCTTGGCACAAGCCTTAGAGAATGGCACAATCCTAGCAGGGATTAGTGCAGGGGCGATTTGTTGGTTTGAACAATGCGTGACTGACTCTGCCAAACCGATGACACTGATTGAGGGATTAGGCTGGCTTGAAGGCAGTTGTAGTCCGCACTATGATGGCGAGGCAATGCGTCGTCCGACTGTCGCAAGGTTGCTCAAAGATGGGATGCTCCCCTGCACAGCACTAGATGATTACGCTGCTGCCCATTATGTTGATGGTGAATTGCATCAGGTCATCACATCACGTAAGACAGCAAATAGTTTCCGTGTGACCTTAGATAATGGTGATGTTATCGAAACAACAATGAAAAGTGAGTACATCGGGGAATAATCTAAAATTCAAGGGACATGGTTTACACATCCCTTGATGTACAGATCGTAAATTAGAGATTGCCAACTTCTGAGATGGTTGGACCGACAATCGTTGCCACAATACCAATGAGCATCAAGAAAAGCCAAATGAGTGCAACAGGCCAAATGATGCCAGCGGCAATTGCCCAAATGTAGTCTGTGAAGACATTCTGTAGTGGTGTGTATATCAAATTGGTGACCCCTGCCCCTAAAAATGGACGGGCATTATCGGCAAGATTACCGAAGAAGGTTGCTGTTGCTTGTGTCGTATCGAAATAGACAATAAGCGATAACAACCCTGCTGTAAATGCCGCAATGATGATATAAGCTCTGGTACTGATAATCATAGTGTTTTTCGTCCTATAATTTGACACAATCGTGCGTGAATGATACCAGCATTATATACGATTTATATAAACAAAGGACAACTCGTGCATGAGTTACCCTTATTTTGAGATATTTATGTGATTAAGCTATTTAGCCTCGCCATGCCAAAGGATAAGCAAAACTCTGGTTGATGAGGTCGCCTTCTTCGTCTTGTTCACCACCCACATAGATAACAGTCGGTGCAGTGCTGTTGACATCAATCACTTCGAGTGTCAGGTAACGGGGTTCTTCTGGGTCAAATTCAACCCAATTCATCGCTGCTACGTTGTTACCATCTGGTGATACAACCAATTGAGCGTAGCGTCCACGACGGATGCGTGTTTCTGTGCCTGTCGTGAGGTCAAGCGCAAATAAGGAATTATTGCCACCTTCATCACTCCCTGCGACGTAGAACAGGCGGTCACTGGTGCTATTGAAAACCATATCGCCAATGGTATCGCCACGATCACCTGCATCAAGGGCAATTGGTGGCAAACTTGGGTCGCTGAGGTCATACACATTGAGTGTTGCATCATTATCTGGTGTATTGACAACGAGTGCGAGATATTGCCCATTTGGTGATAGGCGTGCTGTAGCATTATTGGCATCATAAGGCAAATCGCTGACACTCGGCATTACACCTGAACGATTCAATAATTCAGTTGGCACAACACCATCCACAGGGGTCGTGAAAAAGGCAACAGTCTGATTGGTGACACCATCAGGTAAGGTGAAGAATAAATTATTGCCATCAGGTGATGGGAATAAAGCATTGGTCTGTGAGAAGACAAAATAACGCCCTGCTGCTTGGTCACTTTGTTCGAGTTGGGCGGTACGATTGGTAGGGTCAATATTGTAGAGTTGCCATTGTGTCCCTGTGATAGAACCACGATTACAACGATAACCCAAAATAGCAATAACACCTGTACTGACTTCACTCGTGCTGGCACTATTGTAGTAGCAATCATTTTCTTCATCAGCAACTAGCGCAGATACTTCAATATCGACGTTGCCATCCCAACTGATGACTGCCACTTCGGTTGCTTCACCATCATCATTGGGGAAGAAGTTAACCCATGTTGCACCTGTAGCAGTTAAATCAAAGGCTGTGACATTTTCAAAGCTGGCTGTCTGCGTTGCTGAAGCGGTGTCATAAATGCGTAAAAAGCCAAATGGAGATGTTTGATTGGTAACATCTTGTGACCATTCTATGAAAGCAAAGCGGCTACCATCAGGCGAAAATTGGAAGGGGGTGCTTCCAACACAACTGGCTGGGTTCAAACCTGTTGCGACTTCGGTCAATTCTGAGCTTGCACCATTCAGCAAGTAAATCGTGCCTGTTTCGCCACCACCGCCACCAACCGTGACGACAAAGGCAAAGACGCTGCCATCGGGCGATGTACCATTGGGACCACATTCAATGACACGGGTTGTGCCTTGTGGCAATTGTAAGACAGTTTCTGTTGTGCCATCGGGATTGAAATAGACAAGTTCACCTGATGCACTTGCCCCTTGATTGCCTGGGCGATTGGCTGGTGCAACCCATGCCAAAAGGCGTTGCCCTTCTGCCATACCGACAATTGGCTCACCAACAGCCCCTGTTTGGGCTTCGGTAATGGATGTTGGCATACCAGCCAACATCAGCAATGCTAGCGACACAATAAATGTAAGTAGTCCTGTTGCGCGTGTTATCCGCATCAAATTGTTCCTTCCTGATTTAAAAGAATAAGACAATGACTGCTCAAAAACCTTGTTTTGAACAATCCACAATCGTATTCTAGCAGAGAGACGCGCTCAGAAGCATAAAAGAATTACGAATTTTGTTTCAATCGTATAGCACGATGGTACTCTGGCGCAAACCGTATCAAATGCGGTAGACGGGGTGTGATACGACGACTGAGGGCAAATGTGCGGTCAATCCATAGCCGTTCACGTTGCCCAATACGATAACCATATTGTTCTTGAATTGTATCAGGTAACAAAGCAACATTGAGGCGTATCGCTGGATAAGATAACCATTTTAGGACAGGAATTGATTGTGTGGTGATGAATGGCGCAATCGCACGGGCATCCTCCCCGACAATAATTTCTTGGGAGGCAATCGCATCAGTCATGTAGTCACAGAGTGCAGTGTAATTATTGGGGAGATAGCTTTCGGGAATCCCCATCCAATCAGCGATTTTTGCACTATTGGCATAAAATTCATTTTTACGGGCTTGAGACAAAGGTTCAACAAGTGTCTCATAACCTGATATTGCCCCTTCGACCAAGGTTGCAAACACCCACAAGGCTTGCCGAGGCGCACGCGGATTATAGATTGCCCCTGCTTGGTGCTTACCGATAGTCTCTTTGATGCGTCCTGTGGCTGGACGATGTGCTTTTTCGATTTCTGCTATCGATTGGTGCACTTCATCTTGTGTGCCAAAAACCATACCGAGTGTCAATGTCAGCGTTCGATGCAAGCGCAGTAGCGGTTTATTAAAAACATAGCTGTGTTCGCGTACAGCAGTCGCCACCATCGGATGTGCAATTTGCATCAACAAGACTTTTGCCCCTGTGAGCAGTAGCACACGTTCGCGGTTAATATGCCAGATGGCACTCATTTCATCAAAGTAAAATTGGGATGTTGTTGCCTGTTTGCGTTGTGCAATCATGTCTACAATGCCTTCTATTTATCAACCATTTACTATACACAAGATGAGACAGTAATCCCCAGCATCAATTTAGTAGCGTTGGGTACTAAATCACTATAAGATTTTTACGAGTTGCTTCATCCATCGCGTGACAGAGCAGATTACATCCTCTAAAATGGAAAAGTAATTATCATTGTGAGGCAATTATGCAAAATTTAAGTGGGCAAAAGTTAGGTATCTACGAATTACGCGAACGGCTGGGTCGCGGAGGCATGGCAGAAGTATATAAAGCCTACCAACCTGGGATGGATCGCTTTGTTGCTATTAAGATTATGCTCGGTCATTTAGCCGACGATGATACCTTCATTGAACGCTTTAAACGAGAAGCCCGTGCTGTTGGTAAATTGCGCCATCCGCATATCATCAATATCTTTGATTTTGGCATTCAAGATGATGTGTATTATATGGTGATGGAATATTTGACTGATGGCAATCTCAAAGAATATATTGACTCACAACAGCAATTATCGGTGCAAGCGAGCCTCAAAATTGCGCGTGATTTAGCAGACGCTCTAGCTTATGCTCATAATGCAGGGATGATTCATCGTGACCTCAAGCCTGCGAATATTATGTTCATTGATAAAAGCAAGCACGAGGTCGTATTAACAGATTTTGGTATTGCGCGAATTTTAGATGCAACAGGCTTAACAGGAACAGGGATGTCAGTTGGGACACCAGCTTATATGTCACCAGAAGCGGGGGCTGGTGAAGATACCGATGAACGTGCTGATATTTATGCCTTAGGAGTCATCCTCTATGAGATGCTAGTTGGTGAAGCACCTTATAATGCGGATACACCACTTGCCATTATCATGAAGCATATCAATGCACCACTTCCAACCCGTGCTGATTATGGTGATAAGATTCCAGAAGCCGTTGAACGTATCATTTTGCGATGCCTCGCTAAAGATGCTGATATGCGTTTTAAATCGGCAGGTGAATTACGTGATGCACTCGATAAAGCAATTCATAGCTCTGACAGCACTTCCGCACAAGTTGCACGAGTGAACCCAGTCAAAACGAGTGTGAGTTCACGGTCTAGTAAACAAACCAATGCCATGATGACTGACAATCCGACCAGTCACATGACAACAATCGGACAAAGCACAGATGAAGAATTGACCAAGCAATCATCTTCATCCCCTCTGTTGCCGATTATTGGTGTGCTGGTGACTGTCATCATCCTAGGTGGCTTAGGATTTTTCTTCTTTGATGAATTTGCTAATAATAACAATGAATCGACAGCAGAAGAAACTTTTGAAGATGGTGCGTTCGCTGTTTGGTTGGGGGGCGAATTACCGCCGAATCCTGAGGCTAATTTAAGTGTCTTTAGCAATGTCAGCGATTATCTCAACGATGCCGAAGAACTTGCCTTCGAGGGGGATTTAGACGGTGCAATTGAGTTCATTGAAGGTATTTTGGAAGATGAGCTAGACAATGCTGATGCCCTCTTCGCACGCTCACAATTATATACTTATCGCTACGATGAAGATGATGTTGCTGGTAATACAGCCCGTCGTTTGATTGACTTACAACCCGATAGTCCTTGGGGTTACATCGCTCTATCTGATAGTTTCCTCAATTATCCTGCATTTGAAGATGACAATGCAGGCGAGAATGCTTTAGAGGCCCTTGAAATGGCTCATGATATTGAAGCTGATAATCCGCATATCATCTGGCGATTGGCGCGTTTGAGCAACTGGGATACTGA
>JBCCSC010000015.1:0-122707 GCA_039200705.1 Chloroflexota bacterium
CATTTTGTATAATTGCACGGATATAGAAACGTAACTATCCTTAACAAATAGGGATAGAAAAATGGAAGCAATCGAAGTTATAACCCTCGCAATCAGCCTGTTTACACTCATCCTCTATGTCAATGACAACTATGTGGATGGTGCAAAATGATAGCTGAAAAACATCCTCTACCTGAAACAATTCGCATTACAGGCTCAAGAGATCGAGTCTCTTTTCTCCTTGATGTTGTCACTGACGCGCTTATTTTGCAGGGTCAATCTTACTCTGTTAGCAAAGTTCGTTCATCTGGTCGCAAAAAATACGATGGTTCATACCTTGTCTACATTAATGTTTTTCCTCAGGGGGATTCTGATGTTCGATAGATATGAACTTTCACCAGCCGTGAATCCTGAATATGTTCTGCTCACACGCATCACCGATACGATGATTTTTACTTCGTATCTGCATGAGAACATGTTACCTGTCGCTCTCCCATTGCATCACAGTTACACCTTAACACTTCGCAATGGGTTCACTCGTGAACGCTTCGCACGCATTATGAAGCTACCGCCTATTTCCGATTAACTCATTCACTAGTGCGATTGTTAATCAATTGCACTAGTCACTTTTGAAAACAAAAAGCGCATTTGCAGATGCGCTCAACGTCACCATTTATATTCAATATTTGTACAGATTGGCTTCACCTGATGACACTTAACATTATATCACAAAATAAGAATATTTCACGTTATAGATTGCGCGATATTCCTCATAATGTGAAAACCAAGCCTTCAGATTTTAACTCCGATGGTTTCTTGAAACTCTTTAGCAAACGCCTATCCGACATTCGACCCACTGACCATACAGCAGAAGGCGATACAGCAAATTTACGATTTGAAGTGCAAGGACAATTGGTTAAATTTGGTCGTACTGAACGCCTTCCCAACGATGGTAAAAATTCAGGTGGGGGCGTTCGCTCGGTGGTGACTGAATTTTCACCACAATCACGCAGGCGCATGATTGAAAACTTGAATCGAATTGATTGGCAAGCCCAAAAATCCGTTAAATTCATCACTCTCACCTATGGGCAAGAGTATCCTGACCACCAACAAGCGAAGATTCACCTTGCCTCCTTTATCAAGCGTCTTCGACGTTTGTATCCGCTTTGTTCGGGTATTTGGCGTGTAGAATTGCAAGAGCGTGGTGCGCCTCATTTTCATCTTTTTATTTTTAATATGCCATTTCTCCATCACTCGACACTGGCGAGAATATGGGCAGAAATCATCGGGGATGAATTTTGTGACCATAACGTTTACACAGACAAAGACAGAATTAAAAAGCACATTGTTACCCTTCCATCAGGGGTTCACGCGCCATTTGTACAAATCAAGAAACTAATCAATCATCGCCAAGCGATGTATTACGTGTCGAAATATATGGCAAAAGTTGCGCCACACACATCTGCAAGCGCGAGCGTTTTAGCGAGTGCAGCAGATGGGGGTGAAGCCGTTGCTCCGACCAGCGAAGCTGAGGCGGTGCAACCTTTGTTTATTAATGTCACATATTTGACCGCTCCTCAATCCGTTTTTGAATTCCTTCGCATTTCTTCTGTAAAATTTACGCCTCTGTTCAAACTAAGTCGTGTCGATTATTCATTTTTCGCCACATCTCCCTACCCACGTCCAAGATTGATGACCGATGATGAATGCCATGTATCCCCCTTCTTTCAACCGAATCCTGTTCTCGACCTTCTCAATTCTTCTGTAGAAATGCTGTTAGATTCGACACTCTTTTATGAGGGATGGCGTGGTCGTCACTGGGGGTCATTCAATAAGCAGTTATTGCCCTATGCTGAACTTATGGTCATCGATATAACCCCCGATTACACTGAGTTTGCGCTTGAATTTGCGAATCTCTGCGCGGATCTTATTGAGTCGCGTTCGGGTGACAATTCTAAATTTTCTAAGTGGCGCAATCAGATTGTATCCAAGCAACAAACGATGACAATTTACTGTGCAGATGGCGATAAAAACTACCTCACTCACGCTTACTTCGCGCTTCTATCTGCCTATCTCGAATGGGTCAATGATGTGCCATTTTAGCAGTTTCAAAACACCAAACAGGTGTTGTATACCTTTGCGCTTGGATTTCCTATCATGGGAGTATGTTCAGATTAGTTCAAAGGTCAATCTCATGATGAAGTTTCAAATGAACAACGCACTTATCACAAGTGCTTATCATTCTAACAAGAATGATAATTGTTATCTCGATGTCTTGGTCATTCACCCGAATGGTCAGGGCACAAGCAATTTCGCCATTACTGGTCACTCTCTCGGTGAAGTCCCTCTCGGTGAAAAAGTCAACATCTCAGGTGTAATTAAAGGTTCAGTGTACGGCTATGGCTCGGAAAAACGCCAAACACTCGATGCAGTAGAACTTCAAATTAAACCTGCTTCCTAATGCGGTTATTCCAGTGGTTCGACCACTGATAACATTTTTGTCCGCCGTCATTGATACAAGGAGCATCCTACAATGACTCTCGCAACCATGATTGGTGAAGTACTTAACGTCTTCAACGGTCTGCCTGCTGATTACCTTTTGGCGATTTCAGCTACAGCCGTTGTAAGTGCGGGCGGTTACTTCGTCTCTCGTATCGTTCGCGCTGTGCGTTAAGCTGTCGCGTTCTACCCTTTGGCGGTGGCTTTTCAGTCACCGTCTTATGTATTAAGGATTGAAACATGGATTTTGAAGGTTCACAGCAAGTAATTGTACTCATTTTTTGGTCGCTTCAAGCATCGGGTTTACTCGATATTTTGTACGCCTTGCTGACTGGTGTTGTTCTTATTGCTTTGTTTTCAAGGTTTGTCAATCGCTCATGATTCTACAAGTTCTTATACCCGTTGTTCTTGTTGCATTTTTCTATGTTGCCTATTATCTGCCTGACATTCTGGACGGTGAAAAATGATTGAAGGCACGTTGTTAATTCTTGTCACTGCATTTATTGGTGCTTGTTTCATGGCATCATTCGGTAAAGGTCATCAATATGAAGCACTCTATTTTCTCTTGGTTGTCATCTTTGGCAATCCCACAATGGATCAACTCATCGTCATCACTATTATTGCTGGCGTGTGTATTTTTACTAATGAGATTTACAGAAGCGCAAAAAGTTAGCGCACAAACACCTGTCCTATCTCAGTACGATTGGTGTTTCCTCTTTGATTTCACCATTTCACCCTATGACAACTTTTGGGCATCGGAAGAAAATAACAATGGTGACCCCAAAGCGACTTGGGAGCAGGGCACTGGTTGGGTGGGTGATGACACCTATTTACTAAACAATGGTTTTCAATACCAGAATCAAATTACAATTCGTGGTGTTTTGCAATCATGGGCAGTTGACCCTGCTACTGTCTCGTTTGTGTATGCGGACTTGGTGTTTTCTTATCGTCAAGTGCAAGGCAATATTTTGTCCGATAACAACCCTTATGCACGGGTTACGATTGGCACAATCTTCGAGGAAAGAACGGGCTTTCCTGAACAGCAATTTGACTATGAATCTATGTCACGGTACTCATCTCAAGTATTTACGGACGTGTTTGATGAGGACCAGGTATCCATCCTCGTTTGGGCAGGTCGTCTTAATAACACTGCACCTGTGGGTGGCAAAACAGAAATTCACTCACTTGAGTTTCGTGGTCTGGGAACAAATCCATTTGGACAAGATAACTGCGGTCAAAACCTTCCTCCTACACCTACACCCATCATAGCAACATCGACTCCCCAGACTTACCCTGCCTATGTTTGCCCCCCTGACCCTGTGGATTCCGATACTGTTGATGCACGTTATCAGGGGACATGCCAACATTGTTTGTGGCAAGAAGTTACCCCCACACTCGAAGCAACTGCTACTGGTTCAGGCACGACAACACCAGCCGTAACTGCACAACCCACATCATCCATCCCGACAGCCACACCAATTCGCAGGACGAACAATAGTCCAACGGCTACACCTGTCATTGAACAAGAGGAAGTCTCCAAACAGGGCTTGTTTACAGGCAATGGTAGTTGGTGGGAATTGGTAGATGGAATTTATGGTAATGGTGCGGTGTATGTTGATGTTGAAGGCACTAGCTCTTGGTCACGAGTTGTCAGTATGCGTTTCTATTTATCACGGCTCTCGACAAGTGAAATTGACCTGCAATCCTTCATCATTGCTTACGATTTGGACTCGCCTAATGTTCCCTCGTGGAATTTACTAGTCACGAGTTTTCAGGCGAATGGTTCACAATTAGACGAGCAAGCTGTTCTCATTGCTACGGGTTCGGATTTGACTATCAATATCATTTCACTCATTGCATCGGACGCACATTACTTGGAAGTTGTTTTTAGGTCTGCTGAATCACCTGACCAACTGAATCTTGCACCTTCAAGTGTCCGTCTGGCTTCCGCTCGTGCCACCTATGACGAGATTGGTGCATCTTCTGTCTGGGATAATTTTGGTGTCCAATGTTACTCACCAGAAGACTACCCACAACAAGAGTACAATCCCGAAGATATTTTTAGTGCATCGGGCTTTCAGGAAACAAATGAAGTCTGTTACGTCCTGTTTCCATACATTGAAAACTCCAGGATTATCGAAAATGTCGCCTCTGTCTTCGTCAATGACGACGTGCAAGTTGAATTAGCACAGGTTGAATTGTGCATCAGCTTTTGGCAATTTCCGTCATTAGTCTTACTCGGTTGGCGTTTCCCTGTTGAATTGTTCGTGAACGGCTCGATGGCAATTGTCATCATTCGCCTATTGAGAGGTTGGTAAATATGCCTGTAATTGTAATCACGCTCCCATTGCCTAGTGAGTTGACTGTACAAGTTGGAATTGTATTCCTCATTGTTGTTATCGTCGCTCGCATTGTTAAGTCGTTCATTCCATTCATTTCAGGATAACCATATGCCATTAGTTGGACACGAAACCTTTTACAGATACGTGCAAGACAGGCGCATTGTCTACATTGGGGGCAAATTGGGCGGTGGTAAAACGTCCTTAGCCTTTCGCATCGCATGGGATTTGATGCAAACAGGACGCTTTCGCTACATCATCAGCAACGTGAATAGCGTCTGGAACGAAGACCCAAGCGACGTGATTCTACGCGATGGGGTCAAGGTCGATGCTGTTGTCATACTCGATGAGGCTGGTGATTTCATGCGAACCGAACGGGAAGCGCGTCAATGGATACGCAATCTCAGGAAAATTAACGTCGTCCTGATTTTACCGTCCTTCGATACACCTGCCTCAGTTGCGAAAGCAATAGCCATTGAAAATACCTTCAATGGCTACGGGATATTCATTCCATATTACCGATACACGGGCAAATTGAAGAGTACAACTTATACAGAAGATATTAGTTTTGGATGGTGGAAACCTCATGAAATCTACGGAATCTATGACACCGACGGATTCCCAAGCGACAATGCCCCAGCACTCCTCCAACACCTTGAACGATGGCAAAGTGAAGCATCAAAAGCCCTCGGATACGGTGGAGATGATGGGGGTACAGATGTCCACAGCGCCACGCTGGAAACGCTGGAAGAAATTGAACGGCAACTTGACAGGCTCAATCAAGTTTAGGGAAAAAAATCCCCATTTCTATCCATATTGGAAAGGTAAACGCAATGACAGTAATCGTGCTTCCGCAGTGGCTCTATCCTATCTTGGAATCCTTGCAATTATGGTGGGATTCATGGGGTGGGTACTTTTTAAGCCATCTGATGCCAGCGATACAACAACATCAAACGGTGATAGTATTAGTGCTGATTTCTCTAGTGTTGATGCGTCGGAAGTCTTGGATTTACGCTTTACGGCGACTCCCACGCAAAATATTGTGGAATTTAATCAACCTGTGGTCACGCCCACTGTAGCACCGTCTCAAGATTTCGCCCAACTGCAAGCAGTCCAAGCGACTGCTACAGCCATTGCGGAAACATTTAGTGATTTGAGTCGAGGAGCTGTAGCAATCAATGCTCCCTCAATACAAGTGACCCCTGCTGACGGTCGATGGGTCTGGGGCTGGTATCCTGTTGCGTATTGTCCTACAGGGTATGAGGATGAGTGTTCACGGACTTACAATGGCGCACCTCGTGTACAAGTGCCACAAGATTACGGATGCGACCTCTATGGCTGTGGGTATGGTCGTCATGAGCAATAAAAAAGCCCTTTTCAGGGCTTCTCGTTTTCTCTTTGGTTTCAATACATGTTTAACTTTTTAGCTTTTTGTTTTCTGATTCCATTTTTTCAATTAACCACTCAATTTCGTTTTTGATTTTTTTTGCGTCAACTTCTCCAAACTCGTCATCAAGAAAATCATAGTGTTCACCTTTTAGCACACTTACAATTGCCAATTTAGCCTCTTTTCTCGCTTGTCTCTTTTTTATTCCAATCACTTCACTCATGTTGTCCTCCTGAACGCTTTTTTTAAAATTACGTCCAAGCACAATCACAAGAAAAGGGCAACAAAAAAGGGCGCGAAGCGTTTTCAAAGAAAAACACGCACTACCGTTTTTCGTGAAAATCTTGACCCTTTGGTGATTGCCCCTTGTGATAAGCTGACAGGACAAATTTAAAAAATTCTATTCTCTTAAAACCCAATTGCAAACACGAATCGTCCTCCTGATGCCTCGAACGCCATGACACCAATTACTGTGACTGTTGCACACAAAAAAAGTGTCAAGATGACACCAAAGACAATCAATTCACCTCTGCTGGGTGGTTTCATACATTACTCCCCCATAATACAAATTGGTTTCAAACAAATGTTCTATATTAATGTGTGAATTTTGTGATATACTGTTTATCAGTAATATTTAGTAAGACCCCCATGAGTCGGTTCTCAGGCTTCTTCATGAGGGTCTTCACCTCAACGGTTAAGTTAGGCTAAGGTTAATTATATCATGGAAGAACTAAAAGCAGTAATCTCCGTCCGTGAGGCAGTTTCGCTCTCAGGGTACTCTCGTCGTCACATTTGGTACTGGTGCGACATAGGCGCATTTGAGGCTAGACAAGCTGAAACCGTCTGGCTCATCAATCGCGCATCCTTTCTTGAGTTTCTCAAACAACTGAATAATTCAATGGAGGTGTTAGCATGACCAGATTCACTGAAATCATGCATAACATCTCAGGCGCATTGATGCTGATTGGACAAACAGTCTTTTCAGCCTTTGGCACAATCGTCATCCTTGCTCTTGTCCTCTATGTTGAAATTCAACGGGTCGCACATGGCGCAATGCTCTTTGAGACTTCATCCGATTTAGCATACTTGGGTGCATTTGTCCTTGTCATGATGTTGCTCACGTTGGAATTTGTAACGCACTACATTGAAGCAAAGCATGACTACCATGAACCACGACGAACTCATATCTCACTTCGTCTTCTTGGTCGCTGGCTTGTCTACTTCATCGGGTGCGGTAAACACTGGCAAGAGCGCAAAAAGTCTCCTGCACACTCCATCAAGACCTACTCACGATTGCTCACATTCACAATTTTGTCACTTGCGCTTGCTGGCTCGATGACGGAAACACTTGCTTCTGTTGAAGGCAACTGGATGCAAGGCTTGCAAGCCATTGTTCTGCAATCGACACTGCTCGAACTTGCTGAATGGGTTAGTGGTTTCTTCTTTGCTCTCGCTCTCGTTGTTGGCTCTCAACGTCTCACAGCCTATGTTGCTCAGCGTGCCTCTGAAACCTACCTAGAGAGCAAAAATCAGCATATACCAGCAAAACTTGAGTCAGCAATCAGCATATGGGATGAACCACAACCTGATGATGAGGATACCGAACCTATGCCCGTTCCTGATGACAACCTGCTTGCGAGTGATTACTTCACAGTCGAATGTGAGTGCGGTTGGTCGCGTGAATATGAAACCGAAGATAGTGCCCGACGTGGACTAAATGCTCATCAACAACGGTGCGATGTGTATCAGGCAAGTGCATCATGAGCACTACATCGAATAAGCGATTTGTCTTTGCCAAGATGCAAGATTTGCACAAGAAAATCGAAGAAATTGAGCAACAAAAAGATGACCTACTTCAAAAGGGAACGGGCAATTTTGTAGAGTTTCACTTGCTCAATATTTCACTCTCAATCTATCAGGATGAACTTGAAGAATTGAATAAGCAATATCAGTTAATTGGAGGATGACTATATGGATATTTCTGAAATTATCCGCAAAAAGATTTCCGATTTCTCTGATGATGAGTTGCGCCAACTCATCATCGACAAACAACGAGGATACAACCCTTACATACTTCATCAGCCAATTCTGTCTGGTGTCTATGCCCTCATTCTAGAATCTTGTTCAATGGATTGGCTTCTTGATGAAGCTAATAAACGTGAAATAGACACACACATACTTTGATAACAGATAGTTACGTTAACGTGTAATTGCACGTATACGAAATGTAGTGATGTGCAAAGAGAAAGGAATACTCGTCCGCCCTAGCAGATGCCAAAAAGCGAAAATACACATTTTCACAGAGGTAATGACATAAATTCCAATAACTTCACATCCTTACGCAAAGCAGGTAGAATAACGCCCATTTGCAGATGCCAAACACAAAAGGAGATTGGAGCATCAACTTGATTCGCTCTGACCAATAACTATGGCAACTATTCTTGGAATCAACACACATCATGGGGGCGCATCGGCTGCATTGGTCATTGATGGTGTCCCTGTAGCAGCTATCGCAGAAGAACGACTTACACGCATCAAGTATTATGCTAAATTTCCAGCACAAGCCATCAAGACAGTCCTCAATATGTCAGGACTAACCTTTAAAGATATTGATTATGTCGCTATCGGGCGCGATGATAGCGCAAATACACTCAAAAAAGCAGAATATATCCTCAAAAATCCGCATCAATTACTCGGTTTACTCAAAATTCGTAGCGAACGCACTGAATTAGACGATTTGAAGACCATGCTCATTCGTGAGTGTGATGCAAATGCAAACGATTTGCAATTTGAACAAATCAACGTTGAGCATCACCTCGCGCATATTGCAAGTTCGTATTTCATTAGTCCCTACGAAAAAGCAGCAGGTTTTACCATTGATGGCTCAGGTGATTTTGTGACAGCAACTTTGTCTGAATGTGTCGGCAATACCATCACTATCAAAGAGCGTATCTATCTCCCCCACTCAATGGGATTCTTCTATACGATGATTTGCCAATTCATTGGTTACACCAAATATGGTGATGAAGGCAAGGTGATGGGACTTGCACCCTATGGTACCGACAGCTATCACGAGCATTTTCAGCAAATGGTGAAAACAACAGAACGAGGCTTTGAACTCAATCCCGAATTTTTTGTACCATTTGGCTCACAGAGTAATGTCACCATTCACAGTGATGGCACACTCGATGTTGCGACACTCTATAGTAAACAGATGCGTGATTTGTTCGGTGCGCCTCGCCACCCTAATGACGAAATTAGCCAGCGCGACATGGATTTAGCGTATGGAATGCAAGCAACTTTTGAGCGAATTTATATGCACTTGCTCAACAAACTCTATGCGCTATCCCCCAATGACCGTGTGGTGATTGCAGGTGGTGGTGCGCTTAATAGTGTCGCTAATGGCAAAATTTTCGAGCAAACACCATTTGTCGAAACAGTCATTCAACCTGCTGCTGGGGATGATGGTCTAGCGATGGGTGCAGCTTTGTATGTCAGCCAAGCCATGCTACAAGATGGACCACGTTGGCAAATTAAGAATGCGTATTTCGGTCCTGACTATTCTGATTCACAGATACAATCGGCTCTAACGCAAGCAGGAATTAGTGATTATCAACAGTTAGACCGTCCTACCCTACTCGATAAAACCTCAACTGATATTGCTGATGGAAAAGTTGTCGGCTGGTATCAAGGACGTAGCGAATGGGGACCGCGTGCCTTGGGTAATCGTTCCATCCTTGCGAACCCTGCCCGTGACGATATGAAAGATATTCTCAATGCACGCATCAAACGGCGTGAGTGGTTTCGCCCGTTCGCCCCTGCGGTGCTAGCAGAACGTCAAGCTGATGTCTTTGAGCACAATCATCCTTCACCATTCATGTTGCATGTCTATAAGTTGCAAGAAGCATGGCGCGATAAATTGCCAGCTGTGAATCATGTTGATGACACAGGACGCTTGCAAACAGTCTCTCGTGATGAGAACGAATTATATTATGACCTCATCAAAACATTTGACCAAAAAACAGGTGTTCCAGTAGTTCTTAACACTAGCTTCAATGAGAACGAACCGATTGTGAACACACCAGAAGAAGCTGTTGATTGTTATCAACGCACCAAGATGGATACACTCGTCATCGGCAATTATTTCTGCCAAAAAGTATCCGAGTCTTAAAGCGTAAACGATGCGTCATCGCTATAATTGAATAAGAAATTAAATTATTCAAAAAAGGATGGCGCATGAAAAAGTTAAATTTAGTGACTCTATTGCTTGCTGTTGCGATGGTCACCACAGGATGTATTAAGACGGTGGCACGATTCAATCCCGATGGCTCAGGGAGTATGGATGTTGGTTTCAATCTATCGGTGCAAAATTTAGAAGAAGCCAGTGAAGCATCAGGTGAGCCATCCGACGATTTTGATGAGATTACACCACTCCTTGAGTCAGGTGAGGCAATTGTCGATGATGTTACAGGCATTGCTGTGAGTGCTGCTGAGCGTCTCGAAAATGGCTCAATGTGGACTTACATTACATTTACTGTGCCCTCGATAGAACTGTGGGGCAAATTGGAGACTGTCTCCAACGAAATTTTGCCATCTGATGACGAAGATTTACCAACTGACCCCGACTCATTGACAGTCGTACCCATCATCACAGTCACAGATTCGACGATTCGCGTTGAGATGATGATTCCATCTAATTTCGACCCTGACGCGGAAGAAGACCCTTTCGGCATGGCAGCTATCTTGGGCGCGTTTGTCCAAATCTCATATGAGATCGAGATGCCAGGTGAACTCATTGACCACAATGGGCAAATCGACACCCTGACAGGCAATCCTGTCTGGTTGCTTGAACCCAATTCCCCTGATGATATCGAAATCTACGTTGAATCAACGCTGGAATAAATTTTAATCAAAAGGGCGAGTCATCGACGGCTCGCTCACTGATTATGTATCGGTGCTAACATCGTCCCAATCAGCATTGCCATATCGACGAAGCCAATTAAAAGCATAGTGACGTTCGTAAACAACACTTGGATGAATACCATTAGGTAGTTCTTGTTGTTGCATCCTTGCATTCGTGCTTGCCCAACTGTATCGGTAGATTAGGTCAGCTTCATCTAGTATCTCAGATATTGGACGTAATGTTGCTTGCGCCTTTAACTCATTGGTAGTTTTAAAGCGAACAATATCAATTAATGCTTGAACATCACAAATATCATCAGGCTCACCCAATGTATCTATAAAACCTAACGTCCACAGTAAAACATAACATGCTTCGTAATGCCAACTCATATTGACTTGCATACGTTCGTCGAGTTGATCTTGTTCTAGGAAACGTTGCTCAAAAGGTGATAAGTGGGCTTGTAATTGATAATCAGCGACAAATGATTTCGCCGTTTCCACATCTGGTTGTGACCCATGCGTTGCAACAATTGCTAAACATAATGCTCGGTATAAGATGTCATCTTGAGAACGTAGATTAACTTGGTTTTCATCCTCGATAACGGGTAAATGTTCAATTACAGGGACATTTTTATCCTTGAGTAATACCATTGAGCGTTTTTTACGAGCAACAGATAACGGTGTTTCATCTGGTAAATCAGGCGGGAAGAATTGCTTCGGTGCATTGGGTGCACCAACTACAAATTGATTCTCAGCATCGTAGAAGGCATTCATAGTGAAAAAGTAGCCATCGTATTCAGATGTAATGCCGAGTATCAAAGATTTTAGACTACCGCTATCATCCATACCACTAGTAACAATAATCCCTAAAACTTGCTGAGTATTGGCTAATTTCCTATAAACCTGCTCAGATGCACCCATTTGTTGAGCAAATCCCAATAAACCATTTAATTGTTGCTGAATGTACTGGGATGGTGCGACGTTGATAGTAATATCCAGCGTGTCAGACTTGATGTGAATAGATTGCGTCTGATAATTGATTTGAGCAGAGGGCAATAATTTCTGGAGTTTTTCTTCGGAAATGACAGTCGGATTTTCTGAGTAGATAGCTAAATTGAGTTGCATTCTTATCCCTAGTATTAAGTGAATTAATTCATTTTACTACCTTATGAGTAATCAAAAACACCCCAAATTGAGGGGTGTTCTTCAAAATTTTCAATTTGTGCGGATTTTATCCACAGCAAGAGCTATCGTTGCCATTCTTGACAACAGGGATTGTTCCGACTGACACAGGAATCTCGCCGATGCTGATATTGCCAACAGCAACGGTCTCACTGGCTGGTGTGCTACAGCATCCACCACTGAGTTCATCATCAGCAAAATCGGTACTACACACCCCTGTCTCTGGTAGATTGAGTTGTACTTCTTTGGCTGCTTCATAATCCCCTACTAAATAAGCAACAACTGAACGTGCTTGCTCGTAACCTGTTGCCAACAAGAACGAAGGTGCACGTCCATAGCTTTTCATGCCAATCATATAGAAATTACTTTCAGGATGGCGCAATTCAGCTTCCCCATGTGGGCGCACAGTGCCACAACTGTGAATGTTCGGGTCAATCATCGGCGCAAGAATCGGTGTTGTCTCTAATGATGAATCTAAATTCAAGCGTAATTCACGCAACATCTCCAAATTCGGACGCGCTCCAGTAGTTGCGATAAGTTCGTCAACTGTCACACTCATGCCATTTTCTGAACTCGTGACACGCAAACCATTATCGCTGGTTTCAATGTGCGTTAAATAGAATGGACTCACAATTTCGACCACGCCAGCTTCGACTAAATTACGAACCCGCGTCCCCAATGCACCACGTGCTGGTAAGGCATCATTGGTTTCACCACCATAAACTTTCTTGAGATGTGTGCCACGCATCGCCCATATAATTCGTGTGTCAGGGGCAGATTGCTGTAATTCGCCGAGTTCTAGCACGGCATTAATCGCTGAATGTCCACTACCGACAACTAATACGCGTTGGTTTTGATAGCGTTCTTGATGTATGCTAAGAATATCAGGAATCCCGTAAAAGATATGGTCACTGTGAGCATCTTCACCGATTGCATTCAGACCATGTGTGCCTAGCGGATTTGGGTTATGATAAGTTCCTGAGGCGTCGATGATAGCTCGTGCTTTGAGCAAGTCTTGTGAACCATCTGCACACTCAATTTGCACGATAAACGGAGCTTCATCACGATTACGGTCTTTCATTTTATCCACATTTTGTCGACTAATAGCTGTTACGCGCGTGTTTGTGCGGATATGTGGTGCAACCGTTTCGAGCTTTGCAAAGGGGCGCAGAAAGCGTTCAACAAGGTCTTTACCTGTTGGTAGAGCTTTCAATGGAGGCATCTCCCAATCTGATTTTTCGAGTAAACGCACCATCGCAGAGTCTACTGTGTATTCCCAAGGCGAGAACATACGAACGTGTCCCCAATTCAAAACATTTTGCCCAATCGACTCCCCTGCTTCGATGACAAGAGGTGTTTCACCGCGTTCAATGAGATGTGCTGTGGCAGCTAAGCCAACAGGTCCTGCACCGATGACAATCACAGGTAAGGATGAATCACGCATAATATCTTGCTCCTTATATATTGAAGTTAATCAATATGTTTATGAAAAAGAAAAGCAAGTCACAATGAACTTGCACCATATTGATGTTTGTTAACACACTTTTATTATATTGAAATTTGTCGATATGTCAACAACTTATACAGAAGCTGTCGTAAATTGGCGGATAAACTCGCGCATTGCTGACCGCAAAGCAAAATGATGAGTCATCCAGATAGCATGTCCCGCACCACTGATTTCACGATAATCTCCATTAGGGAGCAGATAGGCAATCTGTTCAACTGCCCAGCTCGGACGAATGTCAGCACTGCCATAGATGAAGACGACAGGTATATCGAGATTAGCGAGGTCTTGTAATAAGAATGGCTCTTGGATGTAACGCTTACGGTCATCATTCAAATGCTTGTTGACAATGTCGTTGGGAGGAAAATCAAATTTAGGCAGTAATTCACCTTTTTCTTTGCCTTGCTTATAAGCAGTGTGCCACTCGCGGTCATTATTCATGCGTCCACCTGCGATGCACATGCCACCTAGTACACGCTCAGCATATTCGACTGCATAAATTAAAGATAAATCTGCACCCCAACTATGACCACCGACCAGCCATCGCTCAAATCCATAATGCTTACGAATTGCCTCAATATCATCGAGTGTCTGTTCTATCGTGTAAGGACCACTGCCAGTCGAACGTCCGCAACCCCGTTGCTCCCAGCGAATGACTTGCACACGGTCACGAATCATTGCAGCAACATCCCCTAAATAGTCAGGTAAGCCAGGTCCTCCGTTGCAGAGTAAAATTGGCAGACCGTCCCCTTCTGATACTGTCCACAATTGAGCATCACCTGATTGGACTATTGTTTCGCGCATTATCTCATCCTCATAATTTACTTAACTAGTGTACTATGAGTTTCTCTGACTCTTGCCTTAACGTATGTCAGGTGTAACAATTTGTAAGGTCAATATGTAACAATGAGAACCTATGAACACAATTTTTCAGTGTCCTGTCTGTCAAGCATCGCTCAACCGTGCAGAGCAACAATATCAATGTCCTAATGGACATTCCTTTGACATTGCACGCGAAGGCTATGTCAATTTGCTCCTTGCTAATCAGAAAAAATCAAAAGACCCTGGTGATAGCAAAGCGATGATTCGCAGTCGTAAAGCATTTTTAGCAGAAGGGCATTACCAGCCACTAGCAGAGTCGATTGTGGCAATCATTCAGCAGAGTGAAATCAATAATCCAATCATATTGGACGCTGGTTGTGGCGAAGGCTACTACACAGATTTTATCCATCAGCATGTATCTAATGCAGAGCCTTATGGCATCGACATTGCTAAAGATGCGGTTCGTTATGCTTCCAAACACAATCAAAAGATTGACTACGCCGTTGCGAGTGTTACGGCTTTGCCCATCCAAGATAACTCTGTTGACTGTGTTATAAGTATTTTTGCGCCTCGTAATGCCCAAGAACTTAGTCGTGTCCTTAAAAACAATAGCATTCTAATTACTGCAACACCTGCTCCGAATCATCTGCTGGAATTACGTCATATGATTTACGATGATGTTCGTCCCTATGCTCTAATGGATAGGGATACATTTGCCCCACAGTTTACGCAAATTGTCACGCAACAAGTAACATACCAAATCACCCTCATGAACGCCGATGCGATTGCTAATCTGCTTCAGATGACACCCTTCTATTGGCACAGCCCTAATGAGAAGCAACAAGCCTTGCAACGACTAAGCCAATTAGATTTACACATCGCCTTTGAAGTAGCCGTATGGCGTGTAACAACCTGAAATCGCACGAGTAGCTAATTTTTTGGTATAATAATCGAAAGTTTGGTCTACACTGAGATGATGAATTATGTTGAGTCGGGTTGCTCGTTTATCTGCTATTCACACCGAGATTTATCACTGCACCAAATGCCCCCTCCACGAAGGGCGGACACATACTGTCCCTGGTGCAGGTAATCCTGATGCAGAGATTTTATTCATCGGTGAAGCCCCAGGTTTCAATGAAGACCAACAAGGTTTACCCTTCGTTGGTAAGAGTGGTAAATACTTAGAAGAATTACTGGCAACCATCAAATTCACACGCGATGATGTTTTCATTGCGAACGTTGTCAAGTGTCGTCCACCTGATAATCGTGACCCACAAGAGAACGAAATTTCAACTTGTAATCCATACTTACGCGCTCAGATTGAAGTGCTTGACCCTCTGATGATTGTCACACTCGGGCGTTACAGCATGAATATGTTCTTCCCCAATGAGAAAGTCAGTAAAATTCATGGTCAGCCGAAGTGGGGCGTGCGTCGTGTGTACTATCCACTTTATCATCCAGCCTATGCGCTACGCAACCAATCCAAAAAGGTTGAAATGGTAGAAGACATGGCACGCATTCCAAAATTATTAGAAGAAATGCGCCAACGCCGAGAATCACCTGATGTAGCTGAGCCACTTGCTGTCGAAGATGAAATCATGCTCCCTGATGATGCCGATGATGATGCACCCAAGCAAATTGGTTTATTTGACAAAGTCCTCTCTGCGATAAATCACTGTAGGGGACGACCTGTGTGTCGTCCCGAACGAGCACAGATATAGTTATGCCTCTACGGTAAAGCCCTGAGTTTAGTCAAAATCGGTTGGTAGTGTAGGATTACGATGATGCTCGAAGAATCGTTTGAGATTTTTTTCTAGTGTTCTACCCGTATCTATCTCTGGTAAAGCATCTTCTGCAAACCAACCGATAGCACTTGTTTCGACACTCGTTTGTGCTTGACCGCCTATTAAATCGCACAGGAAATAATGCTTCCAGACAGCAAATTCATAAGCAGGGTGTCCTTGTGTGTCACGGTCATAAACAGCTAATAATTTAATAGTTTTGGTGACATAACCACTTTCTTCGACAATTTCGCGTTCAACAGCTTGTGATGGTGTATCCCAAACATCCGCCCAACCACCAGGGAGTGTCCATTTTTGCGTGCTAGCTTCTTTGACCAGCAATAATTCGCCTTTTTCATTGAAGACGACACCACGTACATCAATTTTAGGTGTCGCGTAACCTTTTTCATGTTGATACAGCGTCGTAATTAATGTTGTATCTATCGAGGTATGTTCTGATGCAATTTCAGAGGCGATTGCTTGCACTTGCTGATAACGTTCTTGGTCGTAGGCATCATGATTGTAAGTGAATCCTGCTTGGGCAATGGATTGTAAGCGACGTACCCAATCAAGCCAGCGAATAACCATCATCTTCTCCTGTTGTATTGATTTTTAAATCAATGTTGACAATATATTGATAAAATCGTACAGTACACTTATAACACCTGCGCGGGTGGTTTCGATTTTGATGTTTTAACAGAAAGTGAAACCACACCATGACTTATGATACGTTACATCGCATTGGTTTACAGGGCGTGATTGCCGCGACAACGCACTTAAGCCGTGTCGATGGTCAGTTGGGCGAACTCATCATCGCAGGGTATCGCCTTGATGACATTGCACCATATGCAACTTATGAAGAAATGCTCTATTTGCTTTGGCATGATCGCTTACCAACCAAAACTGAATTGAGCACATTCCAATCAGATCTAGCTGAATTAAGGCAGTTACCATCACTTGCTTATGATGTCTTGCGAAAAGCGAGTGAGCGTCACCTATCCATCATGGATGCGTTGCGGATAGGGGCAGATATATCACAATTGAACGCGCTATCGGATGACCCACATCATCTCGCAAAGCATTTGGTTGCTGTATTGCCAACAATCGTTGCAAGCTATTGGCGATTTTTAAATGGCGATGACCCTGTTATGCCTGATGCAAGCCTATCCCATGCCGAAAATTATCTGTATATGCTTTCAGGTAGTGTGCCGTCACCACAACATACACGCGCATTGGATACGTACCTCAACACCGTGATAGACCATGGTTTAAATGCTAGTACCTTCGCTGGACGAGTCATTATCGCAACACAATCGGATATGGTGTCCGCGATTGTTGGTGCAATTGGTGCACTCAAAGGACCATTGCATGGAGGCGCACCAGGGCCAGCCTTAGATATGGTCTTTGACATCGGAACACCTGATAACGCTGAGGCAAACTTACGCGCCAAGTTAGATGCAGGCGAACGTCTGATGGGCTTTGGACATCGTGTATATAAAGTCCGTGACCCCCGTGCTGATGTTCTGAATATGGCTGCTCAACAATTCTTTGCTGATGGTACACAACGTGATTTGTATGAGCTTGCCCTTCATGTTGAAGCAACAGCCGTTCGTTTACTAGAAGAATATAAACCAGACCGTAAACTCCAAACGAATGTTGAATTTTACACAGCCCTCTTGCTACATGGGATTGGTCTCGATAATGACCTTTTCACGCCGACCTTTGCCATCTCGCGTGTTGGTGGTTGGACAGCCCATGCCCTCGAACATCTCGAAACAGGTCGTCTGTTGCGTCCATTGGTCGAATATCAAGGGGAGACAGACCGTATTTTTGTTCCTCTAAACGAGCGATAACAAAATTGGGCATGGCATCGTCTATGCCCTTGTGAAGCATCTGTTATCCCACATATCCCACATTATCCCACAACCAAAACATTAAGAAATTCAATATACTAAAATCTTTTTTCGGATAGTTGGTAATAGTTATTCTGTGAGTCACTTTAAACATTAACAGCTTTTGACAGTAAAATATCTCACTTTGTCTTCAAAATTGCTCTATATCCCAAATTTATTCCAAATAACTTGGGATACTTGGGAAAAATCAGTAGCATTAAGGAAATTAAAGCATTTGCCATTGTTGAGTGTGAGCAACAAGGGTTAGAATTTTCACCCTTGTCAGGTTTTTGATAAATGTTGTTCGAGTAGTAGGAATAAAAATGGGCGGAGAGGGTTCCGCCCGACAAAGAATGGGAGTTTGTTCAACTGGGATGTCACAACCAGTAAACAGTTAAATAATAGTTACATTTACATCATAAGCGATTCTGCTCTCACGAAATACAGAGGATGTTGACAAGGTTTACCGTCATAATTATGGTATTTGTGACAAATTGACCCGAAATAGGATTATGAACAATGCCATCTATTCGCACCATACAAAGCCGAGATGTGCAATTTTTAGCAGATACTTTCCCAGAACAAGATTATGACTACTTCAACACACTGCATATTGACCAATTACAGGACAAAAGCCGTACATGGATTGTGCATGATGTTGATGAGTACGACGACCTCATCTATTTAGGCTATGCTTGTGTGCAATGGCAATCCGATTACACAGCATTTTGGCGACGCAATATCCCTGAAATTGTAGTGATAAGTGTTTCAGATGATATTTTATCGGAGATGCTTAAAATTATTGAAGCGATAGCACGAGAACGAGGGCATCAGAAAGTGGGGATACGTGTCGATTCTAGTGATGAACAAATTTATCAATCATATGTTTACGTCCGAGAAGCCTTTGCTCAAGCCAAAGGGGATACTATCGTACTCAATAAAACCTTGACCTGATGGTCATTGAGTGAGTATTGTAAATATTTCATCAGAATTTGTGCTGTTTACGTTATTTTTGCGGACTTTGCATTTAATATGGACAGCGTACTGACCAGAGAAGCACAACTAGAGGATAGAAACACATGCCGACGTATACCTATCGCCGCGAAGACGGCACCACATTCGATATTCGCCAGAAATTCTCGGATGACCCACTTGAGGTTGACCCTCAAACAGGGCAGAAGGTGACACGGGTGATTCAATCAGCAGGTGTTATCTTCAAAGGGTCAGGATTCTATGTCACTGATAATCGGAGTGCCAACAACCCTGCTGCGCCAAAGTCAAAAGATAGTGATGGCGCATCTACCACAACCGAAACCAGCAGTAGCGATAGCACCAGCACAACATCTAGCTCGGATAACGCATCCTCATCATCACCTGCTGCTGACTAATTTTGTATATCTGCTTTAACGCAAAACGCCCATCCTGTTTGGATGAGCGTTTTTTGATTCATACTCTTCTACATCACATGCGGAACTCGCCTGTTGTTTCGACAATTTTGTGTGTGTAATTATCGACATAGCCCAGTAATTCCGAATGAATAGTATGCCATTCGATACTGTTGAGAATCTCTCGAATTTTGCTTTCACTTTCAGCAATGGCTTCTGCCCGAATGAGAGGAATTGTTTCGTCAATGCGCCATGCCGTCAACCATGCTGCAACAGGTTGTAAGCCCATCCGACTCGTTTTTGGTCCCCATTCACGTACCATAAATTCGAAATATTCTTGTTCAACTTCGTCTTTGATGTCCCATGTCATTATCAGCGTAACGCTCATGTTTTGCTCCGATTATTCGCTCAAACTAGGGTTCAAAACCACAACTTCAGGTTGTTCTGGCAACGATGATGACGTCACACGCAAAGCATCTTCCTCAATGACGCGACTCACCCCCATCGCTTTCAAGAATTTATCTACAGGGTCAAGTTCAAGATTCAGACCATCAATTGCATAGTGCATCGGCACAATGAAATTGGGTTCAATCAAGGAGATGACCTCAGAGGCTTTATCGGCATTTAAAGTCGCACCACCCCCCACAGGGACGAGTGCCACGTTGACCTCACCAAAATCTTCGATGGTTGATTGGTCTGGAACGTGTGCTAAATTACCCAAATGCAAGACTGTGATGTCGGTTGGGTACTTCATTAAGTAGGCCACATTGCGATGATAAGTATCGTTATTCTCATCTGCATAGTGTAGGG
This sequence comes from Chloroflexota bacterium, assembly GCA_039200705.1. Taxonomy (GTDB): domain Bacteria; phylum Chloroflexota; class Anaerolineae; order Aggregatilineales; family Phototrophicaceae; genus JAUZRW01. The sequence goes on from JBCCSC010000015.1 coordinate 20,483, forward strand.
CAATCCCCGTGACAAAAACGCCACCAATTTCGTATTCGCCAGCCCCTGCCAGCACGTATTCTTGACCTTTGACGGTCTCTACAGCATTGTGATGATGGGAATCATGGCTGATGGTGACCACATCCCCTTTTAACTTCGGAACACCTAGTCCAATGCTTTCATCATAGGGGTCAGTCACAATGGTTGTTTGATTGCGCTCTACCATGCGGAAGCAACTGAGTCCGTACCATGTAATATCCAAAAGATTGCCCTCACTTTCTCGTCACACTTCACCACGACATATGCCACAGCAAAATGATAAATGTTAAGTCACATCATGTCATTATAGTTGTTCTATAGCCTATCGTAAATTGACAGTCTCTATTGATAGAACAGATGTTTTAATTATAAGCTGATTTTGTAACGAGGGCAAATATTATCCACGTAATTTGTTTTTCTGCATCCCCCAATTATTGGGGAGTACAACGATATAAAATGGGCGTATGATGCTATCGAAAATAGGGTCATTCAGATAAAATTAGGAGCTTACTCAATGGAAGAACTTGAAAATAAATGGTTACTCGGTCCCGATGAAGATGACGAAGATTATGATGATGAAGACTACGACGACGATGATTGGGACGATGACGAAGACTATGATGACGACGAAGATTGGGATGATGAAGACTACGACGACGAAGATGATTAGTCAGTTGTAGTAGACGAATAAATATAATGAAGCAGATGTCACACAGGCATCTGCTTTTTGTTTAACTCACACTTGTTGTAATGCTTCCTCGATTTGTATCCATAATGGACGATTAGCTTGTGCAACAGCTTCTTCAATCACTGTGATGTCTTGTTGTCGAATATAGAGCAGCGTGTACTGATTCAGATAATGTATCCAGACAGTGAATACAGCAAAGCTAAAAATTTCGAGCGCGACAAAATTCAACATATTTGTGAACTGATATAACAAAAATATGATTCCTACAATGCCTGCATAGATGTACCCTAGCCGTATGAAGTTTGGATGATAAATCTTGGGAATTAACCACCGAATACCAAGCATCCCAATCAGGAATATGACGACTGCCCCCTGTACACTCAAATTGTGCATAAAGTGCGAAAATGGTGTGACATCGACACGAAAAATGCCGACACCGATAATACCTAAACTAGATGCTGTTGACCCAAATGCTAATGCGCTGACACTCCAACGAGGTATCAGCTTGGCTTCTGCCAGAATATTGAGTGTATTGACGAGGTCGCGCCACAGGCTGAGGATGATGATACCAACACTAATTACACTCCAACGAAACAGAGTATCGGCACCAGTATCAATCCCTAAATAACTGAGCGATTCACGCCACCATTCGGGGTCATCTGCTAACAGAAAGCTACCCATCAATCCTAAAATGAAGGTCACAATCGCCAGCCACATCATGCGTGATGAATCCAAGTCAACAATCCAGCGCGTCACATAAGTCCCGATAACGGCACTATACAATGTTGTGATGAGTAAAGCGTTGGCAAATGGCACACGTAGGTTGGTAAACATGAAGCCAATCAAAATCCATACAATCCAAGCAATCGCTAGAATGATAATCGTTGTGATGATGGAGACTGTTACTCGTGCGACAAAATTCTGTCTCCCCTTCATTGCAACACGCTCAATCAGGGTTACATCATCGCGCTCTAGTGACAAATTTTTGTAGGTGACGAGACAACATGCTAAAGAAATAGCTCCTGTCAGCACCAAGCACATCAAGCCGAGATTGATACCATCAGACTGTACCGCAGTATTGAAATTGAAAAATAGCAAAACAGGTTGTGATGTATCATAAAATAGCCAAGAACAGATAAATCCAATCAAGCCAGCGAAGATACCGAGACGAATACTGTAATTCAGTCGCTCTTTCTCAAAATCGGTCATCAAGTCTTGCATTGGCGTATCTTGCATAAGTTTCAAATCCTTTTCTTCGTTACTCATGGCATTGTAGAAGCAGATAATCTGATAGTCTCATAAACCATTGAAACTAACCATTTGTTTAGGATTGCTTGTGATGTCTCTCGTAATGATTTACTATGGTATTAGATACATGGCTCTCAAACAATAATCGATAGAGTCAATTAAATCCTCGCCAATAGTCTTTTTTCAGAGGCACTTATGGATCAACGAATGGTAGAATTTATTCGCGCATTGCGAGCTGCAGGGATTCGTATCTCTATTTCCGAGAGCCAAGATGCGATGTTTGGGGTCAACGAAGTCGGCATCACAGATTTTGACCACTTCAAAGACACAATGAAAGCCACTCTTGTCAAAGAACATCGTGACCAACCAACATTTGATTACTTCTTCCCCTTATTTTTCAGTAGTAATCAACCGCCGATGCAAGACATTATGGATAATCTCACCCCTGAGCAACAAGAGATGCTCCAGCAAGCTCTCCAATCGCTGATGGGCAATATGGATGCTCTCAAAGATATGTTGCAACAATTGCTTGATGGGCAATCCTTCACTCAAGAACAATTGGAGCAAATGGGTGAGATGTCAGGCTTACCCAATGGTGATGAGATGTACCAACGCGCATGGTTCGAACGTCGCATGATGCGCCAAGCCCAAATGAATAGTCTAGAGCGCATGATTGCCGAATTACTTGAAGAACTCTCCGAAATGGGCATGAGTGATGACGCACTCGATGAACTGGAACAAATGCTCCGCGAAAATTTACAAGGCTTATCCGAACAGATAAGTCAATTTGTGGGAGCAACCCTAGCAGAGCAAATGGCGCAAAAAGACCCAGAGCAAAAACCTGACTTACTGGATGTGCCGTTCCATCGTTTGAGCCAAAATGATATTGACGATATTCGTGATGAAATTCGGCGTTTAGCAGCAAAGTTGCGTAGTCGCGCTTCACTGCGTCAACGGAAAAAACGCACAGGACAATTTGACCCTCGTAAGACCATCCGCCAAAATATGAAATATGGTGGTGTGCCGATTGAAGTGAAGTTCCGCAAACGTCACAAAAAGCCAAAACTCGTGCTGATTTGTGATTTGAGTACCTCGATGCGCTATATGGTCGAATTTTTGATGACATTGGTCTACGAAATGCAAGACCATGTGCAGAAGACCAGTAGCTTCATCTTCATCAGTGATATGGTCGATGTCACAATGGAATTGGAGCAAATGGATAGTCAAGACGCAGTGGCGAAAGTTCTGCGCGAAAATCCACCAGGCTACTACAGCACAGATTTGGGCAATAGCTTAAATACCTTCGCTAAAGACCATTACAGCACAATCGATAGTCGCACAACGGTCATCATCTTGGGTGATGGACGTAATAACTACAACGACCCACGTCTTGATATTCATGCTGATATGAAGCGTAAAGCGCGTCGTCTATTTTGGTTCTGTCCTGAACCTGAAAGTCAATGGGGTACAGGGGATAGCGATATGCACCGCTACGCCGACCAAGCTGATGGCGTATACCGTATTCGTAACCTACGTGACCTTGCCAATTCTGTCGATAGCATCATCGCGGATGGTAGCCAATAACCCATTGATGAACAATCTAATCGTCATCAAAAAGCACATCAGATATTATCATGTGCTTTTTGTTTGTAAAAACAGGATGTATAATTGTAAAAAAGTTGTAAATATCTTGTATAATTAATTTAACATTGTCAAAATGAGAATATAGTCATAGTTAATGGACAAAAATCAACTTTAATCATAATATAAGTTGTAACGTAATTTAAGCTGTAACGTAGTGATAGGACAGACCTTTGATGGTTGATAAACTTAAAACAGACCCACCTCACCTTAAAAAAGGTGTTGATGAAAAAGCAACAAAACAACTCGACCAACAAGAATTATCGTTCAATTATCATGAACAATTCTTGAGACAATTGTATCGCCAGTACAATATCGAAGTGAATCATGCCATTTTATTTTATGTTGAAGACCATGAAGAGCCAGTGATTTTCGTCGGCAAAGATAAAATCATAGTGGGTCGTGAAGACGCAATGGGGCGTATCACCCCTGAATTTGAAACAACACGTTTTAATGGGTCAGCCAATGGCATCTCACGAATGCACGCTAAAATTGTACGAGAAGGTGACCAATATCTCATTCAGGATTTGGGGAGCACCAACGGCACACGTCTCAATGGCAACAAACTTGTTCCATATCAATATGTACCACTGCATGATGGGGCAATCCTCCAATTTGGTCGCCTCATGGTGAGTGCATTTATCATCAATCGTGATGAAGACTGAAATTTTCCTCGTCTAATTCAATATAAGCGAAATGTAGATGGCTCAATTCTTCTGGAATGGGTGGCAATGGTTTTGACCAATACGCAGGGCGTATAAATTGCACGCAGTTTGTCTCTGGACACCGATGCTGAAGTGCATATTGCCACTCAAAGCGCACATGCTCAGACTCTGCCGAATGTTCCGACCAAAAGAGTTGAAAAATATCAGCTTTATCAATTGCCCGTTGCAAAGCTCGCTCCCAATCCTCCCCTGCACGTATTGAATGTGTATCCATGAAAACTGTGTTTCCTATCATCTTCTGCACTGCCCGATACTGTTCAGCAATGAATGTATCTTTGCGCGAATAACTGATGAAAATATCTTGGTAAACGTTTATCGGCTGGGAATTGATAAACTCACGGTCATAGCGTGGGTCTTGAGGCATTGCATTGACCTTCGCAAAGGTGTCTTCTGGGATAACTAACACTTGGAAATCAATGCTGGCGATTTCAATCAGCCCCAGCATGATAGCAATTCGTCCGATGGCTAAATCATCAATGTCATTGTCATGCGCTGTGAAGCGAAAATCAAAGCGTACAAAGGGATGTTGCCACTGCTGCATCACCCCCACTTGATTAAAGGTTAATTGTTCAGACGAAACCATCACCGAAAGCATTGCATCTACCTCGATTTCAGCATGGTCTTTAGCAACGGTTGCCTTCGGAATTCGCCCACCTAAGTCAGAAGCAAACTGCTGAATATCATCACTAATTAGGGCATCTGGCAGATGAGCGTATACATACAAGCCATACTCTCTGTTAGTCGATGCTTGGCGCGGATAAAACGCACTAAATTGAACAGTATCCAAAGGTGTACTTGTACTATGTTCTGTCGATGGTTCAGACTCTTCAACTTCTTCTGTTATTTCCAGTGATACTGGTTCATCATCGGCATCAGAAAATTCAACCTCAGTGTTTGATAGTTCACCACTAATGTCACTGTCAGGTATTGTTTGAAACGGTTGAGTCGAATCGTCATTGTCACGACTTGTGCGCCGACGTTCTACGACAGGTGCAGGTGTTGGTGGTGCAGGCGGTGGCGACCCTGCATAGAGTTGTTGCTGGGCTGGAGGCTCTAAGGTATCTTTCTTTGACGAAGGTTCATCCTCCCATGATGCTTCTGGTAAGTCACTTTCATCAATACGCCGAAACTCCCCCGTTCGGCGTGGTTCAAGTAATTCTCGCTCAGCAGGGTTTGACGTTTGGGGTCTGTTGAAAATCAGAGCTAATCCAACAAGCATGAAGACAAAAAAAACGACTGCTCCAACGAAGGCATACAAGGGATTTTGTATCCACAAATAGATGAATGCGCTCCCTGCGATAATAGTTGTAATGAAAAAGATGGATAAGCGTTTCACTAGCAATGTACTTTCGTATGATAAGTGCTCTCGATAATTAGGATGCTTCAATTCAGTGTACAAGGGGATAGTATTCGATGCAAAGCAGAAAATATTCTCTATCTTGATAGACAAATTATTTGAATTTGCTATACTCAATCTATGAGTAGATACGTGATTGACCCAGCAACTTACAGTAAAACAGTCGTTGCATTTAACGATGGGCGCACATAATCATTGCGCCTAGCTGTCAGTAAGTCAGTCACACATAGTTACGTAAGTTCAACGGGCGCACCTCGCGCCTGTTTTTGTTTCTACATATATTGAGCGTGTTGTGCGTCAAACATAAACTCTAGGAGAGAGTAAACGATGCACATTGTCCATATTCATCACCTCACCGTAAATTTTGCAGGACGCGAAATCTTCAGTGACCTCAATTGGGTTGTTGGAGACCGTGACCGTATTGGCTTAGTTGGTCCTAATGGGGCGGGTAAGTCTTCTTTACTGAAAGTCTTAGTCAAACAAGTTATACCTGATGCAGGTCAAATCGTCACACATGGCGATTTATATATCGATTATCTATCGCAAGATGTTGACCTTAATCCGATTCATACCTTAATTGAAGCCGCGATGGTTTTGCCACCACGCCTCGCAGAAGTTGAAGCACAATTACAAGCTGTCGAAGCCAAATTATCGGACCCTAATGTGTACAGTGATGATACTGTGCTATCACAGGTGTTAGAACAACAATCTGATATTCTTGAGCGTTACGAACGTCTCAATGGGTCGCACCATGCCTCACAAGTGCGGAAATTGCTCTCACAATTAGGATTCACACCAGATGATTATAATTTGCCTGTGTCAGCATTATCAGGTGGACAAAAGAAACTCGTCGGTTTAGTGCAGATGGCAGTCTCATCACCTGATATTTTGCTATTAGATGAACCTGACAATCATTTGGATATAGTCGGTAAGCGTAATTTAGAACGTTTTATCGCGGGTTATCAAGGCGCAGTGATTATCATTTCCCATGACCGTTATTTGCTAGATGAGGTTGCGACCCAAATCGCTGAACTCGAAAACGGTAAATTAACCATCTATCACGGTAATTACTCCTACTACACCACCGAACGCGAATTACGTCGCTTGCGTCAACAACAACAATATATTGCCCAACAAAAAGAGATTAAACGCATTGAAGAAGCGATTGCACGCTTTGAATATTGGGCGAGTATTGTCATCGACGAACGTCATATCAAACAAGCGCGTAGTCGGCGCAAGATGCTAGAGCGTATGGAAGCCAACGGCGAAATCATCGAAAAAGTGCAAGAAGCACGCACAATGGATTTCGCTGTCGCAGGAGGCGCACGAGGTAGCAAAGAATCTGTTCGTTTTGATAGTGTAACAATGGTTTTTGATGATAATCCGATTTTCATGGAGTTGGATTTTTTGTTGCGACATGGGGAACGAGTCGGCTTAGTCGGACCGAATGGCGCAGGTAAATCTGTGATGATGAAGCTGATGACAGGTGACTATCAACCCTATGAAGGACGTGTCAAAATAGGGCTGAGTACCCACATCGGCTATTATTCGCAAGAATTCCAAACATTGGATACATGGCTGGATAAAACACCATTGGATTTGATTCATCGCAATAAACTGGGGAGTGAAGGCTCGGCAGTGTCATTCTTATTAAAGATGGCGTTTGATTATGAACAAGTGCGTCAGCCGATTCGTGTTCTCAGTGGTGGTGAGCGCAGTCGCTTACAACTGGCTCTGCTGATGCTCCAACAACCAAACGTCCTGCTACTAGATGAACCAACGAATCACCTAGATATTGCCTCCACCGAAGTTTTGGAACAAGCCTTAGATGATTTTGAAGGGGCGATACTGTGTATCTCTCATGACCGCTACTTCCTCGATAACGTGGTCGATAAAATCATCGAATTAGACAATGGTGAACTCACAGAATACGTCGGTGGCTATACAGATTACATTGAGGCGAAGTAATATGTATTATATTTACGATTGGCAAAGGTATTTCATAGGGGGAGTTAGGTGAATTTGACAGGTATTTGGCTAGGACAAACAATAGGCGATTTAAACTCTGCCATTCATGTGTGGATCATAGTTGATACTGGCAATTATTTGTCGATTCATACGCATTGGCTGGGCTTTGATATGCCACAAGGGTTCTACCGAGCAAAATTTCAAACAAAAGGAATGTCAGATGCGATTATCCTCGATAGTGGTAGACATATAACAATTTATAATCCTAATACCTTTGTTGTTTCTAACTGGGTTTTAAAAGAGAGCAACAATGAAGATGATATAGAGGCAAAATTTTATGATGTTGCTTTCCAAAGGAGAGATCATGGCTGGATAGGCTGGATTGTCTATTTCTACATTCAGCTTTTTCAAAACTCACCAAAGATGCTTCGTCAATTGAATCGATAAAATCCCTGAGCATAAGCCCATTTGACCAAGATACTCTATAATTGAATCATAATTTAATTATTAGGAGATATGAGAATGGGCTTATTAGACAACAAAATTGCAATTATCACGGGTGGTGCAAGTGGCATTGGCGCGGAAACTGTGCGTCAGTTCGTTGCACAAGGCGCGAAAGTGCTCATCTGTGATATTCAGGATGATAAAGGCGAAGCACTCGCTGATGAACTCGGAGAACATGCCGATTATCAACGCTGTGATGTGACCTCAGAAGCCGATATTCAAGCAATGGTTGATAGTGCTGTTAGCAGACATGGTCGCTTGGATGTCTTATTCAACAATGCGGGCATTCCAGGACCTACTGGCGAAATTGAAAACACGCCCACTGAACAAATGGATATGGCGATAAATATCTTATTGCGCTCGGTCATCTTAGGAATGAAATATGCTGCCCCTGTCATGAAAGCGCAACAATCAGGCAGCATTATCAGCACGGCAAGCATTGCAGGGATAGAAGCAACCCATGCGCCACATACCTATTCGGCAGCTAAAGCTGGAATTATCAACTTGACGCGCTCTGTCGCCATCGAATTAGGTGCATCCTTTGTACGTGTGAATGCTATTTGCCCTGGTGGGATTGCCACGCCTATTTTTGGACGTACTTTTGGCTTAGACATTGAGAAAGCCGATAAAACCGAAGATGTGATGAAAAATATCCTCAAGCGTAGCCAACCGATTCCACGTGCAGGCTTACCGAAAGATATTGCCGATTGTGCTGTTTTCCTCGCCAGTGATATGTCCACATTCATCACAGGACAAGCGATTGCAGTTGATGGGGGTATCACTGCGGGGCGTGCCAATTGGGATCAATACCAAACGGGTATGGCACGGATGCAAGAGATATTGCATCAAGTCGCCGAGAGCTAAAGTTGATGCGCTCAGCGAATTTGCTGTTTACGTACTATCTGATAGATGACCTCTAGTTTATCAGGCGAATTAATCTCGTGATGTAAATCGTGAATGATGCCGTCATCCAGTCCGTAAATCCAACCGTGTACAGCGAGAGTTTGCCCCTTATCCCATGCACGTTGGACAATCGTTGTGTGGCACACATTGTTAACCTGATGAATTACATTCAATTCGCAAAAGCGACGTAACCGTTGTGTTTCATCAGGGATGCTATCTAATTCTACTTGATGCTCATGATAAATATCTTTGAGAAATCGTAACCAATTATCAATCAAGCCATGTTCACGACAGTGCATTGCCGCATCAACCCCACCGCAACCATAATGCCCACACACGATGATATGCTCTACTTCTAGCACCTCAACCGCATATTGAATCACAGAGAGGCAATTCAAATCGCTATGAACGACTACATTCGCCACATTACGATGCACGAAGATGTCGCCTGGACGTTGCTGAATAATCTGCGTTTCAGGCACACGACTATCTGCACAACCAATCCACAGGTACTTCGGATGTTGTTGCTTGGATAAGTCGCTAAAAAACTGAGGGTCATTTTGGGACATTTGTTGCGCCCACGCACGATTTTGTTGCAATAGATGACTTAAATCAGACACCGCGAGATACTTTCTCATAATCTATTCATCTCCAGTGTACACAAAGATGCTATCGCAATCAAACGCAATGTATAATGGCATAGTTTCAGTAACAGAAGGTGATGAGCATGAATGCCACTCGTGGGGAATTAGAAGCCTCGTTTACACGCGCGATGATTCAAATGGAAAAAGAATATTTAGGACGCGGTCCTGAAAAAGCTAATACGATGATTATCGGGGATATGGTGATTGTGCGCTTACAGGGCATTCTCACCCGTGCCGAGATTAAATTAGCCGAATCAGAACATGGGCGTGAACTCATCAAAGAGACACGTCGCCAATTGTTCGAGAGTGCGCGTGAGCAGATGGAAGACATGACCAGCACCATCCTCGGATGTAATCTCGTGAGTGTGCATACTGATGTCAGCACCAAAAGTGGTGAGCGTGTGATTGTTCTTATCGTTGATGTGGATATGGATGAGAGATTTTAAACGGAGTCTCAAAATCTTTGTATTGAAGTTTTCAGTTTGTCATACTGGTATGTGACTAAACTCCTGTAGGCGCATAATTTATGCGCCTGTGAAGCTAGTCTCTTCTTTATTGACTGTAGACTGGTATTTACAACATAGTCGAAATCATCTTTGAGAACTCGTAATACAGAGGCATACCCAAAACGAGGTTAAATGGGAAAGTAATCACCAGTGCAGTGGTCATATGAATACCTGGATTGGCTTGTGGTAGATTCGCACGTACTAACACGGGTGCAGAGATAAAAGATGCACTAGCAACGATGATCCCCAAGATGAATGCGCCCCCCATAGATAGACCGACCAATGTACCGAGTGTGATACCAATCATCGCATGAACAATTGGTGCTATGACTGCATAAGCTATGACAAAGAAACTTACATAGCGTAATTCCCCGACACGTTCTCCGACAACAGTTCCCATTTGGAGTAAGAAAAGGGTTAGAATGCCTGGGAAAAGGTCAAAGAAGAATGGTTCTACTTGAGCCTTACCAGCTTCTCCTGATAGCAACCCAATCACTACACCACCAGCCAGTAACGCGAATGTTTTACCACTTAGCACAAGACGTAGTACTTGTTTCAGTCTTTGTGTTTGCGATAGCGTGATTGTCCCACCTGCACTGACTTGTTCGCGCTTACCATCAATGCGCCAGGCAACAAGCAATAGTGCAACAAAGAATGCAGGGAGTTCCATTATCACATACAGTGTCGGCAGAAAGCCTTCAAAGTCTTGTCCTAAATCGTTTAAAAATGCAATTCCCGCACTCAAAGTAACAGACGAGACACCACCATAATGGATTCCGATTGCGAGTGCATTTGAACCATCTAATCCACCGAACTTTGTCAATGCAAAATAGGCTAATACTGGAACCAGCATACCGATAACAACGACGACAAGAGCAGGTCCTATAAAGGACTGGAACGTTGATTTGGCAAGGTCAAAACCACCTTCTAACCCGATTGAAAATAACAAGTAAACAGACATAGCTGTTACAATCTGGTCAGGTAAACGTAGATCACTTTTGACAAAGACCACAACCATCCCTAATACAAATGCTAACACCATTGGTGATAGCAAATTGATTTGCATAAGCTCGATGATTTCTGACATTCTTACTCCTAGAGTTTCTAAACTTGATTGACAACAAAAAAACCGACATTCAACACGAAGCATAAAATAGCTTCACATTGCATGTCGGTTTGTTGGGCGACGTATAACCTCGCCAAACCTACCTTATATGTAGGATTAAAATCTTCTTTATTAGCATATCACACTAGCTTGCTTTTGTAGGCATTCCAGATGACTTGCTAGATCCTTACTGTAGAGTATACAAAATGTATAAATATTGTCAAACCTAAGCTTGATGAGAGAGTCCTTAAAAGTTACTGGCTTATTCACAGGTTACTGAGTAGCACGAGTAATGAGCACGATGTTTTAGCCACATCCACCCAACTCGTTAATTCGGTCTAAAACAATTTGTAAGGGTGCATCAGTGATAGTCAAGTATTGGCAATAGGCTTGACGCGCTAATGCACTCTCATTTTGCCAGCGATAGAGTTCACCCAAACGTGCATAGACTTCATCATACTCAGGATTGCTGTTAATAGCTGTTTCGTAGTCTGCTAGGGCTGCTGTGCCATTGCCCAAAGCAAGATAAGCTGTGCCTCGATTTGTCAGCGCGAGATAACTATGCGGATTGTTCAACATGATTGAGCGTGTGGCATCGCTGATGGCTTGTTGATAGCTTCCCATCATCAAATACGCTCTTGCACGATTGTTATAAGGGTATGGATGATTTGGGTCAATCTGAATCGCTTGTGAACAATCACTGACTGCACCTTCATAATCCCCTGCATGATACGCCCGAATATAACAACGATTATTCCATGACATGAAGTGATTAGGCATGATTTGTAACGCATTACTACAGGCTGGTAGTGCGCTTTGATATTGCCCTACTTGCACTTGGGTGTAACATAAGCCGAATTGATAATCGCCATTATCAGGGGCGAGGGAGGTCGCTTGTGTGTAATCGAGGATAGCATTGTCATAATCACCGATGCGTACATATGCTGCTGCTCGTGCACCAAAAACCCGTGCAGACGGTTGTCCCTGTGTAATCGTTACATCCAATAGAGCCAGTCCACCGAGGATGTTGTTATCTGCAATGCGGTTTTCTGCTTGGGCAATGAGAACATCTTGTTGAAGGGCGGGTTCACGTTGAGTCTCGATAGCTTGGCTACTCGCAGACGCATTCGCACTGACTGAACAAGCACGAAGCAGCAATAGCGACATAATAATAAGAACGATAGCTTGCCCAAAGACAACACCCCACAATTGCTCTTTCTGGACTTTATCAGTACGACCTCGCATAGCAGACGCTCCAAAATAACACTCTTTACACAGGAAGATAACGAAAAATTACCTTTAATTAAGAGTATAGAAGGTTATAATGGAGTTTGTTGGATGCTTGCTATACGCAAACCTGATGCTATGCCACCGCTATGCAACAAACACTCATTGAATGGTGTCTTAGCAAGGCTTTATCGTCCATATTATAGGATTAACCACATCATTCGAGATAAACGAAACAAAAAGGAGAAGTAGAATGCCACATGCCTTAATTACAGGTGGTGCAGGATTCATTGGAAGTCATTTAACTGATTATTTATTAGCGCGTGATTATCAAGTGACTATTATTGATAACCTCGCTACAGGACGTTTGGAAAACATCGAGCACAATCAAAATAATCCTAACCTTCGCGTTGTAATTGAAGATATTCGTAATCTGCATACCACTGACCGCTTCGTGAGTGAATGCGATATTATTTTCCACATGGCAGCAGCCGTTGGTGTTCAAAAAATCATCGAAGAACCGATTAATACGATTGAAACCAACATCGGTGGCACAGAAGTCTTACTAAAAGCAGCTCGTCGTTACCGCAAGAAAATCATGATTGCTAGCACCTCAGAAGTCTACGGCAAAGGTGTTTCGTTTCCATTCAAAGAAGACGACGATAGCCTCTTAGGTCCAACCAGCAAAAGTCGTTGGAGTTATGCAACATCCAAAGCTATTGATGAATTCCTTGCCTTAGCCTATCACTACGAAGTTGACTTGGAAGTAGTGTTGTTTCGTCTCTTCAATACAATTGGACCTCGCCAGACAGGGCAATATGGGATGGTTGTGCCACGTTTTGTCAAATGGGCATTGAACAATGAAACCATTCAAGTTTATGGTGATGGACAACAATCGCGTAGTTTTGGTAATGTCCATGATGTGATTGATGCTATCTATCGCTTATCCAATAGTGACGAAGCAGTTGGCGAATTATTCAATATTGGTAATAATCAAGAGATAAGCATTTTACAATTGGCTGAATTGGTCAAAGAGCGTGTCGGGAGTGAGTCTGAAATTAAGCTCATCCCTTACGAAGAGGCATATAAAACGCCAGGCTTTGAAGATTTCCGTCGGCGTGTTCCCAGCATTGATAAAATTGGGGCAACTGTCGGCTGGGAACCCAGCACCAATTTAACCGAAACGATTGACCAAATTATTGCGTACTATCGGAAAACGGGAGAATAACGCTATGGGCGAAATTTCACGCAAGGAACTCATCTTAGCACTCATCGGCGCAGGGACAAAACCACGCCTTGCAGGGGTTGATTTATCTGCGACCAATTTACATCGGCTTGATTTTGAAGGTGCGAACCTACGTGGTGCACGCTTCGATGCCAGTTCTTTGCAGGAGGCGATTCTGCGCCACACCAATCTGACAGGTGCGAGCCTCCAAGTGACGCAATTGCCCTATGCTGACCTCAGCAATGCCAATTTAACAGTTGCCAATGCCACAGGCGCAAATTTCCAAGGCGCACGCCTGACCAACGCCAATATGACCAACATGATTCTCAATGGCGCGAATTTACAGGGTGCAACCCTAACAGGGGCAAATGTCTCAGGTTTGAAATTCGATGACCGCACCACATGGCCTGATGGTAAAAAAGGTAGTGCAGGTAACCCTGGAAGCTATACCTAAGCAGTTTCTAGTGATTTGTTGTTAGTAAAGGCGAGTCTCATACAGGCTCGTCTTTTTTATCAATACGATTACCCCACGCTGTATCTCTCAAATAATCTCTAGTTTAGTGTTTTGCTACCATGTACTTGCTAATCAAAATAAAATCAGTCTTCTAAGAAACATAAATGAAAAATAACATCTCTGAGAGAAATATTTATATCATAGGCGCATTAATTATCCTCTTTTTAGGTATATGGGGATACCGCGCACTTGTACAAGAATTTTTTTATTATACGCGATACAATTTGTTACCACTTTTGGCAGTCTGTGGTGTGACAATTCTCTCAATACTTATCGGCTTCGTTATATTTGGCGTATTCATTGCATACAGTCATGAAAAGACGAATAGTTACTTACTTGTTTTAATTGAATTTATTATCATAATTTGTGCATTTCAATTACCGACACAACCTGCGCCCGAAGTTCGACATTTTCATCGCTATCGAGAAGATTATGACCTCATTATTGACTTAATTGCAGAGGGTCAACTTACTGTTGATTCAGGGCAGTTTTGTAATCACACATATAGACAATCAGTAGAAACTACAATCAATGGCAGAGTATATTGTGTAGGATTATCTGAATATGGCGCACTGATTTCAGTTTTTAACGAGCAAGTTGCAATGTTATACTCACCGAATTACTCCGATGAGGTTGCTTGCAATTCAGTCTCTCTTTACGATGAAAAGCTCATACATCTGGACATTACAGACTGGAATTTATGTATGTCATTTGCTTGGTGACTTTTATATTTTGAAACTAAAAAGTGGACTCATTGAAAATCTTTTGCCTCGCCTTGTCGATAGTTTGCCATTTCCTCACTGAAAACAATGGCATCATCTCCGTGACCGAGTTTATTTTCAATATATGCCAGCAGTGATTGTTCGTATGGATTCTGTGGTTTAATCGTGATTTCATTTTTGATGCGCGATGTAGATGCAGTAGTTTCTCGTTTGCTATCAATATAAAATAAAGTTGCTTGGGCGATTCCTAGTGGAATAATTAAGCCATACCAAATAAACCTTACATCCACAGTGAATGCAAGAAAAAGTAAAATAATGAGTACAATTCCAACGACGATTCGCATACTATTAATTGTATTCTTTTCTTCAGGTGTATATGGCTTGCGTGTAGTTCGCACTCTGGGTGTGTAGCTTTGCATATCTTGACGATGCTTACGATAAATACTGACTTGGGTTTGACTGCCCTTTGCCCAATCGCTTAACATGACGTGTAGTGTAATCATGTTAGTGAAGTGCGCTTCGATTAAGGCATCTGTCTCTGTTTGTTCCACCACAGTGGAGATAAATTGAGGCATATCATCCTCAGAAGCATCTAATACCGTGATAGCATCAGACAATGGCAAATCAGAGATGAAGCGAGATATTCGTTGATGGTTGTTTGGAGAAAATTTGAGTTTGGACTTCTTTTTATTCATGATCTTATCTCAAGAAATTTTGTTTCAGTATATCACTGGCTCTGAGTGAATTTGAATTAACTGAGTCGCTACAAATCAAAAAAGCGCATTCATAATCGAATGCGCTCTTGCTTTTTGACTGAATGCTATTTGCTGAACCCTCTATGTTACACGGTGGCACGCTGCCCAGTGACCAGGTTCGTGCTCAACCAATGGTGGGTCTGGTGTTTGATAGCATAAATCGAAAGCAACAGGGCAACGGGTGTTGAAGTTGCATCCGTGCGGTGGATTCGCGGGTGACGGCAAATCGCCACGAATGATGATACGACGACGATTCGCTTCTTTCGATGGGTCAGGTTCTGGCACAGCCGATAACAAGGCTTGTGTGTATGGATGCAATGGATTGTCGTACACGGCATCAGTTGGACCCATTTCCACGATTTTACCGAGATACATGACCGCCACACGGTCACAGATATGACGCACCATCGACAAATCGTGTGCGATGAAGAGATAGGTCAAGCCGAGTTCTTCTTGTAGCTCTTCCATCAAGTTCACGACCTGCGCTTGAATCGACACATCCAGAGCAGAAATTGGTTCGTCAGCAACGATGAAGCTCGGTTGCAGGGCTAGCGCACGCGCAATCCCGATACGTTGACGTTGCCCACCAGAAAATTCATGTGGATAACGATTGATGAAATATGGATTCAAGCCGACTCGTTCCAGCAGGCTTTCCACATATTCTTGACGTTCCGCTTTATTCGGATATAAATTGTGAATTTGCAAGGGTTCAGACACAATGCTACCGACTGTCATACGTGGATTGAGGCTTGCAAAAGGGTCTTGGAAGATAATCTGCATCTCACGACGAATCAAGCGCATTTGACTATTAGGCAAATCTGTCAGTTCTTGACCCTCAAACTTCACGCTACCTTCTGTCGGTTCATATAATTGCAGGATAGTACGCCCTGTGGTGCTTTTACCACAGCCTGATTCCCCTACGAGACCGAGTGTTTCACCACGAATAATATCAAAGCTGACTCCATCAACGGCTTTCACTGCACCGATTTGACGTTGCAGGATGAAATTTTCTGTGATGGGGAAATGTTTCTTCAAATCGGTGACAGATAAGATAATGTCGCCATCGCCACCTTTTGCGCGTTTAGGTTTATCTTGTACTTCTACCATGTTGACCGCTTACTCCTTTATCATTATGAACGGCATTTAGGCGTTTTCGTTGCGAGTGGCTTCGCGCAGATCATACCATGCCGCGGCGAGGTGTTCAGGATGCCCACCTTGTACTGGTTGGAGCGGCGGTACTTCTTCAAAGCAACGTTCGGTTGCATATGGATTACGTGGGGCAAACGGGTCGCCTTTTGGTGGGATACGCATATCAGGCGGTGAGCCTTCAATGCTGACCAATTTCTGATTACTACCATCTAGGCGAGGCAGGCTATCGAGTAAGCCTTGAGTATAGGCACTGCGTGTATCTTGGAATACTTCTTTGGTAGGACCAATTTCCATAATGCGTCCACCATACATCACCGATACACGGTCAGCGACACCAGCAACTACACCTAAATCGTGCGTAATCCAGACAATTGCCATATTGAATTCGTCTTTGAGTTGCTTCACCAATTCAATAATTTGCGCCTGAATGGTCACATCGAGCGCTGTTGTTGGTTCATCCGCAATCAGTAGCTTTGGATTGCAGGAGAGTCCCATCGCAATCATCACACGTTGGCGCATCCCACCCGAAAATTGGTGCGGATGGTCATCAAGACGTTTGCTTGCATCAGGAATACCGACTAAATCCAATAATTCGGCTGCACGACGACGTGCTTGGTCGTTATTCATGCCCAAATGTAATTTGAGTGATTCAGTGATCTGTGTGCCGATAGTCAATACTGGGTTAAGTGATGTCATCGGGTCTTGGAAAATCATAGCGATTTCTTTACCACGCACGAGACGCATCTGTTCTTTGGGAAGTTGTAACAGATCACGACCTTCAAATAAGACTTCACCAGCTTCGACTTTACCAGGGGGTTGGGGGATAAGTCCCATAATTGCTAGCGAGTGGACACTTTTACCACTGCCAGATTCGCCCACGATGCCGAGTGTTTCACCTTCATTCAGCTTATATGAAACACCGTTAACAGCGTAGACTGTGCCTTCTTGTGTGTAGAACCTGACAACCAAGTCCTTCACTTCCATTAACACGCCCAAGAGGTTGCCTCCTCAAATAGTAGTAGTTTGATTTTTTGTGCAAAATAAATAGTAAAACTTTACAATGCCTTAATAAGCACAGAGTTTGCCCGATAATGCAGTGCTTGTCAACTAATATAATGATGCACAAAACGAGTATCTTATTGTGAATAGTTCACAAATGCTGCCAAGCAAAAAGATTCACAGCCGATTTTTTCGTCTGCGAATTGTTGTATATTACCGTGAATTTGTGAATATGTGATGAAGGTTTTGCGATCTGAGTAAAACTTCTGGATGATTTATGTCGCGTTGACTGCCTTCATTATAGTTTTGGCATGAGCAATCGCTTCATCATAGGTGTCAAATACGGATAGTGGTACAGTGGACATCGGCTTGAACATTCGCAAAATTAATGTCCCAAGACTAGGAATGCCACAGATTATTATCTCATGAACACCTTCTGGAATCGAACGGCGTAAATTTGCAAGGTCAATCGGCAATCGTTTGGCTTTTGAGGTATCGAGAATCACAACAAACTTATTTACTTGGTCTTCTTCTGCAAGCTGAATGAGTTTAGGTGTGGCATTCAAAACTTCTTCGATGGTCACATTATCTACCCACTCATTTGCATAAATTCCTTTTTGGACGCGCGTTGTTACTAATGGCACAAACATATTCTCCGAAAACTACGATATGTATCAACTAATGATATAAGATGCACATCTTACGAGGGCATAAAGATTTATTGATGGATAATTAAGCAAATGTAAAGCTAGACCGTATCTTTATGACATAAAATGTAGTCAAACAATAACGGAAAGTGATGAACGATGTACGATTTAGTTGTTTTGGGTGGTGGACCTGCTGGTGTGACGGCTGCGTTACGAGCGCGTGAATTGGGTGCAGAAGTGGCCTTGATTGAACGCAATCGCCTCGGTGGAACGTGTACCAATGATGGTTGTGTCCCGACTCGTGCTTTGGCTAAGGCAGCACGATTGATGCGCGATAGCGAACAATTCAGCAAATATGGACTTAATTTAGCATCGCCCCCAACCATAGATTTTCAAAGGGTCTTAGAGCGCACCAAAGAGGTTGTATCGGAAGTTCACCAGAAAAAACAACTAGAGGAACATTTAACTGAGGTCGGCATCACAGTTTATAACGCCGCAGGAAATACAAAATTCATTGATTCGCATACTGTACAAACGGAAACACTTGGTCAAGTACAAGGCGATAAATTTGTGTTATGTGTGGGTGGTCATGCGCGTCAACTACCTTTTGCTGGTGCAGAACACGCGCTGACAAGTTCAAGCGTCTGGGATATGACACAAGCACCACAATCCGTAGTTATTATCGGTGCAGGGGCAACAGGATGTCAATTTGCCTCTGTCTTTGAAGATTTTGGTGCAAAGGTGACTATTCTTGATATTGCGCCACGTATTCTCATCACGGAAGACCAAGCCGTTTCAGATGAAATCAGCAAACAATTTGAACGGCGTGGTATTGATGTGCAATCAGGCATCACAGGAGTCCAAGGCATCACGAAAGAACAAAATGGCTATCGTATCGCTTACACTGATGCTGATGGTAATCCTCAAGCAATGACAGTCGATGCTGTTCTCGCATCTGTCGGTTGGCCTGGTAATGTTGACCATCTAGGGCTTGATAAAGCGAGTGTTGAAACCAATCGTACATATATCAAAGTCAATGATTATCTGCAAACCTCAGCCGAACACATCTACGCTGCTGGTGACATCACAGGACGCAGTATGCTAGTCCAATCGGCGGGCTATCAGGCGAGAATTGCTGTCGAGAATGCCTTGTTGACTTATCGACAAGCTGCAAAAGAACGCCTCGTGCCACATGGAGGCTTCACTGACCCTGAATATGGTGGTGTTGGATTGACTGAAGCTGATGCACGCCTCCATTATGATGTAGTAACAGCAACTGTCGGGTATGCTGATTTAGACCGCGCAGTCATTGATGACCGTAAAGTAGGTTTTTGCAAGCTAATCGCAGACCGACGCACAGACCGTGTTCTAGGAGCACACGTTGTAGGTGAACATGCTGTTGAAATTGTTTCGACAGTCTCCGCAGGGATGATGGGGAATCTGCATGTCCATCAACTCGCTGACCTTGAACTGGCTTATCCGACTTTTGTTGCCATCATTGGCTTAGCAGCGCGTCAAATCTCGCGTGAACGAGGCAGTATCAATGTGCATCCTGAATGGCGCGAACTCAAAGAAGTTCAAGGTGCAGAATGGGAATTATCCAATTTGGGTTAAGCATACATGCGATGCTAAATGAGACTTGTTTCAGCTTGCTTGTATTCGCTGACCATTCAGCGTAACATAGTAGGCTGAATTGGGATGAATATCGAGATTATTGTATGAACGAAACTAGTCAAAATTTACGATCAACCATTGAGACCTTTACACAACAAGCACAATTTGATGCCTTGATAGATACCTGCAAAATTGCGCTAACAGATGCCCGTACACGCGATGATATTGCCACAGAAGTCATGGCGATTATGGGTTTAGCTCTGGGGCATCTTTACATCGGGAAATTTAAAGATGCACGCATTTTAGCCAATGGTGCACTCACTAAAGCCGAAACATTGCATGATGGTCAATTGATTGCGCGTGCCAACATCGTCAGTGGTGAAATTTTCTTGAAAGGCTCGTATAAACCACAAGATGCAGAAATCAATTATCGGCAAGCCTTGCGTATTGCAAAAGAAATAGACGATACCTACACAGCCACAGAAGCTCTGTGTGGCTTAGGGGCTACCTTCTTACAGATGGATGATGTACAACGCGCGCAACGCTTCGGACGACAAGCCTTTGAGGAAGCTCGTGAGCATCGCATTCGCTATCTGATGGGAACATCACTTGCTGTTATTGGTGGAGCGGTCACACGCAGTCAACCTGAGAAAGCAACACAAGCCTTTGAGGATGCAATGGCAATCGCCCAGCAAGATAATTTCCGTTTACTCGAACTACAACTCATTGGACGCATCGGACATTTACTAGTACGTGATGAACGCTACGCTGACGAAGGACAGTTGATGCTCGAAAAAGCCTATGCTCTCGCTAAAGATTTCCGCAGTGTGCCAGATGAATTTCGTGCGATTTATCGTCTTGGACATGCTTATGAAGAGCGCACATTATTGGAACAAGCCACACAATATTATGGCATCATGCTCGAACGTGCACAAGATTGGAATGCTCGCCCCTATGAAGGGATTGCCTTTTTCAACTTAGGTATTCTTGCCTATAATCGCATACATTACGATGATGCGATTGCTAATTTTGAACAAGCACTCACTATCGCCCGTGAAACCAATAACCCATTCCAAGAAGCACAAACTGAACAAGTGCTTGGGTCTTGCTATCTCAATATGAACGACTTTGAACATGCTCTCGACCACTATATGGCAGCGCGTTCTATTTATGACTCACTGGATAATCGCTATATGATGAGCATCATGTTACAGCGCATTGTGACAACGTATTTCCAACGCTTGCTCACGCAAGTCATGCGCTGGCTGGGCTTAACTCAAGCAGACGATTCAGATGTAGACTAATCGTTCATTGACCAGAACATGATACAATGAGCTAGAGCAAGAACGAAGGACAAGAGATGAGTCGGTTTGGACAAGTTGGGATTGCATTCGGCACTTTAGGCGTTGTCGTTGCCTTGATGGGCTTATTCCCAGGAATAACGGGCGTTGATGAAACCCCAGGCATTGGCATCGTACAAGTCTTCATGTTGCTTTTGGGATACGGTTTCATGGTTTTTGGAGGCTTAATCTATGTCAAATTCACATTCTATCTCGGAGTGAAATCAAACTTAACACAACAAATTGGTATCCGCTTGACTTTAACAGGTTTACTCTTCGCTGCGATTGCTGGTTTGGCTGACATTCTAGGTTTTGGCTCACATCTACGCACGACAACCACTGATATTTTTTTTGGTGGTTTACAGGGCATTGGTATCATCGCCTTTTTGACGATTTCATCGCTGGGTGTTTTGATGTACACCATCGCAGGAAATCCGCAATTATCGGAACTTTCACTACTGGATGACCTCGCAACCAGTTATCCACGCGAACTGGAAAAAATTACTAACGAAATGGCAGTCGTTATCCTGTCAGATGTTGAAACAGACGATGTTCCCACATCCAAAGACCCCGTGAACATCCCTTAATCTATCACATGAGCGAGTATAACCATGCGACCAACACCTCCGCCACCCAATAAGCGTAAAAATACCTCACCTTTGCGAGTCATTGTCAATCAATGGGGATGCTTGCTTGCCTTGATTATGCTAGGACTCGGTGCAGTTGTCGGTTTACTAGGTGCAATTTTTGTAGGACCACAATTGCTCGGTTTTGACTTAACGGCAACAGCTCTTGGTGAACAGGAAATTGTCTTGGCTGCGACTAAAGTTGAACTCGATGAACAAGCACAAGATGCTATTTCACGCGCGACCAGTTTTGCCCTTGATGTGCAATCGACACAAGCCATTTTGAATAACAATGCTGATTTACTCGCCCAAACTGCCACCCAATCAGCACAGAATATTAGCGCAACTGCCACAGCCAACGCGAATCTTAATGTACAACGTCAAACACAAGTTGCCAATGATTTTGCTAGCACACAAGCAGCCCTCAATGCCAATGCGACTCAGGTTGAACTCGATTTTCGTAACACGCAATCTGCTCTAGGTATTGATACCACACAAGCGCAGACCGACAACAATCTTGCAACACCATCTGCACGCTATAGCTTTGATTTCTCGCAATTTACGTTCAGCACAACAGCATGGCAGTTATCGTCGGATGACAATTGGCGCATTGTTGATATAGGGATAGAGGCGATTGCAGAGGGTGCATATCTAGTAGAAGCACAGTCGCGCATCTTGCCCAACAACAATTTCTCGGATAGCTACACAGTCACAGCCGATATTCGACCTGCTATCAGCACCAACGCTGAGTATTGGCTCATTTTTGGATTAGATAATACAAGAGGCTATGTGGCGCACTTCGTAGCTGAAACACTCAATGTCACGCAAGTGAGTTTGTATCAATTTGAAGCAAGTCAGTTAGAAACATCTCTGTTGGCTGATGAACTGACAATTATTCGACGACAAGCATCAAATATCACTCTGAATAGCCAGAGCCAACTCAGTGTGTTAGTCATAGATGAACAAGTTGCCATCCAAATTGATGACCAAACACTACTCACTGTACAAGAGCTTGAAGTCCCTATCGGAGCAATCGGTGTACAATTGCCACAAGGTGCGATTTTACGCGCGATTAGTGTGGCTGACCAATGAGCTAATCACCCATACCAGGTTCAAGTTTAGGCATACTCTTGGTTCGGCGTTTTACATCCTCATGAGTATTCGGCTCAAGGTCGAGATTTGCCCCATAGGTGTTGTAAATAAACGACACAGCCAAAGCAAATAACATCGCCCCAATGCCAATTGCCCCATTAATCGGTGGTGGAGCAACCAATGATATGCGGATGAAAACAGTCACGAGCGCATAGGCAAAATTGCGGAAAGTCACTGCATAACTATTACCATAGTGCATCGAAAGCAAGACCATCATCACATCGGCAAAAATCAAGATAGTGAAGAAGGTTTCAAAGAAAGGATAGGTCTCGCCACCTGTGACAAACCGCCACATATCAAGCAGACCCACACCAACGAAAATCAACAGTAGGCTCAGTGCAATCAACTTTTTAGAATTGATGAAGTTTTCTTGGTCTGTATCTTCTCTGATGAATGAGTATTGCTTCTGAATGCGATAGTAAACCTGCAAAATCAAGAAAATGCCAAGTGCAGCTACAGCATCAACCATCATATTGGGCATGAT
This sequence comes from Chloroflexota bacterium, assembly GCA_039200705.1. Lineage (GTDB taxonomy): Bacteria > Chloroflexota > Anaerolineae > Aggregatilineales > Phototrophicaceae > JAUZRW01. The sequence goes on from JBCCSC010000015.1 coordinate 44,244, forward strand.
GCTACTAATAGGTTCCCATTCCAGAGGTTCTGCAAAATAGGTGAATTGCTTGAAAACCTCACGAATCAATATCAGCGAAAGTAATTCAAATTGGATACCAATTGATTTTGAGAATGATGTAGTAAGGGCAAAGATGAGGCTGACAACCTCAGTCAAGAGTAAGAGTGTAAAGGCGACTTCCACAGCGAAGAAATGACTATCTGGGAATTGTTCTGGAAACAGAAATGGAAATAATCCTTGTCGATTGACCTCAACGACGATAATCATCGCCAGATAAATGAAAACCAACCATAATCCAGCCACACGCTTCATGAACACCTCTTCCCAGAAGTGCTCTAATTCATCAACGATATGCCCAACTTGTCTTAAAATCATGAAAATCCCCCAGCATTGATACACTCACATCCTCTGCCATTAGGATAGAGCTAATCTGGCTCAACGCGCATTGATTGGGGATTACTATTCGATAAGAAAATTACTGGAGATAAGAATCTGCTGTGGACGATAGTACTACATACCCAAAAAATTTAATGAAAATGTAATCGGTTGAGGCATGCCTCAACCCTACACAAACCCAACAAAAATAAGGTTTGTAGGGACAAGGCATGCCTTGTCCGTTAACCATTCATATTACGTTATCGCCCATATAAGGTGTTGTCTTACTCTTCGTCATTCAGTGGGTTTTTATTGAATCGCCACACAGGGCTTTCGGGACAGATTTGGACGAAATTCTCATCCAATGGTATCACCTGCCAGAACCATGTCCCCCCTGCTTCTAACTCAATGAGATCAATCGTTTCGTTTTGGCGTAAATCAAACGTGTAATCAAACCACTCATCAGGGTCAGGGGCTTCGTCAAAGTCATAATCGGGTGGATAAATCCGCAAGAGATTACGTGGCGCACGCGGACCCCGCCAGTTGAAGGTTTGTTGTCCTGTCGATGGGATACCATGGGCATTATCAATCGGTTGCAACAAAGTATAACCATCACAGACAACTGCAGGTTCAACAGGCATTGAATCACCAGGGACTTGTAAGCGTTGCCCTGCGACAATTACGTTGGCATCCGTCAAGCAATTGCCTGCTGATAATTCAAAGACACTCGTACCAAAACGATTCGCAATCATCGTGAGTGTTTCATTGAGTTGCACTTCGTAGGTCAGTGTCCAGTCTTCGCGGATTTCGCAGGTTTCATCAGGTGGTAAAGTCGGTGATGGCAAGCCACGAATGCCTTCGACTGTTACATTGACTGTAATCGGCTGAGTTGCTGTCGCAGTCGGCTCATCTGTCGGACGTGGTGTCGCAGTGGGTGGTTCAAAAGTTGGTGGCGGACGTAAAGCGCGGTCAGTTGGTGTCGATAAAGGCGTGACAGGAAGTAGTGTCTCTGTCGGTGTTGATTGTTGTGCGATGACTTCTTCTGGTATGGGTGATTGGTCATCTGCGCCGTTAAAAAACCACGATGGGGCAAGCAAGCCAATCCCCAGCGAAAATAATGATAATAAAATTGTCCAATACCATCCTGGTAAACGTTTTAACATTTAAGCTAGCTCCATTTGTCGGGCAACTAATTTGCCATCGTGTAAATCATAAGCGCGGTCAACATATTCTTGTACAGTTGCATCGTGTGACACAATCAAAAAAGCTGTGCCCTGTGCTGCACCAATGCCTCGCAACAACGAGAGTGCACGTCGGGCAGTTTTGGTATCTAAACCACTGGTTGGTTCATCTGCGAGGACAATTGCAGGGCGAAGGGCTAAAGCACGCGCAATCGCCACCCGTTGCCGTTGACCACCCGATAATTGTCCTGGGAGATGGTCTGACCAAGCCGTGAGTCCGACAGCTTCTAATGCACTTTTGACCCGTTTGCGCCGTTCAAAAATGTTGAGATTCGGCAAGCGCAACACAAGGTCAATATTTTCGGATGCAGTGTATGTTGGCATCAGCGTATAAGTCTGAAAGATGAAGCCGAAAGTTTTACGGCGTAATTTTTCTTGCTTACCCGAGCGCATGTTAGTGATATTCTCGCCTTGAATGTGAACTGTACCACTCGTTGGTTTGTCGAGCGCGCCGATTAGATTGAGCAATGTCGTCTTGCCACTACCAGAAGGACCAAATAGCGACACAAGTTCCCCTGCTTCGACAGTCAAATCGATACCACGTAAGATGTCAACTTTGCTCTTGCCTTGACCAAAACTCCGATGCAAGTCCTCAACCTCGACCAAAGTACCATCATATAAGCGTTGCTGGCTCATGAGGCTTTTTCTTTCTTTGATTTACGTCCAAGTAGGCGACCAATTCGCCGAAGGAGTGTCCGTTTTTCAGGTGGTTTATCTTGTGGGAGCATCCCTTGCAAGAGCGCATCGGTATTATCATCCTCAGCCATTTCAGGACGAAGCAAAACACCTTCGGGACGAATTTCGACTGCGATACGGCTTGCACTCCCTAATGTCGGACGAACATTCTGAGGTAATTGAATCCGTCCCTCGTCGTCCAACTCAGGTTGCGCTTGCTCAGACATATCTTGACCGAGTGCCCCGTCACGTAAGGTCAACACACGGTCAGCATATTTGGCAACGCCCATATCATGTGTAACCATCAACACGGTTAGACCATAGTGTTCCCGTAAATCCATCAACAAATCCATGACTGCTGTTGCCGTAGCACGGTCTAATGCACCTGTAGGTTCGTCAGCCAGTAACAACTTCGGTTGATTGGCTAGCGCAACGGCAATCGCCACACGCTGTTGTTGACCACCTGATAATTGTGTTGGCTTTTTGTTGATATGCTCACTCAGTCCCACAGCATCCAATAATTCTTTGGCTTGTTTATTGCGTTTAAATGGTGACATTCCCTTGAGCATCATGGGCAGAGTGACATTGTGTAAGGCTGTACGATGAAATAGTAAATTTCGTTCAACCTCTTGCCAGACAAAGCCCACATGCTCCAGCCGATATTTCGCCAGCGCACGCCCTTTGAGGTCAAGCAAGGTTTGATTATCCATTTTGAGATTGCCAGCCGTTGGCGTGTCTAAGCCACCGAGTAGGTTCAAGAGTGAACTTTTCCCTGCACCACTTGGTCCGATGATGGCAACCATCTCACCTTTATCCATCTCGAAATCAATCCCACGCAAGGCAACGATTTCATGGTCATCGACCTTATAGGCTTTGACAATCTGTTTGCATTCAATAAATGGCATGATTGTTCCTCAGCATCACTGTTGAACGACGATATCGCCTTCGACAACGCCCTCTAAAATTTCAACACGGTCATCCGTTTGCAAGCCCAAAACAACATCGCGCACTCGTTCGCCTTCAGGCGTTTGTAAAACAACAAATGTCCGATTACCAAATTCATTCACTGCCTGTGGTGGCAAGAAGAGCGTGTCTCGGCTTTCTTCTAGTACCATGATGACATCAACTAATGCCCCTGATTGTAATTCGGGCAGAGTAGCCGCAACGCGCGTTGTTTGGTCAATTTCGTTGCTCGTGAATGGAATCGAGCGCACCACACATTGCACGACTAAATCATCATTGTTAGCCTCTTGGCATGTACCAACTTGCCCAATTTGTAAATTTTGCGTGTCATTGAAAGATAGATTGGCAATGATTTCCAGCGGTTCAGGTAGCGCAATGGTGATGACCCCTACAAAGGATTCCACTGCATCCCCAGGTTGAATCGTCACTTCAAGTACGACTCCATCAATTGGTGCAGTCAGTGTTGATTGTGCGATGTCCTCACGGGTATTATCGACTGCTAATTGAGCGCGAACAACCGCATCCACTAAGTCAGGATTACCACCGCCTTCGACGGCATCATCCAAATTGAGTTCAGCTTGTAGGACGCTATTTTCTGTATTTTGCAAGCCAAGTTCGTATTGATAGTAACTGACTTGTGCGCTGTAAAGTGAACGTTGTGCTCTATCAACACCATCCTGAGCATCCAGCAAGCGTTCATAAGCAGAATCAACGCTTGAGGCTGCTGTATCAGGTCGGCTGACAGCATCATCATAATCACGTTGGGCGTTATCCAGTTCGCGTTCAGCATCTTCTAAACTGGTTTGAGCATCCGCGATTTGTGTCCAAGGCGCACCTGCAATTTCACTCTGTAGGCTGATATTCGCACTAGCGAGGTTAAATTGAGCATCAACGACACTATCCCCACTTGTGCCACCACTATCATCTAAATCACGTTGGGCAGCAGCAAGGTCAATTAGTTGTGTTTCTAGTGTTTCTTCCAGCGTATCAATTTGTAAATCCGCCAAAATTTCGCCAGCAACTACTGAATCACCACGCTGAATATTGACACTGCGGACATTACCAGCCACCTCAAATGATAGTTGGATTTGGTCGCGTGGTAGCCAACGCCCGACGAATTCAAATTCATCCACGACATCACCCCGTTCAACTGTGAAGGTTGTGCGTTGGGCTGCAGCAGCCGTTGGAATTGGCGTTTCTGATGGTTCTGCGTTCTGTCCTTGTCCCTGTGCGACAGGTATATCCTCTGGCACACAGGCTGCCAAGCAGATAAGTATCAAACACAGTCCAATGAGTTTTCGCATGTCGATGATTTGCTCCATGTTGTTCATGATGTTTAAATATTCCCCAACTTGACCACGCGCGATAATTGTTGTCTGCTCAAAACGAGTGACAAGAAAAGCGCGACCAACAGTAAAACTGCTCCGAAGACAATGTACACGAGGGCGATTTCATCCCATGCTACGCGCACAATATAGGGAGGCAAGCCACCGCTAAAATCAAGTAAAGGTAAAAAGAGTAAAGTTGTCCCTGTGCCGATGAGTGTACCACTACCAACGCCACTGAGCGCAATCAAACCTTGTAGCACAAGAATATACAAGCGCACAGAAAATCCACTGAGACCCATCGCCCGTAATGACCCCAATTGCGAGGATTGAGCGCGGAACGATGCCGTACTCTGAATGACTGCTCCAATCAGCGTTAGCACAATCGATGCGACAAAGCCTACTGACAAGAATCCCAACACACCACGCCGACTTGGTTCCGCTTGCTCAGCAAGCAGCAGCGTTTCGGGTTCACGATAGCGCAAAACAGGGAAATCAATCTCATCAATTGCATTTTGTGCGTCTTCAATGGTTGTACCATCGCTCAACTTCAGCCAAACATTGAAGGGAAGGGGTGTCCCTGAGACTTCAAAAATAGGCTGAATGTTGGTCAGCAAGAAAAACTCGTATTCGCTGGGGTCAATCGTCGGGAAGTATTCAACATAGCCAACAACCGTCGCACGAATTTCAGCTTGCCATTCACCGAGGGCTTGCACCTGATAACGCACTTCCTGCCCAATGGCGATGCCATATTCATCGGCTGTGTGTCTGCTAATAATGATGCCTGTACGATTGGTAGCGAGGTCATTCAGCATATTGCCAAGTGGTTCATCACTGAAATCATCGCGCATGTACGTCACACCACCTAAGCCCTCGCGGTCAATGCCAATCGCAAGCCCTTCGAGTCGGCGACCTGTAACCGATAGTCGCGCACTATATTCCCCAAACCGCGAGAGAACTTCAACTTCATCAAGTTCGAGTAATTGCCCCACAGGAGGCGCATTAAAGCCTGTTAATTCCTCACTCGTTTGACCTGTCTCATTATCTTGCGATTGCTCTGTCTGAGCATCAGGAATCGTCACAATCACCATCTCTGAACCAACTTGATAACGCACTACATCCAGCAAACTGCGGTCTAAGGTACTTGCCATTGATGCTGTGAAGCCAACCAAACTGAGCGTAAAAGCAGTCATAATCAATGTGCCACGATACCGCCCGATATTACGGGTCAGTTCGCGTAATGCCATCACCAATGGAATATTGCTCGTCACACCCAAAACATTCGCTAAAATAGTCAATACAATCGGTAACAAACGTAAGAACAAGAGCGTTAGCCCCAGCGCAAATAACGTAGGCGCAACAAATGTCAGTGGGTTATCAAATGGCGATGATGAGGCATCAACACCTTCTTGTGTGATGAGTGTGTACAGAGCATAAGCACTCAAGCCAATGACAATCAAATCGAGATATGTCCGTTGCCACCATGCTCTACCTGCTGTGCGATTCACACGCTTGAGGCTGTTAATATTTTGTTGTGTAATGCGCCACGCCAACCACAAACCACTACTCGCAGCGATTAAGCCTGCACCAAGTGCAATTGTGAGAGCCTCCGTCGTAATGACGACCTCTTCAACTGAACTCACCCCCGAAAAATCAAGGAATGAGGCTGTTTGTCCAATGAGTTGCACAAGTAATGGACTAAGTGCAATTGAAATGCCTAAAGCGGTACTCACAATAAGTGACCACATCAACACATGAATCGTCAATACACTTGCGCGACTCATGCCCCGACTGCGTAATTTGACATCTTCTGCTTGTTGGCGTGTCACCAATAAACCAGCGACCAACGAAATGAAATATAGAACTAAGCCACCGACAGGCAAAATGATAATGAATAACTGCTGTGTTAGTGCATCGACTTCTGCATTGAAATCTTTTAAGCCTTGGTCTGGGGATAAATCTAATGTTGTTCCAGGTAAGGCACGGTCAATTGTACGCTGTCCGTTGGTGCTAGCAGCTAATAGCCCATCAATCTCAGAGGTGCGAACCTCGCTCCCATCGAATATAAGCAACCATGCTAATTCATCAATTGGATTATCGATTTCGCTAATGAGGTCGAATAATGTGGCTTCGTCAACGATCAATTTTTGTTCAAACGAGCGAGGCGGAAATAGCCAACGGGGGTCATCTTCGTTAATCGGTTGCCACATCGCAGCGATATAAGCCTCAACAGGTGGTGCGCCTTGCCGTTGAATCGTAATCGTATCACCGACCATTGCCCCATTCTCAAATAAGAGATTTTCAGAGACTAAAACAGGAATGCGTCCCTCGTCATCTACTTCGGCAGGGTATTCACCAACAGTGATGCGAAAACGGTCATCTGCGCCTGATAAACTGCTCAACCCAAATGTGCCGAGTGGTTGATTCGTTTCACTCAGACGTGTTTGCCAAATACTCCCACCACTAACATAACGGGTGAGTTCTTCGACAGGTAAGCCCATTGTATTCACAAATTGTTGTTCGACAGCAGCAATCGCTGTATTGGCATCGTCTTCATTGATATTGGTGTTAAACGCCCCGATATAGCGAAAACGATAAGCATAGGGTGGGTCACTCAAACGCGATTCCAGAATCCCTGTATACACTGAATCGACATACAGTGGCAAACTCAGGGCTAAGGTCACGGCAATGGTGATGCCCAAAAGTACCCAAAACACCAAAATAAGATGTTGGCGAAGACGTTCTAGTGCAAAGTTGATGGTGTCGAACAATCGAAACATAAGGTGCTGACCAGTAAGTTATGTTTAGGTAAATTGGGATAGAGCTTGCACCCTATCCCATACTAAATGATACCGAATTGTATCAGTTATCATCTTCTTCTAAGATTGGTCCGAAGATGTCACTTAACTCAGGGTCAACATCCACTGCACACTGAGCGTAGCCACGGAAGAACTCGTTAATTTCATCGTCCGATAATTCTGCTATAGGTCCTGGTAAATCTTGGTCAAGCCCTGCGCTACACGCATCATAATCGTTGATGAATTGTTGAGCATCTACTAAAGCTGTTTCAACGTCTACACCATCTGCCATGATGTCATCTAACGCGCCATTGATCCAATTCTCTTTGATAAAGTTACTGATACCAGCAACAGGGTTGTTGCCTCCTGTATTGCTGAATGGGCTAGGGAAAACAATAACATTAGGACTCGCTAAGGCATCAGTGTAGGCTTGGTACAATGCCACAAGGTCGTCTGCATCACTCAATTGGCTGACAGCTTCATCAAAGAGGTCAATTTGTGTTGGCATCCCTGATAGCAATTCAGGTTGACGTGATAAGAAACTCAACCAACGATAGCAGGCATCAGGGGCAGGTGTGTTGGCACTAATCAAACCAGTACCCAATCCATAAGATAGTGGTGTGTAGTCTTCGCCACGCGGGAACATCACAACACGACTATCGTTGAAGCCTTCGGCGCGATTTTGGATGCGGAAACCATCAGGGGATAAAATATCATCGAACATCCCACGTTGCTCACTGCCGAAACCACCGCCACCACCGAAGTTTGCCAGTTCTTGATAATCAATCAAGTCATCTTCGACTAACTGTGCCACTTGCTGAATCGCATTGATAACCGCAGAGTCACTCAGATTAAAGCTGTAAAGCTCTTCTGAGTAATCAATTGGTAAGCCACCGTAAGCAGCAATCAGCATATAGAGATAGTTACCGCCAAAACTCTGTGTACGATACGGTGCGTTTTCAAGTTCAGGAGCGAGTGTATTCAACACATCGACAAATTGACTGATTGTCCAATCATTACTTGGTTGGGGTAAGCCAAGTTCATCAAATGTATCAGGATTGTACCAGATGACCTGCGGTGTAATCGCAAGTGGCATTGCCCAAATCGTACCATCGCGTGTCACTTGGTCGAGTGTTGTGCTGACAAAATTATCCATATTTAGATTTGCATCAGTTGATAAAAATGGACCAACAGGCGAAATCAACGTGAGGTCAGCAACTTGCACAGGATTCGATGCAAGATAGAAGCAATCTTGTTCTTCAGCACGTTCTTCTAGCGAGAAAAATTCTGAATTCAATGTAATCTGACCAACTTGTGGGTCTTGTGCCACAAACTCATCAATCACAGTTTGCCAGACAGTACGGTCTAAACTTGGTCCAAAGTTGCTTTCAACACCAAATGTGAGTGACACTTCGCCAGCACTCAGCACAGGTGTTGGAATCGGTGTTGCGACCTCAACTACTGTGTTATTGACACGTGCTTCATCAATGGCTTGGTAAATTGTCACTTGCTCTTCTTGTAATTCCTGCAAAGCCGTTTCGATGTCTTGATCTTCTGAACCGAACAAGGCTTGATTGAGTAATTGAGCAAAATGCAAATCACTGGATGGAATCGCGTTCGTAAGTGCTTCATCGATGAAAGCTTGTAATTCTGGTGGTGTATCAGGACGAAATATCTCTAATTCGCTGGTATCAGCCGATAACAAACTCTGACGGGCTGGCACATCACCAAAAAATGCAAAAGCAATCTCTGGTTGGGTGGTCATATATTGCAATAAGTCATAGGCGAGTTGTGGATTATTCGTTCCTGCGCTGATGCCATAGCCTTGTACGCGTATTGTAGACCGTCCATTAGGCAATAATTCTCCTTCAAACTCAACGTCTGAATTACCAAAGTTGAATTCATTGTTAAGTCGGAATGTATCTTCAATTTGTAATGGTACTGCCCCAAAATCAAAGTTAAAGCCTTCACTGGTATCAGGTAACCAATCTTCTTGGTAGGCTTGCCACTCAGTCAATAAAGCAACAATCTCTGGCGTATTAATCAAAGGCAGTGATGGAAATGCGCTTGGGTCACTAAAATCGCTATCCAGTAGACTCGCAAATAGTCCTGCTGTATCAAAACTGAAGAAACCAGGTGTAACGATTCTACCATCTGCATCAACTTCGGCTAAAGTAGCCCCTGCATTAGTAAAATCACTCAAAGTCCATGAGGTGCTCGGATACGGTACACCTGCTTCGTCAAAGGCATTTTGGTCATAGACAACAACTTGCACACTAGCAGTCATCGGCAAACCCCATGTGCCGTTATCCCATTGCATCGATTGCAACAACACAGGATAAAAATCATCGACATTGGCATCAGGGTCGGCATTTAGCAACGGCGCGATGTCGAGATACATGCCTGCGCGTGTCCGTAAGCGAGGATTGTTAAAATCTTGGATTGGAAGTACATCAGCTTGTGACGCATAGGTATTGACGTTCTCGAAATACTCTGAGACATCATCAGGCGATTGGGGCGGTGCGAAAAAACTTAAATCATCATCTAGGATTGCTAAAACGACATCTACATTAGGATTGTTGGCTTCAAACTCTTCAAAGACTTCATCATTTAAGAATTGTTGTTGCCATTCTTGAATACCCACTGTGATAATTGTATTCTGCTGTGCCAACACAGGCACGAGCGAGATACTGGCGAGTAACACCGTGAAAAGTGTACCCAATGACAGTATCAGTCGATTTTTTTTATGTTGCATGTCTTACTCCTCTGATATTTGTAAGTAAGCTACTCCGCTCGTAGCTTATACATATATATACGACTGACACTCGAAATACGTAACAAATTAGTCAAAATACCCCTAAACCGTTGGCTAATCTTAATCAAATCTTCAAATTGTTGTCTCATAAGGCAATTCAATCACAAACTTTGCACCCTTGCCCGTGTTGCTTGCTGTGACCATGCCACCATATTGTGTGATGATGGCTTTGACGATAGCAAGCCCTAAGCCACTCCCCTCATGACGATTAGCATTGCGTCCACGATGAAAACGATTGAATAAATACGGTAAATCATCATTAGGGAAGCCAATGCCTGTATCTTCGATAGTCAATCGCACAATATCTGAGGTGTGCTGAACAGTAATCCAGATTGTGCCTCTTGCATCAGTGAACTTAATAGCATTGTGCACTAAGTTAGACACAGCTTGATGCAATTGCGTTTCATTTGCTAAAACGATGATTTCTTCTCTTGGAATAGATAACACCATGTCAAGATTGGCTTGTTCAGCTTGCGAAGCATGTAATTGCGCGACTTGTTTCGTTAACTCACCGATATTGACATAGGTCAGCGATAAATTATCCGCATTGGTTTCCAAACGGGATAAATGCAGTAAATTCTGCGTCAAATCTTCTAAGCGTTGAATTTGTTGTAAGGCGCGCTCTATATTCTGTGTATTATGTTGTGGGTCAATGAGTTCAATATTGGTGCGTAATGCTGTAATCGGTGTGTTGATTTCGTGTGCGGCATCACTCACAAAACGTCGTAAAGTAATCACAGTCGTTTCGATTTGTTGTGCCATATCATCGAATGATGTTGATAAAATGCCGAACTCATCTTTGCGCGATAGGCTAGTACGTGCACTCAAATCGCCGTCTGCCATTTTCTGTGTCGTTTGGGACAATCGTCGTAGAGGAATAACCACATCACGACTGGCAATCCATCCTAAGATTACAGCAAGTCCAACACTCACCACACTTGCAATCAACCAGCCAACCATCACGCCATCGATAATTTGCCGACCATAAGCAGGTCCATTGCTCAAACGTAAAGTGCCTAAAAAATTACCTGTTTCATCGTAAAGTGGCATGTTATACACCACATCGGAACTCTGACGATATTGATTCAGAGCACTCACTATCGGTTGTTGGCGTGTATCGAAGGCATCAATGACATCTCCCATCATGGTGAATGGTAAATCATCGGATAAGAAGTTAGCCTCATCGTCAAAACTTTGAATTGCAATGACCCCATCACCATCTTGGAAAACAATTTCGTTAGATATAGACGGTGAGATGAGTAAATAGTCAAATACAACATCGTTTTCAATGCGTGCCGACTCAACGAAGAAGCCTGTACTATTAGTGTCTTGTGAAAAGAATGGGTCAGGGTCAAATGTAGATGCTGTTGCTATCAGCGTTTGATTGTCATCCAGAATATCAACTTGCGCGCGTGCTAAAAATGAAAACAAACTCGCCTGTGCTTGTAATCGTAGCTCATTATCTGTCGGTAACACATTCTGCAAGACACGACTGATTGGCTGGGCATTGTTCACCAGATAAGCCCGTTCTTGTTGAGTGTAGTACCACCGCAATGTGGCATACAAAACAACACCTAGAATTAACACAACAGCCAAAGCAATCAGCGCATACATCGCAGGTAGACGAACTGTCATTGAATGTAATTTAGATATTTTTGGCTGTTGTGTATCTGTTTTCATTATGTACTACTCGGATTTTTCTTTTCTTTGCTATGAATGACGTTTTAGGTATCTCGTAGGGACGGCATTCTTGCCGTCCGCTAACAACAATTTTGTTTCATCAATCAATGATGGCAGCCTCCACTTGCTCAACGCACGCAGTCAAATCTTGGAATAGCTGAATGTTGAGTTCGAGTTCGATATTAGCCGTACATGCTAGATAATCTGAGGTATAGAGTTGAGCATCTTCCAGCTCAGGACGTAACTCTATATCTTCTGCCAGATAGGTTTCCATCGCGCGAGTCAGCCATGTAGTTAAGAATTGGTCAGTCGCGTTGAAATTGACGACATTGAATTCATTCATTTGTGATGCAATTGTGCGATAGGCTTCGAGTGTATCTTGCCCCTAGAGACTCTTGGACTTCTGGGCGGTCTATCAACGATACTTGGGCTGGCATAGCACCCGTGAATAATTCAGGTTGGCGACTCATGTAACTCAACCAACGGAAGCACGCTTCTGGAATATCACTATCAATGCTGATGTAGCCTGCACCCACATCAAATGCGAGTGGTGTAAAGGTCGAACCACTCGGATACGTCGTGAAGTTCAAGTCAGGATTGCTGAACCCTGTGAAGAAGGTCGGCGTAATTGGAGATTCACCACTACCAAGTACAAATCCTGCACCACCGCCACCAGGTCCACCCGTTTCAGTTTGGTCGATATAACCAGCATCAACCCATTCCAGCACCAACTCAACCGCAGAAAGTGTTGCATCTGATGTGAAATCCAGCGTTGGCGGATTAGTACGAGTATCAATGGGTAAGCCACCTTGCGATGCAACCAACATCAGTAAATAGGTGTTGTCGAATGCCAATGATGTGAATGGCGCAACATCGTCATCTAAGACTTCATCTAGTGCTGCCAGCGCATCACCAAATTCAGAGATGGTCCAACCACCAATCGGTTCAGGAACACCTGCTTGTGCGAATGTATCAGGGTTATATTGCAACATCTGTGGCTGAATGGTAATCGGTAAACCATAGGTGATACCATTGAGTTGTGTCAGTTCGAGCGCACCAAAGGGTAAATCTGCGACATCATAATTGGGGTCAGAGAAAATCAGTGGGTCAAGTGGTAACAGCAACTCAGAGTCAATATCGACGAAGAGCGTATTCGGATAATAGGTGCAGTCATAGGTTTCAGTGTCACCACTGCCTAGTAGACTTTGAGCAATATTGATAATGTCTAGGTCAACCGCGCCAACTTGCGAGTCTTGAGCAACAAACCCTGCAATCGCTTCATCCCATTCTGCTTGATTAGGTAACGGTTGAATAAAACTCTGGAAACCAAAGCTGAGGACAACCTCACCTGCGCCAATTTCGAGTGGTAATCCTGATGTCACAGTCAGATTGACTTCTGTATCATCCATTGCTTGTAACGTTTCAACAGCATCGACTTCTGCTTCTTGTAAGGCGGTAATGCTATCTGTTCCTGTTTGCATCTCGTTGAATGCACTATTGATATATTGCGAGAAGCGCAACTCAGACATCGGCAAGCCTGTATCCATTGTGTCTGTGATGAGGGCTTGTTCTTCTGGTGTGCGGTCTGCCCCAAACGAAATCGACAGTGTATCGGTTTCTAAGGTAGTCGTAGTGATATTGCGTCGTGCTTGTTCGCTACCAATAGCAATGTTTGTGAAATTTGGATTTTGACTGAGGTAACTCACGAGTTGATACGCTACATCAGAAATCGTTGAACCACTGCTAATCGCTAAGCCTGTACCTAGTACAGTGGTTTGACCATTAGGCATACTTGCGATTGTGCGAGGGTCAACAGTGTTATCTGTTTGAGCAGGTGCAAGATTACCATCGTCATCATCCCCATCCCCAAAAGTGACAGTAAAACTGCCGACATTACCGATACGCATTGCTACGTTGTTGACTTCTGCACCTAAGCCCGCGCCATTACTCTGAACAACCCCATCATTGACCAATTCTTGCCATGTTTCGAGTAAAATAGCTAATTCGCTATTGTTGATAAATGGTGCAGATGGGAATGATGAACCATCATAGAAGCCTGTTGTTAGCAATGAACGGAATAGGGCATTACGGTCAGCATCACTGATAATCATCCCTGGTAGAGTGACAGCACCTGTTTCGTCATATTGTGCGAGTTCGCGTATCGCAAAGTCGATATCGTTCAGTGTCCAATTCGCATTAGGGTAGGTCAAGCCAGCTTCATCGAATGCTGTGATGTTATAATCAATCATGAGTGGTTGCCCTGCAATCGGAACAGCCCACATACTGCCATCCCATGTGAAGGCGTTCCATGCTGTGTTGTAAAAATCAGCAGGATTCATGTTGGGGTCAGCACTGATGAGTGGGGTCAAATCAAGAATATAACCAGCGCGTGTAATTTCAGGAATTAAGAAATTATCCACTAAAACAACATCGGCACTTGCCATGTATTCTGCGATGTCGTCGGTGTATTCGGCAACGGCGTCACTATTTTGTGGTGCGCTCCCTAGAGTAGGACTATCACGATAAATAAATTCAACAGGAACACCTGTCTGTGCTTCAAAATCATCTACGATTGCTTCATCAAGAATTGTTTCCGCAAATGGGGGCAATGTAATTGTGATAGCTTGTCCTTGCTCTTGCCCTTGTGTCACAATTGCGCCAAGCATCAAGGATAGCATCGCAAAGATTGTCACTGACCAACGTTGTCTCATGTGAACTCCTCTTAGATAAAAATACTTTCTTCGGAGGTATCATAATGGAACGAGATTGACACTTGGTAAAGATGATATTGTGATTCCACAACATAAGGATGCTAATTTATTGTTCTAGCCGATAGCCCACTCCAAGCACCGTCACAATGATTTTAGGGTCACTCGGATTAATTTCGATTTTCTCACGTAAGCGACGAATATGACTGTTAATTGCTCGTTCACTCTCAGGTGTTAGGTCATAGCCCCAAACGCCATCCATAATTTGATTGCGAGTCAGAACTTGTTGGGGATGTTGCGCTAAGTAGACCAACAAGCGAAATTCTGTTGGTGTTAAGTTGACGACCTCTTTGCCTCGAAAAACTTGTGCTCGATTGCGGTCAATCATCAAATCAGCGACATACAGCAAATTCGACTCTGCTGCCGAAAATTCACCATATGCCCGTCTGAATTGTGCCTTCACGCGCGATAGCAACTCGCGGAAGCTAAATGGTTTTGTGACATAATCATCCGCGCCCATCTCTAATCCCAATACTTTATCAACTTCATCCCGTTGAACAGTCAGCATGATAATCGGTTGATGAAGTCCTAAACGACGCATCTCACGGCAAAAATCAAACCCTGAGCCATCGGGCAAGCGCACATCCAAAATCACCAATTGCACAGGATGATTCTGAGCATATGCAATGCCTGCGCTACCTGTATCATGCCATATCACATCGTAGCCTTCGCGCTGTAAACCATCACGCAAACTGACTGCAATACCTTCGTCATCTTCAATGAGTAAAATTTGTCCTGTGTGCATAATAATCCTATAGTCGTTTGATGAATGAGTAAAACTGTGTATAAAACTGTAAAAAGCTACTATGACCCCTAGATAGTTTCTGATAATGTGGTATGCTTATTTTAGGTTATCATGGGATGCCTGTACTCACGAAAGACGATGTCACCCATTTAGCAATATCTTCAGAATCAATCACATAGACTTTTTCATGCCTTGATTAGTGAGTTCAATAGGCAATTTACTTGAAGGAGTAAACTATGTCCGATTATCGCCACACTGACCTCAATGAGTTCAAGACGCAAGCTGCTATCCTGCTCAAACAATTACAAGCACCTGATACGCAAATGGGAAGGCAAGCGGTGCAACGTTTCGCACAATTGCCATATTTTGATGTGCTTAAACCTCAAAATACAAAGCTCAAACATGCCTTAGCTGTGATTGCGATTGAACAAGGTTTTGAGACTTGGGCAAAGCTCAAACAGTATCTTGAACGAAAATCTCTATTAGCACAACGATGTAATTCCTATTTCACCTTGCTTTATCCAGCACGCTGTTCAGGTTTTGTTTTAGAGTGGCATGCTAAATATGAAGTAGCAAACACGGCCTTAGGACGATTAGGTGGCTACTTATTGCCGTATAAAAATCAATTTTTCATCTGTGAAGCAGATTATATCGCCGAGTTAGGACTTGACCCTGATGATGTAGATTGGGAATACATTGGCTATAACTGGGTCAATCCTGCTGATAAAGATGCGTGGAATCGCCTCAATGCTAAACTGCACAAATTGAATGCTGGAGAATCAAATGACTGATGACTTGAAAGCAATATTACAAGCATTCATGGACACAATTTGGAATCAAGGAGATTTTAGCCAACTAAGCGATTTCGTCAGTGAGCAATATACCGTCAAACATGACCCTGGTGATGCTTGGGAAGGACAAATACTTGACCATGATACTTTCATAGAGCGTGTCATGTACTCACGCAATGCTTTTCCTGACTTGAACTTTGACATTCAACAAATGATACAAGAAGGTCAGCAAGTTGTCACATTCTGGATAATGTCGGGAACGCACAAAGGGGATTTGCCAGATTTACCAGCTACAGGACGACCATTTGCTATTTCTGGCATCACTATCTATGATTTTGATGTTGATAACAAAGTCTGTGGACACACGCAAGCCTATGACCGCTTAGGATTCTTAGCACAAATGGGAATGCTCGGATAAATCTACTTTTAGGGAGAGAAACAGATTATGAAAACAAATCGATTCAGTGATATTGAAAAAGAATTTATCCAGCGAGTGCATGATGATGTTTGGTGTTCAATGACCACGATTAATCGTGCCAATCGACCTCGCTCACGAGTGTTGCATCCGATTTGGGAAGGTCAAATTGGCTGGATTGCGACAGGACGTTATTCGCATAAAAGTAAGCATCTGGCAGAAAATCCCTATGTATCGCTGACATACATGAAAGACCCTCTCAATCCCGTTTATGTCGATTGTAAAACAGAATGGATAGACGACATGACGGAGAAACAACGCATCTGGGATTTATTCAGTAATACACCACCACCTCTTGGATATAACTTAGCACAATTTTTCGGTTCAGTCGATAGTGAAGGCTATGGCTTACTCAAGCTGATGCCTTGGCGCATTGAACTATACTCATTGATGACACAAGATAACAAAATTTGGCACGAAGCATAGAAGTGAAAGAATAGCCTCTGGTAATTGTGGAGAGGCTGTCACTCATTGTTACCATTCGTCATCGAGTTCCATATCATCTTTAGATTTTGCTAGGGCAATACCATGATGCGATGCCCAACTGGCTAAATCACGCCGATTCATGGTGGCAGCCATCAATTCAGGGAATAAATCGGGCGTACAAGCAAAGGCAGGAATGCCCATTTCGCCAAATTCGGCTGCGGTGCGATGGTCATAAGATGGTGTTCCTTGGTCACTCAGAGCCAACAACGCCACCATATTCACACCTGACTCAGAAATGCGTCGCGCTTTTTGCATCATCTGCTCACGCCAACCGCCTTCATATAAATCACTAATCAATACGAATGTTGTATCATTTGGGCGTGTGATGAGTTGTTGGCAATATCCTAGAGCTTGGTTGATGTCTGTGCCACCACCTAGCATCGTGCCAAAGAGCAAATCAACAGGGTCACTCAGGCTGGGTGTTAAATCAACAACAGATGTATCAAAGACAACCATGTGTGTCTTCAAAGCAGGGATAGATGCCATCACTGCGCCGAAAACACTCGCATAGACCATTGAACTTGCCATTGAGCCTGATTGGTCAATGCAGATGATAACATCATGTGCTGAGGAGCGTTTCCGTCCGTAACCGATGAGTTGCTCAGGGATGACTGTTTTGTAATCATCTTGATAATGTTTGAGATTGCTATGAATCGTGCGTAGCCAATTAATTTCATGATGCTTAGGACGACGATTGCGTAAGGCGCGGTTAAGCGCACCTCGAACAGCTTCTCGCATTGGGTTTTCGAGGCGACGCATCAAATCTTCGACAACTTTTCGGACGATAATTCGTGCTGTTGATTTTGTCTCATTTGGGATGACATCTTTGAGTGTCAATAAAGTGCCAACGAGATTAACATCTGGCTCAATCATTTCCAGAATTTCAGGTTGTGATAACATCTGACGTAAGCCGATGCGGTCAATTGCGTCTTTTTGCATAATCTGAACCACACTTGCAGGGAAATACTTGCGAATATCGCCCAGCCAACGCGCGACATCTGGCATGGATTCGTTCATACCCCCACGTTGATTATCGCCGTCTTTACTGAAACGGCTAAAACGGCTTTTGCTACTGCCAAAGCGACTTAAACTTTGCCCCAAGCCTTGTGATTGCCCTGATTGCTTTTTCTGACCATAGAGTTGCGTCAACACATTATCAATCTCTTGGTCTCGTTGATTGAGATTGTATCCTGTGCCATCGCCAGCACCACCACCGAGAATCAATCGCCAGCGACGCAAACGTTCATTCGTTTCGTTATCTGTATGATGGTCGTCTGTCATGTCTATCACCTTACTGTGTGTCTAATTCGATGCCCAATAACTCTGATAGAATCGGAATCATGGCATTGGCACGGTCTTCATCAATTTCAATTGCGTTTTCGAGTGTTTTGACACGCCCTGCAATGATACGCCCTATCTGACGACGTTCGGGGTCTTCAAAACTGGAAAATGTACGGCGTAGGATAGGTAACAAGCTCTCAAAATCGTCACTCTGGAGCGACATCACCCACTCATCAATGATAGTCAGCAAAACCTCGTCATGGATGAGAATCAAGCCACTGTTGAATAAGAAGCCTTCGAGCCATGCTGTAGCATCTTTGACATCACCAATTAATGACATCGCAAGGCGCATCTGTCGCGCGACTTCATCATTGTCGATGATATTATCAGCTAACAAAATACGGCAGGCACGTCCACGAATCATGCCGTGTACACCTGTTTGCTCCATCAAACTTTGTAGCACTTGTCGCCAACGCTCAGTGTACCCAGCTTGGTCGAGCAAATAAATTGCGCTGTTAAATCGCAAAATTGATTGGAACATATTGTCAGCAGCGTCCTCATCCAACATAGAACATTCTGTTGGCAAGCCAATACACGTCCGTATCACCATACCATCGACCACTGTGCCGACCATATCCACATCCGTATCGCGCACATTGCCATAAGTCATGACATCGGCAAGTGCAGGTAAAGCACGCATCAATTCTTTGATATCACCTGTAGCGGAGGCTTCTGCTTGTAACCTCTGTACGACATAAGGAACTGCTTCTGGTAAATTCGAGAGGAGCACATCATTCACGATAGCAGTTAACTGCGGTAAATTTCGCACATCCTTAGCGGATTGTTTCGCGAACGTTGTCGCTGCGTCGATGACTGTGTTGCCCCATGTGCTTTTTTCAATCAGCTTAATAGCGAGTTCAGGTTGCCAAGCCAATTCCCACACTTCTTTGAATGTGCCGTGTGCATTCTCTGTGTCGACCTTTGTACCCCAATCAATCTCTAACAGACTGAGGCGATGGAGGAGATGGCTTCGTTCTAGCCCCAATGACTCGCGTAAATCTAATTTGAGATTGCCATCACGATTTTTTAAGCGTAGACGTTTTTTCTCTAGCTCAAAGTCGCGCTGAAGAGGCATCATGGGCGTATCATCAGGGATTGCTCCCATTTTTTCGCCGACAATCAATTTCTTGTGGATGATTCGTAAGGGTGCTGTATTGCCACCACAAAAGACAGTCAAAGAGGCTTCGTTGAATTCTTCTAGTCCTGCAACTGCACGGTCTCGGATTGTTGCGATTGTCTCAGCGAGTCGCACAGCATCAATCACTTGGGCTGGCGAGGCATCAAGGTCTTCTGCTCGTAGCAGTTGTGCCACTTTTGACATCCAACTGACGGCTGTATCTTTGCCCTCTGTTTCCCAACGATGTTGATACCACCCAGGCGACCATATCCCTGCACCATAGCCTGACCACATGGTTAGACGGCTGTGTGTCCAAGGGGTCAGTGTGGCATCGACCTTAATGCGCTTCAAGCCTTTGAGGATGTCATTATCATGTTTTTGTGTTGGCATCGTGGCGAGTGCTGGTGCGTGCCATGCTCCACAGATAACCGCAATTCTTTCGTAGCCATCTTTTTGTGCTTGCCGAATAATACGACGCATGTAGGCTTCACGCTTATCGTCCATTGGTAAGGGACTTGTGATACCTGCCTCGTGTAATGCTGTCATCGCTTCTAACAACGCCTGAAAAATATCTTGGTCATTATCACGATTTTCAACAAAATGTTCCCACCAACGCTCCCCATCTTGATACCCTGCTGCTTTCGCCAATTCACCCAAAGGGTCACTGCGAATCTGTTGCTCTTGTGTCGCACTATCATCTGTTGTTGGCGTAATGTCGTCGGTATCGGACTCATCATTCGCTTTTGCTTGTGCTTCATCGTAGGCATCTTTTCGCATTCGCATAACATGCTTGAGTGGTAAATCCATGAAGCGCACAGGAATATCGTATTCAAGCGCAAAGCGAATCGCTTGATATTCAGGCGAAAATTCAGCAAATGGATAATACGACGCAAATTTCGGATGGTCTGGCACATAGACCAACATCGCAATCGGTGCTTGCATTGCCTCATGCCCAAACAACGGAATGAGGTGGTCAGCATCAGGTGGTCCTTCAATGAGGACAATATCAGGTTCAATATCGTACAAGGCACGGAGCATCGTCCGTGTTGAACCAGGTCCGTGATGGCGGATACCTAAAATATGGATACTCATGTGACCTCGCCTCTACCCAGATACTTCACGGCAAGCGTTGTACAAGTCCATCCATCCTTGACGTGGTTTGATGACATTCTCTAAATA
The DNA here is from genome assembly GCA_039200705.1 of Chloroflexota bacterium. GTDB lineage: Bacteria > Chloroflexota > Anaerolineae > Aggregatilineales > Phototrophicaceae > JAUZRW01. The sequence continues at coordinate 65,018 of JBCCSC010000015.1, forward strand.
TTCTTGCCAAACAGCTTGGTCTTGCACAGGGTCTTTGACCACTGCACCGACTATGCCTGCTGCCACATCACGCGCTCCCAAGACACCATCTCCAAAATGGGCTGATAGAGCCAAGCCGCTATTCAACACTGATATAGCTTCTGCTGTACTGAGTGTTGATGTTGGTGTGTTGACTTTTTTCGTGCCATCTTCTGTAATACCAGCGCGCAACTCACGGAAGATAGTCACTACTCGTCGAATTTCTTCGAGTGCAGGTGGCTGAACAGGCAATGATAGAGTACGCCCTAAACTTTCGACGCGATTTTTTACAATCTCAATTTCTTCTTCAATTTGTTTCGGCAAAGGCAATAACACCGTATTGAAGCGACGTTTCAAAGCACTGGATAATTCATTCACTCCTTTATCGCGTGTGTTAGCGGTTGCAATTACATTAAAGCCTTGCTTGGCTTGCACTTCACTATTTAGTTCAGGAATGGGTAAAGTTTTCTCGGAGAGGATTGTAATCAACGTATCTTGTACATCGGATGGAATACGAGTCATTTCTTCGACTCGTGCAATTTGTCCCTGTTCCATTGCGACCATTACAGGACTTGGTACAAGCGCATTATCTGTCGGACCTTCTGCTAATAGCCGTGCATAATTCCACCCATAGCGAATCGCTTCTTCGGGTGTACCTGCTGTCCCTTGAATTAAGAGTGTTGACTCGCCAGAAATCGCGGCTGCAAGGTGTTCACTGAGCCATGTTTTACCTGTTCCAGGCACCCCAATCAATAATAAAGCACGGTCTGTGACAAGTGTCGCAATTGCAATTTCAATTAAGCGACGCTCGCCATAATATTTGGGTTCGATGACCATCCCATTATCCAGAACACCGCCGAGGACATATTGTGCTACTGCCCAAGGGGATAAAGCCCAATTCGTAGGACGTTCGCGCTTGTCGATTTCTTTGAGAATGGCTAATTCATGGGCAAATTGATGTTCAGCATGTTGGCGTAAAATTTCTGTCATGATTAATCTCCTATGTGAGTGTGTGGTGCACCTGCTTTAATGGCTTGCATCATACTGATACGAAAGTGCATGATGTCGATGATGCCGTTAAGTTGCTCAATTTCGGTATCGCTTAGTTCATCGCGTGATGCAATATGCAACACCTCTTCAAAACGTTGCACAAAATCTAGTGGAATCAATCGCGCATATTGTTTTAGCGTCTCTCGAATATCTGATTCTAATAGAGGACGCGCGACGTTCTCAAAAAAGGCTTTCAAACTATCTAAAAATATCTCAGTTAATGTGTGACTCCAGATTATTTCAATCGCCCCCAACAAACTAGTCGCGTTGTGGTCTAAAGAGAAAATAGGATTGCTTCGTAACCAATATGTTGCCGCCTCAATGAGTTGAGCTTGTGTCAAATGTTTAACAAAAGAGATATTTGGATGCTCTTTGACTGTCATCGCAAGCGCAAATAGAAAATCACCATCTGAAACTTGTATGGCTGAATTTGCCCAAACACGATAAAAAATGCTCGGACGCGACGCTTGACTCGCTGCCTGAATTAGTATTTCTGGTGAGACATCATACCTATCGTACCAATACGATAAGGGTAGTATCTCCAAGATGATTTCAGGCTCAAATTGATACCCCATAATCTGACACAGTTCGACAGCTTGTGATGTGCTAATCTGTGCAGGATGCCCTTCAAAGGTTTTTGTCCAAGTAAAATCCACAACCCATGTGCTGTCTTTGCCAATCGGAGCTAAGTGTAGAATTTGACCAATCTGCTGACGAGCAATACGCGAAAATTCCGATGTTTCCAGTTTAATCAGCCAACCAGCGACTAAATCCTTTAATATTGGATTTTGCAAAGTACGCATCAAGAAGCCTTCATCTTCTGGATTCAAGTCAAGTTGCATAGAGCGCATAATTGCCATCTGCATATAAATATCAATTTTATCCCAGTATGCTTCAATCACTCGTCTGGCATAATTAGGGTCTTGTTGACGTAAACGCTTGAAGTAATTTTCCCATGCGATATAGCCATTTTCGCTGTCTTTTAAGTCTGGCTCATCTTGTAAAATCCATTTCCAGAATTTGTTATTTGATGCTTGTGCTAACCATTGTCCACGCTCGCCGATAGCGTTCCGTAATAAGTGATGATGGTCAGTTTGTTTTCTGCCATAATTCAAGATAGCAGGTAACATCTCATTGGGGATACGTTGCTGATGAGTGTGTAGTGCGTCTAACCAATACGGCAAAAGTTGCTCGTGGCTGTGATTGAGCATCAATTTCAGATGCTGTTGCGCTGTCAAATTACATGCTGGACGTTTAGACAAAGGCGCAGGTAAGGGCAAAGGGTCAAGTATCTGACTCGGCACATATCCTGCCTGTTGTTGTAAACTATGACCTGCAATCGCTAGCAACAAATCACGTTCTGGCTGACTGAGCGCAGTGTCATCATGAATGAGTGATAATCCTTCGCTTGCTAATACTGATTGGCTACGCGGATTACTGCCTGTTGTGGCGATTTGTATTAATTTGTCAGGGAACTGAGGCATTAACGTCCCTCTCCGACAATGTGTTTGACCTGCTTCGCATCAGCCGTGATGATATGGTGAAGTTTCTGACGATACCGCGTGATTTCGCTGATGTCCAAAACGTTGATGTGCATCTCACGCATTTGTTCCAAGTAAGTATTGTAGCTTTCATGATATTTGAGGGGTGCATAATACGCAAAACATATGTGAATAGGATCAACATCTAATCGCCAGCGATCCGATGATATATTATTCATTAAGTAATCTGTATGGCGTAATATGATTTCTGATAATTCGTCCGACCATAAAAATTGATAATTTGCTAAACTAGCATGGAATATTGAAATGTTAGGTGTGCGCTCAATCTCGCGCATTTTTTCTTGCGATTTTATGATGATTCTTTTGCGAATACTTTCAACAGTTGGGGGATAAGTTTGCATTACCCAATCCCATTTCGTAGCATCTCGTGTACGACGCCAATGAGCCACAATCCAACGCGCATAGCTCCCCATTGCCAATAATGCAACATCACGCCAATCGACGTACAATTCACGACTGTTCAACATAGCAGGGATTAACTCGCTTGGGATACGCATTCCCCGTTCTGCAACCAATAAGCACCATTCAGGGAGGCATCGCCCAAACTGAAAATCGCCCAATAACATGCGATACAGTTGCGATGTTGACCGACTTGGTGTGACAGGTCGCTCATCGGTGACATGCCTCAGATAAACGGAGTCGGGCAGTGTTGGTGGGGTGTATCCTGCAACCTCTTGTAAAGATTCAATCGCGATGCGTTGTAATAAGTGTTTGCCATCACTATTTCCTCTTACACAAGCGCGTTTAATTTCATCAGAATACTGCATCTATGATGCCTCAGTGAGAATGGTGTGCATGGTTTGACGTAACTTAAATACCTCTTTGGCATGGTCAATCGTTGCTTGCCATTCTACAACCCCTGTTTCTAATTCTTGCAATAAATCAGGCAGATAGTGTAAAGGCATTTTGTAAACAGCTTGCGTCGCAATCGTCTGTTCAATCTGACTTCCTTTCCGATACGTCGCAACAATATGGCTCACAATCAGGGCTTCCAGAAAACGGGTTGTGATTTGTTCCGTCCACATCAAGCGGAAGTGCATCAGTTTGATAATCCCCTTATGATGAGAATGGCTCATCGCATCACGCTCTAGGGAGTGGTTAATCCAGTAAATCATCTCACTATAGGCTTCTATCTGTGAGTGAACAAGCGTGTTAATGGTGACTGTTTTGCCTTCTTTATACCATGCATGTTGGGAGTCTTGCGCTTGCTCAATGAGCCACAAGGCTCTATCACTCAAAATATGCTTAATCCAAGGACGTAATGCTTGATTTCTCGCACCCAAGCGTAAATAGTATGGAATCATTTCGTCAGGAACTTGGCGTTTCATCGCACACAGCGACATGACCCACTCTAAAGCAAGCGGTGGATGCTCTTGTAACATGTGATGAATCTCTCGCAACCGCCATAAGTGTAATGTGTGTTGCTGTTCGTAGATAACAGGTGCAAACAACGGACTCTCATCCTGTGATGGTATGTATCCTGCTTGATGTTTTAAATGAGCGATGCCATGCTCCCGTAGCAACGCCTGTATATCGTGATGGGTTTCTGAGCGTATGCCTTGTACAGCTAATGTGTGCCGAGTTGCTTGGTGCGTCATAACCTTTATCCTCGCACTTGCGCCTCATATCAAGCATAGCATAGATTTATTTGCAATTTGCAAATTTTACAGTGCTTGTGAGCAAATTCAGACACTTTCGCTAAATACTGCTCGTAAACTTTGGCGGAAGGTCATCACACGCAAAAATTCATGCCGAATTACACCATATTCGCCATGTGGATGATAACTCAGCAAAGTATCACTGATACGGTTTGTCTGATTTGGATGAATTGACCACTGCAAAACATCTAATTTCTGACGTAAATCAGTAGGTTGATACTGCGTGCCTAATTGCAGGGCTGTTTCAAATGTTTGTGCTAAGATGCGACTAAAATGCTTACTCCACGGGAATCTCATGGTTTGTAGTTCAAAGGTTGCTTCCAGTGAAATTCGCCGATAGCGCGCGACTTCTAAACGTTCAATGACACGCGATTCTTGCTTACCATATTTAGTCAGACGAGGACGTTTCGCAGGTTTGATAGATTTTGCCCAATCCCATCCGCGATGTGTCGTGTGGTCAATCAACCAACGTCCGCGCGACCCAATAATACGTTTGGTCATATGGCGCGTATCAAGGTAGCGCGTTGCCAAGGAGAGCATCATCGGTAAGGCTTCATATGGGAAAGTACGCTCATCCAAAGTCACAAAATGTAACCATTCACGATAAGTCTGTGGATAGTTACCGTAAAAAATTCGCGCCAACATCTGTACGACAGCAGGTGAGTACGAAATTTGCTCATGTTCTGGGTCAGGCTCAAGGAATGTATGCAGTGGACGTGAATCACATTGTGGCATATATCCCGCACGATTATGCAACGTCAAAAACCCAGCAAGTCGTAAAACTTGTATTGGGTCACTTGCTTCATCCATTGCCTGAATCATCTGCTGAATTTGATCATGCTCATGAGTAAAAGATGCCTCAAGACGGTCTGTACCTCGTGATGCAATCAGTGATAAACGCTGTGTCATTGCACTTTGCCAATAATCTCAAAGTCAATATAACGTCCTTTATCCATTGCCCCTGTCGGATGAAACACTGACCCATCCCATTCTCCTGATACTTGAATTGGATGCCCACCACTGAGTGCAAATAACTCCCAATTTGCTTGGAACTCTTCGGATAAAGGCAGATATGTTCCGTCGGTCTCGCGTAGAATCCATTGATTGTCATGATGAACAGGAATGACACTGTCTAGCACAAAAGGATATTGTAAGAGCCAAGGATTCTGCGATAGGGCATGAGCATAATTTTCGATATCCTCTAAAATGGTGTCGCCAACTATCGGCTCGGCTGGATGCTCTGTCACATCTTGGTCATCAATGAACGCTCGCAGTGGATAACGTGATGGATAAAATGTGAATTCGGCATCAATCGCCACACCTGGATTATAATGACTATCAAAGAGTGAGTCGCCAAAGGCAAATTCTAATAAGAGCGCATCACGTCCCGATTGCATCCCTCGTAGCCAAATGCGTTGCGTTTTCAACCCTCGCTTTTGCTGAGATGCCTGTTCCGCACTTTGTACCATGCCTGAATATCGCCCCGTGACTACCCAGTGGTCACGCATTGTCACAGTATCAAAGAAAACAGTCTCATCACGCTTAAGATGCCAACCAACAACGCTACGTAAATCTGCTTGAATCTCAGGTGATAAATCATCATAACGTTTGAAACTCTCAATCAGTAAATATAAGCGTCCTAATTGATCGAGTAGTGGTTCAATCCAATCTGTGCCTTTAGCAGGGATACTGCCCATCGCTTTCAGCCATGTTGCGATACCTGGGGCTTGTGCATCGACTAAGCGTGCAGCGCGTGTATCCCAAAAATCATAACTACGGATTTGTGGGTCAGCCAAGCCCCGACGAATGATATTGATGAGCCATTGTTCAAGTTCTTGTAGACCTGCATCAATATTTTGCTTGCGTTTGGCGAACTGTTTCTGACGTTGCTCAATTTTTTCAGGAGTAATCGTGCGTTGACGTTTTTTGCGTTCTTCTCGCTTACGTGCGCTGATTGCTTCTTTATCTAGCCAATCGGTGACCCAGTGTGGAGGGGAGGCTTGCGTGACAAATTCAGGTTCATCGACAAGGATATAAAGCAAAGCAAGAATATGCTTGCACGGTGATTTGTGAGTACGACAATTGCACGCCCAAACGTGGTCACCATGTTGTAGTTTGAGCAAATCAATCTGTATTTTGTGTACAGTACCACGTCTACTCTGGAAGACACCCCACGCACTATAGCCGTCCGAAGCAACAGCTTGCCATTCATCATCGCGTGGATTAGCTAACTTACGACCTGATTGAGCCGATACAGCATCAGGTGCAAGTAAAGTGACTCGTTCAACTGTCCAGCCCGATAAAAACTCTGTCATAACAAGCATCCTTTGATACATTATCATGCAACACAACAGTCATCATCCTACACGATGAGCATGAATCTGTCGATATTTAAGGTTTATGATGGTTCATTTAGGGTCATGATTGTTACACAAGGTCAGCTTAAGATAGACATTCTGTGATAGTTTAGTTTCTGCATGTCAGAGTCTTTTCTTAATTTTTAGGCATTGATGTTTGGTCTTCTAAGACCTACTAAGAACTAAAAACCAAAAACGAATAACCTAGAACATCGTCATCTTCGATACTTTATAAACCCCATACATTGTGAATTGCTTAAACGAGATATAATTTATCTATCTGCTTGCGATGGAATCAAACGATACCCATTACGTCCTGTTTTAACCTCAAAATCAATCGGCTCAAGCCTATCCCGTAAGCGACTCATAGCCGTATGGATTCGTCGTTTGTCGGTCGCAGGGTCAGCTAGGAGTAATTGCTCACCGAGACCTTCTTCAATGATTTGGGCATATGTGCATTCTTGCTCCAAATTCTGATAAAGATAAGTGAAGATACCGAACAATTGCTCCGTGAGTTCCGCAGGAATCCCCCACTGTTTGACGATATAAGCATCCGCATCAAATGAGATACCGTGATGGTCTTGGTCAGCATCAAAGTCGTCATTGCCACGCTCTCGTAAGACTTGCACCACTTGTCCAGCTAATAAGAAGCAATAACCATATTGGCGCACTGCGCGATAGCCAACATATGGACGCTCAGGATAGTGTGCTAGCGTTTGAATTAAATCAATGTAGAGGTCTTGCAGATAGTCATCTAGTGAACAACCTGTTTCATCTAATGCCAGTTGCCGAATTTGCCTGATAAGTGCATGAGCATTGGTTGCATAAGCAGAGGGTGTTACAGCTTGTTCAATATCAAGCAAGGTTGTGACCGTACTAAAATCGTCAATATCTTGCATTGCCAATACACTCATATGAACAGACCGTTCAAGTGTTACAAAATCGCGCAAGGCAGACGCATAATGAGCATCAGTGTAATCTAGCAAATAGAGGGTATCATCATCAATATCTGCAAAGATACTGCTCAATCGTAAATCACCATGTACCCAACTGATAGGGCGTGTCACCTCAATTCTGCCGAAACGCTCCTGTTGCATGATGGGATTAACTAAGGTCTGCCGATGACGACCAATCCCATATTGAATCGTATTTTGTTCAAGGCTGAGATGAATGTGTGGAATCAAGTGTTGCCATTCTGCAATCAAGCGCGTCACAATGGCAAATAATCGCTCGGTGACATGATGAGCAATCGGTTCATCAATACCAAGCGCGAGTTGATATAGTGCGCCTTGTTCGGTGCATGTTTCATGATGATATTGTCTCTGAAAACGCTCTTTTGTAATCGCAGGGAGCATATTGACGATGTGTCCCACTGTAGTCGCCGACACAGACAAGGGCTTAATATGAGGCAAGCGTTGATTGAAAATATCATAGATATGCAAGCCATAGTGCAGAGTTTGTGTCGGTAATGTCCGCATTTGGTTGGAACGCGGCGAAAGTTGGTCAAATTGTTGTGCTTCATACAAGACTAAATCACGCGCTCCACACAATGCCAGATGGTCAAAGCGTCGTCCATTGTGGGTGTGAGCACTAATCCGTAACCAGATACGATGTGCCTTATCGCTGGATACTGTATTAATCGAAATATGGTCGATTAGAGCTTGCCCGTGACTCAAATCAAAGAATTGAAGACGGAATAAATCTTCTAATTCAAATAGATGCGATAACTGTTCTGATAGGGTTAAATCGGGATAAATGTGCTGAACTAAGGTTTGTAAAGATGTGCCATCCCAATGAAAACTCAAATCTTGATTCAGAGGCAAACGGGCTGATAAAGCAGTTTCTACTTTTTGGAGCAGTTCATCTTCGCTATCGTCCCCTTTAACGATGTAAGTCGCAATCTGAGGATGCTCAAGTGTTTCAACAATCATTTGATGTTCGTCACGCCCTGTGTAGACCATCCGCAACAATGGAAAATCAGGGTGTGTGGCAAGGTCAAGCCCTTCGCGATTTTGTGGCTTGAGTTCGTCAGGAGCTTCGTCATCCCCTGCTAAATTCAAATCAAAAATGCCTAGGTGAATGTGTGTCTGATACAAGATAGCTAAAGCATCATCGTAATTCGTCGCTGAATAAACTGTATATCCTGCATTCTCCAAAATACGACGAACTGTTTTGACAGCGTACAGGTTGTCATCCACAAATAGAATGCGAAAGCGATTATTCGGAAATGGATGTTGCCATGAATAAGTATGAGCCGATTGCATCTAAACGTTCCCCAAAAGCATCTATCGCGCAAATTACCATAATAGTATGTACCGAAAACTGATTTTTTGCCCAAATTTTCGCTGACACTTGTCTTACAATCGCTCACAATTTCTTACAGAAGGCGTTCAAGTTCATTCAAATTCGCTATAGTAGAGCCAGATAAACGCTTACACGAACAATTAAATCACTTTGTCTGGATGTGCCATGACCACGCTTACATTGATTACGACAGATGTTACTTTGATTGGTAATTGGCAGGCATTATCACCCCAAGTTGTTGATACCGTTCCTGATACAATCGATGATGTATGGTTGCTGGATTGTACGAGCTTACCAACAGACACAATTCGTGCTGTCATTGAGCAAGCACCGCTCTTATGCTTCGCTTTAGTCGATAACCAAGCACTCCTAAATATTGGTGGTGTGCTATTCGATAGTGATATTCCTATTCTCAAAAAACCGCTCACGGCTCACGGCAGAGCAACAATCGAACAAGCACTATCTGGAACAGAAAATGATTTAGATGCCACGCAAACGCGCCCGACAGCATTTACAGGATTAGCTCAAGAATTTGCTCTCCGTAGCACAGATGTCAGGCAATTCACACATAAAATAGCGACAGCAGTCAAAGATATGATGAAAGCAGATTGGGTTGCTTTTGTCAGTGTGACCTTTGACCAAACAGAAAATTACTCAGCCGATGTGCTAGCAATGGTTGGCGATGTCCCCGAAGACCATGCTGATAATGTAGTGCGTCCGAATGGGTTTACACTGCACATTCTCAAAACACAGTTGCCCGTCGTCATGCCAGATGCTCGTACTTTCAAGTTAGATGATATACAGGTCAATCCACGGACACTGGAAGCAGGTTTTCGGGCAGGATTAGGCTTACCTTTACTCTTACAAGATGGCGAACCCTTCGGTGTTATGTGGGTCATGTATAACGAACCGCATCTTTTTACCTATGCTGATGTACGCCATATGCAGGTCTATGCGAGTCACGTTGCTCTGGCGTATAGTTATCATGTCCAGAAAAAATTAGTTGGGCAATGGCAAATCGCCGCGCAACGCATATTCACTCGTCCTTTGAATCACCACACACTGACAGAGACACTAGATTACATCACGACGGGCATTCACGACTCGCTGGATTGTGATGCTGTGATGCTTTTTTTTCGAGAATACGAGGGCGATGCTTATCAGGTTTTTCACGATGGCACAATGGATGTCAATCAGTACGACTTAGTACGTTTGCCTTTGTTTCATGAGATGACTCAAGCAGATGAGCCTCTCATTTTGGATAATGCGCCAGCCGATACACGCCTCACAGACATACTCCCTGTTCGACAGGGGCTTGTTCAATCAGTGGTATTGATGCCTCTTGCCCATGCTAATCAATCAATTGGCTTAATCTGGTTACATTATCACGATGCACGTCATTTCACCGAGGAAGAAGCTACAGCGATTAAACTTTTTGCTGACCAAATTGCGGTTTCGATTACGAATGCTGTGCTAGATGCTCAACAGAACCTCATCAATCAAAAAAATAACGATCTCATCCAACAACTCCAAGAACAAGGTGAACAACTGCGTAATCTTGTCAAAGTAATTGATATTGAGCGCAATCTCAACAATCAAGACCGCCAAGCAATTCTCAAAACCATCGCGCGTCAGACTTGTGTCGCGGCTGATGCAGACCGTGTGACCATCCGCTTAGTGCAAGATGACCATGTTGCTGCTTTAGCAGTTTATCCTGAAACTGATGATGATATTGATGTCAAGCAATCAGTAAACTGGCAAATTCGTGTTGCTGGACACAGCCAATACATCGTCGAGACCAACCAACCAGTGATTATTCCTGACGTAGATAATTATGACCCCAATAGCTACAGTGGCATTGAGATTAATCCGCGCTGGCGTGGAGTCTGGAAAGCAAGAATTGGCTTGCCTCTCACATCAGGTGAGAAAACAATCGGTGTGATGTGGCTCAGTTTCAAACACGCTCGTCCTGTGACCTCATCGCAATTGTCAGCGTTTCAATCCTTTGCCAATATTGCCTTCTTGACCAAAATGTACGATATTGAACAAGAACGCCTACAACACGCCCTGCGCTTGATGCAACGTGCTCATCAGACAATTAACACTGCAACTGAGATTGACCTTATACTGCAACAAACCATGCACATCGCCCAAGAAATTGTCAGTACGCGCGATACATCTTGCCGTAGCTTCATCGGGCGCGTGAATAATCAACAAGTAACAATCCATCGTGACCAAAATGATTACACAACCTTTAAGAGTCTCAAAACGCAACATAAATTTGGTGATATTGATGCCATTGTTGCCGATGACCGCTTTGCAGTAACGCACGCAATCGCATTAGGGGAGACGCTCCACATCGACCAATTTGATGTGATGCACCACAACGCACCTCTCTTGTTGGACACTTACACAGGCTCACAACTATATGTTCCAATCTATGTGGGAGACCGTGTGACAGCGATTGTTGGTGTTGAAAGTACCTTACCACATGCTTTTGAATGGTACGACCAAGCGACACTAGAATGGTTAGCGAGTTTCGTTGGACAAGTGATTCACAATCATCAACAGCAACAGATGCGCCAAGCCTTATTTGAATCCAGCCAAGCCATCACAGCAAGCAAAAATTTGCCGACTGTTTTACAAACAATTGCTGAACAAGCGCATGGCATATTACAGATTAAACAAGACTCGGATAATCATGATGCTTTTGTTTGCTTACACGATGACGATGCTATCGTACAGTATCCGCAACAATCGTGTTTCTCAGAAGAACGTGTCGCTATTGGCACTGAAGTCATGCAACAGAATCAAGCACAGATTATCAATACCTTCCCCGAAACAAAGGACAGTACACAGTCAGTGACGCGGTCTCTGCTTGTTGTCCCGATTCCAAACCTCACAGATGAACAACCTGCATTGGGTGTCATCAATGTGAGGCATTGCACTCCTGATAGCTTCGACGATGACGACCTTAAGTTCATGACACTCTTTGCAAAATTTGCATCCGTCGCCATTCGACGAGCGCGTGAAAGTGATGCTCAGGATGTACAACGGCAATCCTTCTTTGAATTGACTCGTGCAGCGATGGATCAGGTGATTGCCTCGCATGACCTCAACAATTTTCGGATGATTTATAAATTTGAGCTACCGCGTCTGCGAGAACACATCGAGACAGTTCTAGCACACGAAGAAGGTATCCTCAAAGCATTTAACCATGATGTACAAGTATTTGATGCCCTTGCAGAAGCAATGGAAGCCTTACCTGAGTCACTCCGCAATCTACAAGAGACATACCAGTCGCGCATTGACCATGATGCACACATCCCTGAATTGGGTGATAATGCACCATTTCCATTGCTAGGCTGGTTACAGGGGTATCATAAAGCTAAACACGTCCACTTACAGATTGACCCTGAGTTAACCGCATATCATCAGAGTCGAATTCCTAAATATTGGTTGCAAGAAGTCATTAAAATTCTGCTGACCAATGCCCGACGTGCCTTACGTCAAGGTAACTTGATTAATGATGATGCACCTCATCATGATAATCGCTTAATCGAAATGACTGTTACCTTACAAGCTGATACACACCAGGTAGAGATTCGGATTACCAACGCAGGACAAGCCGTACCGATTTCACTCCAACCTTTATTGGGTCATCAAGTCATCCCGAAACATCTCCGTAGTGATGAACATGGACGTGGCATTGGCTTGTTCATGAGTGGGATTATCTTACGTGCTTACGAGGGCAATATCTACTACGACACAAGCTCTGAGTACACAACATTTGTCCTCAATGTGCCACTAGCATAACTAATACAAGATATAGGGGATAATACAAAAGGTAAATTCCCCTAGCTCACCTCTAATGTAAACACAATCACAAATTAGCCTCAAAAACCTATCATTGTAAGCATAGTAAGTTCGCTTGTAAGGTGCTTGTTTCTGACTGTCACAATATTGATAGGGTTGAAAGCGAATATTGACACTTTTTCAGGTATGGTGGAACTGTCGAGTTCAACCGCAATAATTTTCTGGAGACGACCCATGCCCAACTTACAAAACATTCTTATTGTCGATATTGATGATATGTTCGTGACGAACACAAAAACTTATTTAGAAGGCTATGGCTTCACTGTTCAAACAGCGTATGATGCCTACACCGCACAAGCCTTGGTCAAACAAATGCGGATTCATATTGCTATTGTTAGCACCAATTTATGTAATGCTCATGATTATAGTGATACCAGTGGTATTGACCTTGCCGTGATTTTATCGAGTCATACGCGCGTTATCATGGTATCCAAAACGCCCTCATTTGATATGGTACGTCAAGCACTCGCGCCACGCATTAACGGTGCAGCACCAGCTTACGAATTTATCCGCAAAGATGATGGGTATACGGCTGTGCTGACGGCAATTCGTAAAGTGCTAAAAATTTCACCAGAAGCAACACTCATGCAAATGCAACGCACAGCAACACCTGAAATTCGCACCAATGCGATGACTCATCATCCACGTAGCAGTGAAGCGTTTACATTAGATATGGATACACGTATCGCAATTGTCGATGATGAAGATGTTGCGCTCAATGACCGTGAGTATCGGATTCTGAATTACTTCATGGATCATGCTGAAACAGTCATTACCCGCGAAGATATTGTCGATAAAATTCTGAACGAGGTCTATGATTCGATTGCTGATTCTAACCGAGTTAACAATATCATCTCACGCTTACGTAGCAAAATTGAACCCGATAGCAACCATCCACGCTTTATCATCACCCGTTGGGGCAGTGGTTGGATGTTCTACCCTGATGGTGATGCGCCAAGCATCTTTTAGACAGGTTCAAGCGGATTAAAAAGGACATCCTATTGGATGCCCTCATGCAACTACAATTGACTGTAGCGGACGTGCAACGGCACGTCCATTAGATAACAGAACTGCTATTTACTGTCCTTCGCGGACTTCAAGTGCGACATCTTCAATTGTAGACATCGGTGTTAAATCACGTCCATCGAATGCTGGATAATCTGCTTCGTAGCGACGAGCGCGGAAAATACGAGCATCTGCTTGTTCACCTTGTGCGACTAATTCAACACCATTGTATGGTGCAATGTATTCCCAAACAATTTCGTTATCAGGTGTTACTTCGAGCAAACGTCCCTCACCACCAACGGTAATGAGCGTATTGCCATTACGTAAACGTTGGGTTCCCGAAATCAATGAAGAAAAGACTGATTCAGGTGGCGTAGCAATGAATTGCCATGTTGGTTCTGCTGGTCCGTAAGGTTGCCCTTCTTCTAACAGATAGGTGCCATCTGCTTGCAATGGTGGTGTAATTTCAACAACAGTAGAGAAAGCACCATCAGGCATTTCTTCGGTTGTATGGCGATTACTATAAGCGATGATATTGCCAGCCCCAGGATAGCCTTCAGGAATCCATTGCACATCGTGTTGATAGAATAATTGACGGTCTTCAAACTCGCCACGTCCATAAGTCACAGGATGTCCCCAACGATAGAGCAATTCACCCGCTTCACCACGCGCTTCTTCTGTGGTGATGCTACGGTCGATAATCCAAACTTCGTTGAATTCACGCGCACTAATCGCAATTTGGTCAAGAACGGGATTGTAGTTAATCGCATTGGCATGAATCCAGTCATCAATCAATGGATTTGCATCGTAGTAATTGATATTGACCTTACCAGGATTATCAGCAACAACACCATAATTATCTTTGGTCGGGTCAAAATCTTGAATCAGATGATCCCACAAATGCCATTCCCAGACAACTTCGCCAGCAATAGGGTCATATTCCAAGAAAATTTCTGACCACAAGCCACCTTCACCTAGTCCTTCAGGCTCACGCCCTGCTTGGAGTGCTTCTTCTTGTGTTTTGTAATCCCAAGCGATCATCATGATATTGCCATTTGGACGAACATTGATGCCGTGATGATGACGGAAATCAGGACGGTTCAATTCAAACTCGTAAATTTTTTCGCCTTCCCAAGTGAAGCGCATCACACTACCATAGCTATTCATCCAAGGGAAAACGGCTGCAAAGTCATTTTCTTCGATGGGGGTCAAGCGTGGTGCTGTGATGACCAAATCACCATTTTCCATCAAGAACGCATCCGTACCTTCAACACCTACTTCCCATTGGTGAACGCGCTCACCTTTATCATTTAACAAGAAAACGAAGGTGTTATTTTGGGTACGCATCAAGGTGTAGCCTTCATGTTCACCAAACAGTGTACCAACAGTTCGTTCTTGTTCTTCTTGTGCAAAGCCGACCACCGCTAGAAAGGCGAGGCTTAGAATTACTAATCCGCGAAGAAGTCGCATACTTGCTCCTAATATCACTATTTATCAAGCGACGATATGTTAATGGCATATTAGAAGCAAGGCAAGATAATTTTTCTGTTTAGCGGTTGCCACTCACTTCTTTGATGAAATCGTAGGGATATGGTCCTGGCATCTCACTGACATCACTTAGCTTGGTGCGTTGTTTATCGCTGAGTTGCCAGCCAACACTACCGAGATTATCTTTCAACTGGTCGAGTGTGCGTGCACCAATAATCGGAGCAGTGACACCTGCTTGGTCTTTGACCCAATTGAGCGCAATCTGTGCGGGTGATTTATCGGCTTCTTCAGCAACTTCTAGTAGAGCATCAATCACATTCCATGTGCGGTCATTATCATACGCTGACCATTTTTCCATCCAGCCTTCTTTTTCCGCACGGGCGATGCGTGTACCATCAGGGGCATTATCCATCCCACGACGATACTTCCCTGTTAACCAACCACCTCGTAGCGGACTCCAAGGAATAATACCGATACCTTCTTGCTGGCATAATTCGACAATTTCCCACTCAAGTGAACGGTCAAGCAAGTTGTACAGTGGTTGCAGGCTAACAAAGGCTTCCCAGCCCATTGCTTTGCTGATGTCAACCGCTTTCTGAATTTGATAACTCTTATAATTGCTGACACCGATATAACGGACTTTACCTTGTTCAACGAGTGTGTTGAGTGTGCCGAGTGTTTCTTTGAGCGGTGTGCCATTGTCATAGCAATGCACTTGATAGAGGTCGATATAATCGACATTCAAGCGACGCAAACTTTGCTCAACGCCATCCAAGATGTG
The DNA here is from genome assembly GCA_039200705.1 of Chloroflexota bacterium. Classification (GTDB taxonomy): domain Bacteria; phylum Chloroflexota; class Anaerolineae; order Aggregatilineales; family Phototrophicaceae; genus JAUZRW01. The sequence goes on from JBCCSC010000015.1 coordinate 81,117, forward strand.
TTTGCGACTCAAACCAACCTGATTGGGTCCGTCACCTGTCGGAAAACGCACTTTCGTTGCAATGACAAAATCCTCACGTGTTTGATTGTTCAACCATTGCCCAAGAATTTCTTCACTCTTACCAGCAGAATATCCATCAGCCGTATCAATGAAGTTACCCCCTGCTTCGGCGAAAGTATCCATCATCGCAAAGCTATCTGCTTGATTGGCTTCACGTCCAAATGTCATCGCGCCAAGGCATAACTCGCTGACCTTGAGACCTGTTTTCCCTAAATAACGATAGTCCATTGCATAATCTCCCATAAATTGTTGATTTGGTTATCATAACTTGTGCAGATGAATGAAAATTGAATTGGACTTATTTGCTATTTGTGATGTGCATGTAACACTTATTACATACTCTGAACATCAATCATTGAAAAGGATAACTCCCTATGTCTCTGCCATTTCGTAATATGCGCGATGTACTCGGATTACATGCCAAAGTCTCCTCACGCAAAGTCGCTGTCATTTCATTTGATACTGATTTCAAGCGACAGGAACTCTCTTACCTCGAATTTGTGGGCAAAGCACATCAAGTCGCTAACTTTTTGTACGAAGATTTAGAGATAGAGCGTGGCGATACAATTGCAATCCTCAGCCCGACTCACGAAAATGCCTTGTTACTCTACTTTGCAACGTGGGTGATTGGTGCAAGTATTGTTGCGCTCGATAGTGAAGCGAATGCTGAAACAATCCAATCATGTCTGAGTGATAGTGGCGCGACCATTCTCTTCGCTGACCATAGCTTTATAGAGATGACAAGTTCATGGGTTGCTGAAATAGATACGCTTGATGGTGTTATACAAATCGGTGGTGAGCGACGTGAAGGCTATCTGCGTTTTGAAGACCTCGCTAGCAATCGTCCGACAACCTTCTTGGGTGATGAGAGTGGCGCAAAAGGTGCAGATATTCCTATGACAGGTGGTAACGAACGCACCGCACGCCTGACCGATACCGCACTTATAAGGTATGTAAATGGTCACAAAATCACTCAAACACAAGGAGATTTACTGCATGAGGCAAATCAGCTTGCACAGTTGACAGCACTCACAGGCAATCAAGTAACTATCAGCACCTTGCCCATTCATGAGCATATGGCACAAGTGATTGTTGCTCCTCTGATAATGGGTGGAACAGTCATTTTATTTGAGCATTTCTCTGCCGATAATTTCTGGAATGTCTTAGTAGCAGAACGTGCCCACGCAGCCATACTCAATGCCAAACACATAAAGCAGATGGTCACAACAGCACAAACCCATCTCACCAATGGGAAAATGCGCTTTGGTGGCAAAATCATTCAGCAAGATATTAAGCACTTTCGTCATATCACAGTAATTGATAACAATCTGACCGTGAACGATGCTTCTGACTTTGAAGACATTTTTGGAATCCCTATTGTTACAGGGGCAAAGCATCCTAAAACTGATGCGCTACTCACGCTGATGCCGATTACGCTCTCGTGGAAACATCATCAGGAATGGCTATATGGTGGCAATGCACTCTCCGTTGGATGCCCTGTTGTGCCACTTGCTATAGATGACGACCTCATCACACAAATAACTGATGACGACACCCATCAACCAACAGGCTTAACAGGGTATATCAAAAAAGATGACTCAGGGCAAAGTTTTGTTTATCTGACATGAGTAGAAACGTTCATCTGACATTCTATACAGTTTGTCCAATAACGTGCTATCATTTTCTGACATAACGTTTATGGGAGTTTGATAGTGAATAATAAAATAAATGGCTTATTTGTCGTGCTGATTGCCCTTCTAGCATGGATTCCTGCTAGCGCACAAAGTGCACAGCCAACGCTAAGTGAATTACCTGCAGGTGAATGGACACAAATCGCGGTTGAAGGTGGTATTTGTCTGTATGGAGAAGACTACAGTTTTTTTGCACGTCCTAGTGCTGAACTATCTGATAATCTACTCGTTTACTTCCAAGGGGGCGGTGCATGTTGGGATGGTTTCACCTGTGGCAGCATCGGACAATTTGCATCATTTTTCAACGTGAATCCTGACTTGATGGATTTCTATCAGCAAGGCATTTTCGATTTTGATAATCCCGATAATCCACTTGCGAATTACAATATGGTCTTTGTTCCCTATTGCTCAGGGGATGTCCATACAGGTATCACAGAAATGACCTTCGATGTCCCTGCCGAATTGGACGCAGATTTTGATGAAATTGATGTCTTCTTCAACGGACACAATAACGCTCAACTTGTTTTAGAATGGGTTTATGCTAATTTTGAAGCACCTGATGATGTGGTGATTGCTGGCTGTAGTGCAGGGGGATATGGGGCAGTGGCTCACGCACCGTACATCATGGAAAACTATGCAGGTGTTCCTGCTGTCATGATTGCCGATGCTTCGGCTGGCGTTTTAGCTGATGATTGGACAGGCTTACAAACTTGGGGATCAATTGATGCCTTGCCTGATTTTATCCCTGCTTTAGCAGATGCCACCTCTGATATTTACGATACGACCTATCATATCGAACAGACTGCCCTCTACTTCCCCGAAAATGATTTCGCGCAATACAATTCCTATGTTGATGGTGTTCAGGTTGGATTTTATGGTGCGTCGCAAGGTGAAGCACTCGACTTTGAAACTAATGGAGCAGGACTAGCCGCCATCTGGAGTCGTGCATTAGATAGCAATACCGATGACCTCACACAACTTGATAATTACAATCACTATACAGCAGGTGGGTTTGCCCATTGTGTCATCAATAACGACCTTTTCTATCTCTATGACCAAAATGAGGTCGTATTCAGTGATTGGTTCACAGACGTAATTGAACGCGATGCTGATAATGTCGCTTGTAGTGTACTAGATGGCTCATGCTTTGAAGCACCAATTGAATTACCAGAAGAAGATTAAGCAACACATTGTGTGGAGTGCTGATAGTGGCACTCCTACTTCTCTCTGACCATCTTCCCCTAGCTAGAATAATCAACTGACCTATACTGTAATTATTCATCTGTTCGTGACAATATGGAGTGCTTCAGACGATGACACGTATGATAACCCTGTTTGCTTTGGCGATTATTAGCCTCTTAGTGATACCCGCTAGTGGACAAGAGCCACAGCCGAATTTTTCTGATTTGCCTGCTGGCGTTTGGACAGAAATTGATGTGGATACAGGTGTCTGCCTCTATGGTGATGATTACAGTTTCTTTGTTCGCCCAAACCCAACCCCTACGAATAACTTGGTCATTTATTTTCAGGGAGGTGGCGCGTGTTGGGATGGTTTGACCTGTGGTTCAATTGGGTCTTATGCGACTGTATTTGATGTCTACAGTGAACAAATTAATCTATACACACAAGGGATATTTGCGCTGGGCAATCAAGCAAACCCAATTCAAGAAGCGAATATCGTTTTTGTTCCCTATTGTTCTGGTGATTTGCACATGGGCAATAGTCAAGCGACGTTTGATGTGCCACCCGAAGCAGGGTATTCTGACCCAGAAATTGATGTCTTCTTCAATGGCTTTAACAATTCGGGTGCTGTCTTAGAGTGGGTTTATGCCAATTTTCAAAGCCCTAGTCGCTTACTGATTTCTGGCTGTAGTGCAGGGGGTTACGGGGCATTGCATCAAGCACCTTATATCATGGAACAATATTCAGGTGTGCCAACAACCATCATTTCAGATGCAGCTATAGGCATTCAAGGTAAAAATTGGGATGGCTTCGAGACATGGAACGCCCTGAGTACCTTGCCTGATTTCATCCCTGAATTAGCGAATATGACCACACAAGATTACAGCACAACTACACATATGGAGATTGTAGCGCGTACATATCCACAAACGAACTTCGCACAATACAGTTCCTATCTTGATGAAACCCAAGTATCGTTCTTCCTATCGGCAGGAGGTCGTGACTTACCAGAGGACGTTGAAAGCACCTACTTCACGGAATCAGCACCGTGGAGCGAAGAGTTAATCGAAAATACAGCACGCTTATCCGAATTGCCCAACTATCGGCGTTACATCGCAGGTGGATTTTTACACTGTATCCTCAATAACAATTTCTTCTATGCGTATAACGAACAAGGTGTTCCCTTTGCATTGTGGTTCAATGATGTACTCAACGGCGGGGCAAGTGATGTGGTTTGCAATCGTGAAGACGGAACATGCTTCCTACAACCCATTGATTTTTAATTATCCAATTATATATCTACCGTTTATTACAAGTAGGCTGTGATATATTAGAAGGAGAAAATACGACTGATGAAATGATAGTTGAGTTGGTACAGTAAAAAATGAGTCAAGAACAAGATACACTTACAGATGATGAATCACACGAAAATCAATTCACTATCATAGGTATTGGGGCATCCGCAGGTGGGCTTGAGGCACTCAAATCATTCTTCGATGCTGTTCCGCCTGATTTTCAACATACCTTTGTGGTTGTTCAACATCTATCGCCTGATTACAAATCCTTAATGGGCGAGTTGCTCTCAAAAAATACCAAAATGCCTATTCATGAAGTCACGCATGATATGGTAGTCAATGGAGCATCGGTCTATTTGATTCCCCCTGGCAAAAACATGATTTTGCAATCTAATCGCTTTGTTCTTACAGATAAACCAACAGGGGGTGTCCTCAATTTCCCGATTGATATTTTCTTTGAATCCTTAGCAAAAGAGAGCAAAGAACAATCAGTTGGGATTATCTTATCAGGCACAGGGAGTGATGGCACAATTGGCTTGCGTGCTATCAAAGAAATCGGTGGTCTTGCAATAGTACAGAATCCAGCAAGTTCTGCTTTTGACGGAATGCCTATGAGTGCCATTGGCACAGGCTTAATTGATTTCATCCTACCCCCTTGGGAAATGCCAGCCGAGTTACATCGCTATTTTTCGACAGAACGAAAAGCACTAATTGGTAATCTTACTGATGGTCAGCAAGCGAATGTTTTACACAGTATCCTTAAATATCTTCAGAAACAAATTGATGTTGATTTTACCCTCTATAAACGCCCGACCCTCGTGCGACGCTTACAACGACGATTGGTTGTGACCAACTGTGACACACTTGAAGAATACTATGAATATTTACATCAAAATCCAAATGAAGCGCATACACTCTACCGCGAATTTTTGATTCATGTAACGCACTTCTTTCGTGACCCCATTGCATGGGATATTTTAGCCAGTGATGTGTTGCCCAAAATCATTAATGATAAAACGTCGAGTCAACCAATTAAATGTTGGGTCGTTGGCTGCAGTAGTGGCGAAGAGGCTTATACTTTAGCAATCTTAGTAGATGAAGCCCTCAACGCAAGTGGACGTAATCTCGAAGTCAAAATTTTTGCAACGGACATTGAAAAAGAGCACATTGACCACGCTGCACAAGGTACTTATCAAGATAGTATTTTATCGAATATCTCTCAGGAGCGTCTTGACCATTATTTCAACAAGGTTGGTAATGAGTACCGAATAAATAGAACATTGCGACGCTCAATCATTTTTTCACAACATGATGCCCTCAAAGACCCACCCTTTGGTAAGATGGATTTAGTTCTTTGCCGTAACTTTCTGATTTATCTACTGCCTGAGGTTCAGGAAAGATTACTGAATCGTTTGCATTATGCGCTCAATATTGGTGGCTACTTGTTTTTGGGGTCAAGCGAGTCTCTTAATGATGAGACCAATGCGTTTGCTGAGGTCAATCGACGCTGGCGAATTTATCAAAGTTTGCGACACGCTAATCGATTAGGCTTAATTGCACAGAGTAATTTGTATCAGACTAATATTACTAAGGCAAATGATTTGCCATCAGTGGATATGGCAAACACCATGTCTAATTTGCTTCTTTCAGAGATGGATGCTGCCTCCATTTTCATTGATAGTGACTACAAGCTCATTCATGCACAAGGGAACTATAAATATTTCTTGGATATACCAGCGAATCAATTTTCACTATCGTTGCTGAAAATGGTACACGAATCACTTTATATTCCTCTCAGTGGCGCACTCACAAAAGCTGCCCGAATGCGTGAACGGGTGTCAACATCAAAGGTCTGGTTAGATTTACCAAATAATCGCCGTCAACAAATACATCTTTTTATTGAACCTTATGCAACAACAGGAAGTGGGCAATTACAATTTTTAGTATTGCTTTTGCCTCGTGCCATAACTGATATTTTCATTGCCTTAGAAAGTGCTTCTGAACAAGAATTAGAAACAGCCGCCCACGAAGGCAAAGCATTGATGGAACAGGCACTCAAAGAAGCACAAATTCAGTTACAGTCTGCCCTAGAAGAAGCTCAAACCAGCAACGAAGAACTCCAAGCGACCAATGAAGAATTGATGGCTGCTAACGAAGAACTCCAAAGTACCAATGAGGAACTCCAGTCTGTCAACGAAGAGTTACATACTGTCAATGCAGAATATCAATTGAAGGTTGATGAACTTGAACGTCTGAATGCCGAAGTTGATAATCTCATCCGAAGCACGCGCATCGGCACAATTTTCTTAGATTTAGACTTAAACATTCGCAGTTTTACCCCGTCTATCAGCGCACAATTTGATTTACTCACGAGTGATGTTGGACGACCTCTCGAACATCTCGCCAGCAAATTGCAAACAGAAGATATGGAAGACCTGTTAGGGTCTGCCAGAGAAGTTATGTATACAGGCGAGCCATCACAACGCGAGATCCAGACCAAAGATAATCGTTACTTTTTGCAACGGATTAACCCTTATTTGGATGCACGCCAGAAGGTGGGAGGCGTTGTTCTCAGCTTTGTTGATATTACCATACAAAAGGAGAACGAACTCCGTGTTAAGGAACTTCAAGAACGGCTAGAAATCGCTATCGACATTGGCAACATTGGCATTTGGGATTATGACTTAGTTAATGGCGATATTTTCTGGAGTGACAAGATGTATGATATTTATGGCATCGAACAAGAGGACTTCAACGGCACACTAGAGCAAGCCGTTTCGACAATTCATCCCGACGATGTTGAAATGGCACTTTCGACATGGGAAGATGATTTGCTCAACCCCAACCAAGATGAACATACCTTTGCTTATCGTATTAAGGGCATCGATAAGATTGTACGTTACATCAGAGGCAATGGAGTGATAGAGCGCAATCATGATGGACGTGCTATCAGCACCTATGGGGTCGCCATCGACATCACAGATATTCAACTGATGACAAGTGAATTGGAACTGACACTATCAGACTTGAAAGAGTCAAATAATGTGTTGGAACAATTTGCCTACGCTGCCTCGCACGATTTGCGAGAGCCTATGAATACACTCAGCAATTATATGTCTTTAATTAAACAAAAATACAGTGATGTCCTTGATGAACAAGGTCTGAAAATGATTGAATTTGCTCATGATTCTTCTGAACGGATGAAGGCACTGATTCATGGCTTGTTGTTGTATTCGCGTGCCGATAGCGAAATGCACGAGCAATTTATATCAGATGTTAATCCAAAAGACTTGATTGATGATATTCAACAAGACCTTAAATCTATCATTGAAGAAAATGATGTTCAGCTTGAGGTCAATGTAGGCGGTTATATCACCTGTCATCCTGCTCAAATTCGTCAAGTATTTTCTAATTTGATTCTCAACGCGGTTAAATACGCTCAACCCACGACACCACCCCATATCATTATCGAAATGTCAGAAAACGAAACACACTGGCAATTCAGTGTGTGTGATAATGGCATTGGTATCGAAGAAATGTATTGGGAAACGGTCTTTCAGATTTTTAAACAACTGCAACCACGTTCACAGCAAGAAGGTATTGGCATGGGACTTGCCATGTGCCAGCGCATTATCACCCTGCATGATGGTAAAATTTGGCTAGAATCTGAAATTAATCAAGGCACAACAGTTTACTTTACACTATCTAAGCAACTTATCAGCTAAGATACGATATGCCTATCTTAGATACAATCGTCTTAATTGATGATAATCCTGCCGATAATTTCTATCACCGTATCATCATTAATGATGCAAATATTGCCTCAGATATTATTGAATTCGAGGCAGTGACGAATGCGCTTCACCATTTGATAAAAGATGGTAATAGTGAACGAATAAATATGATATTCTTAGACATCAATATGCCACTACAAGATGGTTTTTCATTTCTTGAAAACTATAGCAAGATTAAACCAGCATTGGACACTAAAATTGTTGTTGTTATCTTGACCAATTCCTTAAACCAGAGAGAACGAAGGAAAGCAGAACAAAGTAGCTTGGTGGATAACTACCTCACAAAACCTCTGACAGCGGAGGATTTAGAAATGCTTATCGCCGAACACTTTTTACAATCCTGATACACAAAGGATACCCAATTGAAACATGAAAGACCGACTATACAAGCCTTACTGGTAGAAGATAATCCAGCACATATTTTTCTGGTACAAAATTTGGTCAGTGATATTATAGAATTCGACCTCAAATTAAAAGCTGTCGAAACACTACAAGATGCTATTAGCTTATTAGAAGGCTATCAGCCTGATATTATCTTATTTGATTTGGGCTTACCTGATACAACAACCACAACGGGGCTTGAACGCCTACAAACCTTAAATATCGATATACCAGTCATCGTTTTGACATCTAATATTGAACCAAATTTACCAGCATTAACTTTTGAAATAGGAGCGCAAGACTATTTAACGAAAGATAACCTGACTACCGAGGGACTGAGCCGTGCCATCCGATACGCAGTAGAACGTTTTGCCTATCAAAAAGCACTCATCAAGGCAGAACGTCTACAAGTTCAAATTGAGAATCAACGATTATTGCATAAGCTGATGGCAGGCATTAATCACGAATTTCGGACACCGATTTCGGTCATTCAACTTGCGATAGACACCATTCGTAATTATGCAACACCTGAAATAATTGAGACTCGATACGAACGTATCACAACCAGTCTCAATCAATTAATAGAAATCGGGAAATATATTTCACTCGTTACACAACTTGGCTTGATGGAAATCGATACAAATAGTGCATTATTCTCTGATCAAATTGAAGAAATTTTATACATATATTGTGTCCATCATGACCGTGTTCAGCTAAATATCGCGGATAACATCATTACTTATATGGAGGAATCGCATTTTCAGGATATGCTATCTGCTCTGATAGATAATGCTTTGCTCTACTCGGATGATAGCGTGCAAGTGACGATTGAACAAAATCAGAAGCAAACAACGATTGCAGTCCAAGATAGTGGTATTGGCATTGAAAAAAATGATTTGGATAAAATTTTTCTCCCCTTTTACAAGGTGTCACAATCGCGCACGAGGCTAGGCAAAGAGGGCAGTGGAATGGGCTTGAGCAAAGCACAAGCAATTGTCACTGCATACGGTGGAAAAATAGCAGTTACCAGTGACGTGGGTATCGGCAGTGAATTTATGATTACCTTGCCACTTTATCATTAATTAGCCATAACATCCAATTCAAGCACTGTGAATTTGGAGCATTCTATAGAGAATAACACCCCATTTTTGAGCAATAATTCTTATCAGCAATCAATACAACGAAGGGTATCTACGCCATGAGTGACAACACAAAACCAACAATTTTATTCATCTCTAGCACCTTTAAAGGGCTTGCGATGATGGCACAGGTCAAAGCAATGGATTGTTATGTCTTGTTGCTAACCGAAGACCAATGGCGTGATGAACCTTGGAACTACGACGATATTGATGAAGTATTCTTCACGCCTGATTTAGCGAAATACCAAGATGTCATCAACACTGTTTCGTATCTGTGCCGAGGACGCACGATTGATTACATTGTGCCATTAGATGAATTTGAAGTGGAACTGGTATCGATGTTGCGTGAGCATCTGCGCCTACCTGGGATGGGTGTCACCGCTAGTCGCAATTTCCGTGATAAATTGACCATGCGCGAACTAACACGAGAAGCAGGTATCAATGTGCCTGACTTTGTACATATCAAGAATTATGATGCACTACGCAATTATATGGATGCTGTGCCTACCCCTTGGGTCTTGAAACCTCGCTCGGAAGCCAGCGCGATGGGCATCGAAAAAATTCACGAGAGCGAACGCTTATGGCGTGCCTTAGACGAATTAGGTGATAAACAATCGCACTATCTCTTGGAAGATTTTGTCCCTGGTGATGTCTTCCATGTCGATTCAATTGTGTTGGATGGCAAAGTTATCTTTGTCAGTGTGCAACAATATGGCGCACCACCGATGTCGGTCTATCAAGGTGGTGGTATCTTCAACAGCCGTGTTATTCCTCGTAAAAAAGGTGATGCTCCTAAACTGCGTAAACTCAACGCAAAAGTCATCAAAACACTCGGTATGGTTAATGGCGTTACCCATACAGAATTCATCAAAGCACATGACACTGGTGAATTCTATTTTCTGGAATCCGCCGCACGTGTCGGTGGCGCAAATATCGCTGAACTGATTGAATTTGCAACAGGTATCAATCTCTGGCGTGAATGGGGACGCATGGTGGTATCCCATTTACGAGGCGAAAAATACAAATTACCAGACGTTCAAGAACAATATGCAGGACTGATGATGACCCTCGCCAAACAAGAACACCCTGATATGTCGTCATATGATGCAGAAGAAATCGTCTGGAAAGCGAAAAAAGAGTACCACGCTGGATTGATAATAGTTTCAGACAATTACGAACAAGTCGAAGCCTTGTTGAGCGAGTATAATGAACGTTTCCAACATGATTTCATGGCAGTTGCCCCCCCAATGGGAACGCAACGCACAGGAGGCACAGAGTAATTGAGTAATCCTATTATAAAAAATCCGCCAAAGTTCATTGCGAATTATCCGAACTTTGGTTTGCATCAGTTGTTATCTGTTCGTGACCGCATGAATGTCTCGACCTCACTCACGGGTAGGGGCATCACCATTGCGTATTTGGATGCAGGCTTTTACATGCACCCCGACTTGCGCGAGCGTGTCAAAGTTCATGTGGATGCAACAACTAAGAAGATAAAAGAGACGCAAGAGATTACCAATGTTGATGTCACGAGTTGGCATGGTTTGATGGTCTCTGCAATTGGTGCAGGAGATGGCTCTCTCTCGGATGGTTATTACAGAGGTCTAGCCTCTGATAGTAATCTCGTGCTCATCAAAGTCAGCAATCCTAAATTACAAGTCAAAGAAGCTGATATTCTGCGCGGTTTTAAGTGGCTCATTGATAATCATGCAAAGTATGATATTCGTGTGCTTAATGTCTCTGTAGGTGGTGACCGCGTCACCGATAATCCTGACCATCCGCTTCACGCTAGTGTGCGCCAATTGGTCGCTGAAGGTGTGACAGTCGTCATCTCATCAGGCAATCATGGCTCCAGACGACTTGTGCCACCAGCAAGTTCACCCGAAGCAATCGTCGTCGGTGGCTATGATGACCATAACACGCCACACAATTCACTTTGGACAGCCTATCATAGTAATTATGGCAACGCTCATGATGGCACATCTAAGCCTGATATTGTTGCCCCTGCTGAATGGATTCCATCGCCTATTCTGCCAGATACATTTGTTGAAAAAGAAGCAAAATGGCTTGGCGCATTAATCATAGATACAACAGATAATGCCCTGACAAGTCTAGTCAAAAAAGGCTACAAAGACCTCAACTTGACACATAAAGATGTCAAAGCTGGTGGAGCTGTGCTCTATGAAGATTTGCAGAATCGCATTTTTGCCCACAAGCTCATCAACCAGCATTATCAATTTGTGGATGGTACATCAGTAGCTGCTCCGATTGTGTCCGCGACTTGCGCCTTAATGTTAGAAGCAAATCCTACTCTAACACCTACTCAAATACGTACAATTCTACGCGATACGGCACAACCCTTACACCATATGATGCCCGAACAACAAGGGGCAGGCGCACTACAAGTTGACTTTGCTGTGGAACAGGCGAGCCAATCAACATAAAAAAGTCATAAGCAAAATTTGTATCTAGTACATATTGCATGTTAGATTATCTAGCTAACCGTGCTATTTATGTATTGTGCTGTACTAAAATCTAAAACAAACAAGCAATGGCTATCATTCATTATCCAATAAAATGTGAGGTGCATCGTGCATCGTGAACATCATCGGTGGCATAGTCCATCACTCAACCGAGATATGGAATTATTGATTTTTGGTCACGCAGGGGCGCGTGTACTGGTTTTCCCCACATCGCAAGGGCGTTTCTACGAATGGGAAGACCGAGGCATGGTTGGGGCACTCTGGCAGCATCTCAACAATGGATGGATACAACTTTATTGTGTTGATAGTGTGGATGCTGAAAGTTGGTATTGTCGCTGGGCACACCCTGGCGGACGTGCTTATCGTCACCATCAGTATTTTGATTATCTCCTCAATGAAGTTTTGCCTCTGAGTCGCCACAAAAATCCGAATCCATTTTTGATGACAATGGGGGCGAGCTTCGGGGCGTACCATGCCATGACTTTCGGCTTGAAATATCCTGAAAAAGTAGACCGCATCCTCGGCTTTAGTGGTATTTACGATATTCGTGGCTGGACAGATGGTTTCAGTAACGATTACGTCTACTTCAATAACCCTGTCGAATTCATCGAACATGAATCAGACTCACATCGCCTGAATATGCTACGCCATGTCGATATTATCATGGCAGCAGGACGTGATGACCGTCTCATCAGTAGCTCACGAGAGATGTCGCGTGTGTTATGGGGCAAAGGCATTGGTAATGCTCTTCGTGAATGGGATGGCTGGTCGCATGATTGGCCTTACTGGCAGAAAATGATGTTGCAATATATTGGTGGGCATGATTAATCAAGTGCGTTATAGTTACATAATTATTTACTTCATTACGAGTATAATATAAGGAATACAGTGATGGCGAAGAAAAAAGAACCAGTCAAGATAGGTTTATTTGTCGGTATGGAATGGTCATGGCCACCTGCCTTCATTGATGAAGTGAATCGTCGTAGTGAAAAAACAGGTGTTACCGCAGAATTTGTCGAAATTGGTGGCACAACTATGAACGAACCAAGTCCCTATCGCGTCATCATTGACCGTATTTCGCATGAAGTGCCTTATTATCGTTCTTATCTCAAAAATGCTGCCCTGCAAGGGGTTAAAGTCGTCAATGACCCAATTATGTGGACAGCCGACGATAAATTTTTCGGTGCATCAGTCATCACTAAACTAGGGATTCCCTCACCGAAAACGATTGTCTTGCCTAATAAAGATTATATTCAAGGCATTGACCATAACAAAAGTCTCCGCAACCTCAAATTCCCGATTGATTGGGATAGCATTGTAGACTACTTAGGAGGCTTCCCATGCGTGCTGAAAGATGCTCATGGGGGTGGTTGGAAAGATGTCTACATCGTCAATTCGATGGAAGAACTATGGCACGCCTATAATTCTAGTGGTTTACTGACCATGATTATGCAAGAGTTCATCAAGTGGGATGAATACGCGCGTTGCATGGGTATCGGACAAACCAAAGCACGAGTCATGCGTTACAATCCTAATGAACGTTACTACAGCCCAGAACATGGCTTCTCAGAAGAAACAGCCAAATTGCTCCACGATTATACAATTGCGATTTGTCAAGCATTTGGCTACGACATGAACACTTGCGAATTTGCCTTCCGCGATGGCATTCCTTATGCCATTGATTTCATGAATCCTGCTCCTGATATGGATGTGAACTCACTCGGTCAAAATCATTTTGATTGGATGGTACAAACGATGGCAGATGTCATGATTGAATTTGCACTCTCATCCGAAGGTACACGGTCAAAATATGCGTGGGGTCAACTCGCTATCAACGCCGAAAAATAATTCAATACGGAGATCACTATGGAAATCCAAGATGTTATTCAGCAATATCACGATCTCCTGACAGATGAAGTGGCAGAAGAAGCCAATGCGCTTCTGCACGAAAAACTGAAAGAACGAAGTCTCTACTTCGGCGAACGACCATTGTGCATCGTGTTGCGTCCGCATTTCTATCAAGAGCATGATTGGGAATTCATGCAACGAGGCTTGCAAGGTGTTCTATCGGCGTTTTCACGTGCTCATGAGGTTTGCATTGCTGATAAAAGCTATCGGTCTCAACTTCATTTGGAAGAATACGAAGAACACTTATTTCCGCTTGACTATGGTGCGCCTCTGCCTTGGTCATCATCGCGCATAGATACCTTCTACGTTGTAGAAGACCGCAACCTCAAATGTGTTGAATACAATGCAGAGACCCCTGCTGGCATTGGCTATAATGATTGCCTTGCGGATGTGTTCGATGCGCTTGAACCGATGAAGAAATTTCAAGAAATGTATCATCTGACACCGATGCGTTCACTCGATACATTGCAATCCGCACTGATGAAGGCATATCATGGCTGGGGCGGACGTGAAATTCCTCAGATTGCTATCTTAGATTGGCAAGATGTGCCCACACTCAATGAACACGAAATCACTCGACTTTATTTTGAACAACATGGGTATAAAGCGATTCTCGCAGACCCTCGTGCATTGGAGTATCGCAATGGTCAATTGATGCACGGCGACTTTCGTATCGATCTCATTTATAAGCGTGTGCTGTACAGTGAATTAGTAGAACGCATGGGAGTTGATAATCCTGTTTTGCAAGCAATCAAAGACCGTGCCGTTTATATGACGAATGCCCCAAGTGCAAAATTGATGGCGAAGAAAGCGAGTTTGGCATTTTTGAGTGATGAACGTAATGCTGACCTTTTCACCTCAGAACAACAGCATTTTATTAACGCTCATATTCCTTGGACGCGCGTTGTTGAAGAACGCAAAACTATCTATGATGGGCAAGCTGTTGATTTGGTTCAATGTATTGCGGATAACCGCGAAAAATTTGTGTTAAAACCCAATGATGAATACGGCGGTTCAGGGGTGGTTTTGGGTTGGCAATCATCACAAGAAGAATGGGAATCGAAGTTACAACTTGCGCTCAACACACCACATGTTGTCCAAGAAAAAGTACAATTACTGCAAAGAGATTTCCCAAATTGGGCTGATGGGCGACTTACAATTAGTGAACGCTATGTTGATGCTGCCCCCTATATTTTTAATGGTGACCAAGTTTACGGCTGCCTCACACGTTTATCGCCACTTGCTCTGTTAAATGTCACTGCTGGTGGTGGGTCAGTTGTTCCTACTTATATCATTCGTAACCGATGATACAGTGTGTTTTCAGTAATTTCTTGACAAATGTATAACTATCGGATAATCTACTAATACGCTTTAGTAAAAAGATTTTTTATGATTAAAAAACGTGTTACAAGCAAAATGGTGGCTAAACAAGCAGGTGTTTCTCAAACAACTGTTTCATTTGTGCTCAACAAAGTCGAAGGACAAAATATTAGTCCCGAAACTACCGAACGTGTGATTAAGGCGGCGCGTGATTTAGGCTATGTTCCTGATGCAACAGCACGAATGCTAGCGCGTGGGGTTAGCGACAATGTTGCACTTGTTTTGACACGTCCTCATGAAGCAGTTCTCTCTGATGAATTTGTCTCATATATCATGACAGGCATTGCTAAAGTATTGCGTAAAGAGCCTTATCGCATCCTGGTTGAATTCATCGACGAAGATATGCAAGGACAGACCTACTTCAACCTTGCTCAAGGTAAAGAAGCTGTTGGACTGATAGTCATTCCCTATAACCCATCAGCGCGTGATATTGAAACAATGAAAACCCTCAGCGAAGAAGGTTTTCCTATTACAACACTCGGCAAATTACACGATACTATCAACTCCGTATCGACAGCCGATGAGCAGGGTATTCAAGATGCACTGATACATCTGTACAACCTAGGGCATCGTTCCATTGGTGTCATCAGCTATGCGCCGCAAGATAGTGGCTTTACCCCACAAGGAAGGCTCGATACTTATGAGCAATTCATGATGGAGAAAAATCTACCTTTCAATCCTAACTACATTATTCATGGCGCATTTACGCCAGAAAGTGGCTATCAAGCAGCATTACAATTGCTCAGTCTTGACCAGCCACCAACAGCTATTCTAGCTCTAAATGATGTCATGGCATTTGGCGCAATGACAGCCATTCAAGAGAGTGGTCTAAAAGTCCCTGAAGATGTTGCAGTCATAGGATACGACGGCATTCTGCTGGCTAGATACACATCACCAGCACTAACAACAGTTGAAGCACCCAATATCGAGCAAGGAAAACTTGCAGCGAAAATGTTACTCGATATAATTGATAATAAGCCAATTGAATCTCGCCACATCACACTCACCCCTGAACTTATTATTCGAGATTCTTGTGGATACCATTTGAAGCACAATAAAAAATGACTGTGCTCAATATACTTAAACTTTTGTACTGCTAACATAGATTAATCACTGAGTTAGCACTTATTTGGAGAATTTTATGCACCGAACAATCTTCGCAAAGACCTAAGTAAAGTACGTCAAATTTGAATGTGGGTATGAGCAGTCGTTTTGTGCTGTAATTTACTAATGCGGTTTACTAATACGGTTTAGTTATTGAGGAGCTTGTCGATGGAAAAAGAAAAGCCCAAGAATACTGGTCAGAGCAATTCGCTAGTTGATTTGCTGACGAATAACCAAATGGTTTTAGGATATTTATTTATTTTACCGAGCTTAATAGGTTTTGTTCTTTTTTATGCTTATCCTGCTATCCGTGCAGTCGGGATTAGCTTCTATGAGTGGAACTTGCTCACTGATGCTGAGTTTGTAGGACTAGCAAATTATGAAGAAATTTTTTCTGATGAGCGATTCTGGCGGTCTCTAAGAATTACACTCCAGTATGTTATCTGGAATATTCCACTTCAAACTGCTTTAGCAATCTTCTTTGCCGTGATGCTTGATAAATTCAGTAACATGGTTTCAACAGTCATGCGGAGTGTAATGATTCTGCCTTGGTTGATGCCCAATGTTATTGTTGCCTTACTTTGGCTATGGATTCTCGACCCATCAATTGGTATTGCCAATGTTCTACTAAATTATGTTGGTGCTCCTGATCAAGAATTTATGGGTAATCCTGATCAAGCGATTGCATGGATTGCGGGGATTAATATCTGGCGACATGCTGGTTATAACGCCATTCTGGTCTTCGCTGGCTTGAAGACAATCCCTAAATCACTCTACTCTGCTGCAGATATTGATGGAGCAAATGGCTGGGTTAAATTCTGGAGTATCACATTACCTCTTCTTCGCCCTGTGCTCGTGTTTGTACTTGTGACATCCGTCATCGGTTCATTCCAAGTGTTCGATACCATTTCTATCACGACAGATGGTGGACCTGCTGGCGCAACGCGCGTGATTATTTATTACATCACGGACGAAATCTTTAATCGTCGTATCAGTATGGGGACAGCAACGGCTGCATCTGTTGTTCTATTCTCGATTTTGATTTCAGTAACACTCGTCCAGATGCGTTTCTTACAAGCCGACCAATCTGACCTTGCCGATTATAGCTAAGAGAGGAGCAAATCATGACAACCATGACACCTGATAAACCTAAGAACGTAAATAATCCATTTGTGCGCTTTTTCTCTAAGTTGACGTGGGGCGATGTCGTCGTCTTCATCATCTTGATTATCTTGCTCATTGCCATTCTCTTCCCATTCTGGTGGGTTCTACGGACAGCATTAACAGCACCGAACAAAGTTTTCACAGATACTACATCCTTACTACCTGTGGATACCACAGCCTTCAACTTCGAGCGTGTATTGGGCTTAGTTGACCCTTCAGAAGTTGTTGGTTCAGATGCAACTAATATTTCCGCAGGGAGTCTCAACTTTATGCTCTTCTTGCGTAATTCGTTTATTTTCTCTTTGCTGATTACACTTGGGCAGACAATTTTTAGCACGATGGCAGCCTATGCGTTTGCACGCTTTAAATTCCCGTTTAGAGACCAGATATTTTTTATCTACCTCACAGGCTTGATGGTGCCAGCAATTGTGTTGTTCATCCCGAATTTCGTCACCATTCGCCAATTAGGATTGGTTGGCACAATGGCAGGGCTAGTTGCGCCATTCTTCTTGATGACACCCTTTGCTGTGTTCTTCATGAGGCAATTTTTCCTCAATCTCAATCGTGATATTGAAGAAGCAGCTACGCTGGATGGTGCAACTAAATTTGGTATCTTTTGGCGAATTTCCTTGCCTTTGATTCAAGGTCCAATTTTGACACTCGCTATCCTGACATTCATCCAAAGCTGGAACGAATATCTATGGCCTCTGTTAGTTGGCAATAGCGAAAACATCCGTGTTTTGACCGTTGCGCTCGCAAGATTCCGTCAACAAACACCGCAGGGTGCACCTGATTGGGCTGGTTTGATGGCAGGGACTGCCGTAGCGATTATCCCAACGATTGTCATCTTCATTTTCTTCGGGCGCAAAGTCGTTGATAGCATTCAGTTCTCTGGTTTTAAGTAAACCGATGATTCACCTAATCCATTGTTGTAGGGGATGACCTGTGTGTCATCCCGAACAGGTGTAGATATAGCTACGTCCGTGGATAAACACAGTAGTAACATTACAAATTTAGGTCACAAAGCGTTTTGAGTAGGCGCATAATGACAACTCAGTTTTAACCGAATTCATGATCGTAAAACAATAGTAGGAGTAAGTAACACTATGAATCGTAAATTTTTTAGTTTAACTATTATTATGACATTTATTTTGTCGATTGCGGGAGTCGCAAACGCACAAGATGTCACCATCCGTTATGCACTCTGGGATACCAATCAACTCCCAGCATATGAAGAATGTGCTGCTGTTTTTGAAGAAGCAAACCCAGGTATCGACATTGTTATCGAACAACTTGGCTGGGATGATTACTGGACAGCAATCACTACAGGTTTCGTCACAGGCGATACTCCTGATGTTTTCACCAATCACCTTGCAAAATACCCAGAATTCCTTGTCTTGGAACAAATTGTAGACATTCAACCACTCGTGGAGCGTGACGGTGTTGCAACTGACATCTATCTCGATGGTCTCGCTGACCTCTGGACACGTGATGGTGGTCGTTACGGTCTGCCAAAAGACTGGGATACTGTTGCTGTTGTTTATAACGCAGAAATGCTTGAAGCAGCAGGTGTTGAAGCATCAGAACTCAGCGAACTGACATGGAACTTCGATGATGGCGGTAGCTTTGAAGAAATGGTTGCTCGTTTGTCAATCGATGCCAATGGTAACAACGGTCTGAGTGAAGATTTCGACGCATCAGATGTTGTTCAATACGGTTTCTTGTACGATAGCTCTGGTGGCTTCTCTGGTCAAACCCAATGGAGCGCATTCGCAGGTAGCACAGGCTGGCACTTCACAGATGGCGAAGTATGGGCAGAAGAATACTTCTACGCTGACGAACGTTTCATCAACACAGTCGACTGGTACTTCAGCTTAGTCGAAAAAGGCTTTGCACCACCACTCTCTGACGTTCAAGGTCTCGGTCAATTGGCAATGTTCCAATCACAACAAGGTGCACTCGGTCTCGATGGCTCATGGATGATTGGTAGCTATGTTGTTAGCGACTTTGAAGTTGGTTTCGCTCGTCTCCCAGAAGGTCCAGAAGGTCGTGCAAGTATGTTCAATGGTCTCGCTGATTCCATCTGGACAGGCACAGAAAACCTCGAAGAATCATGGGAATGGGTCAAATTCCTCGGTTCAGCAGATTGCCAACAAATTGTTGGTGAATCAGGTGTTGTCTTCCCTGCTGTTCCAGAAGCTGCAGAAGTATCACTCAATGTTCGTTTAGATAATGGTATTGATGTGAGTGCTTTCACCGACCAAGCCTTTGAAGAAGGCGGCACATTCTTGTTCCCAATCACCGACTTTGGTGGTGAAATTGCAACCATCATGCAAGAAACAACCGATGCCATCGCCCTCGGCGAAATGGATGCAGCAACTGCTCTGACAGAAGCAAACGAAGAAGTCAACTCACTGTTCGAGTAATCTGCTAAAGCCTACTCACAGCTTTATATCGTGACAGGGTTACCCTTAAGTGGGTAGCCCTCTGTAATACAAACCGTTAACCGTTAAGGTGAGTGCTGTACACTCGCCTTCCATATTTGAGATAGAACCAATTATGATTCAACGTATTTCTAGTCTTATCACAGTCCTTATCCTAAGTATTTCTATTGTTAGTGCACAAGATGATATTACCGTAGATGTGACACAACATAGTGAGTCTGCTTGCAGTGGTGTTTTTGTTGCACATGAACTTGACCATATCACCTCAACCAATGCCGACCCAATCCGTATGTTTGATAGCAACGGTTCAGGCTTAGCTATCAATGATCTCAATAATGACGGTCTATTAGATATTGTTCTCGCTAATTTAGATGGTGAAGAAACTATTTTATGGAATGAAGGTGATTTATCGTTCCGCACACAACAAATTGACATTCCTGTACGCACACGCCAAGTTATGATTCTTGATATCGATGCAGATGGTCTGCGCGATTTGATGTTCACCTCACAACGAAGTGCACCGACATGGTGGCGTAATCTAGGCGATGGAACATTTGAACTCACACCCTTATTAGGTGGTAATGTCGCGTATGCTATGAATGCCACTGATGCAGATCAAGATGGTGACCTTGATTTCGTCGCGGCATCCTATGATATTGAAATGCAACGACTTGATGCCAGTTACTTACTTGATGGTGGGGCAGGGGTCTACTATTATGAAAACCAAGATGGCGATTTTGTAGCAACACGTCTTGCTGACCAATCACAAGCTCTTGCTGTCTATTTCACAGATTTGAACAGTGACAATCAACCAGAGATTGCTATTGGGAATGACTTCGCTGAGCTAGATACTTATTGGGAATTAACAGACGCTGGCTGGGAATCTATGATGCCCTTTGATGTTATCACCCATAGCACCATGAGTTTTGCGAGTGCTGATGTTGATAACAATGGTGCAGTCGAACTCTATGCCACTGACATGCACCCCTACAGTGAAGATGAAGCAACTGTCGCTGCATGGCAACCCATTATGGACGACATGATGGCAATGCCTATGATCGAAGATGACCCACAAGTGATGGTCAATGTTCTGCAAACCATCGAAGGCGATAGTTATCAAAATATGTCCGATATGATGGGCATCAATTATACAGGCTGGAGTTGGTCAGCTAAATTTGGTGATTTGAATAGCGATGGCTACGTCGATTTATACGTTGTAAACGGTATGATTGCTGAAGATTTATTCGGTCACTTGCCTAACAACGAACTCGTGGAAGAAAACCAAACGTTTATGAACAATGGCGGTACGGACTTCGCCACGATGCCTGATTGGGGATTAAACGCGACGGCTAGCGGACGTGGAATGTCGATGGCAGACCTCGATAATGATGGTGATTTAGATGTCATCGTCAACAATTTGATGTCACCAGCCATGCTCTATGAGAACCAACTCTGTGAAGGCAATAATCTGACACTATCTTTGCGAGACCTAAGCGCAAATAATGTCGATGCCATTGGTGCACAAGCGATTTTGACAACCTCAGCAGGGGTTTATCAACGCCAACTGACTGCTGCTAGTGGGTACTTATCAGGCGATGCGAATCAACTTCATTTTGGTATTCCTGACGAAGCAGACCTATTGCAATTAGAGATTATGTGGTCAGATGGTAGCACAACCTTCATTGAATCATTACAGAACAACACACACATGGTCATCACACGCGATGGCTAACCGAGAAAGGACAAAACTATGGTGAAAATTGCATTCATCGGTGCTGGTAGTACCGTATTTGCCAAAAATTTAATGGGAGATATTCTCAGTTTCCCTGAATTTAATGATGCTACCTTCGCACTCATGGATATTGACCAAGACCGTCTCGCAACTTCAGTTGATGTTGCACATACAGTCAACGAGTTTTTAGGTGCAGATGCAACCATTGAAGCAACCACCAAGCGTCGTGAAGCACTCACAGGCGCAGATTATGTCATCTGTATGATTCAAGTCGGTGGCTATAAACCATCGACTGTCATTGACTTTGATATTCCTAAGAAATACGGTTTACGTCAAACCATTGGTGATACACTTGGGATTGGTGGCATCATGCGTGGGCTACGCACTATCCCTGTGTTGCTGGATATTGCGCGTGATATGGAAGAAGTCTGCCCAGATGCGCTCTTCTTGAATTATGTTAATCCGATGGCAATCAATCAATGGGCATTGAGCCGAGGCAGTAGCATCAAAACAGTGGGTTTGTGCCATAGCGTACCACATACCGCCCACGAGCTAGCCGATGATATTGGTGTTCCATACGAAGACATCAACTATCTTGTAGCAGGTATTAACCACGTTGCGTTTTACCTCAAATTTGAGAATAAACGCACGGGCGAAGATTTATACCCTCTTATCCAACGTGTACTTGATGAAGATAGAATGCCCGATTGGAATCGCACCCGTTACGAACTCTTCAAGCATTTTGGTTACTTCGTGACCGAAAGTAGCGAACACCTTAGCGAATATGTGCCTTGGTTCATCAAGCGTGACCGTCCTGACCTCATTGAAGAATTCAACATCCCTCTCGATGAATATCTCGCGCGTTGCGAAGCGCAAATCAAAGGTTGGGATATGGCACAAATCGCCCGCGAACGAGGGCAAGTGCCAAATGAGACAGCCATTCGAGAAGCATTATCAGGCATTAACCTGATGCCACGCATGGTTGATGGTACAGTCGAAACCATCATGAATTTCGATAAAGTGGAACGTAGTGTTGAATATGGCTCACTCATCATCCACAGTATGGAAACAGGCATCGAGCGCAAAATTTACGGCAATATGCCAAACCGAGGTGTCATTACCAACTTGCCAGATGACTGTATTGTTGAAGTGCCTTGCTTAGTTGATTCAAACGGTATCCAACCGACTCGTATTGGTGCAATTCCACCGCAACTAGCAGCCCTGATGCAAACCAATATCAACGTTCAGTCATTGACAGTTGAAGCAGCGATTACAGGCAAACGCGACCACATCTATCATGCGGCTTTGCTTGACCCTCATACCGCAGCCGAATTATCGATGGATCAAATTGTATCCATGGTTGATGATTTAATCGAAGCACATGGCGACTATCTACCACAATATCACTAACACCACACCCTATCGAAAACTACTGTAGGGGACGACCTGTGTGTCGTCCCACACTACTTATTTACAGGATGTCGTGTTTTCCGTAACATTCGTGTTTATACTAGAAGTAGAAATTTAATCTAGCTCAAAATCACACTCATTCGCGTCTGCGCTACAGGTCACAATTAAATCACCGTCAACAGCAACCTCAAATGTCCCCTCTGTCCAGAAGAAGTTATCCTCTGAAATAGTCACAAGACTGAGAATAAAAGTACATTCTGGTAATTGATTGACTGTATTGCTCTGTGTGAAGCCACCAATTTGCACACACTGATTCGGTGGTAACGCACCCACATTGACCACATCAGCAGGCACTTCCCATGTCACTGCATTGAAAGTGAAGTTTGCGTTAGATAAGGTCAAGCCATACATATCGACATTAACAGGCGAATTGTTAATCAATGTCAGATAATTTTCATCATAAACGAGGCGCACTGCTCCAACGGGGCGTGGTGTCAGTGTCGGGATGACAATTGTCGGACTTGGCATTGGGGTAATCGTTGGCATCGGTGTCGATGTCGCAAATGCAACAGGTTCAGGCGTACTCGTAGGTGTGGATGTTGGTGTGCCTGTTGGCAAAGCTGCAATCGCTTCATTGATTTCTTCAACGTCTGCCTCGACTGCTTCTAGCTCTGAATTATCAATGGCAATTGCTAGAGCACGCTCTTCGGGTGGTAATGACCAAACTGGTTCTAATGGCACTTGATAGGTCACGCGATTATCATCATTTTGATATTGGATGTAGAAGAAATCATCAGGAACATCGGGTATATCGATACTACGTTCCCATTCTAACCATGCAGTGAGCGGATTCAATTCCGCATCCAAAATACGATATTCATCAGCAACGCCAATCCAATCGCCTTGCCAATCATTGCGCTCATTGGTGAGATAGAGTTCATTAACATCAGGGTCGGTCATAGCTGGTAAAACATTAGGTTGTCCACCAAATACCACAATGAACAAAACTCCTGAATTACGCTGACGGGCAGCAACCCCTGCCTCACGATAAGTAGGATTGAGTGCACTATCAGTATGAATCTGTGAATTCATCCAGAAATCCATGGCACTATCAATACTGCCGACGGCTCCAATTTCGGTGAAGGCGAATAATTCGGGATGTCCGTAGGTCGCCCATGCAAATTCTGGAAACTGTGAGCGTTGTCGTGCACTCTCGCCCTGACGACCTGCATGTATATCCCCAATTTCGTTTTGCTCCATCAAGAAATCTGCTTGGGCAATGGCAATTTCTTCTAATAATGGATTGTATACGACAGGCTCTATGCCTTGTTGTAGTCGCCAAACATTGATGCGTCCCATCAACTCGGGGATGAGGTCGGCACGGTCTGCGCCACGTTCTTGTCCATAAATAGCAAAAATAACACTACCCAAAATCACAAAGAGTATGAGCAATCGTTTCATAAAAATCCTCAGATAGTTAAATGAAATTCTTAAGTAATGTTGTACTACATCTATTATGACCCAAAACAAAAATTGTAAGACATAAGAATCCAGTTTTTGTTGATAAATTTGAAAATTCCAATAATCTACAAGGCTTGCTAGTTATTCATTTGGACTGATTATGCTATTATCTTGCGGTAAAAACATACCATAGAAAAATCCGCTATGTCCCAAAATATCATCATTTATGCCAACAAAGTTAGCCGACGCTCCGAAACTTTCATATACAACCCTGCACTGATAATGCAACGCTATTATCCCTATTTTGTTGGGTCAAGGCGTGGGGATGGACTGCCACTACCACAAGAGCGTGTATTCATCGTGAATGGTAAAGGACGCTATGGACGCTATCGTCAACGCTTGATGTACACATTGCTGGGACACGCTGGTATTTCACTCATTGCGAATCGCTTGAAACCACTCCAACCACAATTGATACAATCGCACTTTGGTTTTGATGCTGTGGATTCTGTGCCATTAGCAAAACGCTTAGGAATTCCATTGATTGTTTATTATCATGGCTTTGATGCGACCTTTACATTAGACTATGCTGAGAGCAACACGCATCTGACACGTTATCTGCACCAATTGCCAAACATCATCGAAGAAGTCACATTGGTTTTGACCGCGTCGGACTTCCTGCGCCAAAGAGTGCTTGATTTAGGCTATTCACCTGAAAAAGTCCGCACGCACTACATTGGCATTGACCCTGTAACCGAACCGCCTCTACCATTTGAAAAACGCGAAAAGCGCGTCGTCTTCGTTGCACGTCTGGTCGATAAAAAAGGAACAAGTTACCTCATTGATGCAATGCAACTCGTTCAGCAAAAGTATCCCGAACTCGAACTAGTGATTGTTGGCGATGGTATTAACCGCGAAGCACTAGAATCACAAGCAGAATCCTTGCCTAATTGTCGCTTTGTGGGATGGCAATCGCCCGAACAAGTTGACCAATGGATGAAAACATCACTAATTTTTAGTGTGCCGAGTGTCGAAGCTCAAAACGGTGATTCTGAAGGTTTTGGCATGGTCTTCATTGAAGCACAACGAGTCGGTACACCTGTTGTCAGTACACATCATGGTGGCATTGTCGAAAGTGTCTTAGATGGTGAAACAGGCTTACTTGTTCCAGAACGTAATGCTGTTGCACTAGCACAAGCAATTATCCGCCTCTATACCGACCATGACCTATGGCGAACATTCAGTCAAGCAGGTTATGACCGTGTTCAACGAGAATTTGGTTTGCAGACCCTCACCGCAAAATTAGAAACAATCTATGATGAGGTACTATCTGACTCACATTGACCGTTCAGCTAGCCATTGTCGTAAATGAGCAAACAATTTTTCAAAATAGGGATATTTGAGTAACTCCGAATGAGGACCATAGACGCTGACTACCTCTATTTGCTCATCGGACATCATTTTATCCCAGCCCAACGCCCATTCATGCTTAGCGGTCAGTGGTTGTAAACGTCCACGATAGAGCAATGCCTCGATTGTTTCATCAGTCGGATTCTGAGCAAAATATTGGTCTTTTAAATCCGATACATGCTCACCACCCAGCCGTAAATCTTCCATATCTTTGTTGGCAATCACGGGCAAGTTCAATTTGGTGAGTACCCAATTGGCACGTTTACGAAGCTGGAAGCGTAATCTAAACTGTATAATCCACACCATCTCATAGATGATGTTTCCCCAATTAGACAGAGGCTCATTCGCAAATTCTTGTGCGATTAAACTGGCTTTTTTCGGTAGAACATCGAATGCGGATTGATAGCTTGGATATTGAGGACCTTGTGTGTCAATCATCACCACATGCACACGAATATCATGAGGTTTTAGCAATCGCGCGACTTCATACGCTACAACCCCTGAAACCGATAGCCCAACTAAAACAATTGGTTGTGCCACCCCTTGCTTGAGGATAGCATCAGCAAAAATCTGTGCCGATTGTTCAATTGTAATTTGATCATAATCGTCAGCATTTGGAATCGTAACCCCATATATCGGATAACTATCTCTCAGGGCTTCAATGAGGGTTTGATAATGCAAGACCCCAAAGCGATTGACCTGCAAACAATAGATAGGTAAGCCATTGTCTACATCGCTCAACCGAACAATAGCTTCTTGTGCTTGATTATCTAATTGGATTAATTCTGCTAATTGTGCGATGGTCGGAGCTTGCATGATGGCGGTTGTTGGTAGCTCAATATCGAATGCTTGATTTATTCGCCCTAATAGACGAATTGCCAACAGCGAATAGCCCCCTATGTTGAAGAAATTATCATCTACACTCGTAATCTGTGTTTCGAGCAATTCTTCCCAAATAGTGATGAGTTGTGCCTCAACTTCGCTTACATCACAAGGGTCGGTTGATACATTAGGTGTTGGTTCTGTTTCGACTTGTTGTAACAAAGCTTGATGATTGATTTTGCCGTTTGGTGTGCGTGGAATTGCTTCTAGCACCTGAATCACGGACGGAATCATATACTGGGGTAGTTGTGTTCCTAGATGACTCCGCAAGGCTGTTTTATCGACATCATCTTGTGTCGTGATGAAAGCGACTAAGCGCGTGTTTTGCTCTGTTACGGGGAGAACCACACTTTCTCGCACACCGTCATAAGCCAATAATGCTGATTCAATCTCGCCCAATTCAATGCGATAGCCACTGACCTTCACTTGGCGGTCAATCCGCCCTAAAAAGTCAATCTCACCATTGGGCAGATAACGCGCTAAATCACCTGTTCGATACAAGCGACCAACCCCAAACGGATTTTTAATGAAGCGTTCTTTGGTCAATTCTGGACGTTGATGATACCCCTGTGTGATGCCCTCGCCACCAATCAATAATTCACCGTGCATTCCAATTGGCACAGACTGAAGATGCGAATCAACAATATAGGTCTGCACATTCGGGATAGCACGCCCAATTGTGACATGCTTTGTCTCTGGCAAAATTTCGCTGACAGTTGCCCAAACCGTGCCTTCTGTCGGACCATATTCATTGTATAGTCGTGTATCAGGCAGTTGCGTAAAGTGCGTTTTGACCAATTCAGGCGGACAGGCTTCCCCTGCAACCATCACTGTGTTGAGACTGTTCAAAGCATCAGAATCACTGAATTCCAGCAAAATACTATACAGTGATGGCAATGCCAACAGATGCGTCACTTGTTCTTGCTGAATCATTCGGCTAATCAGCTTAACATCATGCTCACCCCCATGCGGAGGCAGAACTAGTGTGCCACCCCCTGCTAATGTCCAAAAGATGCCGACCAGTGAACTATCAAAGGCAAAGGATGATAAGAGCAAGAATCGCTCAATCTCATGCTCATAAACATCGAAACGGGTAGTTGTACTATGAACCAAATTACGATGCGTCGCCCGAACCCCTTTTGGTGTCCCTGTCGAACCACTGGTGTAAATGATGTATGCTAAATCATTCGGTGTGACAGGTGCTTGAGGCGTGTTATGCGAGTAAGTATTAAATTGTACTGTTTCGTCAAGATTGACACGAGTAATCTCTGAGCCATTGACATCCAGATGTGATTGCGTCAATAAAATCGAAATGCCCGAATCTTGGAGCAAGAAAGCGATACGCTCATCAGGATAAGCAGGGTCAATCGGAACATATGCCCCTCCTGCTTTCAAAATTGCTACAATGCCGACTAGCATCTCAACTGAGCGTTCAACCATGATACCAACAGGTGTGTTCGCTGTCACACCTTGCTCAATCAGGTAATGTGCTATCTGATTTGCTTGTTGATTCAAGTCACCATAAGTGACTGATTGTCCATCATAGCGAATAGCGATTTTATTAGCATCATGACTAGCAATTAGGTCATGAATACACACATCTTGTGGAAAATCTGCTTCTGTATCTGTCCACTCGCTTAGCACAATTTGCTTTTGTTCGGCTGGTAGCCAATTGAGTGTGTTGATTGGCACAGTCGGCTCAGCGATGATGCTCTCTAGCATCGTTTCGTAGATTCGCATCAAGCGTTGCATAGTCTCAGGATAAAATAGTGACGTAGCATATTCAAAGGCTAGTAACAGCGTATTATCCGCATTGACCTGAGCATAGAGTGTTAAATCGAATTTTGCGATATTCGGGTCAAGTTTAATCGTTTTGAGGGTCAAATCAGGGATGCTTGGCTCAGTGTTATTCGCATCCCACATTACAAACATCGTCTGGAAAATCGGATTATAGCTAATGTCGCGGTTTGGACGTAAATGCGTAACCAATTTCTCAAATTCAACATCTTTATTGGCAAAAGCTGTCAATTGCGTATCTTTGACTTGCTCTAAAACTTCTTGAAAGGTTTGCCCTGCTTCAAATTGCTGACGTAGCACAACCGTATTCAAGAAATAACCAATCGATTGCTCCAATTTGGTATGGGTGCGTAAATCAACTGATGTCCCAACTAGAATATCATCTTCACGACTCATGCGATGCAATAAAATCATATAGGTCGCCATGAGTGTCATGAAGAGTGTCGCATTATTGGCACGGCTCAATGCTTGCAATTTCTCAGTCAATGATGCTGGCAGCGTTTGATAGAGAACTTCCCCATCGAATTGTTGTTGTGCTGGACGAGGTTTATCAAAAGGTAAATCAAGCACAACAGGCGCATCCGATAATTGCTCAACCCAATACGCTAATTTTGCTTGATAAGCATCGGTGTTTGCTTTGGTGGCTTGCCAAGCTGTAAAATCTTTGAATTGTATGTCTATTGGGTCTAACTCAGGCGCGTGTCCTTCTGATAGAGCCGTATAAATCGTTGCCAGTTCTTGCCGAATCAGCACTTCTAGTGACCATTTATCACTGATGATATGGTGCATTGCAATCACTAATACCGCCACATCATCGGCAAGCTGTAAGAGTGTCGCTCGAAACAGGGTATCGCTTGCTAAATCAAAAGGGGCTTCGATGTGTTTGTAGATTGCAGTGTTCAGTGTCTCGTCGCTAACAGCTTCAATCATTATTGGCACAGATTGTGGCGGATTCACTTGCTGATAGATTTCGCCGTCAATCGTGACAAAATTCGTTCGCAAAATTTCGTGCCGTGCGACAATTGTATCAAGGCTTTGCTGCAACCAATCCAGATTAAGTGCACCGTCAATCCGCATGACATTCGCCATATTATAGACAGCACTATCAGGCGCGATTTGTTGCACATACCACATGCTCTGTTGCCCCCATGTGGCAGGAATCGGCGTATCGTCTGGGAATTTTGGGAATGTCTCGACAGTCTCTTGGTTATCCTGACGCTTGCGCTTTGCCTTGAGGCGTTTTTCTAGTAATTTCCTTTTTGCCTCTGCAATCTGTTCGGCTTTATCAGTCATAATTGCTACTCGTCATCTTCTAACAGACGCAAAATTTCTTCATCACTGAGGTCATCTAAATCTTGCATGATAATCGCCTCGATTGTTTCAGCGAGTCCTTCAATCGTCGGCTGGTTGAAAAACTCGTTGAGTGGTACATCTACATCATAATCCGATTTTATGCGCGTTGTGATCCGAATCGCAGGTAGTGAATGCCCACCGATATTGAAGAAGTTATCGCGCACACCAATTTGATCCAAATGCAAAATTTCTTGCCAGAGTGCGACCAAATCTTCTTCTAGGTCACTACGAGGTGCAACATATTCTGCGGATGCCACACTGCGCGATAAATCGAAGGTTTTCAGCACATCTAAATCAACCTTGCCATTGCTTCGTAGCGGAATCGCATCCAATTTGATAATCGCATCAGGCAACATCGTCGTTGGCAAATGCTCCGCGAGATAATCGCGCACACCATCCTGACTCATATCTGCACCGACATAGAAAACCACAAGTTTTTGCTCACCATCGGAGGATGTCAGTGGGTCAGTGTAGCCAATTTCGCGCATAATTCGCTTGACATTATTGAGGTCAATATCATCATTCAATTCGTACAGAGCTTCATCACGCACCTTGTGACCAACACGCACATCCCAACTATACGGCAGGGCATAATTATGATAGCCCCGTCGTTGCTTGTGAACATAGATGCCGACTTCGTTAATCAAACAATTGGTAGACCGTCCTGTATCCGATGGGCGCACCCATAATCCACTGTCGCTCAAGAAATCATAAATCTCTTGCAGACTGACATCACAATAGCGGTAAAAATCAACAAATTCGACTGCATCCACTAAGGATTGCTCGCGGTAAATATCAACATCTAAGGAGCGAGAGATTAAATCGTCCCGTTCATGATAAGCGCGTCGTGCATCAGCAATCATTTGGTCAATCGCTTGTGCATCAAAATCATCACCTGTGAAGACTTCTTCTGTCAAACGTGTCTCGAAGAATTGTCCGCGCGATAAGCCTGTAACAATCGTGCTGATGCCTTTTTGTTGTGCCAATTGACCAGCCAGCGTGTAAATCGTCTTGAAGCATCCATTACAGACATTGGCATAGGTTCGCAAGCTATCCACAAAAATTGAGTTCATATGTGGTGTTTCTGCGAAAATATGGTCAACACCGAGCGCATTCGTGACACGACGCACATTCGCTTTAGCTTCTTCTGAAATATAGCCATTGTCCAGTGTAAATGTTAGAACACGTAAGCCCATATTTGCCAGACGATACACCATATAAGTGCTATCTTTGCCACCACTCATCAGTGCAATGCAATCATACTCACCTGTGGATTTGGCTTTCATCTTTTCAGCGAGTGCTTCTAATTCCGCCATTGGACGAAAATATTGCTGAGCGCGGTCTTTGTAGCCATCATAGGCACGGCAAATATTGCATACACCGTCATCGTCAAAGGTTGTTCCAGGGTAATTCGAGGATAAACCACAGCGTGTACAGTGAATGACCTCTGTAGCATCAATTGCTTCTGTTGTATCAGCTTGACCCTCATGTACGATTACGACAGCATCATCAATCGCAGGAGGCGCTGACATCAAGGCTTCGAGTTCATCTAATTCAATCCGTACTCCACGAATTTTGACTTGTCTGTCGCCACGCCCCAAAAATTCTAAATCACCAGAGCGCAACCAACGCCCGACATCACCCGTTTTATACAATTTACCGTACTCCGGATGCTGGATGAAGCGTTCAGCCGTCAATGCCTCACGATGATGATAGCCTTGTGCAACCCCTTCACCACCAATGTATAACTCACCACGAACCCCTGTGATGACAGGTCGTAACCATTTATCGAGCAAATAAACCTGTGCATTATCAAGTGGTGTCCCAATGGGCACAGCCGAGCGATGGTCAACTTGTGGGTCGTAAGTGTGAATCGTACAGGCGACTGTTCCCTCTGTTGGTCCATATTCGTTATGTTGGATGATATTGCCGTTTGATGCACTATGAATCGCTTGAGCAAGACTGGTCTGGAAAATTTCACCGCCGACAATCAATTGCTTGATTCGTGTATCGCTTAAGTCTATATCCTGCACTAGATTGAGATGTGACGGTGTTAACTTAACAATGTCTACTGCATTCTTCGTAAAAACATCCCGAATTAATGTGCCTCGTGCTCCGACATCAGGATAAATGCGGATTTGTCCACCACTGATTAAGGGTGCGAACAAAGAGGTGACAGTCATATCCACTGCAACAGATGAATACAGCGCGAAGGTCAGACTGCCATCATAATGACGATTCGCCCATGTCAGATAATTCGTTAAATTACAATGATTGACTCGCACACCTTTTGGTTTGCCTGTACTCCCTGATGTGTATAGCACATAAGCGAGGTCATCAGATGTGGCACGTATTTCAATAGTCTCGGACGCCCGATGAGCTAAATCGACAGTCCATGTTTGATAGTCACTAAAACGTTCTGGCGTATCCGTGACGATACCAGCAAGGGTGTCACTATCGGATAATACATCATGATGACGTTGCTCAGGGTCGGATGGCTCTAAGGGAATATAAAATGCTCCGACTTTCATCACCGCCAATAGCGCAACCATCAACTCAAAACTGCGTTCCATGCAAATTGCAATGGCTTGCCCACCTTGAATGCCATCTGCTAATAATTGCTCTGCAAACGCATCCACTGCACTCGATAAGTCGCTATATATCATCTGCTCATCACGTAATGAGAGTGCGATAGCATCAGGCTTTGCTTGTGATTGTTCTTCAAAGAGATGAATCAGAGTTTTATCAGCAGGGAAAGGTGCATCGGTTGCATTGAATTGTCGATTACGGTCTTTTTCAGCATGTGTGAGCAAATCAATCGTATGGAGTGCTTGTGTCGGATGAGCAATACAGTCATCCATGAACATCAGGTAACGTTCGATAATTAAATCTCGTTCAGCCTCATTGAACGCACCCGTATTGAAATCAAACAAGAGTTCAAACTCACCTGTTTGGTTCATATCTTGAATTTGCAAACGCAGTTGATGATTGCTATCACCATGCCCAGGATGTAACCAAATAGCTTCGACAGGTATTCCTGCAAAGTCATTGTATTGTGTTGTTACATAATTGACCAGAACGTTAAACGCGCGATTATGGTCGGCTGTGCCAATGCCAGCATGTGTTTGTTGCAATGCCGAAAATGACTCAGTGGCGACTTTTTGAATCAGTGTTTCCAGTGTTTCATCAGCATCGAATGCTAGAAATGCTGATACCACTTCCATGAATAAACCTGCTGTTTTACGAAATTGTTTCTTTGGACGGTTCAGCATCGGTGTTCCGATACGAACTGCATTATGCCCTGATAATCGATGGAAAAACGAAGCCGTTAACGCAATGAACAAGTTAGCATAGGTCATATTGGGTGAGAATGACCGAAATGGCGCATCCTGTACGAGAGCGTCCAATTTTGCCATGCGCTCTTGACCAAGGCGAACACGCTCACGGACAGCGCGTGTGGTCATCTGAGCATCATCGTTGAATAATGCTAGAGATTCGCTTTCTTGCTGTAGATGCTTCTCCCAATAAGCACGTGCTTTCTGCAAAGTCTCACTATCAGCCAGTTCTTGCTCATAGCGGACATAATCGACATAAGATGGCATCTCAGTGATAGTGATTTCACCAGCGAGGGCTTGTTGATAATAGTCACTCAATTGCTGATAAAGCAGTGGTGTACTACCACCGTCTGTTACGACATGATGTTGCCCAAAATACCATGCAAACTGTTCATCATCTAATTTGAGCAAAACACTGTCAAATAGTCGTTCGTTCACTGTGTAGATTTGTGCAGACCGTGCTTCAACCCATTTATCGAGTGCCACACGCGGATTCTGTTCCGACGACAAATCGACAAATTCATGTGGATAATCAATGCTATCCAGAACAGTTTGCTCAGCAGTTTCACTGTCATTGTTAATGACGAGACGCATTGCATCGTTCGCTTGCACGATAGCGTCAAAGGCTTGCCAGAAACGGTCTATATCTATCGCACCGTTGATGATGAACACTGTGCTTTGATTATAGAGTGGTACTGTTGGATGCACTTGTTGCCCCAACAGCATCAACTGTTGTCCCTTAGTCAGTGGAAATGTCTTACTCATGCGGTTTGCTGAATATAATCTGTAATGGCATCAATTGTGCTGAAATTCTCAACGGTGACATCCATCGGTGGAATCTGAATTTCAAATTCGCTTTGGACAAACGTGATTAAGTGAATAATATCCAGCGAGTCGATGACACCGCCCATGATTAAGTCAGTCTCATAAGTGATAGGTTCGCTATCATCTTCCATCAGTTCATCTTGCACATATGCTAAGAGTTTGGCGTTCATCTCGTCTTTGGTGATGTTAATCATCCGTGATTATCTCCTGAGAGGATGTTATTGTTCAAATTGTGTCTGTAAAGCGCGTCGGTCAATTTTATCTGTGCCCGTGCGCGGAAATGCCTCAATAATATGAACCTTGGATGGTACTGCATAGTGTGTGAGTAATGACTTAGCATGAGCCGTTAAGTCACGGCTGCTTACCGCGTATCCTGCTTCCAATGTCACAGCAACTTCAAGTCGGTCAGCCTCGCCACTGCGGTTCACAAATGCACCTGCTTCTGCCACTGCCTCATGCGTGACAAGCGCATTTTCGACTTCATTCAATTCAATACGGAAGCCACGCACTTTGACCATATGGTCTTTGCGTCCTGCAAATTCAAATAAACCTTCGTCATTGACGCGCACCAAATCCCCTGTACGGACATAAGTCTCGATATAATCAGGGAAAATCTCACGCCGATAGAACGTTTTGGCATTCAGTTCGGGACGATTCCAGTAGCCCTGCATCATATCAGGTGTTCGCACGACCCATTCACCGAACTCACCATCAGCAACTTCGTTATCGTCCTCATCTAATAAAAGATATTGTGCGTTTGGCACCATCTGACCAACCGATAGAGGCGAATCATCATCAAGCCATGTTTCAGGTGATGGCACAAAATAATAAGTTGATTGATTCGTTTCAGCAGGACCAAATACATTGCTGAATTGTGTTTGTGGTAATTTTTGCATCAGTGTCCGTAAGTGCTTGGGCGGAAACGGTTCGCCCCCGAACATCACCCAACGCAAGGGGCTTAAATCATAATTATCGACAGCATCACGCATATGAATTAACGGAAACGGCACAGAATACCAGAACGTCAGCTTATCATCTTGCATAATTTGGAGTAGATTAGTCGGGAACATCATCTCCGCTTCACCAATGATGACCGTCGTCGCTCCCTTATAAATACCTGTCATGTAATCAAAGGTGCACATATCAAAATGTAAGGGCGAATAATTGCTGAGGACATCGGTATGTTGCACATCATACAAATTGGAGGACATCTTCACATAGCCTAAACTGCTACGATGGGTGTGCATCATCCCTTTAGGCTTGCCCGTACTACCTGATGTGTACATGATGTAAGCAAGGTCATCTTCCATCGTGATGCGCTCTGGCGGATTATCGCTTGGGAGTTGTGCGACTTCATCCCACGAAATTGTCCGCACGCCATCAATTGACTCCGAGACACCCATTACAAATTCAAGGGAATTATCGTCTCGTGCGACTTCTTGCAATGATTTGAGTTTGTTATCTTCGGCTATGATACCTCGTAGGTCACAATCCTCAATGATGCTTCGCAAGCGTGCCACAGGCGAACGGGGGTCAAGCGGTACAAAAACTGCTCCAACACGCACAATCCCATAGAGTGCAATCACAGTCTCAAAACTCTTGTTGAGGAAAATGCCAATGCGGTCACGTCGCTGGATGCCTTGTTGGTCAAGCATGTGGGCTAATTGCACACTCTTTGCGTAAAGCTCACTGTAGCTTAGCGTCGCATCACGGAATTTAAGTGCTGTTTTATCAGGATATTGCTCGGTTGCACCATCAAGTGCGTGATGTAAGAGATATAACATTAACCAATTCCCATCATTCGTGCGATGATATTGCGCTGAATATCAGATGTGCCACCATACAATACACCACCCATCGCATCGCGTAAATCACGTTCCACATGGAACTCAGGCAAGTAACCCCGTCCACCCATCACCCGAATTGCATCGATACTGTTTTGCATAAAACTTTCGCTGATAGTCAATTTTGCCATAGCTGAATCCAGTGTAATATCGAGTCCTCGGTCAACATTGGCTGCCGCGCGATACATCAATAGACGTGAGTTTTCGAGGCGCACTTTCATATCAACAAGACGATTGCTCACCGATTGATACTTACCAATCGATTGTCCGCCTTGTTTGCGCTTGCGTGCAAATTTAATCGTTTCATCCAATTGACGTGCCATCGACCCGATGTGGCAAGCGAAGATAAATCCGCGTTCATAAACAGCCGACGCATTGAAAATTTGTGCTCCTGCACCCACTTTGCCAATGACACAATCATCAGGGATAAAAACATTCTCTAGGGTGATATTACTTGCTAAATCGGTACGTAAACCCATTTTTTCGAGTGGCTCAGAAATCGTCACACCATCCGCATGAGCATCGAGGATAAATGCAGTCACCCCCCAGCGACCTCGGTCAGGATTGGTACTCGCAAACAAAATGATGATATCTGCAACAATCGCACGTCCGATAATCATTTTTGAGCCAGTGACCCGATAGCCACCAGTCACTTTTTCAGCGATGGTACTCAAATTAAACGCATCCGACCCTGCTTCCGCTTCGGTGATAGCATGTGCGCCTTTAATCGTGCCATCCAGCAATTGTGGCAAATATTGAGCCTTTTGCTCCTCATCGGCATAGTGCAATAAAACTTCTTGCACCGTCCAGATTTGCCCACTGATGGCGAGTTCAAAGCCATTATCACGACAGCCATAACCCAAGCCTTCAAGCGCATAGACACTTGTGAGAATGTTATACCCTTGTCCACCATATTCCTGCGGAATGAACAAACCAAATACATTCTGCTCAACACAGCGTTGCCAGTAATCTTCTTTGAAAGCATTCTCGCGGTCACGCTCAATCACATCGTCATCATTGAGGGATGTCTCAGCAAATGCCAGCATTTCATTATGCAGTTGTTGTTGTTCTGCTGTCCATTCACCAATCATCAAGGTATCCTACATAAATTACATCTCAGGGACGAGACAAGATAGAGATTCATCAAATACAAACACTATTAAGCGATTCCAAAAGCATAACGCAAAGTATGAAAGGGTGAAAGAATGAAAGGAAAATGGTGTAAAGACAATCAGCTAAGAAAATTGATGTGATGTCTTGTTAAGTTTCGGAAATTGTAGGGTAGGATCGGCGTATCCTACCGCTTAAAACTAACTTTTCTATTTTCCTTTGCGCCTCTGCGCCTTTGTATCTCTGCGTTAATAAGTCAAATTGTATTCACAGCGACAAGTATGTTCTTACTTTTTACGATATGCCTCGTTTATCTTGTTAGTTACCACACCGCGCATCGCTTGTTTCTGTATAGAAGCAGTTATAAACAGCTTCCGCAAAAACCTGATGTCCTGTTTCTGTGAGATGCCCTGTGCCATCTTCAAAGAAATACGATTGAAGACGGGCTATATCTGTCCCTTGTAGATAATTCACCATCCCCAAAAACTCAATGCCGAGTGAGTTCGCCATTGCTCGCATTTCTTCTTCAGGCAAGGTTAAATCATAGTTGCCTAAAGTTGGAGTCCAATCAGTTCCTGTTTTTGCATCATAAAATTGTGCTGGAAAATATGGAATTGTTACCAAGCGTACCGTCACGCCAATATCTGCCATAGCATCGACATAATCTGCTAGAATCGCTTCTGTAATGGCGTAGGTGTTATCGGCAACCTCACTAACTGCAGTGGTATCATATAAAACGGATACTGATGCAAATGGAGCATCTGCTGAGACTTCATCCATGTGCAAGGGTTGCTCAAGAATGCGTCCACCTTGTGCCGAATCAATCAAGTTCCAGACCATCGAATAACTCATAATTGTGCGATAAGGGTCAGCAGGGTCGTGTCCACCAATCACGATGTGCGAGTTCGGATGATATGCTCTAATCACATCATCACTGACGAAGGCACGGTCATCAGGATTCCCTGTCAAATAAGAATACGAAATACGGTCATCTAAGGCTGTTTCAATTTGGAAATCATTCAAAAGGTGGAAGAAAACAATTGTTTCATTCGGTTCAAGCGGTTGCCAAATATAAGATGACATATTGTCATTGAGGTACATGCTCGGTCCATAACCAGGCATTCCTTGTGCCATCACTTCATAACTTGGTTCGGCTTCTTCCGCATTGAGCAAAGCATCTAACTTAACCCCAAAATGCTCACTGCTTGGGATTTGCAAGGCTTGGACAAAACTATCACCATGCAACAAAATACGGTACGAGTCTTCTTCCATACGGAAGTTTGGATAATGCCAACCGTATTGATTACTTTGACTGATAGTCATTGTCTCATCTTGGTTAATCAAACGTCCGTAAGCAACACCGAGTCCTGCATCGCCTTCAACTGTGATGACACCTGCAAACAGTAAACCATAGAGAACCGCTTCCACCACAAAATATAAGGCAATTAATCCCATGAAGACCTTGCGCCACATCTGGAAAGGGGCATCTTTACTCGGTTGTATGAAGAGCACAACTAGTGTGAACATCACCAATAAAATTAGAATGCACACTTCAATCAGGGAGTAGGGCGACCAGATACGACGTTGAATCGTCGAAACCATCAGGAACAAAAATACACCATAGATGAGAATCAATGTCCAAGGATTACGCTGAATAAATCCTAAGCCACGTCTGGCGCGGTCTAAGCCTTTGAGTGAAAAAATAGGATACAACCAGAAAGCAAAAGTTGGGATAACAAAAGCCAAGCCGAATACAGCACGCATCGGGAGAGGGTCACCTTCCGACAGGCGTATAGCGAGAACACCAGCCAAGTTAACAAAAATCGCCGACCACACCATCACACCAATCACAAAAAAGATGAGATATTCGGCTTGGTCTAGCCAAGGTTGTAAGCGTTCTTCAATTGTAAGATTATCATTCTTGTTGGCTTTTACAGTAGACACTGCTTATTTCCTTCAACATAACCCATGTTATTATGATTGCCACAATATTAGCGTTACAGTCCGTACTTGTGTACCCGTAACCAGCGCACCTGCAAAACCAGATGGAACTGGTAAATCCCATAATTGCCATGCACGAGCATCCACACAATCAGAACGGATAATGCGAGGATTGTCATCAGGAGCAAGTGTTACTACAAATGAGTCGAGTGGTATCTGTAATCCATGTCCATCCATTTTGATAAACGCCTCTTTGCGCGTCCACGCATTGTAAAATCCTTGCACACGATGATTCTCAGGTAATGCTGACCATGCAAGTTGTTCTTCTGATGCAAAATGTGTTCGGGTAATATCCGCGAGGTCATCACTGGCAATCATTGCCTCAATATCAACTCCAATTGATGAACGACATAAGCCTACCATCACCCATTGCTTTGAATGAGACACATTGATGTGATAATCATCGCTGAGATGAAGTTTGCCAAATTCACCATAGCTAAAGTGCACATCACTTGTATCGATACCCATCCATTGCCCAACGAGATAACGCAACATGCCACGCCGTGCCAAGTAGCGTAAGCGCAACCGATGTGTTGCAAACATCGCCATACGGTCATGCTCATCAGCCGAAAGGCTTGTAGCTAATTGTTGCAGGTCTATCGGTGGATTATCTTGATTGAAAATGAAAATCTGTGCGTCATCATCAGAAATCGTAATCGTATTCAAGGACGACGCACGAATTGTTTCTTGGATAAGCAGAGGCTTATTCTCCGAGGAAGTATTTTTTCATATCGATAGCGCGTGTTACTAAGTCAGGCTGGTTCGAACGTTCACAAATTTGAATCAACCAATCATAGGTCAACGCAGGGTCACAATCACGGATGTAGTGCACTTTCGATAAGATTGCAGCCACATCTTGGAAATTATAATCGTGGATGATATCACCCATCGTTAATAATGACTCAACATAATCATCTGTCAAAGGAGGGCGGTCAACCATTGCTGGTTCTTTATATTCGATGTAAGCATCATTTTTGAACAATTTCTCGAACGGCACACCAGAGAAAAAGTCCAGATTAATCGTCATACGCTCAATACCACTGAAGCTACAGGCTGAATGTGGTACAGAGGCATCTAAATACCAGATTTCGCCTTTTTGCATATTGAACACGTTACCACGTTCGGTGTGCATACTACTCGCATCCGTTTGAATGGGAATATGGCAACGGCTGAATTCTTGGTCTTCAAATTCCAGATAATCCCGATGCGGACGTAGCATTCCCTCTTTGACTAAGAAAATCCGCGCCCAGCGCAAATATTCTAAATTGAAGGTCTCTTCAATGATGGATGAAATATATGTTGTCTTTTTACCCAGTTCAGTAGGTTTGGGCAGACCTTCATAATCATTGAAAATTGTATCGTCGTGGTTGCCTGTTTGATTCCATAAAACGCAATTGCGCCAATCGCCAATCGCATATTCAGAGTAAGATTTGTTGAACGGCAAGGTCGCAATCACATCGAGTTCTTGTGCAAGTTTTGCTTCATCAAAAACAATTTGACCGATAATGCGAGATTTCATCGTTTGATTTCCCCGTGTCTGTGTTTACAAGATTTGATAGATTCAATTTTGGCAGACACGACAAATCATGTCCCTACGAAATCTGAGTATGTAGAGACAGCATGAATGCCGTCCGCCGAGTAAATATAAAAAATGAGATAACGACGCATCATCATCTCATTCCAATTTCTATTGATAGTTTAACGACTTAAATTAGGAAGTAAATGCCGATCGCAGCAATAATAACACCACTAGCACGCAGAATCATTGTTCCTCGGTCTGAACGCATCGCAATGTAACCAATCAACGCCCCTAGAACATGCAAGCCAACCGTTGCAATAAAGAAACCGAAGACATAAGCGACGAAGAAAATCAGTGAACTCTCAAGAGGTACTTCTGCACCGTGTGCATACCCATGAAAAACAGCAAAGAGCGCGACAATCACTAATGCGATTATCTCAGGGAGTGAACGTTTATCTTGTTGGAGCACCATTATTCCACCCAGCAACACGATCGACAGAGCAATTCCCTGTTGCAGGAAAGGCATTTCCGCAGAAAGAACAAATCCAGCTATGCCACCAATGACCATCGTCACCACAAATGCTAGGGGCACTGTCCAGATAGCACGTCCACCAATTTGTGCACTCAATAAACCCACAGCAACCATCGCCAATAAATGTTCAAATCCCAAA
This sequence comes from Chloroflexota bacterium, assembly GCA_039200705.1. Taxonomy (GTDB): domain Bacteria; phylum Chloroflexota; class Anaerolineae; order Aggregatilineales; family Phototrophicaceae; genus JAUZRW01. The sequence goes on from JBCCSC010000015.1 coordinate 122,492, forward strand.
ATAGGATGTAGAAAACCAGATATAACGCCTGAGTCACTGGCTAAGCTGTGTGCAAGAATGAAAAATAAGTCCATAAGATACTCCGTATAGTATTTCCGTGCGTACTACAAAGTAGCAATAATACTCTATGGTGCGCTTCAACTGTAATTTTCATGTTGATGAAGCAGTGTATCAACAAATACGATTGCGTACAATTCTGTGTTATCAGCTAAAAAA
>JBCCSC010000016.1:0-120241 GCA_039200705.1 Chloroflexota bacterium
CACGCGCGCTGACCATCCCTGTGCGACATACACCGTGCTATCGAGTTGAAACACGAGAGCTTCGCCCTCAAAGCGCATACTGGGTGCAAGGGCTTCACGGTCATAAAGTGCCATGATGCCACCGATGGGCGATTTTTTGTCACCAATAAAAGCCTCTTGAAGGGGAACGTTTTTCGATGGTTCAGGTGCTAAATTCGGTTTCTCAATTGACCCAATCGCTTGCACACGCATGTTAACAATTTCAACTGCTTTGTCAGTCATATAATGCCCGTATGCTTCAGCATGAGCCTGATGAAAATCCAAAATTATGTCTGCGCCGAAGGGAATGGTTAATTCATAGGCTTGCCCTTGATAACGCATATCTAAATAAATCTGAAAATCCATCGCGTCGTCTTCGATACCTTCGCGTCGTAGTGTCTCGCGTGCAGTGGCGAGAAGTTCCCCTTGCATGGCGCGTAGTCGTGCCACAATGCTCCGATTTGCACGTACTAATATCGGCAGACTATCATCCACTTTGACATCAGCAACCAACAATCCAAAAGCACATAATACCCCAGGGTAGCGCGGAATCAGCACCCGATTAATATCCAACCGTTCAGCGACTTCACAGGCATGGAGTGGTCCTGCACCCCCAAAAGCAACTAAAGTAAACTCGCGTGGGTCATAACCGCGTGCAACAGAGACACGTCGCAATGCACGGTCAATATTGACATTCGCAATATCAATCACGCCTCGTGCCGATTCAATCTCAGAAAGTCCAATTTTCTTGGCGATTTTTTTAAAGGCTTTTTGGGCAGACTTAATATCAAGCGACATGCTCCCACCCAAAAAATGTTCAGGGTCAAGCCGACCAAGTATCGCATTCGCATCACTAACCGTAATCTGTTTACCTTTACGACCATAAATAATTGGTCCTGGATTCGCGCCAGCACTTTCAGGTCCGACACGTAACGCACCCCCTGCATCTACCCGCGCAATGCTACCACCGCCTGCACCAATTGTTTCAATATCAAGGATACGTGCACGCAGAGGTAAACCATCAATCACTGAATCCTGCGAGAGTTGAGGTTCGCCAGCACATAAGGCAACATCAGTAGATGTACCGCCCATATCAAGTGTGATGATATGGTCAAAACCAGCTAACTTCGCAATATGGAATGCACCAATGACGCCTGCTGCTGGACCACTCAAAGCGGTATTGATAGCATGGTCTTTGACGTGGTTGGCTGCCATGACACCACCATCGCTTTTCATAATTCGTAGTGAGGCATCATCTGGCAGAGCATCTGTCAATTTTTCGATATATCGTGCCATCACAGGACGTACATACGCCTCTAACACCGTCGTACTCGTGCGCTCGTATTCACGGAATTCAGGCAACACATCTGCGGATAGGGCAACTTGCCAATCTTCTAACATCCCTCGTTTGAGAATTTGCTCTTTGACTTGTTCCTCGTGGCTGGGATTGATAAAGCTATACAAAAAACATACAGCAATCGCATCGACGTTTTGTGATGCTATGGCATCTAGTACAGTATTGAGTGCATCTAAATCGAGTTCGTGCAGAACATTACCATGATGGTCAAGGCGTTCAGGGACTTCAAAACATAAGTCGCGTGGAATCAGTGGAGCAGGAATAGTTGGGTGGAGCGCATACAAATCAGGACGATTCTGCCGTCCAATGAAGATAACATCCCGAAATCCTTGTGTCGTGATAAGAGCTGTTTTTGCACCTTTGCGTTCGAGGATGGCATTTGTCGCAACGGTTGAGCCATGAGCAATTTGGCGCAAAGCATCAATGTCTTGTGGTTTGATAGCATCTAATCCCTTGAGCATCGCCTCAGCGGGATTATTAGGTGTGCTGAGTAACTTATGAATTCGTAAACGTCCATCAATACTCAGAACTAAATCTGTAAATGTACCACCAATATCAACCCCAACCAACATCAAAATCGCTCCTCATGTGTATCACTGAGAAGCGATTATAGCTCAAATTATAGCTTTAGGAACGCGCTTATTTGGCTTCGGCAAGCCAACGCTTCGCATGGTCTTCTTCAATAAAAAATTGAATCGTCAATGGAGGTGAGAGAAGTTCTGCCATCATATGATAACTATCAAGAATCACCATATCAGGACTGCGTAAATACGCTAGAGTCAAGCGTGGTGGCTCAAGGTCAGGATATTCACGGTTATAGTCGCTCAAAATCTCGAACAGGTAGCGTACAGGCAAGCTCACAGCACCACGAGCATCAACCAACAAATAAAGCTGCCCTTTACCGTACCATTGCCGATTAAGTTGCAACTGCTCAATCTGATAAGCAAAGGCTTGGACTGCTTCGCGCGACCCTTGTGAAAATGTGAATGCGTGTGTGCGATCTGCTAATGCTTCATAGGCACACAGCGATGAATCAACCTTGTCCATAGGACTCCAATACTTTCTTTGATAATCGCTTGATGATTGTCATGACACAACAATCGTAAGTCTTAACTATCATTATAATATACGCAAATTCATATCTATGAGTGTTAATGTTCTACATATTTTCTACTCTTATGTTGATTTGACACTTTTCTGACAGAAATTTGATGTCGTACATAACTTTTTCATATACAAGTTATCTATTCTGTGAATGTAAATCAATTAAAGATAACTCTCTGGATGAGGAGGAATGAATTATGCTCATTCGTCGAACACCAACACAGATGGATCGTTTCTTCAATGAAATGGCACGCAATGTCACTGCAAATCATGGTCTAACACTCGATGTCCACGAAAGCGAAAACGATTATACAGTTGTCGCGGATGTCCCAGGCTATGATGCAGATAACATTGATATTCGCCTACACGATGATGTTTTGACCATCACCGCAGAAAACACTAACGAGAGCGAAGAAGAACGGGGCAAAGCTATTATCCGTGAACGTCGCTATGGTAAAGTCAGTCGTAGTCTGCGCTTCCCAGTGAACGTCAATGCAGATGCTATCGAAGCACAGTATACAGATGGTGTCTTGACCTTAACTATCCCAAAAGCGGAAGAAGTCAAGCCACGTCGTATCGAGATTAATCGCGCCTGATAGCCGATAATTTCTGACAAATCTTTAAGAGGAGTGCATTGTGCGCTCCTCTATTTGCTTAATGTCAATCTACGCTTGTCCGTACAAGCGTCCACCAAATTCATTGACCAATTGATTATCAAGATCATCAGCATATTCTGCAATTTGCTTGATGATGAAATCAGCTTCACTAGCATCTAGACCATCTAATGGACGTTCATTGAAGACATATACGACATCCAAGTAAATCCCCAATGAAGCATTCGTCAACGATAAATTCAGTTCTAGCAAGCGACGATAAAGCGGTAGCAAACTCCCACTCGGTAAATACATCAGAGGCGACAGCACTTGTAAATACTCGCGGTCTTCTTGCTCAGCAATATACACTTCAATCAATGCCGACCCACGCTGAAAGCTCCAGCCATAGCCACTTTCTGTACTCATTCTTGCACGGTCAGGTGCAACACCAATTGATGCTAAAATCTGCTCAACAGTGATGGCATGTTGTTGCAGTGAATTGGTTTGCTGAGGTTGTTGTTGTCTCCAGAACATCACATTCTCCTATAAACTGAAACCACAACGCATACACTCTCGGTCATAAAACCCTGCTTGTGACCCACAATTTGGGCAAGGGCGCGGTGAGGCTTCCCCGTATAATTGAGCTAAATTAGGTTGTGGAAAGCGTGACATCTCAATCGCATAAGGATGGGTATTCCCACAATTCTCACAGAAGAACCCACCAAATGATGGCGCACGACTAATCACACCACAACTATGACAATAAATTGTATTCTGACCCTGTAACTGTCCTTTTTCATGAACATAAATGCTCACACATTGATAGATCTTCTCGATGTGCAAACCATAATAATAGCCATTAGACCGTTGCTTATTGGCAGTTAGCATCCCAATCACTGTGTTATTGACATCAAATATTGGATTACCGCCCGCATCCTTGAGACGGTTAATCAAAGTCGGGAACCAATGTTGCGCTAATTCATTCACTGTACGACGTTTCGTACTCCGTAAGCCTTCTCCAGCATGAGTCACGGCTGTGATAGGCATATCATCAGGGATAACAGAGGCTTGCGAGACAGGTAACAAATGATCTAGTGTGACATTTGTTTGAATAATTGCCAAATCCATCTCAGGGAATGAGCGCACGACAGTTCCGACAACCTGCCGACCATCCAACAGAGCGATACCTACTTCGCGCTCACCACCGATAATTTGTCGTGTGGTTGCCACCAGACCATCGCGCGAGACGAAGAAACCTGTGCCCGTCCGTGTACCTCCGCGCACAATCCCGACAGTCCGTTGCACTTGTGACAAATGAATCTGCGGTTGTTGTTGATACGCTTGTTGCTGTGGCATATTAAATGGCTGATTGCTCACAGCTTGTACCCCTTGCGATGGTGTAAACCCGCCAAGTCCCGTGTTCAAGGGAGGCATTCCTTGTGATGGCGTGAACCCTTGTTGGAAAGATTGTTGTGCCCCAAATTGTTGATTCTGCTGTTGTTGATTAAACCGTTGGTTTTGTCCTTGCCGATTAAATTGCTGGTTTTGTCGCCTCTGATTAAAATTGAATCCTTGGCTGGGGTCGGCGGGGGGCATTCCTTGACTAGGGGTGAGTCCTTGCTGGAACGGTTGTTGATTAAATGACTGGTTTTGTTGCTGTTGTTGATTGAACTGCTGGTTTTGTTGTCCCTGATTGAAATTGAAGCCTTGGTTAGGGTCAACAGGAGGCATCCCTTGGCTGGGTGTGAACCCTTGCTGGAAGGGTTGCTGATTAAATGACTGGTTTTGTTGCTGTTGTTGATTGAACTGCTGATTTTGTTGCCCCTGATTGAAATTCAGACCTTGTGTTGGGTCAACAGGAGGCATCCCTTGGCTGGGTGTGAACCCTTGCTGAAAGGGTTGCTGGTTAAATTGTTGCCCTTGTTGATTGAAGTTCATGTCTTGGGTAGGATTCACAGGCGACATCCCCTGTGATGGTGTGCTACTTGCATTGAGTTGTTGCGTCCAATATTGCAGACGATTCATGACATCTTGATTGCTTGGGTCAAGGCGAATGGCTTCTCGATATTGCTCCACTTTGAATTGTGGACTGGTATCCGTTTCGGCTAACCACAATAAAGCCGATACTCGTTCAGGTTGAGTGAGTTGGTCTTTCCTGAGTGCAATTTTGATGAGCCGTTTGCCCTGTGCCATATCATTATGTTGCTGGATTGCCATAATGCCTTGTTGCAAGTTTGTTGATGCCATGTGCCGTCACCCATTTCTATACCCACGCCGATATTCTTCATTATAACGCAAAATAATCACTTCGCTCGTCTGTTCTGTGCTATTCTTGAGCGGTTGATAGTAAATCGGGATATTCCACATGACAATCAAGCATTATTTTGATGAACCACTCATTTTTGAGTTCACAGCAAACGTAATAGATGCGACACACAACGCAGATAACACCAGCAACGTCATCCTTAACGAAACTTATTTTTATCCGACAGGGGGTGGACAATCACAAGATATAGGTACACTCAACGGACAAGCCGTGATTGATGTCCGCAAAGAAGGAGAGACTGTGATTCATGTGGTTGAAGGTAATGCACTTACAGGGCAAGTGATAGGACTAATTGACGCGACCAATCGCCGACGCAATATGTCCGCACATACAGGACAACATATATTATCTGCTGTGGCTCTGCGTGATTTACAGGCTGAAACAGTCGCTGTTCGTATCAATGCCTTTGGTCTATCGACAGTGGATTTAGCAATAGCTGATTTGACTCAAGAAAAAATTGATAGTCTTGAAACAAGTGTCAACGAAGAAATCCGAGCCAATCATCCTGTATATTCACGTTTTGTATCGCCTGATTCACCTGAACTCAACCAATTGCGCCGAGCCGTCAAATTCGACAAAGTAGCAGGGGATGTGCGCCTTGTCGAAATTGAAACCGTAGATTTATCTGCCTGTGCAGGAACGCATGTTCCGTTTACAGGTATGTTGGGGATGCTCAAAATTCTCAAGGTCGAAAATTACAAAGGTGGCTCACGCATCCATTTTGCAGTTGGCGACGAAGCCCTCACGCAATTCCGAATCTATCACCAAACTTTAGAGACTGTTTCCAATGTGCTCTCATCAGGTGTTGAACAAGTCCCTGAATTAGTCAGTAAATTACAATCCGAGCGTAGTGACCTCGCCAAACAAGTCGCAATACAATCTGAACAACTCGTCACCTATGAAGCACAGACGATTTTGGCAGATGTACACTCACCATTTATTCTCACATTCCAAAACCGAGATACTAACGCGCTCCGTAAACTGGCGAATCTACTCGTCGAACCTGATGGCAATTATGCGGTGCTGATGAATCAACAAGGCACAGATGTCATGCTGATGATTGCCTCATCAACAATGGATGGCATCCATGCAGGAGATACGCTGAAATCCATCCTTGCCGAATTTGATGGTCGTGGTGGTGGACGCGAGACCTTCGCGCAAGGTGTCCTCAAAAACTTTGAAGACCTTTATGTTCTGAAGATAGTGATTGAAAAACACTTGCTCACTTGACTTTTGGGATAATAAATCTAGTTTTAGAGTCCCTCTCCCAACGAGGAACGAGTGTTTGGGAGAGGGTAAAAAGCTAGCTATTCCACAATTACCCATTCATTTTCAGGATTCATCTGCTCAGGCGTTCGCACCAACTGAAACCACGTATTCCCTGGTTTGAGATAAATTGTTTCACCTTCATCAGTGACAAAGGTCATCAAATCAGGGCGTGTCGGACGCAACCAGCGACCCTCATAACGGATACCATCACGCAAGATAATCGCCTCACCCTCAGGCCAGACCGTAATTTGTGTGCTCCAATGAATCACATCTTGATACTGACTCTCAATGATGTCAGTCAAGAAATGCCCTGCATAGACAATCACGACATTGGAAGCACTCACTTGTTGCTCAGTATTAGAATCGAAATGTCGCTGTCCATCAGTTGAGCGATAATATAATCCTGTTTCAGGGTCATAATGCCATTCAGCAACAGTTGTCTGATAGCGTATCTGTGCATAAATACCGCTACCCGTTGGGTCACCCTGTGGCTCAGGATGAAACGCCATTCCTGTTAAATCCTGACGACCATCATTGCCATCCGTTTCCGCAAGTTCCCATAGCGCAGTCAAATCGGCAAATAAATTGTGAGGAACAGGCAAACTCTGGTCACGATAAAAATAAGGGGCACCGAATAAGACACCTTTATAGGCTTGCTCGACAAAATCCGATGGTGGCACAAATCCTGCTGGTCCGATGATATTGGCTTCGGCGAGGCATTGCTCATAATCCTCACGAGGAGCACACAAGCCTTCTGCGATAGTTTCACTACCATAAATGCGCTTATCTACACCAATAGATGCCCCCGCAAAAGCGAGTAACGCATCGTACATTGGTGCTAGTTCGTAATCGATGAGTCGAGCACTCCGAATTGACCCCACACGAGTCGGTGCATTAGTCAGGAAAATCGCTGAGAAGCGTGTAATGCCAACTTCGGTATAATGCTCAAACACGAGGTCAGCTTCGCTGATGCCCGATTGTGGACGCACAAGCGCAGGGGAGTTTGAGACTTTCACAATGATAGGGCGACGATTGAGTGTAGCAGGGTCGTCAACCACCAAACCTGTGAGGGGATTGACATTCTCTTGATATGTACAAGGTCCGATAGCATCCTCAACTTGTACACAGGGTTCTTCTGTCATTTCTGCTTCGACAGCTTCTGTTGCTTCAGGAGTTGCCTCTTGTCCATAGACGAACATACTCAGGCTCACTAACAATAAACACAGTAGTACCATTCTCCCGTAGCTAGCATATCGAATACCCATAAATTGCCCCTTCATTTACCATCTTAATCGCATGAATGCTAAAATCAATTGTGCGAAAACACAATATGCTTTAGAATGTGTGAGTAGCATCGTGGGCTTGTAACCTATCGCAATTCTATTAGCGTCGTGAAGTCCGTTGACGCAGGTTTCACCACAAGCTATACTCAGGGTCATATTAACCAAAATCAAACACCCTGATTAATTACCGTATTTGTTTGGATTCAGGGGGCGTAAATGCCACTGCAAGGTAACATCCGTGACTTTAGTACAACCCAATTGCTGAATCTCGTTAATTTGAGCCGACGCACAGGGATGCTAACGATTTTTGAAGCGATTCCCACTGGCGAAAAAGATGCCATGAAAAACGAAAAAATGGCTGCTGGTGCAGAACGTGCAAAAGTTGCATTCAACAAAGGCAAGCTCGTTTATGCGTCATTTTCAGAACAAGATGATGGTCTCGTAGCGGTTCTCAATAAAGCGGGGAAACTCACTGACGACCAAGCAAAAATCTTGAAAGAACGCGCCAAAAATACATCTGATAAAGCACTGGCAATGCGCTTGATTGGTGCTAAATATGTCACCCAAGCGGATATTGTGAGTTGTATCAAACAACATATCCTTGATGTTGTGTATAATTTGATGACATGGGGTGAAGGTCCTTTCCGCTTTGATGATGATGCACTACCAGGGAAAGACCAAATCCTAGTCCCAATTGACCTCGAAAATGTTATTATTGAAGGGTCACGTCATCTCAAACAGATGGAAGAAATCAATGCTGTCATTGATGACCTTGATATGGCATTGCGCTTTCCAGAAAATCCTAAAGAGAAATTCAAAGGGATTCAACTCAGTGTGGATGAATGGAAGGTTGTATCCTACGTCAATCCGAAGAACAGCCTGCGCCAGATTATGAAAGTGCTCAACATGAGTGAGCAAGAAATCAAGAAGGTAATCTTCGCATTGCATCAAGCAGGATTGGTTGAATTAGTTCGTAAAACAGCCGCCACCCAACCAAGTAATACATCCAGCCGTCGTCGTCGTAGACGCGCAGCCAATCAGCCCGATAAGAAAGTCATCAATAAGCTGATTGATAAGCTGAAACAAATTTAAGCACTCAATGCCCTCTGAGTAGGGCGAATTGTGAATAGCTCAATTGTTGAGCCTTTCAAAACAGTTATAATGATAAATGTCTATCCAGTTATACAATATAACAAAAAGAGCGGGGCATTATGCAGACAGTAAAAATGGTTGTGACAGGACCCTTCAGTTCTGGTAAAACCGAATTTATCAAGTCAATCTCCGAAATTGACGTTGTTTCGACTGAATCAGGGATTACAAAAGATACAGCCGAAGCACTCGAAAAAGAAAATACAACAGTCGCGATGGATTTTGGTCGTATCACTGTAGATGATGACCTTGTATTGTATCTCTTTGGTACACCAGGGCAACGTCGTTTCGACTTCATGTGGGAAATTCTCGCAGAAGGTATGCTCGGATTCATCGTCATGGTGGATAGTGCCAAACCAGAAACCTTCCGCGAAGCCAAAAGTATCCTCGAAACCTTCCGTGCTTACGCGCCAACACCCTATGTCGTAGCTGCTAATAAACAAGACCATCCTGACGCATGGGATCCAGATGATTTGCGTATTGCGCTCCGTTTAGAACCAGAAGTTAAGTTGTTACCCTGCATCGCTAAAGAAAAAGATAGCGTTCGTAACGTCTTGCTCGAATTGCTCTACACAATCTTGGAAGAGATGGAAGGCTAAGTTAGCCTTCTATCATTCCTATAAACCTAATCTCACTGAAGGCTTGATGCTGTGCCAGCACTTGTGACCGAACAAGGTATTGTCCACTACGAAACCTATGGTCGTGGTCGCCCTGTGATTTTGTTACATGGATGGCTAGGGTCATGGGCATTGTGGCGCGAAACCATTGAAGAACTTGGTAAATATTTCCGCACCTACGCGCTAGATTTCTTTGGCTTCGGTGACTCCCTAGACCGTTCAACTAGCTTCGCTGTTAGCAATTATGTTGACCTTGTTAACCAATTTATGGATAGGGTTGGCATTGTCAAAGCACCCCTTGTTGGACATTCAATGGGTGGGTCGGTGTCATTAGGTGTTGCTGCTAAGTATCCCTCCAAAGTGGTCAAGGTGGCTGTCATCGGCTCACCCATTGACGGTAATTCACTGAATTTCTTCCTCAAATTGAGTGGTTATAGAGGCATCGCTAACCTCATTTTTGCTATGCCCATTATCTTGGAAAGTTTCATTTTTGGGATTACCCATCTTGCCGCTAATGATGGTCCTGCCCTACATCGTATGGTTGCGGCTGATGCTGCCAAAACCACAGCCGATTCGTTCTTTCAAAGTATTGGCACACTGCGTGATACCAACCTCGCACCTGAATTACCCACTATGCAAATGCCAATCTTAGGCATTTATGGACGCAAAGATATTATTGTGCATCCTATGCAAGGCAAGATGCTCCTCAAACATGCGCCGACAGCCCGCGAAGCATGGTTTGAAAATTCAGGGCATTTCCCGATGCGCGATGAACCTGAACGCTTCCATAACACAATCAACGACTTTCTACATTATGGATAATGCAACCTTCTAACAATCCTAAAACCCTTCTGAGACATTTTCGCAGTATAATGAAATTAACTATTGCTTTGTCTAACTGTCTTGAATGGCGTAATTGTCATTCATCGAAGGAAATTCCATGAATCGTTACTACATCGAAGATAAACACCCTGTATCACCATTCAATCAACCTGCCAGTGAACTGACTGTTGGTGTACGTCCTCTAAAATTACACCAAGAAGATTTATTCGCTGAATATATGGATGAGTCATTGGAACTTAAAGGTGTGTTTGAAAACAGCAAGCAACTGTTTGATGTACAGGGTGAATCGGTTGTTTATCGTGACAATCTGTGGTTTGACAAAGAATTTATTCGCTACTTTATGGAACGGGCGCGTCAAAGTAAAAAAGCCTCGCGTGCTGCTTTCCGTGCTGATGACCCTGCCTTCAGAACGTATACCTTACCTCTCGCGCATGATATTGAAAGCGATGTCGATAATAATGGCAATATGATTTATCTGCTTGATTTATGGTATTTCCCTGATGGCTACACGCGTGAGATTACACCAATTGTTGTGCCGAGTGATGCTCGTGAGATGGGTTTCTTCGCTGTCCCAGGTTACATGACAATGGAACAAGGCGACCTGACTCACTATGCACCGATGCGTGCTGTTGTCAGTATCGAGAGTTGGGTGCATCTCTACTTTGCAAGCATCATCTTTGGGACATTTGCCCGTAGTGGTCGTCTTGATAAATCAATTGAAAGCAGTTTCTTCACAAATTTACGCCTACTTTGGCGAGCCGTCATAGAACAACGCCAAATTTTATCCTCATCAGGTTCAGTCCAGATTGGTAACAACTGCTCCATTGACCCAACCGCTATCATTCGTGGTCCTGTCAAAATTGGCAATAATGTCTCGATTGGAGCAGGTGCAATTATTGATAATTCAACCATTGGTGATAATGTCAACATTGATGCAGGTTGTATGCTTTATCAAAGTACAGTTGGCAATGGCTGTTTCTTGCCTTTCCGTGCTGCTTTATATTTGACAACCATTATGGAAGATGTGATTGTCGCCCAAAATACGTGTCTGCAAATGTGTGTTATTGGACGTAATACCTTCATTGGGGCAGGGAGTACCTTCACGGATTTCAATATGTTTGGTAATAAGCCGATTCTTGCAGCCAACCGTCGTGGTGAACTCGAAAACGTCGGACAAGTTGTGATTGGTGGCGCAGTTGGGCACAATTGTCGGATTGGGGCTGGTATGGTGGTCATGCCTGGGCGCATGATTGAATCCGATGTGATTTTAATTGCATCACCACAACGTCGGGTCATTAGCCGTAGTGTAACATTTGCTGAGAGCGACCATCATATGTACGGGAGCAATATGCACCCACGATTCTTCCCGCAACCAGGCGAAAAAGTGAATACATTAGATGCTTGGTAAGCGATAAAACTTGTCGTCCAAGAACATTACAAAGTTGTAAATTCCGCGCATCCTTATCCTAAATTGGTGTTGTAGCATGGTACAATGTCCCTGTACTACACACCGATTTGGAGTCTCCATGCCTGATAACACCTTCGGATTCATCTTCCATCCGATTTTAATTCGTGAACACGTCAATAAAAAATTCCCTCCATTGGGGACAATATTGCCGATTTCGGTGATTAATTGGGCATGTCAATTTTTCCCACCACAATACATTAGCGAAATTACAGGTATCACCTCAAAAGATACAGGTGAAAAAGTGCGAGGATGGTTCGTCGCTGCCCCATACACACCACAAGCGATGCACGACTTACCCCTAGAAAAAGTCTATAGCAAAATCATTGATACTATTAACCTTGCTGAAGGCAAAGGCGCAAAAATCATGGGACTAGGCGCACATATTGCTGTTGTCGGCGATGCAGGGAAAACCATCTCTGAACGAGTGAGTATTCCTGTCACCACAGGTAATAGCTACACGGTTGCCATCGCAGTCGATTCGATGATAGAAGCAGCGTCCATCATGGATATTCAGATGACTAAAGCAAAAGTGGCTGTGGTCGGTGCAACAGGGTCAATTGGCAAAGCCTGTGCCAGAGTTTTTGCCGATGTCTGTGCTGACTTAATTCTAGTTGGACGCGATGCTAACCGCACCCATCAAGTGCGTGAACTGTGCGAAGGTAAACGCGCTCAAGTAACAGTCTCAACGGACCTGAACAGTATCTATGATGCCGATTTGATTCTGACAGTTTCTAGTGCCATTGATGCAATCATCCAGCCACAACATCTTAAACCAGGCTCAGTGGTGCTTGATGTTGCCCGTCCGCGTGATGTCTCGCCGACCGTTGCCAAACAGCGTGATGATGTTCTCGTGATTGAAGGCGGTATTGTCGAAGTCCCAGGGAGCAATGCTAATTTCAACTTCGATTTTGGTTTCCCACCGCGCAAAGCCTTCGCGTGCATGGTCGAAACGATTGCGCTTGCGATGGAAGAACGCTACGAAAATTTCACCATTGGACGTGATATTTCCCCAACACAAGTGCGCGAAATCCGTGAAATTTGCAACCGACACGGTTTTCGTTTGAGTGGCTTCCGTGCTTTCGAACATGCAGTTACGCAAGAAACAATTGATACTGTCCGCGAACGTGCCTTTGCTAATCGTAAACTATGGCGACCAGCCTTACCTTAAACACTATAAATGAACATCTCAATCTGTGAAACAATCCGCTATAATATTAATCACAGATTAAACACAGTAGATGCTCATTACGGATACACATTTCATGACGCAATCGAACATTCAATTGTTGGATGATGTACAACGCTTGCATACTCTGCAACGAACACAACTCTTAGATTCACCTGTTGAAGATTCTTTTGACCGCATTACATCGTTGGCGAGTCGGATTGTGGGTGCGCCGATTTCATTTGTCTCATTGGTTGAACCTGACCGTCAATTTATCAAGAGTCAGGTCGGCTTGCCCGAACCGCTTGCGACCATTCGCCAAACGCCCATAGATTACTCCTTATGCCAGCATGTTGTCAAAACGGGGCATCCACTTATCATTGAGGATGCACGTCAAGACCCACTCGTGAAAGATAATCCCTCAGTCACAGAAGGTAATGTTGTTGCCTATCTCGGTATTCCACTGACAACCAATGAAGGTTGGCATTTAGGCTCACTATGCGTCATTGATGATAAACCGCGCCAATGGACATCAGACGACATTGACACAATGCAAACCCTCGCAACCTCAGTTGCCTCAGAGATTCAACTGCGCCTTGATTCGGTTGAAATGCAACATCTGGTTGCCCAACTACAGAAGCATAATCGTGACCTAGACGAATTTTCGCATACTGTATCGCATAATCTCAAAAATGGGATTAGTGCTATCATCGGCTGGACAGACATCAGCCGACGTTACGCCAACCAAATTTCGCGTGAAGACCTGCTCGATAACATGGACAAAATTCGCGGACTCGCCCAACATACGGACGAAACGATTAATGCACTCTTGCTCCTTGCCAAAATTGACCGTATGGAAAACCTGCCAATTGAACAATTTTCTATGCAGGAATGTCTTGAAACTGTCCTGACACGACTTGAACTACAATTCACGGAGTATCGCGCGACAGTCAATTTACCTGATGTCATGCACGATTCACTCGGCTATCCTGAATGGGTCATTGAAATTTGGATGAACTATATTAGCAATGCCCTGAAATATGGTGGCAAACCGCCACACATCACAATCGGCTCAGAAATACTCGATGATTGTGTGCGCTATTGGGTCAAAGATAATGGAAAGGGTATCTCCCAAGAAGATGCAGGACGCTTGTTCAAGAGTTTCTCTCGTTTAGAGCAAACAGCCGATGTCGAAGGGCATGGACTCGGACTATCCATCGTTAAACGCATTGCTGAAAAACTCGGGGGTAGTGTCTCCGTCGAAAGCAAAGTAGGTAAGGGCAGTACCTTCAACTTCACCCTGCCGATAGAGTAGAAAGCATCTCATATGAGCAAAGGCACAATCCTATATGTTGAGCCTAATTTAGGCAGACGCGAACTATTCGGCTTTCAAATGAGATATGAAGGCTATGATATTCATGTAGTTTCTACGGGAGAAGAAGCTATTACAGTGTTAGAGGAATTCTTGCCAGATGGGATTATTTTACCTGATCGCTTGCTTAATTCTGATTTTACAGGTTTTAATCTAGCAAGAAAAATACAAAGCAATGAAGAAACCAGAAATATACCAATTCTTTTTTTTCTACAATCAAACGAAATTTCCGATAGATTAATCGCACTTGAACTTGGTGTCGATTACTGTGACGTTGGTATGCCACTAATTCCGCAGGAATTGAGTTTACGCATAGAAAATTTACTCAGGTGTACTAACAAAAATAACCCCTCGTCATGAGGGGCTATGTCTTAGTCATACAAAAATCCGTTACGTTTTGCCTTTGCTGCCAAGCCCATCTCTTGCTTCTTGTGCGAGGTCAAGAAATCGTCCTTTGCTTCAATTTGCTTGACTAGCGTATTGAATGAATCTTCCAGCATATCTACTGAAAGTAATTGGGCATCGTTATAAGCTGCCATTGTTAACGCATAGAGTGCTACCTCACGGATGAATGCCCCAGGTCGCCCAATCAATTTTGGCACGAGATTTACATGCTCATCTTGCCACATCTCGCCTAAATACTGTTGCAACATCTTCGCAGCAATATCTTCGCTTTCCATCTCAGGGATGATAAACACACGGTCTAAACGTCCTGGGCGTTTTAGTACACGGTCATCAATTTTTTCAGGGTGATTGGTCGTTGCAATCAGAATCGTACCGTGCTTGTTACTCGGTGATTCACTGCCATCAAGTACATTCAGCATTTGCGCTTTATTCTCATCATCGAGATAACTATCTAATTCTTCGACAATCACAATCGTTGGTGCATCGCTACTCGCTGCCATATCTAAGGCTTCATGAATTTTCCAGAACTTCGCCCCATATTGATTGCTCCCACTGACATAGACGACGAAATAATCTTTCTCTTGTCCCCAGCCAGCAATCGCCGAGCAAAGCATCGTTTTCCCTGTTCCTGGAACACCCGCCAACAATAACTTACGAAACGGTTTAATATTCAAACGTTGATAAATATCGACACCCTTCTTGAAGAAAGCATCAATATCTTTCATGATGTCCTGCTTGAGGTCGCCCTCTAAGTAAATGTCATCCATCGCAACCGTTGAATCAAACGTTGTTTCAACACCGCCAACGATATAAACCTTGCCACGATACGGAATCGCACTGCGGAAAATGCGCTGCACTTCTTTTTCAAATTCTAGCCACTGCTCAGTGTACGTTTCTGGTACACTCGCAATCGTGATGAGGTTGCTATTGGTATCTGCATCATAAACCCATGCCGATAGTACCAACACATCAAAAATACTATTGTCTGCATCGTCCACAAAACGAAAAGTCATGCCACCACTTCGCAGGGCAGGGCGACCATCCATATACGTTTTGACCTCTGGGATGATGTCGCAATCAAAAGCCTCCCAACCTGCATAGAAGATATTCTCGCCGACTTCATATTGTTCGCTGACATAGCTCAATGCTGTTACATTCGCTGTGACACTGTTTGAAAGCACCAATTCGCTACTTGTATCCTTATGTGGTGCATAATTGTCGATAATCCACTCGCAGATGCGCTCATGGGATGCGTTTGCAGAGTATTGCAACATAGTTTCACTTCTCCGAAATGTGAAGTTATAGTTTCTTCGTCGTTTCATTAATGACAGACCTGTTTCGCTAGTTGGAGTCAATAATCCCAACAGTATTAGGGGGATTTCACGTTTTGTAGCGTATACCTTTGCTCTGTGTACCCTCTAGGATACAGTCTCTTGATGACATAAAAAGTAAGCAAATTGTCAGTAAACGTTAGGACTTCGTCAGGAAATTCTCACCAAACCCTTGCACTTGATACGATTTGTTTGCATGTTTCATAGACATCACATTATATGATAAGTGCAGAAATTGTGCTGATGAACCGAACAATATACCCTATCAACACGATATAATACATGCTTAAAAGAATCAGTTGACCTTTTAAGACACATGTTGATAGCTTATGGTATGCTAATGACAGCCATTGTCAAGGTTCTCCTGCTGAATATGACGAAAGGCTTAACGCAGAGACCCTGTAAATAGGGTACAATATAGAACAAAGATAAACGTTAGAGTCTACAGCAAATCATCAAGCAACGCTTACCAACTTGGTGTATATTAGAAACTAATGTTGATCGCTTAAAATGATAGTCAATTACTGAATTCCCCCGAAGTTAGTGAGGGTCACAAAAATGAGCAAAGGGTCTATTCTCGTTGTTGAAGACGATTTCGACATTTCCAATATGTTGAAAATTTATTTTAGTGGGCAAGGTTACGCTGTTGAAGTGGCAGGTAAAGGTGGTGATGCCATCACATCCACACGCCGTCAGTTGCCAAATCTTATCGTACTCGATATTAATTTGCCTGATATGAGTGGCTATGATGTGTGTCGTGAACTACGCACAACAACGCGCACCAAACACATTCCCATCATCTTCTTGACGCAAAAAGACGAACGTAGCGATAAAATTACGGGCTTAGAACTCGGTGCTGATGATTATGTCACCAAGCCATTCGATATTGAAGAACTCAAACTACGTATTGGTAATGCCATTCGTTCGGCTGAAGACCATAAGCAGATTAATCCCATCAGTGGATTCCCTGTTGGGCAACCTATTGAAGGACATTTGCGCGATTTGATGCGTAAAGATGCTGATTGGACATACATCGACATCAAAATTACCAACTTTGAACCATTCAAAGAGGTTTACAGTTGGCAAGCAGGTGATGAAGTATTGCGTGCAACTGCGCTGATGATTACCGACACGCTTGAAGGACATGGCACATCCAATGACTTCGTTGGTCATCCTAGTAGCGATAATTTTGTCATCATTTCACAAGCATCAGCAACGGATGTTTTAATTGATGCCCTGCGAGAACGCTTCAATAGTGAAATCCAGCAGCACTATTCCTTCATTGACCGTGAACGTGGTTATATGCTCGTGGGTGATGACCAAAAAGATTTGATGTCATTATCTGTCGGTTCAGTCTCGACCCGTACACATCAATTCTCTGATATTCGTGAAATCACAGAACTCGCTGCGGATGACCGTCGTCGTAAATTGAGTGGTGATACCAGCACCAATGATGACAATAGCGACATTTTGACTGCGTGGTAAACGATGACTGTTCATCACGCACCACTAACCTTTAGTTTGAATCGTTGGGTTAGATAACTTATGGGTAGTTTTGCATTTATCACAATCATCATGGGTCTGCTAATTATTGGCGGACTTTATTGGTGGATTCGTCAGCACGAAGGTGACAAGCTAGTAGGCGTTGAAAATATGATGCGCCGTCGTGATATGAATCGGCAACAGACCAATGCCACTCTTGTCACGACAGATACAGGCGCATTGCTCCACATGAATGATGTGACGCGCCAGTGGCTCAACACAGATACCGTTGACCCGACACTGGAAGATATTGTGGCAGTCATCAACCCTGCCGAACAATTCTTTGAACTCATCACCAATGAATCTGAAAGTGCCTTTGAATTTGCTGGCAAGTGGGTTCAAGCCACCTCACACCTGACTCCTTCTGATGATGGTTCACAGATGGTCATCGTCATGCGCGAACTCCAACATAGTGATGCATCAAGTAGCCAACAAGATACAGCTATTGATGTTTCAACAACGATTCGTGTTATCAATGAAATTGGCGAAACCGTTGATGCTGGTATGGGTGTCGAACTCGCACTCCAAGTCTTGCTAGAAATTATCAACAAAGCGATTCCATCTGATGCAGGTGAAATTTGTATTTGGGATAATCAACGAAATTTCTTAGCACAACGTGGTTGGATTGGCGATACACGCTATCTTCTGACCATCGCAAATCAAGGTGGAGGCTACACCAAAGGGCAAGGCATCGCAGGTTGGGTCGCACGACACAATCAACCTGTTCTTGTCGGTGGTGACCAAGACCGTGTTAGCACCCAAGATATGATGGAAAATGTGCCCTATACAAGTGCCGTTGCTGTTCCAATTACACTTGCTGAAGAATTAGTTGGCACGCTGACATTGTTCAGTCATGAAGAGAATCGCTATCAGGCACAAAATGTCTCTTTATTACAAGCAGTCAATAAAGCTGTCGGACAAGCGGTTCGCAATGCAGAACTCTACGCTAAGCAAGAAGACCGCATCCGTGATATTGCTAGCTTGCAAGAAATCACAGAACAATCCAGAGCAGAGCGTAATTCAACACAAATTTATGAACTGCTCAATGAACGTATGGCAAAACTGCTCGATGCTGATATGTGTGGTGTCTTGCTCTATGAAGAGACTCGCAATGCACTCGTACCACAGTTGCCGTTTTATGGTCTGCCTGATAATGTCGCTGAGCGAGTGATTATCCCATTACCGCGCAATAGCACACAATATGATGTTTGGCAAAATCAACCCTACTGGGTATCCAATGATGTGCGCGATGAACCACTTGTTGAATCCTTGAATTTCGGTTTTATTGTCGATGCTGTAGGCATTGATAATACAGCTTTTTTCCCACTACAAATTGGTGGTGAACGCATTGGTATTATGGCAATTAGCAATAAGCGCACAGATGGGGGCTTCATGCCCAATGATATTCAGAATTTGCGCGTATTGTCATCACAAGCAGCCATCGTTGTCGAAAATGTACGTCTCTATCAACGAGAGCGACGCATTGATAACGAACTTGTTGGCTTGCAAGAAATGACACACGCCATTGGTGCGCTGAATCACGAAGGTGAATTCTACCAAGCAATCACCGAGCGCATTGCACGCTTAACGGGCACAAGCATGTGCGGTGTCTTGCTCTATGATGCCAAAGCACAAGCACTCATCAGTCAATTGCCATTTCACGGAATAGATAATGAGATTGTCGCGGATTATCGCATCGCGCTCCCTGCTGGCTCAGTTCAAGAAACTCTCTGGAATGAAGAAGATTCTTGGTATACCAACCGTGCAGACCGTGACTCTCTCGTCTACGAAGCCCAACTTGATACGATGGTAGAACGTGCTGGCATTCATCAAACATTGATAGCCGTGATGTCGGCTGGTGGTCGTCGCATTGGTGTGGTTCAAATATCAAATAAATTAGATGGCACAGAATTCGATGATAAAGATGCACGCCTCTTGCTGATTTTCGCAACACAAGCAGCATCGATTATCGAGAATTCACGCTTATATCGTGAAGTACAAGTCCGTGCGAATCAAGCAGATAGACTGCGTGTAGTCGCTGAATTAGCCAGTTCAATCATTTCGACGGATGAATCTTATCAACCTGTATTACGTGCTGTTTCCGAACTGATGGAAAGTCCGCACGTTCTCATCAACGTCATTGATTACAACAACAACACACTGATTACCTATCCACGCTGGTCATACGGTCTAGAATTATCGGATGCTGTCATCCAAGATTTGACTCAAGCAGGTTATGATTACATCCCTGCACGCTCAGGCAATTATTTACTGACCAACAATGTTGCAAGTGATAGTAGCATCCCCATCCCGTATGGACGCACATTACGTCGCTTCGATATCGAAAAAGTTTTGGTGATGCCCCTTGTTGTGGGTGACCGTCAAATCGGTGAAATTGCTATTGCAAATCGAGAGAGTAATTACACCACAGATGACCTCGCAACATTCAGTACCGTAGCGGCTCAAGTTGCTCCTTCAATTGAACGCTTGCTCCTATTTGAAGCAACGGGCGAGAACTTACGCCGTCGTGTCGAAGAATTGGATGCCATTGCGCGTGTCAGTACCGAATTGACATTGACCCGCGATATGGATGCAATTTTAGAAGTTATCTGCGAAGAAGCAATCAAAGCGACCTATGCACAGTCAGCGACAGTTGCTATCAAACGTCCAGATTCGGATGTGGTCAATATTGGCGACCTTGAACTTGACCACCGTGTCGGCGAAATCGAAAATGGCGCACAATTATTGCCCATTGAACGGCGCGTGCTAGAAACAGTCGGCGCAGAGCCTATCATCGTCCAAGATTATGCTGAATCCGACTTACAGGCAATGCCAAGACAAGCTCGGTCAGCAGCCGTTGCAGGGATTATCTTTGAAGATGAACTCGTTGGTGTCATTCATGTCTACGATGAAAAACCAGCCGTCTTTGATGGTCGTGCATCAGGTTTCTTGATGACCCTAGCTGCAAAAGCCTCGCTAGCGTATCAAAATAACCAACTCTACATGCAACAACGTCAACGTGGTGAGCGTCTGCGCCAACGGGTTGACCAGTTGAATCGCATCTTTGAACTCGGACAAATGGTTCAAACCAATACTGACCCTGTTTTTGTGCTCGAAGCAATTGCCTACAGTGTGCAACAATCAGTTGGTTTTGATACCGTCTTGATGATGCTTGTTGACCAAGAAACGGGCAATATCAATCGTGTGACACAGGCAGGGATGCCACTCGATGCTTTCGATATGGGGAAAGATATTTCTGTCTCCAGTGATGCGCTGTCCGAATTACTGGTGGATGATTATCGTATTAGTGAATCGTATTTCTTCCCAGTCCAAGAGATTGAAACCTGGTATCGTGATGCTGTCCCTGCCGTCAGTGCTTCTCATGCAGGCAATCGCAGTGTTGACCCCAAAGGCAAAACATGGTGGCACGATGGTGACTTGCTCCTAGTTTCGATTGTAGGACAAGGGGGCGATTTGTTAGGTCTGATGTCTCTGGACCGTCCTTATGACAACAAACGTCCTGACCAATCAGTCATGGAAGTGCTCGAAATTTTTGCTCATCAAGCCAGTGCTATGATTGAAAATACCCGTCTATTCCGTGATAGCCAACGGAGTGCTGAACAAGAAGCTAGATTAAACGATACCCTCGAATCCATCGCAGGTATCCTTGACCTACGCGAGATTACCGAAGAACTTGCACGAGGAATCCGCGAACTTGTGCCACTCGATAGGGTCACAATGGTACTGATGAACGAAGCAGATTCAGCCTATGACCACATTCGCGCTGTATATGACGAAACAGGCGCAGTCATCGTCTCAGAAGCACAAGAAACATCGCTCAAAGATACAGCCTTTGGCTACATCTTCGATACTCGTCAATCTCGCATTTATCACACAGATACTCTTGAAGCTAGAGAACGCTTCGATGACTTACGAGATTTATCTGACGAAGGTGAAGCAACCACTATGTTCCTGCCGATGATTTCCGCAGGTGAAATTCTTGGTGTGATGCACATCGGGAGTAATCAAGCAAATGCTTTCGACACCGACGATCAAAATTTGCTGGTTCGTACCGCACAATTGGTCGCAAGCACAGTCCAGAATGCGCGTTTGTTCAACCAAGCAGTGAATTTGCAAATTCTCAATCGCTCTGTGGTTGAATCAATCCAGCAAGGGATTGTCGTACTTGATAATTCTGGCAAGATTTTGACAGTCAACGGCTACATGCGCTCTGAATATCATTGGGATGATGGCGCAGTTGGCTTAAATCTCTTTGACTATCAACCTAGTTTAGCTGAATTTTTGACTGATGACCTCAATTACGTGCTGACAGCAGGTGAACCGCGTGAACGCTTTAATCAGTCCACCTCAGTTAATGCCAAACATTCAGTGGTACGTAATTTCTACCTTTATCCATTGCGTGCAGGTAATCAAATTCGTGGTGCGGTATTACTCGTAGAAGATGTGTCTGAGCGAACAAAGCTAGAAGCGGCTATTGATGCTCGTGCCAACCAGCTTGCCGCCTTGACTGAAGTTTCAACACGTATTACTGCCTCCTTGGAACGTGAAGAAGTCATTGCTCTTGCTCTTGATGAAATGGGCTGGATTATCCCCTTCGATACAATGGCTGTCTGGCGACGCAATGGTTCATACATGGTTCTCGAAGGTGCATCGGGTCTCACAAATCCTGAAATCCTTGAAGATGGATTCCGCATTCTGATTGTCGATTACGGTGCAGTCAATGCAATGGTTGATTCGCAACGGGTAATCGGTGTTTCTGATGTTGATGTTCCAAAAATCGACATCGGACAACACGCACTCGGCAAGAGTTGGATGGGTGTGCCACTTGTTAATCAAGGGCATGTTGTCGGGATGCTCACACTAGAGCGCGATGAACCACATGCTTACGATGCTCTACAAGAACATAATGTTGCGTTTGCGTTTGCGAGTCAGGTTGCGATTGCTTTGGCAAATGCTGACCTATTTGAGCAGACCTTTGAACGTACCAATGAACTAGGAACATTGCTCGAAGCTGCTCGTACAACATCACTTACCCGTGATATTGATGAAGTCTACGAAGCAGTTGCAACGCTGATGTTCGGCGCGCTAGAAATGGAAGATGCAACCATTATGTTGCGTCATGAAATTGATAATGAACTCGAAGTCCGCTTTAGTGGTAATCGCGCAGGGCATGATTTGACCGTGCCTATTGGCACGATGTATAGCATCAGTGATTATCCTGCACGCGCTCAAGCACTCCATGACCGTGAAGTGATGGTCATCATTGATATTGACGACGAAGAACGTCTACCACCATACCCACGTGAATTGGAAGAAATGCGTGCAGCGTCGGTTGGTGCACGGATGCTTGTGCCACTCGTTGTACGTGATTTATCAATTGGTTTGATTCAGCTTGACCAATCATCCAATGATGAAGAAGCCATTACCCAACAAAAATTGCGCCTTGCACGCGCTCTAGGGTCGCAGGTAGCTATTGCAATTGAAAATGGTCGTCTGACCCAAGAAACAAATGCACGCTTTGAAGAGTTGCTGACCATCAATCAACTCAGTCAGTCAATTTCATCAACGCTCAACCTAGAATCAATGCTACCGATTATTCGTGAGCAAGTTCCCCAAGTCACCCGTGCAGAGGAACTCTATCTAGCACTCTATGATTCAGAAACGGAGGAAATCCACTTCCCATTAGCTGTTTACGAAGATGGCACAGAATTTGATATTCCAAGCCGTCCGTTAGCCAATGACGAAGTGTCTTATATCATTCGTCGTAAACACGCACTCAGCTTAGATGATGATTACTTCAGCATTGATGAACTACGCCGTAGTATGAAAATCACCAATGGCGAAGGTGATATTAAATCTTATATGGGTGTGCCCCTCAAATCAGGAGATACCATTCTCGGTGTACTTGCTATCCGTAACAAAACCAAGAATCGTGCCTTTGACATCAACGATGACCGCATTTTGACCACTGTTGGCTCTCAATTGGGTGCTGCGATTCAGAACGCACGCTTGTTCACCCAAGTACAAGCCTCCAAGACGAGCCTCGAACAACAAGTTCATGAGCGTACCCAACAACTTGAGGAACAATCTATCGAACTTGAAGAAGAACGTGATCGTCTTGATAAACTCTATCAAATTACGTCTGAACTAGCACGAACCCTTGATATGGAACAATTGCTAGAACGCTCACTCGGCATGGTGAGTAAAGCAGTAGGGGCAGATGACGGCGTAATTATGTTGAGTGACCCTGCCACCGATACACTTTATTCGCGTGCATGGCTTAACCCACACAACTTGATTTATCTCGAAGATGGTGACATTCAAACCCATCCAGCCGAGGGGCTTGCAGAATGGCTAATTCACTATGATTTATCAGGCGATAATGTCGTTCTCGTTGATGACCTCAATGAAGAAGAATATTGGGATGAGCGTGGACGCGAGACAGGATTGCGCTCGGCATTGGCAGTTATGCTCGAAAATAATGAAGACCCAATGGGTGTCATGGTCTTGATGAGCAACGAGGTCGCAGCTTTTACTGAAAATCACCTCAAACTGCTCGTGCCAGCCGCCACACAGGTCGCAGCCTCTATCAATAGTGCTGACCTCTATCAACTAATTCGTGACCAAGCTGAACGCATGGGACGCTTGCTCCGCAGTGAACAAGAAGAAGCTCAAAAACACTCTGCAATCGTTGAATCCATTACCGATGGGGTCATGCTAGCAGATTCCAATGGTGAGATTATCCTGTTTAACACAGCAGCCGAACGTATTCTTGAACTTCCGATTGAACAAGCCATTGGGCAACCCGTAAGCGCACTTGGTGGCATGTACGGACAAGCAGGAACAAAACTTGAAGAGTTAATCGGTGGATGGTCAAAAGTTGATAAAACTGATGACTACCAATACGTCTCAGAACGCCTTGAAGTGGGTGGTAAAATCATCCAAACGCAACTTTCACCTGTATACATCGGTGATTTGTTCCTCGGAAGCCTGAGCGTTTTCCGTGATATTACCAAAGATGTCGAAGCAGACCGTGCAAAATCAAAATTCATCGAGAATGTCTCTCATGAATTCCGCACACCGCTGACCCCAATCAAAGGCTATGCAGACCTCCTGTTGATGATGGGCGCAGGTAACATGGATGAACAACAAATTGGCATGATACGCACCATCAAAGAAAACACAGACCGTCTAGCTGCGCTTGTAGATGATGTCTTGCGTGTATCAAAATTGGATAGTGGTGAAGATAAACTCCATATGGGGATGGTCACTATGGCAGATGTTATCGACCCCATTGTGGATAAGTTCAAAGCAATGCCAAGCAATGTATCTAAAAATATCACAGTCCAGACAAACATTGAGGAAGATTTACCAGCGATTCGCGCCGACCGTGATAAGCTAGTACAAGTGATTTCTAACGTTGTTGATAATGCCTTCAACTATACCTTAGATGACGGTCAGGTCACTGTGAATGCCTATCGTCTGGATGATAGTGCCTCAATCCAAGTCGAAATTGCAGATACAGGTGTCGGCATTCCAGAAGAATTCTATGATGATGCGTGGCAACGCTTTGTTCGTCATGACCCAACGGCTGTTGATCTTGATATTGCGGGCACGGGTCTTGGACTATCACTCGCACGCGACCTTGTTCATATGCACAATGGTGACATTTGGTTCGAGTCCGAAGTTGGCACAGGCACAACATTCTTTATTCGCTTACCCATTGAACAACCGAATTACAGAACATCAACAGCAGAATTCCCTGCGCTTGATGAGACTAGACCCGTAGCAGGAGATTAATACATGGCGCATATTCTCATTGCAGAAGATGAACGCGATATTCGACAACTGATTAAATTCACATTGGGCGATGTATCAGGGCATCAAATCAGCGAAGCACAAAACGGTGAAGAAGCTGTTGCAAAAGCCTTAGAACTTATCCCTGACCTCATCCTTACAGATGTGCGTATGCCAAAGATGACAGGCTACGAAGCGTGTAAAGCCATCAAAACCAATGATGCTACAAAACACATCCCTGTGGTAATTTTATCTGCAAAAGGGCAGGATGAAGAAAAAGAGTTGGGCATTGAAGCAGGGGCAGATGCTTACATTGTCAAGCCATTTGCACCTGATGGACTCATCAAACGTGTGGCAGAAATTTTAGAAAAATGGGAAATCAAAAGCTAGTGATGTCCCCCAATGTAAGTTTCTGAAAAGATTTAGTTTTAAGTGTAAGGGAGAGGCATGAGATATGCCTCCCCCCTAAACACATCATGAAATTTGACTAATTCTTTTCGACGGATTACTAAGTAGAAACGAAGTAGGATTTATGAGTGCCATAACAATTGGTGGAGACTTAATTCACTATGAAAAATTAGGGCGAGGTCGTCCCGTTATCTTAGTACATGGCTGGATAGGCTCATGGCGATATTGGATTCCATTGATGCAACGTCTGCATACCTCGTTTAGTGTCTATACACTCGATTTGATAGGCTTTGGTGATAGCTCCAAAAATGCTGACCATTACTCGATAGAAAAACAAGTCGCCATGCTCGAAACATTCCTTGAGCAACTTGGGATTCCTAAAGCGGCAATCATTGGGCATGGATTAGGATCAATGGTGGTATTGCAATTTGCGTTGAACAATCCTGATAAAGTTGCTCGTATGATGCTCAATAGTCTGCCACTGTTCGACCCAGGTGGACTCCAAACACGGGTCGGGCCAGATACTCGTCGCAAATTAACATCCAACTCAGGCGGAGACCGCTACTCTCTTGCACCTAGTATCGAAGATGTGATGGGGAGTGACCAAACTATCCCAAGTTCAGGCACTGGCGCGGATAAAACCATTGTCAGTGGCTCATCAGGAATTTATACACCATTCCATGAGCTACCTACAGTCGGACGACCTGACACTGAAAATATTGACCGCGATGCGCTCAAACGTGCAGCCGAAGAGCGACGACGTAAACAAAACGCAGGTAATCCATTGAGCGATTTGTTCAAAGGACAAAAACCTATCAACTTGCTTGGGAAGTGTTTCGATACACGCGAACCTGAATTTGATAAACTCAAAGTTGATGTCGAAAAATCTGACTCACGCACACTGAATCTCTCCGTGCAAGATTACGAAGCAGGTGAAATATTAGATGATCTGCATCGCGCAGATGCACCAATTTTGCTGGTTCATGGAGCGAATGACCCTGTTCTACCATTACCACAACCCAGTAACGATGTCCTTGATTATTTAACAGGTAAAAATAAATCTGAATATCCGCTTGTTCCTGTTATCCTAGATGACACACGTCATTTCCCCATGTTAGAACATGACTTATACTCGCGTTTGACAAATGATTTTTTGACCAAGCCTGATATTAGCAAAATTGAACTACGCGGTGTCTGGAAGCGACGTAGCTATTGAACGATGAAGATTCTACTCTTTGCAAATGGTGATATTGAAGGAGGCGTGATGGTGCATCGCGCCTTATCTGCATCTGGCATTGAACATGTCATTGCTGCTGACGGTGGCGCACGCAATGCGTGGTTCTACGCCCGTAGTGTCGATACCGTCATCGGTGATTTGGATTCGCTTTCTCCTGCCTATGTGCAAAAACTCGAAGCTGATGGCACACAAATTATTCGCCATCCAATGGAAAAAGATGAGACTGATCTGGAACTAAGCCTTATCTATGCTGCTGAATTAGGCGCAACATGGATTCGCGTCGTCGGTGCAATCGGTGGACGTTTCGACCAAATGCTAGCCAATGTGTATCTATTAGGCTTGCCCCAACTCGAAGAGATTGATGCTGCAATCGTGGCAGGTAGTCAAATGATTCAACTTTTACGCCCTGATACACATATCCTACATGGAAGCAAGGGCGATACAATTTCGCTGATTCCCATTAGTGGCGATGTAACAGGTATCAGTACATCAGGTCTAAAATATGTCCTCAATAATGAAACCTTAGTCTTTGGTCCTGCGCGTGGCATTAGTAACGTCATGGAGCGCGAACAAGCCACTGTGCGCTTCCAGAGTGGTTTACTGCTGTGTATCCATACGGACGGACGTGCATGAGTTTCACAATCTATAAACTCAATCATCTTGGTCAAGAAGAATTACAATATACAGGAGAAGTCGTTGCACAAGGGAATGATTTCATCTGTGTGCGAGCAATCTGGCAACCGAAAACACTTGACCTTGGCTACATTGTGTTCAAACAAGGCGATGTCTTCATTGAATGGTTTTACACAAATCGTTGGTATAACGTTTTTAAAATTGAAGATGTTGACTCTGGGATGTGCAAGGGTTACTACTGCAATTTAACACGTCCAGCCATTATCACTGAAACGAGTGTCAGTTCCGACGACCTTGCGCTTGACATTTTCGTGACATCATCAGGCGACATCCTGCGTCTTGATGATGATGAATATGATGCACTCAATCTACCTGCTCATGAACGGCAACAAGTTGAACAAGCTGTCCGAGAAATCACAACCCTCGTCCAAAAACGACAATCCCCTTTTAATGACTTGGCGAGCACCAACGACTAACTAACGAAAACCAAAAACTAATTAATTTTTATCTGGATGCACAATCAAAACAGGTACAGTGATTTCCTGCATCACCTTATGGGCAACACTGCCGAACAAAAATCGTGCAAGTCCTGTACGCCCATGTGAAGTCATAACCACAAGGTCAGCATCTTCTTCATTAATGTAATCACAAATGATGCTTGCGACACCAATACCTTCAATTAATTGCACGCGCACATCAACATTCTCGCTACGAATTTGACCACGCAAGCCCATCAATTTTTGTTTGATAGCCTCACGCATTGCCATCAGGCTTTCATCTTGTCCTGCCAGAGCAATTTCGCCAACATACTCACTTGCAGGAGGCTTGAACACATGCAGTAAAATAATCTCAGCATCATGATTGCGAGCAATATCGACTGCATGGGGGATAGCGCGTTCACTCCAGCCAGAGCCATCAATCGGGACAATAATCTTCTTATATCGTGTATTTTCAGCCATTAGCCACGTACTCCAATGGTAATTCGATTCTTAGATGCACATTGTACCATTGATGTATTGGTAATGCGTAAAAAGGCTAAGCAGTAACTGGCGATAAACGCACAGGATTAATTGATGGCATGACTTGCCGAGGTAAAGTAAACGAAAAAGTTGCACCTTTGCCCTTAACACTCTCAACACCGACATGCCCACCCTGTGCTTCAACCAAATTCTTGACAATCGCTAATCCTAAGCCTGCGCCTCCTGTTGCCCGACTGCGTGAAGGGTCAGCACGATAGAATCGCTCGAACAAATAGGGTAGATGTTCCGCATCAATGCCATCACCAGTATCGCTCACACGCACTTCAATCTCGTTCGGAAAAATTTCCGCAGAAACAGTCACATCACCATTTGGTGGTGTATGAATAATTGCATTGTTCACAAGATTTCGCAGAATTTGTCCTACACGGCGTTGGTCAGCATAAACAATGGGCAATTCATTAGGTAAATCAGATGCAAGCCTGATATTTTTGGCTTTAGCACTCGCAAGCGTCGCAACAATAGTTTGGTCGATGAGGCTTTCGACAGCCATTTCTTGACTTTCGATTTTGAGCGCACCAGCCTCAGCAAGTGCGAGTTCCTGCAAATCTTGAATCAGCCGATTGAGCATCACTGCTTCTTCGTGCAACATATCAACTGTGTCACGATTAGCTTCTAACACACCATCTTGCATTGCTTCTAAATATCCGCGAATATTCGTCAACGGCGTTCGTAATTCGTGCGCGATGTCTGTCACCATATTTTGGCGCAAATCCTCATTGCGTTTGAGAGCTTCTGACATCGCATTGAAGGCGTGAGCTAATTCGCCAATTTCACCAGTCGCATAGACCTTCACCCGTTGGTCAAAATCACCCCCTTCGAGTCGTCGTGCTGCTAATGTCAACTCTGCGACAGGATGCAAAATCTTGCGCGATAAAATCACAGTCAGGGCAATTGCTGCGCCACCAGCCACAATCGCAGTGATGAGCAGTGTCCAGTTAATCGTATTGAAGAAATTTTCTTCAGCAATTTGTAACTCAAATTCAGGGATTGGGTCTACAAAAACAGTCCCGACTAACTCTTGCCCTTGAAAGACTTGCATTTCACCATCTGGTGCAAGCTCTAAACGGAAAGTTTCTCCATCGTTCCCAACACTATCCCCGACTTCTTCCAGATAGCCAATTGTGCCAACTGTCCGAATCCGAAAATTGCTGGGATCAACTTGCTGCATATCTTCTGATAAAAAGCGAATTGACCCAACGACTTCAATACCAGCTAGTGTATCGTTAGAATCACCCCAAATGACGAGGGCTTGCTCAATGCGGTCTTGGCGTAACTCGCGCCCTGCTTCAACATACTCAGAAAATTGAGCACGTGTCGTTAAGCCCACAAAAACAGTGACGGTGGCGATAGCAACTGCTGCGATCGCTAACATTGCCATCAAAATGCCAAAGCGCAAACTGTAAAACATCAGTGAGTTCTTTCCATGAAGCGATAACCAACCCCATACACAGTCTCGACATAGTTCGGATTCGTATGGTCGCGTTCTATCTTCTTACGCAGATTCATCACATGGGCATCAACCGTGCGTTCCAGACCTTCGTAATCATAACCAAATGCACGCTCAACCAACTCAAGCCGTGTGAAAGCCCGTCCAGGTTCTTTGGCGAGTGTTTCCAGTAATTTAAATTCTTTCGGGGTTAGATGCACCACATCCCCACTGATTGCGACCTCATGACGCGTCAAATTGATAGCTAAATCGCCAAATTGTAACTCTTTCTGACCATTTGCTCCTGTTGCATCTTGTACACGCCTTAGAACAGTCTTGACTCGCGCCACTACTTCTCGTGGACTGAATGGTTTTGCAATGTAATCATCTGCCCCTAATTCCAGACCACGCAAGACATCGTCTTCGGTTGATTTCGCCGTGAGGATGATAATTGGCACACTGCTTTCGAGCCGAATCAATCTGCAAATGTCTAAACCATCCAAATGAGGGAGCATCAAATCAAGCACCACTAAATCAGGCTGAATCCGTCGTGCCATATCAAGCCCTGTATACCCATCAGTGGCAACTTCGGCATCATACCCTGCTTGACGCAAATATAAACGTAATAAATTAGCTGTTTTGGGGTCGTCTTCTACGATGAGAATCTTATCCATGAGGATTTGCTCCAAAATATAGTTAACACATTTATAAGTAAACAAGACCTACTATGCTTCGTAGGGACATCCAATGGGATGTCCTAATGATTTGAATTTACGGATAAATACTGAATGTTTTCCTGAATTGCTGACCTGCTGAAATGCTTCTCAGATAACTTTGAAACGCTCATAATCTGTAATAGATAAAAGCAGACTCATGATTGTTCAAAAAGTCCTTTGCATCTATTTAAAATCACAGTTATGAAGATTTCGTTGCGTTTACATTGAAAAATAAGTTTAATGATAAGTCCACTGGCAATTCTATCTCAAGGAAGTTGGCAAATCTACCGTTTTTGCTGTACCCACATGTCTATCTCATCGTTATAATATGCCGTTATGACAAAACAAACTCAAACAACATTCCAGTGGCATCAAATCGCAATTTGTATCATCATTGCCTTCACTTTCTTCATGAGTGGGTTCATCAGTGAGCGAGTTTTTGAACACTTGCCTCACCTTGAAGATGAAGTGGCTTATCTCTACCAAGCACGCATTTTCGCAGGTGGACAAATTGTTGTCGATAGTCCACAACCGACCTCAGCTTATTGGCAACCTTTTGTCGTCGATTATGCTGAAACAGGCAATCGCTTTGGGAAATATACCCCAGGCTGGTCGGCTCTCTTGGCGATAGGTGTCGTTCTCGGCTATGAGCAGATTGTCAATATGCTCGTTTCTGCACTAACAGTCGCATTGGTTTATCGGCTTGGACGCGAAATTTTTAACCCTGATGTAGGGCTGATTGGCGCATTACTCGTTGCATTTTCACCTGCGGCTTTGTTGCTCAATGGCACACTGATGTCACATACCACTGGCTTATTCTTTACCACACTGTTTATCTATGCGTATTGGCGCATCGAAAAGAATCGTCAGACTATCCCTTGGGGAATCGTGGCAGGTGTATCACTCGGTATCTTGGCAGCCACACGCCCTCTAACGACGCTTGGGATTGGCTTACCCTTCATCATCTGGAGTGGTGTCCGCCTCTTATTCGTACTCAACCAACCTAAACAATTTGTGTCACGCTTGTTACCATTGCTGACACTGTCTGTTTTCGCACTTTTCTTTGCATCATCAATCCCAGCATTTAGTCAAGTAGCCACAGGCGATTATCAACAGAATTTATACGAACTCGTCTGGTCATATGACCGTATCGGCTTTGGTGATTGCTGTGGGCGCAATTTTCATCGTCTGCAAAAAGCGGTTAATCATGCCCGTTTTGATTTATCGCTCACGGCTGCCGACCTTTTTGGCTGGCAATTTGAACCTGTCACGGACGAGATGATACGTCACTTACAGACTGAATCGGATTATTACGAAGGGACAGGGTATAGTTTCTATTTGCTACCATTGGGGATTATCATCGGCTTGCAATTGCTTTCGCCTCTCGTAAAACGCTGGCATACCGTGCTGATGTTCTTATGGGCAATCGGTAGTATTGGTTGGATTTGGCTTGCACTTGACCAAAACGCCAGCTTAGTAGGGCTTGCACCAGATATATCGAGTAATATCACCTTCACATGGGTCTGGATTATCACAGCCTTGATATGGCTCTTTGCACCAATGCTGATGTGGTATCACTATAATAAGCAAACCCCTGAAATTTCCTACACGTGGTTGCTGGTATCGGTTGTAGGTAGTGTCGTTATCATACAGATGCTCTACTGGATAGGCTCGCAACGTTATAGTACCCGTTATTACTACGAAGCTCTTTCAGCTAGCGCACTCCTGACAGCCATCCCATTTGCGACTCTGATTCGTTACGGTGCAAAAATGCTCAAACAATCACGCATCTGGCGCATGACAATCTACACTGCTTTACTTGTGCTCTGTGTTTTCACGCTGGTCAATTACAGCTTGCCACGTGTCAATGCTTTATATCGTTTTAACGGCATCAGCCCTGAACTAATCGAGCAGGTGCAATCCGCGCGTAGCGATGACCGTCCTATCTTAGCCATTATCAATGGCGTATCTACAGGTGATGACCGCGTGCGTTGGCGTGCATATGCGTCGCTTATGGCAATTACAAGTCCGTATCTTGATAGTGATATTGTCGCAGTCCGTGCCACATCAGAAACCATGCGCCAAGACTTGATAGCAGATTATCCCAATCGCCAAGTAATTGATATTGATGCAATAGGTAACGATGCGATTGTTCGTCTTGATGGCTAAGGATAACCAATAGGTAGTGCGTAATCCGTGCCAGAAAAAACGGCATCTGCACCAACTAAGCCACTCATATCAAATAATTGCGCTAAGTTAACACCATTGGCTGTAATACGCATCGTCTCGACATTTGCATTGGTTAAAATCGAAAATATTAAGGCATAACGTAAGTCAACATCAGCACATGTTCCAGTGAGAGTTGTATCACCAGTTAGCTGAATATCTGCAATTCCGTTTGCTACAGAGACATTAGTCACGGTTAACTCTCGTCCTGCCCATAAATTACGATAGGGTAGCGAGGATTGGTCATTGAAAAGCTGAGTCAATACCACCTCTATATCTTGTGATGGGTCGCCTGTTCTCTCAATTGTAGTTCGTACAGGATTTAAGTATGTGATGCAACCAATTTCGACACTATTATCATCAATGCGCGTATCTGACCCTACCCAGTAGACAATCGAATTATTGATATTAGTTGTTGTAACAGCTTGCGGAATGAATAAAACTTGCCCAATACTCAGCGCATCAACAGATTCCAAACAGTTCACGCGCGATAATTCAGCTACGGAGCTATTGCTAGCTTGAGCGATACCGAATAATGTATCACCTGCTTGAACAGTGTAAGTTACCCAATTAAGCGGGGCTTGACAGACCTCAGTTTCATTGACAGACGATTGAGGAGTGTTAGTATCACGATTTTCACTGCTTGCTGGTGTGTTTTCTGTACTGCTTACATCGATAGCATCATTGCTGTTTATTGATGCCGTACTTGTCGGAGCAGGGTTCCCCGTGATATTGATTGTTATCTCCGTTGGAGGAGGCGTTGGACTAGCTAATAAATTACATCCCATGAGCATCGTTGCTATCACAGAGATGATTATCCATCGTCGCATTTTATAATCCTTTGTCTTTACCTATAGTTTATGACAAACACAGACACTTAATCGTTCCATTTCGCTAAAACCATGTACAATAGATTTTGCAAGCACTGACCACATCAAAGAGAGTTCACCACAATGAGTCGCATTTTCATCAACTACCGACGCTTAGACACCGAAGGCTATGTCGGACGTTTATATGACCATCTGCTAAAAGAATTCAAACCAACAGATATTTTCATGGATGTCCAGAATATTGAACCAGGTGCCGATTTCGTACAAGTGCTAGAAGATGCTATTGCTGCCTGTGATATTTTCTTAGCGATGATAGGTCCTCATTGGGGTAAACTTTACAATGAAGCAGGGGAGCGTCGCCTCGAAGAATGGAACGATTTTGTGCGGATTGAAATCGAAACTGCGCTCAAACAAGGCAAAATTGTTGTTCCGATACTCGTCGGTGGGTCGCAAATGCCTAATCCATCAACATTGCCTGAGTCGATTATGTCGCTGAGTCGTCGTAATGCCTTTACCCTCACACATTATCGCTTTGCTGAAGATGTCGAGTCGCTCGTTGGGTTTTTGCGTGGATTAATCCCAACTCATCCGACCTTCAAACGCCGTGCTGCGCCCGATGTCATCGCTCGTAAAGAAAAAGCTCTCAAAGACCTGCGTCTTGATTTGCTCAATGCCAAAGAATCGCCTCTTTATGCTTATCGCACAGAACAGCGTTACTATCCTGTGCTGGGTGAAGGTTATGCCGATGCGAATATCATGATTGTTGGTGAATCTCCAGGTAAGCAGGAAGCTGAAACAGGCAAACCTTTCATTGGTCCTTCGGGAGAAGTCCTCGATAGTCTGCTAGATGTGATTGAATTATCGCGTGCCGATGTTTGGCTGACCAATATCCTGCTTGATCGTGCGCCTGATAATCGTGACCCCAACAAAGAAGAACTTGATTACTACGGCGTGTATCTCGATAAGATGATTGAAATCGTTGACCCGCGTGTGATTGTCACGCTGGGACGCTTCTCCATGACTTACATCTTGCGGAAGTTCAATTTACCAGAAAAAACACAAACAATTAGCAAATTACACGGCAAACTCATTCAAATCGAAGCTGAAAATAGCAATCTGCACATCATGCCGATGTATCACCCTGCGATGGTGCTGTATAACCCATCTAAGCGTGATGTGTTGCGCCAAGATATGCAACGCTTAGAAATGTTCACTTAAAGTATCCACCGACCTAATCAACCAGACGGTGGATTACGCCATAGTGCAATTGTCATATCCTGTGAATAACAATCTACAACACATCCACACAGGAGAAAAAACGATGGCAACTGTAAGCGATAGTATCCGTATTGATGCACCAAAAGACCAAGTATGGGCAGTTCTAGCAGACTTTGGCGGAATTTTGAATTACAACCCTAGTATCAGCAATGCGTATTCCACCTCAGATGCGAATAGTGGCTTAGGGGCAACTCGCCACTGTGATTTATTGCCAATGGGGTCAATCGAAGAGCGCATTATCGAATGGAATGAAGGCAGTGATTACCTTGTTGATATTTATCAATTCAATGGTCTCATGCCACCGATTAAGTCTGCACAAGCTCGCCTTAGTGTCGAAGCCGATGGCGACCAAAGCATTGCTCATATGACAATGACCTTTGAGATGAAAATGGGTGTAATCGGCAAAGCTATGAGTGCTGTTATGCTCGAATCACAATACCAAAAAGCTGTGACAGGTATCATGCAAGGCTTAAAACTCTATGTTGAAACAGGGCAACAGGGCACACGCGATAATATCAAGTTAGCCTTTGCATCCGCCTGATGACAACCCATCTCGCACTCTGCGCGAGTGCAAACTATCGTATTGTTGTCTGTGGTACACTCAGCACCTCATGGTATGAATGCTTCGACAACATGCACCTCACACAAGATGAACAAAACGGTTGCACGGTGCTAACAGGCATCGTGCGCGACCAAGTTCAGTTAATCAGCATCCTCCGCAAACTGAACAATATGGCAATGCCTATTGTCAGCGTGCAGTGTCTCTCACTCGGATAATGTGCCATCGCTTTCAAGTTTTTTGATACGTAATTCGGCACTATCCAATAATTTTTGACAGTGTGTCGCTAATAATTTACCTTGCTCAGACATTGTCACTTGTTCTTCAAGCGTTAAATCACCTGATTCTAATTGCGCTAACACTTCATCCAGTTGGTCAAAAGCCTGTTCAAAAGAGAGTTCGTTTATATTGTCCATGTGAGTCGCTATCTTCTATGCGAGCCGTAAGGTCGCCATCTTTCAGTTTAATTATAATTCCCATTCCAGCTTGAGCCTCGGTGACACTACTGAGTGGCTTTCCATCCGCAGATTGTGTGATAATGGCATAGCCACGCTTGAGCAAAGTCTCAGGATGAGCATTGTCTAGGGCTTTACGACGAGCTTCAAGCCGTTCGTTCAATAGGGCAAGTGTACGCTTATTGTAACTGTCAATACGCTCTGAGTGTTCATCTATTCGCTGGCGCATATCCTGAATATAGCGCATTGGTGAAGCACCGTCGATATTGTGTTGCATTAGGTCTACATCTGCTCTGCGCTCTGCAATGTAATCGCTTGATAAGCGTGTAAGTTGTTCAGTTCGCTGTCTCACTTCGACCCGTAAATCGTCTATTGTTGGGGTCGCAACCTCAGCAGCCGCAGAAGGGGTCGGCGCACGAAAATCTGCAACAAAGTCAGCAATCGTAAAATCTGTTTCATGTCCCACACCACTGATAACAGGAATCGCACTATCGGCAATCGCGCGTGCAACACCTTCATCATTGAAAGCCCATAAGTCTTCGATGCTACCACCACCACGCACCAACAAAATCACATCTGCTACTTGATACCGATTGAGATTGTTGAGGGCACGCACAATTAAATCAGGGGCTTCATAGCCTTGCACAAGTGTCGGACTTAGAATCAAATTCGCCAAAGGGAAGCGTCGCACAAGCACATTTTGCACATCACGGAACGCTGCTGCATCAGGTGATGTCACCACACCAATCCGCAACGGAAAATCAGGCAATGGTCGTTTATTGAATTCGTCAAACAAACCTTCGCTCTCTAATTGTGCTTTGAGTTGTTCAAACCGTTGATACAAGTCGCCGATGCCACCAGCAGGTTGCACTTCATCAGCATACAATTGATATTCGCCACGTTGTTCGTAAACACTGATGCGACCATGCACACGGATTTCTTCACCATCACGCGGTTCAATGATTTGCCGTTCAGCACTTTTACGGAACATCACACACTTCAGTGACGCTTTGCTATCTTTGATAGTGAAATACCAATGCCCTGATGCTGCCGCCTTCATATTAGAGACTTCACCTTGTATCCATAAATCTTGCAAAGGCGGGTCACGGTCAAGCAACGAACGAATATAGGCTGTAACACCTTCAACGCTAAAAATATCAGTCATAAAATAAGATTCTTCATTCAAATTACATAATGACGGATTGCACTCTAAACTATACAATCGTTAGCAACATTTGCAAATCATGAGGAGACAATATTTATGCCGTTTCTCAACAAAGATGAACGTGACGAACTCTTAAACGACATCAAAGATATGAAGTTCAACAAAATTCGTGGCTATGTTTACCGCAAAGATTCCAAAGCACGCCTTGGCTACTTCCGCAATGTGCAAGAATCAGGGCAGTGGATGACGCGCTATATCCTCGAAGGCATGGGGACAATGGTCACAGTCTACGAAAAAATCAATGAAGAAGACAAAGGCTTATTCAACAAGCGCAAATACGAAATTACACAAATCAAAGTTGAGCCAACTAGTGAAAACCGTCTGTGAGTAATTGCGTAACCACCTGATAAATGCGGGTTAAATAGATAAGATGGGCGATACCAGTCGCCCCTAATGATTAACAAACACATTTTGAAAGGAACATCGCACATGCTACGAACAATTGAACGGACACGCACAGATAATCAGTTGCTTCGGATAGTGGCGATTGCAATTTTTACGACGCTAATGGTGATTTCGTCCAAGTTAAGCATCGAAATTGGTGCAGTCCCTTTTACCATGCAAGTATTGGTAGTCTTCTTATCAGGGATGGTGCTTGGCTCGCGCGATGGGGCTGCTAGCCAACTCGCGTATATCGGTTTAATTGCTATGAATCTCCCTGTGGATGCACGCGGACTTGGTGCAGTTGCCTTTTTCGGTCCTACAGGCGGTTATCTGATGGGCTTTGCAGTGGCAGCTTTTGTCATCGGTTGGTTGGTCGAAAATAGCCAAGATAAAGTATGGCAACGCTTCTTAGCAGGCATCGTCGGACTTGTTGTGATTTATGCTTTTGGGGCAATCGTGCTGAAGCTAGTCACAGGCATGGACTGGTCAGCAGCATGGGTGAATGGTGTTGCACCTTTCATCGGTGTTGATTTGGTCAAAGCACTCCTCGCAGCGACCCTCGTCGAAGGCATACGCTCACTTCTTTTGATGAACAGCGATTTAGCTAATAACAAATAGATTCTTGTAGGGGCGACATCCATGTCGCCCGAAAATTAGCTCTATGGCTGAGTGCTATATTACATCTCATCGCGTGGTGTTGTGATTCCTAGCACTTGATACCCACTATCGACGTAAATCACCTCACCTGTCACCATCTTCGATAAATCTGATGCCAGATAAACCGCCGTTTTACCCACATCTTCAATAGTGATGGCTTCCCCTAGTGGCACAACTGCATCGAAATGTTTGAGTAAGGCACGGAAACCAGGGATACCTGCAGCAGCTAATGTCTTCAAAGGACCTGCACTAATCGCATTGACACGAATTTTCTTCTGCCCCATATCAACGGACATGTAACGCACGCATGACTCCAATGCCGATTTTGCGATTGCCATTGCATTATAATCAGGGATGTATTTTTCAGCAGCGAAGTAACTCATAGTCATGATGCTACCGCCCTCATTCATTAAAGGTTCGGCGCGTTTGGCTAGTGCAATCAGGCTATACGCACTGCTTTCGAGTGTCAGCTTAAAATCATCGCGCTTGATGTCAATGAAGCGTCCACCTAGAGCTTCACGAGGTGCATAGGCAATTGAATGAACAAGAATATCGAGTGTGCCGTATTTTTCCTTGAAAGTTTCAAAAACAGCCTCAATCTCTTCATCATTGTTGACATCACACGGCTCAATGAAATCAATGCCGAGTTCTTCCGCTAGTGGTTCAACGCGCCGACGCATATCCTCATTGAAGATAGATAGCGCAATCGTTGCCCCATGTGCATGGAGTTCTTTCGCAATTCCCCACGCAATCGAACGATGATTAGCAACACCAAAAATAAAGGCGACTTTTCCATCCAGTAAGCCCATAGTAATTTTCCTTCGTATTTTCTTATTTGAAACTACACACACAAGCGCATAGAATCATGACGATTAATAACACAGGTTATAACACGCGACCTGATATGACGCTACGATAATCAAGGCAGGAGGTATCTGTGAGTGAAAATGAACAAATTAATGTCGTTGTTTCCATCGATTTTAGTGAAGAAATCATGGCACGTATCCGCGATGTATCCCCCAAACTCAATGTAGAACAACACTTCCCTGATATTCCACAATCTGTATGGGCAACGACAGAAATTCTCTACACTATCCGCAATTTCCCAAATCCAGAAGATGTCCCTCGTCTCCGTTGGATACAACTCAACTATGCAGGTTTAGAAAGTGTCTTAAAACGACGGATCACACAAGAAGCCCTTGATGTGATGATTACGTCTGCGAGTGGGATTCATGCGACGCAAATCGCCAATTATTGCCTCATGATGATGCTTGCCTTTAACTACAAATTGCCCAAAATGCTCGAATTCCAGAAACAAAGCACATGGGCAAAAAACCGATACGAAATTTTCAATCCAACGGATATGAACAAGCAAACACTCGGCTTAGTTGGTTATGGTAGCATCGCACGGGAAACTGCTCGTCTCGCACACCAACTTGGCATGACAGTCCTTGCTAGCAAACGAGATGCGATGAAAACGGCTGAAAACGAGACAGACTATACTCCCGAAGATACAGGTGACCCTCAAGGCGTGATTCCCGAACGCATTTATCCTGGAGAAGCCCTCGCAACAATGGCGCAAGAATGTGATTACCTTGTAGTAACTGTACCCCTCACCGAAGATACCAAACACATGATTAATAGTCGTGTCTTAGAAGCAATGAAACCTAACGCTGTACTGATTAACATTGCACGCGGTGGTGTCGTCGATGAAAAAGCACTCATCACGACATTATCGCAAGAAAAAATCAAAGGGGCAGCCCTTGATGTTTTTGAGGAAGAACCCTTGCCATCATCAAGCCCACTCTGGCAACTCGATAATGTGATTATCAGCCCGCACGTCTCAGGCAATACCGACGATTATCACGAAAAAGCAGCCGATTTATTCATCGCTAATCTCAAACGTTACCTAGACCGTAAGCCACTCTATAATCAACTCAACACAGAGACTGGCTATTAGATTGCTTTATCGTTGAGGATGTGTGTACCCCATTTAATATGGTTAAATGTAGGGACGGCATATACTACACGACCACAAAAGTTGCTGTGTTTATCAAAACGGTTGAAACAGGTCTACAACCCTACGCGAAGTCCTATAAAAATAACGTTTTATGTAGGGGAGGGTCTCCGTGCCCTCCCGAAAATTACCACAAAAATTAATGTTGTCTTGCTTGTACTACACCGTCCGACGGGATAGCATAAAAACTAAGCCTCTAAAATTGCTACAAATCCACCAAAAACACGAAGAATTTTCAGTCTCAAAGACTAACTTCTCTTATTTCGACTATGGCACATAAAAAAGAGAAATAGTTTTCAACCTTTTCTTGGCGATCTTGGCGTTTTGGCGGTGAATATGGTTTTGATGCGATTATCCAGCACTCAGCACTTTTTCATTAGGCACAATCGGCAATTTTGCGTTAAAATTAAACAAATACCAGACAAAAACACTGCAACTTACATGTGGTTCAGGCGTATAGTATAGTAAGCAGTAAGTTGAGTTGATTAGAGTAAAGGTAAGCAGCAAATGGCTGATAATGAAAAAGATATACCACTTGAAAATCCAGAATTGAATGAAGATGCTGTCGAAACACCGATGGAACGCTTCTTCTATCATCAACGTCGTGCATTAGAAGAAACAGGTCGTGCACTAGAAGCCTTATTGCCACCTGATTTTCGCAATCACGCAGGCGAAGCCAGCAAAGAATTTGCTAAGGGCTTTCGTATTCTTGTTGATGCAACCATTGATGAGCTGAAAAAAGTCAGTGAGCGCGAAGACGAAGAAGGCGATAATGCCGATGTTGACGACGAAAATGATGATGAAGATCCACCAACCACCACAGGCAAGACCAAAGTCCGCATCAAGCTAGACTAATGTTAGGGGTGCAATCTTGGCACCCTCTAAATAACGTACAATGTTAAGTTTTAATAAATTAGCGATATAATACAATCACAATCAGTTAGGTTGATAGGTGATTTATCGTATGTCAGATG
The DNA here is from genome assembly GCA_039200705.1 of Chloroflexota bacterium. Taxonomy (GTDB): domain Bacteria; phylum Chloroflexota; class Anaerolineae; order Aggregatilineales; family Phototrophicaceae; genus JAUZRW01. The sequence continues at coordinate 41,726 of JBCCSC010000016.1, forward strand.
CTCCCGTTACCGTAACAAAGCTGCCTAATGGCATTCTGGAAATGCGTTTTGCAGAAATATCTCGTCGTGCTGTCGATGCGTTTCTTAAAGCTACCACTGAACCAGAAGACCCTACAGTAAGTCACATCTTGGTAGATAGTCGCATCGGCATCCAACCTGTGCGTTACACATTTGCTAAATTGCGAACACTCTTCAAAGACCAACCAGCCCTCCAAAGTCGTGAAGCACCATTTTTTGTAGCATGTATCCTAGATGATACCATTTTTTCATCAGTTGCTATTAACTTTGTGAAGACCTTAAATCTTAAGAACATTTACTTTCAGTTTTTTGGCAAAGATGGCTACGATGACGCAATAGAATGGCTACTTAGTCAAGGAGACCTTGTATCCACTAACGAATCAGCCACGAACTGATGTAAACGCTACCAGCGATGACTGTTACGATGGTGGCAACCCCAGCATCACCATTGGTATAGAACAAGGTCGCACAAATCAACAAACTGCCTACAATGACCATGCGCGATGTGCGTTTGCCTTGCGCCTCAATTCGTTGCAATTGCACCCGTTGCGGACTACTCATCCGTGTTTCGACAATAATCTCGCCGTCAATGATTTGTTGCAACATGCGCTCTGTTCGGCTCACACGCTGGAACTGACGCAACACCCGTTCAGCAACCCGAATTAAGCCCTGCGGACCATCCGCGATAATTTCATCCACAGAATCTTGGAAAATTTTAGAAAATTCTGTGAAGATATTGGCATCCTCGTCCGTTGTGACGAGTGTCTGCATCCGCTTCTGAATTTCAATCCACGGGTTATACGTCGGGTCTAGTTTAATCGCCATCCCTGTCAGAATCGCTACTGTCCGACCAAGATAGACAAAATCTTGTGGCAAACGGAAAGGCAACTCAGCTAACAAATCGTTGAATTCCTCACCAATGCCTTCGACCACCTCAAAATCGAGATTCGTCATATCGGTCATGCTCAAACCATACACTTCACCAAAGACGCGCTCAGTCGCTTCTTCAATCCGACGCATATCGGCATTCGGCATCAAAAAGCCCAAATCTTGATACGATTGCACCAAACGTTTCGCATCACGGGTCAGGACTGCCACCAGCGTATTGACCAAGCCCTGCACAATCTCTTTGGTGAGTGAAGCCGTCATCCCAAAATCAATGAATATCAGATAGAAGGGACGACCCCCTTTGCCGATATACTGTGATTCATCTTCCACAGGTAGGGGATACACAAATAAATTACCAGGATGCGGATCAGCATGAAAAAAGCGATGTTCAAAAATTTGGTCGAGATATACATCCATCAAACGAGATGCCACTTCCTCGCGTGATACCCCTGCTGCTGCCAATCGTGCGTAATCATCAATTTTGATGCTAGTCACATCTTCGAGGACGATGATTTTATCTGTGCTGAGGTCATCATAAACAGTGGGCACATAGATACCATCGTAGTCGGCAAACATCCTTGCAAAGCGATGAGCATTCTCACGCTCTTTATCATAGGAAATTTCTTCTAGTAGGACGCGCCCAAATTCTTCGATGATTGTGTTGGCATCCACACGCCGACGCACAAAATCGAAATTCATTGCGACATGCCCAACAATGAATAGGGCAGCCAGATCGGTGTACACAATCCGACGCACATCAGGGCGTTGTACTTTGACCACTACCGCATCGCCATTTTCCAATGTGCCACGATGCACTTGCCCCAATGATGCTGCTGCAATTGGTTCTTGATTAATCGTTGTGAGTTGTTCTTGCTTACTGCCGAGTTCTGCATCAATCACAGCTTGGATGCGCTTGAAGGGCAGAGTCGGTACTTTGTCTTGCAAATCAGCAAATTCAGCAATCACCTCTTCTGGCAAAATATCAGCACGGGTACTCGCAAATTGACCTGCTTTGATTTGTACGCCACCCATACGAATCGCAAATCGGCGGAATTCACCAGCATATTGCTTCCAACGTTTTGTATTGCCATTACTGACCCAATTCGGGAACAACTTAGCAACATACACTTGCCAGAACACCAAACGCCCGAACAACCACAACGCAAATACGACTGTATACAAGAAGCGCAATTGCATCATAATCGTCTTCGGACGCAAGCGATTCACCTGCTGCTCAACAGTTTCGTCGGCGCTTTCGTTAGATGTGTCCGTGACTTGTGCGGCAATCGTAGCAGGGTCATCCGCCATGAAATCAGGCACAGCAGCCGTCGCCCGCCCCATCATCTGAGCCGTGCGCGAATCTGTTTTTTTACTCTGAATTTGCTGTGCGAGTTCCAAATTAATAGGAGTACGCGCCCCTGCATCGGGTGGGACAACACCATTTGTCTTGTGACCATTGGCTGAACCATTTGTCCCGTTTGTGCTTGTGATAGGGGCAGTGTAACGGTCAGGTGGAATTGGAGCGACTTTGATAGGTGTCGCTCCATTGAGAGTGTCGTTATTGTTCGTTAGGGTCTTCTGTGTAGAATCGGACATTCAGGTATGGTGCCTCGAATTTTGCAGATAGTTCTAAGTCATGCACCATCGCAGGTAAGATAATATTGCGTCGATACGGTCCGACGCGTAAAGTGATTTCATCGCGCGAACGATACATATCAACATCGGTGTTTTCCGCAAAACCTAACGGAATGTGCATGATATATTTTGTGCCATCATCGGCGTTTTCGACTTTTTCCCAACTATGGATACTACCATCGGAGAGCCGTTCAGCAGGATTTTGGTCGCCATACAGTTCATCCGCTAGACGACGTAACAAATCCAGTCCACCCATTTCCTCACGGAATAATGGGGCAGTGTGAACAGGCAAGCCACCGAAACCTTCTTTTACGAGTTCCACATTTGCTTTCTGACGTTCTTTCCATTTCACAAAGAAAGGGTCAGTAATTTCATCTGGGAAGATTTTATTGACCAACACAGCATCAGTCGCATAGCTGTAGAGGTTTAGATAAGTAAAAGTACGTTGTGTTTCTTTAATTACCATATGCTCTGGATTCACGACCAGACGCATACTGGCAACATCAGGGTCAGTCAGCAAATTACGAACATTTTCGAGCATATCAAACAAGCCATTCACTTGCTTGAAGACATCTTCACTCGCTACGCTTTCTTCGCCGTTTTTCTCGTTCTTATTGCGGTTGAAGATACTACTCACACCCTTCACCGCATCGCCAACCACACGGAAACCGCGTGTCAGACGCATAATGCGGTCAAGCCACCAGCGTGTGACATCAGGCAAGCTAAGTAAGCGAATCGTCTCAGCAGTCGGTGCAGCATCTACAATCAACACATCAAAATCACCACTCTGGAAGTATTCGTTAATCCATAGTAAGGCTGCGCCTTCTTCCAAACCAGGTATAATCGTTACTTCTTCGGCAACAATTTCTTCTGCCCGTTGCTGACTGAAAAAACTCGCTAGATAAGTCTGGATTTTGCCCCAATACTTATCCATCGAATAACGCGCATCAATTTCTTGCGCCCATAGATTCTCAGCAATTTTTGTTGGCTCAGGACCAATCTCTTTGTTGAGAGAATCACCCAAACTATGAGCCGTATCGGTGCTAATGACCAATGTTTTTTGACCAAGTTCAGCGCAACGTAAAGCCGTCGCAGCCGAGACGCTAGTTTTACCAACGCCACCTTTACCAGTGTGAACAATGACTCGCATCGTCGTTTGTCCTTTATTTCACAAATTTAATTATACAGGTTTTGGCATCGTTTGTGCCGTATATTCATGTACGTATCATAAACGAAAAAGGTGTCAGACGATAGCTGACACGCTCACGATACCTATACAATTCTAACACGCCAATCATTACGAAGATGTCAAATCTGACTTTAGAAGTCCATAAATATAAATGTCTTCTGGATAGCCTTTTACCTGTGAGTGTTCACGTAGATGTCCCTCACGCTGGAAACTCATTTTCTCTAATAAATTACAAGATGCTGTGTTATCGGTGAGGGTTCGAGCATAAAGCCGATTGAGTTTCATAGTTTGGAAAGCATAATCGATGATACATTCCATAGCCTCTGTCATAATGCCTCTACGCCAATACTGTTGATTGAGCGCATAACTGATTTCAGCGTGTTGGTCTTCACGGTCAACATACGATAGTTCCACACGCCCAATCATCTTCTTATCAAGCGTGTATTCAATCGCCCACCACATTAAACCTTGCATGTACGATGCGAGTAATTCGTCAAGATGCTTGCGTGCTTCATCTTTTGACCCATATGGTTGCCACATACCATGCTCATACACAGCTTTATCTTGTGCATATTCAAACAGATCATCTAAATCACCGTCCTTTAATGGGCGCAAGAGCAGTCGCTCAGTTGTTAGTGTAGGTAAAACCATAATATTGTTTCCCTGTAATAATTGTCCGTTATCAGTAATAGTGTATCACGGAGACTATCAGACACTCGCAAAACTAGCACGGATACTTGAAACATCCCTGCACATGGTCATTTACCATGCCACAGGCTTGCATATAAGCATAACAAATCGTCGCACCCACAAACTTGAACCCTCTTTTCTTAAGGTCTTTTGACATTGCTTCTGATGCTTTAGTTTTTGCAGGAACATCCGCCAATGTCTTGAAACAATTAATAGTGGGCGTGCCATCCACGAATTGCCAGATATAGCTATCGAAACTACCAAATTCTGCTTGTACTGTCAGGAAATTCTGTGCATTGGTGACAACACTATTCACCTTTAACTTGTTGCGGATGATACGTTCATCTTGTAGCAGTGAGGTAATTTTCTCTTCGTCATACCGAGCGACAATTTCTGGCACAAAATTGTCAAAGACTTCACGATAAGCCTCTGCCCGACGCAAAATTGTAATCCAACTCAATCCTGCTTGCGCTCCTTCAAGCGATAGCATCTCAAACAATTGACGATCATCATGCACAGGTACACCCCACACCTCATCATGATATTTCTGATAGAGTGGGTCATCACCACACCACCCACAGCGTTCAATAGTCATCAATCGCACCTCCTATAATTTTGAATAACCCAAACTGACTTGGGATAAAACTTGGTAAATTTGGGAAATAATAACGTTAAATACTTGCTACAGTGAAAATCACCCTTTTATTCCCAACGCTCGTAGCAAAATCCAGTCACCGAGCCTCTCAGGAATTATTTTTCGTATAGTGGAAAGGCCCTTCACATCCATGCCAATTGCATACCGCGCTTTCGGATGCTGATTAGTCAGCGCGTGAACAATTACTTTTGCAATTGTCTCAGGGGAAGTCGCCGTAGTTTGTTGTGATTGCAGTGTTTTCAACATACCGTCAAAGTAGGCTTTGTATCGCTCTTGTATTTCTGCTGGACTGTTATCTCGTACTCTTACTAATCCATCATAAGCGTGATTGCTCATCGGCGTTTTGATAGCACCAGGTTCAACCACTGCCACATGAATCCCTGATGACGCTAGTTCTATCCGTAACACATCAGAGAAAGCCTCAAGTGCATGTTTACTCATGCTATATGCGCCCAACATTGGCATTGTAACTTGTCCCATCAACGATGAGACATTCACAATCCGTGCTGATGATGCCTTCCGCAAAAGGGGTAAGGTCGCTTTGGTAACTTGCACATGCCCAAACAGATTAACCTCCATCTGTTGTCGAATCTGTGCCATCGACAAGCCCTCAATCGGTCCTGATAGCTGAATCCCTGCGTTGTTGACTAACGCATCCAGACGACCAATTTCACTAGCCAATTGACTGAAAGCATTCTCCACAGCTTGTTCATCTGTGATGTCGAATGGTAATCTACGGATACCATCCCTCAACACTGAAAAATCATCACTATCTAGTCCACCAGCATAGACTATCCAACCCTCTGCCAAAAGTTGTTTGGCTGTCGCTAAGCCAATCCCTGATGTCGCCCCACTGATAAAAACAGTTTTTTGTGTCATAGGTGTCACTTACGGGGTGTGAAAAGTTGTAACGCGAGTTTTATCTATCCACTCTAACTCGCCCGAAACATTGATTAAATATTGCTCACTCGTCTCATCTAAGACGCGCGCTTCAATCGTATTGTTGTAATCTGACCGAGCGAATAACATTCTATCCGTTTGTTGGGTTTGGTCTATCACAAGAATAGCATCACCAACTATCAAAATACCGTTTTCAGGGTCTATGATGTCAACATTTTCAAACGACTCGCCATCGCTCAACCGATAGATAGTAGGCTCTGAACCGAAACTCTCGTAAGTAATGACATAGTTTTCATCAATTGAGAAATAACTGTTATAACCCCCAATTGTGAAAAGTTTTTCCTGACTCTCTAAATGATAGACACCATCACGATTAATCGTGATGTATTCTTCATTCGGATTGAACCGTACATCGTAATCGTCAATATCCGTTAAGTCAAAGAGTTTCGCCCCATCTGATAATCTGTAAATTCCATCATCACTTATTCTGGCGTAATCACTGCTAGGGCTAAATGGGTTATAGATACGGCTAGAAACGACATCAAGTAATTTCTCTTGGGTACTTACGCGATAAATACCATCACTACCAATCGCTATTAAGTCGTGATTTGAGCTAATGGCATAATCACTACACCAATCCCACTCGAATAGCTCTTCACTTGTTGCTGTGTGAATCAGTCTAGTTGTGGTATTGCATACATTCAGACCGTCGTCACTCGGGATAACTAAGTATTCACCATCTGCAATAAAGTAAGGTGGCTGAGTATAGACAGGATTATAAGCTAGGGTGTCCATGCGCAGACCATCGCTCAAACGGTACAATCCATCACTTGAAAAAAGAACATAGTCTGAATTGGGAGAAAATGTTGCATGTTGTATCGCATAGCTACTATTTTCAACATCGCTGACAACAGCTAACACCCTTTCACCGTTGCTCAAACGATACACACCATCTCGTGCGTATATGAACTGACTGTCGGGGCTGAATGTGTATCCTTCTTCAAATAAACGTGAACCATCACTCAAACGATAAACGCCTTCTTGTACAATCGCATAGTTGCTATCAGAGCTAAATACCATATTCAAGCTATCTGATGCAATAACTTGTTGACCATCACTGAGTCGATAAATACCATAATCCTCTGCCGATTGGGTTGTCGCTTCTTCTCTATAAGGTCCTGCACCTGTGATAGCAACATACTCATCGTTAGGGCTGAATCTGATTTCACCCGTTGCAAAGCGATGCTCTCCATCAGCAATCGAAATCATTTCAGCAGGAGCATCAACTATTCTCTCGAAATCAGGAAGGCGATAAATGCCATCGTTTTGTCTAAAAATATATTGTTCAGTGTTGCTAAAGTATCCATTAACATCACTGAGGCGCACACCATCACTGATACGATATGTACCATCATTTTGAACCGAAACATATTCATGATTATCGCTCCAAATCATATAGGTTGAAGCTGTTTGGATAACCCTAAATTGACCATTTCCGTAAGCAGTTAAAATGTCACTATTACTTTGCTTGAGCCAATCCGATACGAATTGAAATGTACTGAGCAATATTAATGAAACAAGTGTAGTAGTAAAAATTTTGAAGATGGGTAACCTATGAGTAGTTGCTGACTTCGGTTTATGTTTCTGTTTTTCATGTCGTGTCATCAAAGCCTCGTTTTCAACTGAACATAATCCAAGTTTAGCATGGATACGCATCGATTAAGTAATTACAAAACCTATAAAAATCTGATTAAAGTGCTAAATCCATGCAACACACCCCAACATCTCACGTATAAGTGTGTAGAACAGACAAACAAATTATGCTCACAAGGAGAGCTTCTCATGGAAAAACGCAAAAATAGTATGAACATTAATATGGAACTAAATCAGAACAATCTGATTATCGCAGGCTTAGCCATCATCTTGCTAACTGTTACAGGGATTCTACCATTTCTGATTAAACTCATCGTAGGTCTAACAGTCGGCATGATTGGTCTAGTGATTGGCTTAGTTGTTGGGGCAATCGGTTTGGTGGTAGGTTTACTGGCTGGCGTGATTGGTCTCGTCATCGGACTCGCACCGATTATCATTCCTGCTGCTATCATTGTCTATTTGGTACGCAACAACAGTAACAATGAAAAAGCAAAGAACGATTTCGTTTAAGGCTGAGGGGAACTCTTCCCCTCACATCCGATTTTCTCTCTGCTCTTGGTCATAGTCGCTCAGTAAATCATCAATTGAAATCAACTCACCATCATTGCCCACACCCATACTTGAATTTTGCAAGCGACGTTCTAAATAGGCTTGTTGCTCAGGAGATAGTTGCTCCATGATGTCTTCTAGGACAGCATCATTGTTGTTGTAAGTAAACGTATCAAATTCCCTTTTGCGCTTCGATTTACCTTGATTCCCTTGTGTTCGGTTGATAAGTGATCCCACACCACTGATAATAGCGACCAGCATCACAACAGGTGAGCTACACATCAATGCGACGACTGTCCCCAATGCTACATTGTAGATAGGACTATTTTCTGGTGTCGCAACACCTAATCCAAACATAATCGCCATTGCTAAAAACATGCCACCAAGCGTAAACAAAGAGCCTTTGAAAGTTCGTTCCATGAGCCATCTACCGTAATTGCTACTAACACTAATCGTTATTAAAATGTCCAAAAACAAAGAATTTCGTAGGAGAGGGTCACTGTCCTCTCCCGTTTGGGTTGCGTATAAAAATAATGAAGTTGACTAACAATTAAAATACCAAGCACACGACTATTTTAGCACATATGCCATTTAAGAAGTCGTGGCAACCCAATGATACCCATCGCCCTCACGCTCAATGCGCCCAATACCAGGGAAAGGGAAGTGATAACTCATCACAGACGCATTCAATTCAATCGCTAATTCAGCCAATGCAACACGAGATTCTCTTGCATGTTCGTGGTTAGCATCAAATCCACATTCCCAATCAAGTTGCTCCAAATGAAGCGGATGAATCAGCGCATCACTCACATAAATCAGTTTTTCAGTCTGCGACTCAATCAGAACACCGATATGATTCTCTGTGTGCCCAACTAAGCGCAAGACACTCAAGCCTGGCAGAATCTCATTCATATTCAAGCATTCAATCGGTTCAAATTGTCGCTCAATCGGGTACACATATTGCTGAATTAACTCTGCGCGTTGTGGATTTGTCTCTGCATATTCTTCTGAACGCACCATTGCCCATTCGCCTTGGCATAGATAAACAGGCACATTGCCAAAGGCTTCCTCGCCATTATCTGTAATCAGTCCGCCATAATGGTCTGCATGGAGATGAGTGATGATGATATGCTCAGGGCGTATCTCCTCATCTTCAAGGATTTTTGCCACTTGTCCCTCAGCATTACCGATTGTGCCAATGCCTGTATCAATTAAGACCCAATCATCACTGTATACGGCCAATGGATTATAAGATAGTTGGATTGCTTTTGCTTTTTCGCCTCGCGCTTTGAGATGGGGTTTCACAATCTCTTTGGGCTGATTGCTGAATAATTGCTCGTGTGTAACCGTTACATCAGTGTCTTTGATAGCGAGGCACTCAAAGTCACCCACTGTAAATCGGTATCTGTCGTCGGACATTACAACTTCCTCTATTCTGTGTGATAGTCCACTATTGTATCGCGCACAGCTATCACAAGCGATAGTCACTTAATCAATCTCAAGTAATTCACTATCGTCGAAAACGCCTCAAAATCATCGTCGGAACAATCATTGCCTCTTCAATGCGGAGAAGCAAACTCATAATTCCATAGAGGATGAGTCCAACAACCCCACCGATAATCGCTAGCATAAAACCATCTACAGGCACAAATGATGGCAATAGATACAGTCCAATACCCATAATGACTGACGCAATAATTGCTTTCACCGACCCCTTAATGATATAACGACTCCGAATACCACCAATCCGCCGACTAATAAGCCACCATAAAACGAGGGCTTCAACCAATGTTGTGCTAGCATTGGCGAGTGCTAATCCAGCAAATGACCCACGCGCGAGACTATCAGGGTTGCCAATAAACTGAATGAAAATGAGGCTGAGGATGATGTTGCTGACCATCGCACCCACACCAATGATGACAGGTGTCCATGTATCAGCAAGCGCATAGAACGCTCGTGATAAAATTTCTAGCAACACAAAACCAGCAATCCCTGTGGCATAGAATGCTAATGCCCATGCTGTCCCTTGTGTGCTCTCTACGGTCCATTCGCCTCGTTCAAAAATGCTTACAATCGGCACACCCATCACAATGAATGCAACAGTGGCAGGATAAGCCAAATACAGCACACTCCGCATGGCACTAGCCAAGCGATTCCTAAAACCATTCATATCGTTTTCAGCGTATAGTGTCGATAAAGTTGGGAACAACGCTGACCCCACACTTTGCCCGATGATGCCCAGCGCAAAGAACATCAATGTAAATGCCGTTCGCAATGCACTCAGACTACCTTCAATCATTGCGCTTGCTAAGATGATATTGACCACAAAGTTAATCTGAACGACACCCAAGCCCAGCACACGCGGTCCCATCAGCTTGAGAACCTCATACACGCCCCGAATTTGTGGATTAGGCAATACCCGCAACTTCGCACGAATTGACCACAGCCCAGGTAATTGCACCGCAAGATGCAACACAGCACTCAAAATCGCACCATATGCCAAGCCATAGACGCTCGATTGCCCCACTTGGTCAACAGGCAATGTATCCAAACCATTGCCAGTCAAAGCAGTTGAACTCGCAATCGCATCCACAGCAAGAAAAGGCTCACTGGCAATCAATGGCGCAATCACCAATGCTCCGACCATGATGCCGATACTATTCATGCTGACAGCAACACTCGGCAATAAGAATAATCCGTGTGATTGTAATATCCCCATAATCAGACCACTAATCGCAAAGATGAATGGCGTTATCATCATCAGACGCATCATGTTTGCGGTCAGCAGTTGCACATCTAACGGACTTTGTGGCAATAAGATAAACTGCACAATGGGGTCAGCAAAAATAGCCACGAGAACACCCAAAATCCCTGCGGCACTCGCTGCCAATGTCATGACAGCACTTGCAAGTCGCCATGCCTCGGCTTCATCTTCTTCGCGTCGTTGAGCATAAATCGGAATGAATGACGACCCCAATGCGCCTCCTGCCACCAGCACAAAAATCATCTCTGGAATTTGCTGAGCAGCAAAAAACGCATCTAATGCCTCACTAGTACCGAATTGAACCGCCAGTATCCCCGTGCGGATAAATCCCAAGACACCACTGGCAAGGAATCCAAAAATCACGAGCAGGGCAGCCCGCATCAATTGGGCATTCGATAAGGCTCTTGATTGACTCATGAAATTGGGGTCGCTTTCTGTCGATAATTCAAAACACGACGCATTCTAATCCCAAACACAAGCTCATAACATCCTCAGCTTGTGACCGTCTAATTCGCACTTGGCACAGTCCGCTTGTGTCGATATAATGCCTACGTTCTGTCCAAGACGAAACTTTGAAAATTCGCCCACAAGCTGGGCGCATATTATTTGTGAGGAAAATGACGATGAAAGTGATCCTGCTCGAAAGCATCTATAAACACGGCGTCGCAGGAGAAGTTGTTGATGTTGCTGCTGGCTTTGCCCGTAACTACCTGATTCCACGGGGCATCGCAAAACGCGCGACACCAGAAATTTTAGCCGAACATGAACAACTCATGGGCGAAGCACAAGCACGCCGCGACGAATTTGAAGATATGCTCAATTCCTTAGCCCGTCGTATTGATGGCGTTGAATTGCTCTTTGAACGCCGTGCCTCTCCAACAGGCACGCTCTACGGGTCTGTCACCACCCAAGAAATTGCGGATAAGCTGATGGAAGTCACCACAGATGACCCACTCGGCGCGATTGACATTAACCGTCGCCGTATCAGCCAACAAGCCATTCGTGAATTAGGTAAATTTACCATTCCTGTACGCATCGGCACCGAAATTTCACCAGAGCTACAAGTGATTGTTGTGCGCGAAGGCGAACTCCAAGAATTCCTTGAAGCACGCGAAAAAGCTGGTGAAGGCGAAGAAGTCGATATTGTAAACATGGAAATTGTTGAAACCTTCGAAAACGCTCTGCCAGAAGAAATCCCAACAGCAGAAGATGTTGACGACATCGACACCCGTAGCGAATTGCAAAAAGCAATCGACGACGCAGCCGAAGAATCTGGTTTAGTAGAAGACGAAACCGAAGAAGGCGAAGAATAGTAGGGTAGTCGTTGGCTAGGCTAACATCACCAATCAAGCTATAATCAGCCCCGATGACTATACATGGGGCTGTTTGTTTATTATGGTTTACTCTCCGTATTAGTCATTTCGTAGCATAACCTGACGCGACTGCGACCAATAAAGGCAAATTCACCAATGGATCCTACCGCATTAGGGCGATACCTGCGCGAATCACGCGAAGCCAAAGAAATTACACTCGAAGATGCTGTCCGTGCACTCCGTATCCGCCGTGATATTCTTGAAGCATTTGAACAAGGTGAATTCAAAGTCATGGATTCAACTGTTCGTGTGCGTGGGATGCTACGGAATTATGCCCATTACCTCGGTTTAGAAGAAGACCGCGTTCTACAATATTATGAATCTGCTAGCACTTGGACGCGCAAACGTCGCTTCTCACGCCGAGAAAAACATGTCGAACTCAATGCACCGTCAAAAATTACCGATACACCCCCTGCACTCCCTGTCGTAGATGTCAAGACATCCACTTCACCTGATACGACAGCACGCCTAGCCAACATTATGCGGATTGTAGCATTAGTGCTGTTCTCAATTGCTGCCATTGCTGTTATCGCCTACGTCACGATTGATTTGCTAGGTGTTGACATACGCCAACCGATGGTGACCGAAACCGCGACACTTGCTCCTGACATGAGCGTAACACCGACCAATACATCAACTATCACACCTCGTGCGACTGTTCTCACGGATACACCTGCACCAGCCTTAGGTATCACAGGCATCCAGATTGATGTCGAAATCACACAACGCTCATGGGTCAGCATCACCGTTGACGAGCGCGAGCAATTTACGGGCTTCCTTGAACCAGGCTATCGTTCATCATTCACAGGCAACGAGAGCATCATTTTCCGTGCAGCGAATGCGGCTGCGCTTGATATTGTCTATAACGGCATCCAACAAGAAACATTCGGTGCACGCGGTCAAGAAGTAGAGGTCGTTTTCTCAGTGACAGGGGTCGATGTCATGCAGAGTACCCTCGTCCCAGTCTTAGCCAGTGATACACCCACAGTCATGCCGAATGCAGTCGAATCTGATGCGTCGATTGAACCCACAACTGTGCCCATCGGCAATCAACCGACAATGATTCCAACCCAAGCCCCACCATCGCCGACACCACTTTTTGCATTGAACCAATCGTCGGAAGAAACAACATCTTCCAATACGGCTGATGCAACAAGTCCGCCCAACGAAGCACAATCGACTAGCAATGCTACAACCCAGCCCACTCAAGCAGAATCGCCTCAAAACCCTACAGAACCAGCAACCACACCAACTCCTGAACCAACCGAAGCAGGCTCGAATTTACCAGTTCGCTCTACACCCAATAATCCAACACCAACCAAAACAGGTTAAGACCTTAAACTAAAAATCCACATTTTTGTCGTAATATGGTAGGGTAGATTAGTACAAAGAATGTGATAAATTTCACGGAGTCACGAAAACTTGACATCTATCTCTTTATTTCAAAGAGCCGAATTGCTCCACATTGGGCGTACTCTCGGAGCTTTGCTTGTGCTTTTTGGGGGGCTTGCCCTGATGGTTCAAAGTTACTTCGGTGTATTGCTACCAACAACTGATGGCTTTCAACAGACTGTCGCAACCATCATTGATTTGGAGCGTATCGGGACATTCCAGTCACCTGCATTCTTCGTAACCTTAGAATATACGACTGATACACACAGTGATAACATCCGTAGTGGACAACAGGTCGAATTTGAACAATACTTTGACCTAACGATTGGTCAAGAAATAGACATTCGCTACAATCCACAAGATATGTCTGATTGGCGTATTGAACAGTCTCGGACAACCCTTAGTGACTATGGGCTTGGACTATTGATGATGGTTTTTGGGGCATTTGCACTTGCCTTCCCGACCATCCTGCGCTTTGCCTCACGCCAAGAAGATTTTGAACTCAAAGACGAATTAGACCTAGATGAAGTTGAAGTTTCTGGAGTAAATGTAAATTCACTATGACGATGCAAACAAAAACCCGTCAAGATAAATATTTCCTCATGAGTTTAGGCTGTTCCAAAAACACAGTCGATTCAGAGAGTATCGCACAAGTTCTCAATAAAAATGGCATGGTCAGTGTTGGTATTCCTGATGAAGCCGAAGTGCTGATTGTTAACACCTGTGGTTTCATTGATGCTGCTAAACAAGAATCGATTGATGCCTTACGCAGTCTTGTCCAAATCAAAAATGATAATCAAATGGTCATCGCTGCAGGATGCCTCTCGCAACGCTATGGCGAAACACTTGTCCAAGAAGTGCAAGGTTTGGATGGTGTTATCGGCACACGTCGCTGGATGGATATTTTTGACCTTGTGACCCGTCTCCGAGACCGTAAACATCCTGAACCCATGTATCATCTGCCGACAGAAGCAAAAACAGTTGGTTTAGATGAACGTGGTGTGCTACGGGCGAGTGTCCAAGGCGCACATGCCTATCTCAAAATTGCGGATGGATGCCGTCGTCCCTGTGCTTTCTGTGCTATCCCGAAAATCAAAGGTACAGCCGTCAGTCGCCCCATTGACCATATTGTTGCCGAAGCGGTTCGCTTGCAAGATATGGGTATCAAAGAAGTGATGCTTATCGCACAAGATAGTACCGATTATGGCTATGACCTTGGCTTGAAAAATGGTCTCGCTACACTGCTCAATGAGATTTGTGCTGCTGCTCCTGATATTCCTTGGTTACGGATTATGTATGCTTATCCTGGGTATGTCACTGAAGAGTTGATGCAGACAATGGCAAATCACCCACAAGTGCTACCCTATCTCGATATGCCACTCCAACACGGTAGCCGAGAAGTCCTCAAACGTATGAAGCGTCCTGCTAAAATCGAATGGGTCTACGATACAGTTGGTAAATTGCGTCAGATGATTCCAAACTTGACTGTTCGTACAACTTTCATCGTTGGCTATCCTGGTGAAACGGACCAAGAATTTGAAGAACTCATGCAATTTGTCGATGATTTGCAATTTGATCGTGTTGGAGCGTTCAAATATTCCTACGAAATCGGCACACCAAGCGCAACTTTACCTAACCATGTCAATGATGATGTCAAACAAGAGCGTTATGAACGCCTCATGGCATTGCAACAAGGCATTAGCCTCAAGAAGAATCAGTCATTTATCGGTCAGACCCTCGATATTTTGGTAGAAGGGCATGGTGCAGCCGAAGATGAAGATGGCAATGAAGTAGATGGCGTTATCAGTATTGGACGCAGTTATCGTGATGCACCTGAAATTGATGGCTATGTGATTGTCGAAGGTGAGTTACCAGCAGGGGAGATTGTGCCAGTTCGTATTACAGGGGCAACCACCTATGACCTCATTGGCACGGTTGATACGACGGGTGCACAAATCATCCAAGCAGGTCAAGTATATGGCGAAGGCATGATTTCACTGAATGACATCGACTAACTTACTGCTTCACCTTGTAAGTATTTGATTTAGGGGGTTACTACAGCGAACCCGTTTGAGGAAGGTCACCGTGCCTTCCCGCTTTTGGCGTGCTAGTCTGCTATTGTTCTTTCATAGGTTGCATTGTGCTTGACGCTTGCACTTCAATCACTTGGTCATCAACAATGCGATACAACATCTGCTCTTTAGTTGGCAATGAGACAGTTTTTAGGTCAATCAAGGACGTATCAACATAATTTAGGAATGTTTTTGCTTCATCTATATCTTCAACAATTCGACTGCGTGTTTTCATCATCTTCGTGACCAAACCAGCCACAAATCGTATAATATCGCTTTGAATACCAACAGAAATAATCCATCCCATCTTCGGATGTGAAAGTGATTCTCTAACAATTTTGTTGACCGACCCAATTTGCACAGGAAAAGAAGCAATATCATCACTATTCTGGACTGTATGTAGCAAGGGTGCATCAACTTGCTCTAAAAATTCCAGACCAATCCGCGTCGCGAGTTGTAATTCTTTTACGGTGATGTCACCATGATAATCAAAGTATGATACGCGCTTTTCAACAAGCCAACCAATATCTATTGGCATATCTGCCCCCTAAGTCACATTACAAATTATTACTGTATCATACCGCGCACAAATTGTCTAATTCAGAGGCTAAAATGCTCGTGTTTCTTGATGAGAATTAAATCCTGAACACATGACCGCTCATATGCACAACACGCACACTGCAAAATTGGCTAACATTAAAGTCCCCTCTACGCAATGGAGTGGGTTTAGGGGAGGATAAAAATTAAACAAACCAAAAACCAATGAAAACTTTTAATATTGATACTATATCACCAAAAGTGGTCAAAAACAGGTCATCCTAGCGTAAATCACGACAAAAATAATTAGCATTTTCAAACCTATGAGTCCTGTTCAACTTTTTCGAGAGCTTGCCCACGCCGAATGCTGTAATGGTCAAGGTCGCGTACAACGGTGCTGTTAGGGAATGTTGCTTGGGCTTCCTTGATGACATCATACTCACGGTAACGTCGTGAAACATGCGTAATCAACAAATGCTTGATATTGACTGACTTAGCGAGTTCAGCCGCTTGCTGAGCAGTGATATGCCCGAATGAGTTGGCTTCTTCGCGCTCACTATCCAAAAAGGTTGATTCTGTGATGAGAACATCGGCATCAGCAACATACTGTTCAATGTTATCTGTGCGGGCAATATCACCCGTGATGCAAACCTTAACGCCTTTTTCCTCCTCACCAAGCAACATATCAGGCCTGATGATACGACCATCAGCGAGGGTCACCGTTTCGCCTTTGACCAATCGCCCACGCTCAGGTCCATGTGGCACACTCAGTTTGTCGGCTTTTTCTGCCAAAAATGGTCGGTGATTATCTTCTTGAAAAGTGTAGCCAAAGCACCCACGTCCACGATGCGTCACAGGAAAGGCACTCACAGTGAAGTTCTTACCGCGATATATTTCGGTTGCCTCTGTAACGGTTTCTAAGTAAATGGGAATCGGCGGTGTTTGTCCGACGAGTACCACATCAAATAACAAAGTACGCACACGCTCTAGTGTATGTTCACCCCCAACAATAGTGAGGTCATCCATGCTTTCCCAGCGTGTAAATGTCGATACCAAACCGCCTAAGCCCAAAATATGGTCAAGATGGGAATGTGTCAACAAAATGCGATTGAGTTTCTTGAAGCCAATGCCACTCCGCAGAATTTGCCGTTGTGTGCCTTCACCACAATCAACCAAGAAGCGGTCTTCACCAGCTAAAATTGCTTGTGCCGATAAGCCACGATAAATCGACGGTGCAGAGGCAGATGTCCCCAAAAATACAATATCAAACATGCTTAGTTCCTAAATTGGTCGTTGGCATCGATAGAAACTTGATACAAGAAGATGCGATTGCCACGAGTAGACCGCTCATCAAGGAAAACAGGCAGACGTTCATCACTTGATGCTTGATACACACCAACTGATACGACGTAATCACCTGTTTCGATACTAGCTTGCAATGGTACACTCGCATTGTGCAGATACACATCACGTTCTCTGAGTTGTCGTGGGTCAATCAAAATAGTGTCGGTTTGTGCAGCAGGGAAGAGCGGGTCTGATAATAAATGTGTGAAGACCACTAAATCAGATGGCACAAGTCCTTCAATTCGCCAATATGTGCCAACAGGGACAACACTGCCCACAGGATACTCAGGGAAAGGGTCAGTCTCGTAGCCGAGCCATGTCACGTTGCCCCCAAAACGAATCGGTGGTGCAACAGGCACAAGTTCACTCACATCAGCTTCAGTAGCGTAACTCGCAGGAGTCGTCGTAGTCAAGATACCGAGTGCGTCTTCAAGTTCACGCTGAACCTGTAAATTAATCACCATTCCATTCGCTAAGTTATCGATAGGTGTCCCTAGCGAAATCCAATCTGCAACGAGGGGTAGCAACGCAGTCGCTTCCATTGGGTCTGCAATCAGAACTTGCTGATGTCGTCCTGCATCGACAAACACAAAGCCCTCACTACAATCCACCTCGCGCAATAACACCGCATCACGATTCATATGTAATTTGACAAGGTCAACCTGATTATACGGCATATCAACTGCTCTATAGCGATTCCAGTCAGGATTACAAATCACCACAGGAATCTCATCAGCCGTTTGGTCGAAATGTAAGGCAATCTCACCGATGTCACCATTGTAGGCTTGATGTGCGCTGTCCAAATTTCCCCATTGATTGTAGAGCGAATCAGCCGTCCAGAAGAGGTTGCCAACAATCAAAATCGCAACGGATACTTTCAGGATGTGACCGATATTGTTGGGGACAAGTTCAATTATTTGTCCTGCACCAATGCCAACCAACAGCACAATCACGGGCAATACAACCGACATGGCGAGGAAACTAGGCGAAATATCATTGATTATGGCAGGTGGACCTAAGAAAATAATTGCAATCAGAATCAAACCAAAACGCGGATTACGCCATTGCTGTATCGAAAATATAAGACCAATGGTGAGCAATAAACCGCTTACAATATCCATCATCGGACGATTAGGTAAATTGTAGAGAACATTGCTATCACCTTGCCACATTAGCCCCAATGTGCTCTCTAAGATAGATAGGGTGATGCTTTCGTAATTGCCCATAATGCGTGTATTAGCAGCCAACTCAGGTAAACGCCATGTCGATAAACCGTAGGGCATCACAATGATGAAAAACATCAACATACCAAAACCGATATAACTCCAGCGACGAGTTGAGACTTGCCGTTGAAGAATCATCATATAGGCGATAAATGCCATTGCCATCAGCACAATAAACAGGCTGAATTGATGGAGATAAAAACTCAATCCAACCAGAACACCCATCGTGGCGTAATCAGTTGTATTAGTAGATTCTGCGCGGGTGCGATAATAAACAGGAAATGCTCGTGCCAGAGCCAACATAACGCTTGCAACCATCAAAGGTAGGGCTGTTTCAACAATCACTAAGCGCGATAGCAATATGGGATACATCAAGACAGCATAGACACCCATACTAATAATGCCAACGCGATAGCCGAATAATCGCACCCCCAAAGTGTAAATGACTGCGAGTGTCACCATCCCCAATAGCACGGAAAACACCCGTAAGCCAAATGTCCCAAGCCCAAAAGGAATTGTTACACCACTGAGCACAAGATGATACAAACTCTCTTGCCCGATAACCTCGCGTCCACTATCAGTGAACATATCGCGTTCATAAAAAACACGAATACTGCCCTGCCAAATGGTATCCTCAACAACATTGACATGAGAGAGTTCGGTGTCGCTCAAACCAGTTGGTAGAGTTGTCAGATTCCACAATCGCAAGCCTGCGCCAGCTAATAAAATGATAACGGCAACGACGTAATACATGCGCTTAGTCAAAAGCGGTGTCTTTCTTCCATTATGATAACAAGTGATAATAGCCGACGTATGATAACATGCACGTTTCAAATTGCTAGCTAGGACTCAGAGCGCACCCAGCCAAGCACTCAAGCCAAGGATGACTAATCCCAATAAACCGAGTGTCCATGTCAATATGACTTCGCGTTGACGTAACTGAGCAAAGTCTGTCTCAGTAGTATTTTGCCCTTTACCTTTTTCGAGTAGCAGTGAATTTCGTTCGAGGGCAGGGGCAACACCATACTGCAAGACCAAACCAACAACTGCCATCACTACAATCACAATATGCTTGACCAACATAATTTGACTCCACGCATTGTCGAAGGTCAGCAAGCCATCGTAATATTCATCGGCTGTCATCTGGAACGAACCCGTTACGATTAAAGCGACGAGGCTCAAATTGCTAATGGGATAGAATCGTTGGCGCAAGCGCGATAAAAACTGATAGAGCGCAGGACTGCCCTGTAAAACACGAGTCACTTCGGGATAGACCAAAATCATTGTCATCAACAAACCACCAATCCAAATGGCTGTTGATGTCAAATGTACAAATAAACTAAGGGCAAGTATCTCGTCGCTCAAGCCAGTCTTCCTCACTTGCAAATGTTTCATTCCATCCAGATAATACCGCATCACCACAATAGCGATCCATCTGCGCTAAAGTGAAAAATGCAGGGCGTGGCTGACCATCAGGCAACATGATAGACCACCACCATTCCTCGTCTTCAGCAGTCCACTCAGGATTCGGCATGTAAATTAGGTTCATCAAGCCAATCCAAGGTCGCCAATTTTCCGCAGCGTATTCGTAGGCGTCGCGGATATATTGTGCTTGTTGCTCTTCTGACACAGCAAACCATGCATAATCAGGATTATTGGTATCTGTTGTATAGCCAAATTCTAGTATCGCCATCTGTCGATTGGCATCATCATAACGCAACATGATTTTGCGTAAATCTTCAATCCGACGAAAACTCGCCCACCGTGAGCCACCATCACGAACTGCATCATCAGGACCATAGCTCGGTGGGGCAAATCCTGGGGCATGAACTCCAACTACATCTACATATTGCTGGAAATTCGCCTGATACATTGCATCCAGATATTGGTCATCAGGCATCGCAATAGACATCGGTCCCCCAGTAGGGGATAAACCAGCCGAAATCAAGATAACTTCACTATCCACTGCTCGAATTGCTTCACTACAGATTGCGAGTTGTTCAACATAGCCTAGTGGGTCAGGAGCTTGCTCACCCCATTCCCGACGCAGATTTGGTTCATTACCAATTTGATAGGCTACAACACGTCCACTATATCGCTCTGCAATTGTGCCACAATAATCAGCAAAATCTTCTGGATTTTGAGCAGGTGCATCATGTTTTTCATCGAGTTGTGATGAATCTACACCACTTGCCCAATCAGGGCTTTGTCCCAAGCGCACAATCAAGCCTAAATCCCACTGCTCAGCTAAACTAACAATGCGGTCTGACTGTGTGAAGTCCCACTCATCTTGACGAGGCTCAAGTTCACGCCAAGGGAAAGTCTGCTTGATATGCGTAAAATTCAGCACACGATTGACCATCCCTGCTTGCGAACTTGCATTGCCTTCATCCCACCATAAAAATGTTTGGATGCTATATGTTAATGGTGTGAATGGTGGATTCTCAATAGCATTGCCAGCAAATGGGTCAGGTGTGGGGCGTGATAATGCCCATGCGATACCTGTCGCAATGAATAAAACGATGATGGTAGACGCACTCCCTATCCAGAGAATGCGTGATGTATTTTGTTTCATAGGCAATTCTGAGTAACTCGTATTGGCTCATTTCATTGAGGATACAGTGAAGCGAACACCAAGAATGTTACCTCACATAGAGTTGTACGGACAAAAATGATATACGGTTTGTAGGAAGCGCATCTAGCTAAAACCAGATGCTAGTAAAATCACATCGGCTGAAGCCGACAGAAAACATTTATTGCCGACTTTAGTCGGTATGATTTGCTTAGCCTGCGGGTTTATCCGCAGGCGACCTAACAAGTACCGTATCACTGTATGTCGCGTCAAATATCTATAACCTTATGTCGTATGACATTCTGCATGTCCTCTATTTTAGGTTATATTTTTAACCTGCATTGATACGTTCATCGTATTCGGCTTTCCAGTCGCGAATTGCATCATATGCAGGGCGGAAGGTATTACCAGGACCAATCAGTGAGTATGGCACGTTGTCATTGGAGGCATCCCAACCTGCTTGTGGCGCATAATTCAGGTTCCATACAAATGCCAACCACACATCATCACCACTCGACATCCAATCCAATGCTTCCACAAAGAATTGCGCTTGTTCTTCTAATGTATTGTCATTAGCAAACTCAAAACCACGCGGGAAACCATCAAGGTCTTCTGTCACTGCCCAACCAAATTCAGTTACACATTGCTTGGTATCATAGCCTGCATTGCGGATACGTTGCGTGTAGCCTTCCAGTGTACTGCGGAAACTCCAGCTATGATGCGGATTATCAAAAGGACCTCGGAACGTTGCTGTTGGGTCATTCGGTACACTGTCGAAACGTACCAATGGACCAATATTATAGCCATTATGATGTGAACCAACACAATCAGTGACATCCAGCATTCCTGCATCAATCATTTGTTGCATATAACGGAAATCGTCAATCGCGCCGATACCATCATCAACACCTGTTGGTGATAATGCACCTGAAATGACAATTGTACCTGGGCTTTCTTCTTGCACCATGTTGTAAGTGTCACGCAGTAGAGATACATAACGTGTCGCACTCAGACCTTCCATGGATGTCCATTCACGGCTGATATTTTGCTCGTTCCAGACCTCAACACCAAATACTTGCCCAGGATAGCGTTCAAATATCTTACGGACAAATTCTACGTAATCAGCGTTATCACTTGGCGGACCATGTTGTGCGAGCGAAATCCCTGCTTCACGACCTGTCTCACGTGACCAATCAGGAGCAGTCACAATCGAAAGCATCGGACGCATCTGGAAAAAGCGTGCTTCGTTCATGGCAAGGTCAAGCGCAGACCAATCATACTCATTTTCAACCACTTCGATGAGTTCCCACCGTACCTGAATCTTAACCCAGTTGATGTTCATCTGTTGGGCTGAGCGATACCATCCCTGCATGACATCTGGATTTTGGTCAGGTGGCACTTGAATCTGAATTCCAACGTTGAACGTTTCGTCTTCATCAGGTGGGACTGGGGTTGGCTCAGGTGTATTTGTTGGTGGAGGCACTTCAGTCGCAGCTTGTGCCACAGCGACAGATTCTTCATCTGCTTCTTCTTCGGTTGGAACGGGTGTCTCTGTTGGCAGAGGCACAGGCGTTTCGGTTGCTGGTAGTGGTGTTTGACTTTCAATAATCACCACAGAACCACCCGAATTGCTATTATCTTGAGCAATTGTCTGTGCGGAAACTTCAATATTTGGATTGTACGCATAGTAAATTGCGAGGAAAGTCGCTAAGCCCATCACCAATGTGATGAACGTCCACACGACGACAAATCCGCGTACTTGATTTCGTGTTTGTTGTTTCGGTGTGCGTGTTGCCATGTTTAACAAATCCTTTGCTTTATCGAGCAGATGAGAGTGCACTACAAGCTGGGCAACCACCATCAGGGCGGATAATGGCATAACCTCCCTGCGGGTCAGCCGCATATAGTGTGAAATCAATATTCCAGACAATCATCATGCGAACATCGCCTTGTTGTGATAGATAAGATGCCGCATCTGCTAGCCATGTTGCTTGTTCTTGGACAGATGTATTTTGTCCCCAACTAAAGAATGCTGGTAGGGGAGGATACCCTTCTGGCGTGACATAGCCTAGTTCCGTGAAGCACAAAGGCTTGCCACCAGCAAATGAACGATAGGTACTGACCATTGTTGGCAGATAGCGCGTATAGTAATTATCGCGGATGTCACCACTTGTTGCACGTGGTGGCACAACACCTTCATTATAGTGAACACCGATACAGTCGAGATATTGTAAGCCACCAGCATTCACCATCTGACCAAGCCAGTTATTGTCATTGACAACTTGTCCAGGGAATGCCGCTTCTGCGCCTGTGGGGGCAGGCGCACCAGAAATCACAATCGTACTGCCATTTGCACCTTTGATAGCATTATAAGCACGGCTCAACATATTGACATAAGCTGCACCACTGATTTGTCCCTGAGGCCATTCACGGTCGATATTGGGTTCATTCCAAACTTCGATGGCATCCGCGCCACCTGCTGCAATCGCTGCTAGCCAATTGGCATAATTATTGAGGTAGGCATCGCCACCTGCTGCCAATTCCGCAGGGTTGCCGACTGTCCCAATCAATGCACGGAAACCTGCCCCTTGAATGGCTTGTACAGCACCAATCGCACCACTTGGGTCACTCCCTTGTGAGTAGCGTATTTGTACTTTCATCCATGTCATCCCAGCCGATTGCATGGCACTGATGGCACGCGGACTATTCGCACTAGTCACATGCCCACCATAAGTGAAATTACTGAGATTGATGTTACCAGGATTCACTGCTCCTGCGGACGATGGTACAGAATTTTGTCCGTTTGTTTGTGGTGGTAAGGGTGTTGGCGTAGCAGTCGCTACAATCGGTGCAGGTGTAGGCGTACTCGTAGGAATTGGTGTTGGAGTTGCAGTCGGTAGGGGCGTTGGTGTAGCAGTCGCGCTAAATAATGCAACTTGTTCACCACCACGGACTGCTTCTTGCTCAAATCGCTCTTCTATCAGAACAATTGCTGGATTAACTGCATAGTTGCCATCAGGTGCATCTAATGTGATGTCTAAATTTTCATCAAGGGCTGTGGTGACAGTTTGCGCCACTGTGCCATCCGCACCGACAATTCGCCAACGTAATACCCACTCAGCCATTGTTGCTGGGGTTGGTAATTGGGTGCGATATTGTCCGATGGTCTGCAAAACACCATTCGTAATGCCATCTTCTAGCAAATCATTGAACCCGACACCGCCCAATGCAAAGCGTTCTGTCCAATTCATACGGAAGCGTAGAGCATTACCTGTTGTTATCCAGATACGGGCTGTTGTATTACCTTCATCATCAACATAATCGAGATAAGGCGCGTTGAGTGTGTCATCAGTACTACCCACTGCCTGACGACCATCCAATGATGCGCGAATTTCTGAACCAGGCTCAATCGTGCCAGTCTCGCTGACGTTGGTCGCTTCAACATCGACATTACCTAAACCAGCCAGAGCTTCTTCGTAGCCAATGCTGTTATATGACCCTGCAATTTCGCGCACAGATAAAGCGGATAAGCCTAAGACGATTTTAGTACGGTCAACTTCACCCACACCCCATCGTAACATTGCTTCAACCAACTGGTCATTACCTGTAGCATAAAGGCGTGGGTTAATACCAAAACGAATTTCAAAGAGGTCAACAGCTTGCCCTAATGCACGCCAATCATACGCGCCTGTTTGCCACACACCATCGATATTTTCTGCCGATGGCACAACAACGCCTAATGTACGTCCTGTGGCGGATAAGCCTTCAGAAAGCTCTTCCATGAAGAGTGTAAAATTATCACGTTGCCCATTTGATAGTCCACGATAGTCAACTAAGATACCATCAAAGCCTGTTGCGTTTGTGATGTTCACTAATTCTGTCACATGCGTTTGGCGCAAAGCAGGATTACTAATGATGATTTCGACGGTTTCGGGGTCGAGTGAACGTGGGTCATTAAAGTTACGGATGATTGGCATCAAGCGATAACTGCCATTGTCATCATAACCTGCTGCTAAACTCCCTGCGACTGTGCCTGTGCGTGTTGGTTGTAAGCCACTCGGTGCAACCACCGATGCAACACTCCCCGCATCTTCTGTGAAGACAGTTGTTACATCATAGGTGACTAGCACATCAGGCACATCAGGTGCAACTTGGAAAACAGCAATATGCGTCGGAATAGCATCCGTCACGGTTTCCAGACGACCATCAGTTTTTGTGCTGGGGATAAATCGCCACTCACCTGTAGCATTATCACCATACCAACCGTACATATCCAGCAAATCAGGATTAATCGCTGTATTGATGCTCGATACACTCAAAAGCACGCTGTTAGGTTCAGTGCCTACGCTATCAACAGCATATACAGGACTTTGTAATGCTAAATAATATGGGACAGCATTCTTAGCAACAGGCACCCATGCGCCTGCACTGCTTGCACCTGCTTCAAAATCTTGCAAGCTGATGGTATCAACATCGACACCATATTCACCATCGACAGCCTGAGCAACTGCTAGGGTAAAGCCACCATCATCAGAAATGACTGCTTCACCTTCTGCTTGGATGGTTGTATAGGTACTGCCAACGAGTGTGTCATACAAATTAAATGGAGGTAAAAACAACGCCACAATCACCAGCACCATCGCCACAAAGCCAGCAATCACACTGATAATCCAACACCCTGCATTATTACCGCGTGGTTGGGGGTCGTTCGGATATTGTTCCATTGATAGTCCTTCAGAACAGTCAAATTAATTGTCTAAAACAAAGGTCTAGCAAACTAGACCTCAGAATTATGACAAGTTATCGCCATTTGTTATAGGGTTTAATCGTCAAAACAATAGGTGTTTTTTGTAAAAAATCAAAGGGGTGATGCTCAAATCACCCCAAATCGTAGGTCAATCGGTGGACTAACTACCCAATGCAAAGCAAGCAGGGCAATCACCATCTGGTCGGATAATCGCATAGCCCGCCATTGGGTCTGCACCATAATTTGTGAAGTTGATGTTCCATATAATCACAATACGCACGCGCCCACTGCTAGCTGCCATCGACATCACTTGGTCGAGCCATGATGCTTGTTGTGCAACCGTTACATTTGATGCCCAACTAAAATTACCTGGTAGTGGTCCAAAGCCTTCTGGTGTCAGATAGCCTAATTCAGTGAAGCACAATGGGCGTTGTCCACCTACAATGTTCCAATAGGTATTGACCATGCCACCATAATAACGGGTGTAGTATTCGCTACGAGGGTCACCACTATTCCATGTCGGAGGTACAATGCCTTCATTGTAGTGAACACCGACACAATCCATGTAATTCAACGCCCCTGCATTGACCATGCCAGCCAGATAATTATTGTCATTCACAACTGCACCAGGGAAAGCTGCTTCTGCACCTGTTGGGGCAAGAGCCGCACTGATGACATAGGTATTGCCATTATTAGCTTTAATCGCATTGTAAGATTGTGCGAGTAAGTTAGTGTACATCGCAGGGTCAATCTGCCCGAAGACCCATTCGCGGTCTAAGTTCGGTTCATTCCAGACTTCAATTGCATCTGTGCCCAATGCAGCTAAACCACCAACATAGTTGGCATAGGCTTCAAAATAACCGCCGTTGTTTAACTCCCAAGGATGTCCAACGACACCCAGCAAAATACGGAAACCTTTCGCATGTGTGTCAGCAATCAAGCCAGCAACCGAATTCGGGTCAGCTCCTTGGTCATAACGCACTTGGAATTTGACCCAAGACATCCCCGCAATTCGCATGTAATTGGCTGTATTGTCATCCAAGCCCGTGACATGCCCACCATAACCAAAGCCACTGATGCGTGTATTAGATACAACAGGTGGCGGTGCAGCGACTTGTGGTGCGCTAGCGACTTCTTCCGCAGGAGCAGGTGCGCCACCTTGTACTGCTAATCCAAAGGGTGTATCAACACCAACAATCGGTAAAGTGGCAATTTCATTGTAACCGAGTGCGATAAAATCAGCAGAAATCCAGCCGATAGTGCCAGAGGAATTGACACCGCGTACCCATGTCAGTGTGCCATCGCGCCCATCGAGCGTAATTGTCTCATTGAAGCCAGCGAGTCCCACCCGTTGATATTCTGTGCTAGGACCACTCCGCATGTTGACGTTGGCTGTTGCCGTTGTCGGAACACCACCGACGACAGTCACGCCTGTATTAGCAGGGGCTTCGGCTGGTGCGCCTCCCCCTGGTGCACCAACTGTCAGAGGAGCTTCACGCGCAATCACGGGCAGAGAGAAGATAGCATCTGAGCCAACTGCTAAGTAACGTGATGCGATCCACCCAACTTGACCATCTTGTGTGATGCCACGCACCCACAAACCAGTACTATCGCGTCCATCAATATTGACGACTGTGCCGACAGCTAATACATCAACTCTACGCCATTCTGTCCCTGCGCCAACGCGCAACCAAACTTCAGTTTCAACACTCGTCGAAATGCCATTCTGTGCCGATGTCATCACTGTCGATAACGATAACACCAACCCAACTAGCATCATCACAAATAATATCGAACGTTTCATGTGTAACTTTACCCCTGTAAAAATAACCATCTGTGAAGAAATTCCATGTAGAGGCGTGACCTGTCGCGCCTACCACAAAGCGTCGTTTCTATTATATGAGAAAACGATAAGTCGGCGCGATTGTAACAGACGACTATGCCTTTATCAATTACTTTTGAACTAACGGACACAAGCTGACGTAAGGTATAGTAAGCTCTCTTGCCCAAGAGAGCGTTGCCTTCAAAATGGAACGACAGCTATAGAGTCGTTCCATTCTTCGCATACTATTGTCTCTAAAAATTGACTTTTAACTTGTACACAACTCATCCACTGCTTATACTGCATATATGACTGATGGACTTGAAGTACCACTCACAATCAATAAACAAGATAACGGCGTGGTTATTGTCACATTCAATCGTCCTGATGTGTTGAATGCGCTGGATTTTGCATCCATGATTGCATTTTGGCATACCATACGCAATCTTGAGTCAGATGCCTCACTTCGTGTACTGATTCTGACAGGCGCAGGGGATAAAGCCTTCTCTAGTGGAGGCGACCTAACCGAACTCCGCGATAAAGTGACCGAAGTTGATGCCCGTTTCTTCACGCATATCATGACTGATGCGCTACATCGCATGGAAAATCTAGCTATGCCTGTTATTGGGGCAATCAATGGTTATGCGCTCGGTGGTGGCAGCGAAATTGCTCTTGCTTGTGATATACGTATTGTTGATGCTGATGCAAAAATGGGCATGGTTCAAATCAATATGGGCTTGACCCCAGGCTGGGGCGCGGGACAACGTCTACTCCGATTAGTGGGTTACAGTAGAGCGATGCAACTCTTGCTCCGAGGCGAGATACTACGTGCTGATGACTTACTTACAATGGGGCTTGCTAACGAAAAAGTTGAGCAAGGACAAGCCTTAGCAAGTGCTTTGACGCTAGCAAACCAAATTGCTGAGCGTCCGCCCAAGGTGGTGCGTCGTATCAAGCAACTTCTGCGTGCTGGCTTAACGATGCCCTATAACCAAGCACGACAACTTGAATTTGACCTGTTCCCTGAATTATGGGCAGATGAACCGCATCTACAAGCTGTTGAAGCCTTCTTCCAACAACAAGCAAGCAAATCGCAGGAGACTGACTAAATGCGTGTGCGTCTTTTTACTGTCTTGACGGCAATTTTTCTTAGTGCATGTCAAGCGATTGCGACACCTGTGCCTTTGCCAACGCGGATGCAATTCCCGACAGCGACACCGATTGTTGTCACACCGACTGTTGACCCCTTAGCCGAACCAGCGACAGTCGTGCCACAAGTCATCATCGTTGTCACGGCGACACCATCACCAACCATAGAACTAGCAACACGGACTGAAAGTCCACCAACTGCAACCATCACATCAACGCAAACACCCACATTGCTACCTGTTCAAGCGACAGCAACCGACAATGCAACGCCTTTTCTAACAATTGAAGATAGTCTCTATGCTGATATTAGCTTTAGCGATGCCTTTGAACTTGTCTCGAATACACCTTTAGTTGTGATACCAACAGAACACGTTCGTAGTATCTATCAGCGTGGGCGCACACGAGGCTTACGCAATGACTTTTTACTGAGTGTTGGTGATTGCAATAGCGAATCAGGCTGGTACTTAGAAACATTACTTGATGATAATCCACCTGAATCAGGTGTTGATGCCAGCTACTATGCTGATACCAACATCCAAAGTACGATTGAGCATTTCAGTGATGCCTTTGCCTTCAAAGGACAATCTGTCAATTCAGGCTTGAACGCGGCTTCCGTACTTGACCCCTTCTGGGCGAGTGCTGATATTTGTGCCTTTGGTGATTCACCTCTCACCTGTGATTACAAACTCACCGATTCATTCGCATCGTTGATTATGTTTGGTGCGAATGATGTCAACGTTCTCAGCACCGCATCCTACGAACGCGCCATGCGGAATATCATCGAAACCACCCTAGAACGCGATGTGATTCCTATTATCAGCACCTTCAGTGTTCGTCCCATTGAGGACGATAGTGCCTATGCTATCGGAGTACGCTTTAACGCAGTGCTAATTCAATTAGCAGAGGAATACCAAATTCCATTGGTGAATTTCTTCCAAGCGACACGCACACTCGCCGATGGCGGTATTTTAGAGGATAATGCCCATTTGACTGTTTCAGGCTTTAATATTCGCAACCAACTCACTGTTGAAGTGCTGACGCAAATCCGTACTGATATCATGCA
The DNA here is from genome assembly GCA_039200705.1 of Chloroflexota bacterium. Taxonomy (GTDB): domain Bacteria; phylum Chloroflexota; class Anaerolineae; order Aggregatilineales; family Phototrophicaceae; genus JAUZRW01. The sequence goes on from JBCCSC010000016.1 coordinate 71,961, forward strand.
AGAAACGAGGAATTCGTGACTGCTTTTTATGAAACTATCGCCCGCTACTACGATGCCGAAGTTGGCGACCGCACCGATGATATTCAACTTTATAGTGCCTTAGCCAATGCCTATGGTGATCCTATTTTAGATGTCGGTTGTGGAACAGGGCGCGTTCTCTTGCCACTGGCACAAGAAGGCTATCGTGTTGAAGGCATTGATACTAGCCGAGAGATGCTCAATCTACTTGATACAAAGTTAGCAGGTGTGCCTCATCTTAAACAATATCTTAGCTATACACATGGTGATGTACTGGAATTTAACCCGAAGAAAAAATACAAACTCATCTTGCTGACCTACAACGCGCTAATGCACTTCCATGAGCAAGAAACACAAATTGCTTTGCTCAATAAACTCTATAAATTGACAGCAGTCGATGGCTTACTCGTACTAGATTTACCCAATGCAGGAGAGACGTTCGCTACTCAAGAAACTGATGCTATCATGCTAGACCGTGAATTTATCGAACCACAAACAGGGCATCTGATTCAACTACAATCGCATAGTTACCTTGACCGTGTAAGCCAATTGCTCCATGTCACATGGATTTATGATGAAATCACAGGTGATGGCACAGTCAAACGGATGCGTGTTCCACATGTTTTGCGCTATTTCTTTTTCTCGGAGATCAAGTTGCTTCTAGACAAATGTAAGTTCGATGTAGTCGGACTATACGGAAGCACCGAAGAAGACCCCTTTGAAGATGGATGTGAGCGTATGGTCATCTACGCCAGCCCACGATAACACTTTCTCATCTAATCTAAAAATGGGTTGTATTTGCTGTGAAAATTGAGAGAAAAATTAGATGTCTTTGCTAAAGCGAATGGAACAAAAAAATAACGAAGATGACTCTATTGCTCGACGGGAAAGTGTTGCAAAAACATATCTCAAAAAGCGACAGACATTCATGAACCGATCAAGATTTAGAACTAAAGCTGAGCGTGAGCATGATGAATATGTTTATGGTAGATGGAACGAAATACTTGATCTTTGGCGACAACATCAGTGGTTGTACGCTGTTGCTGGCTTCCTAGCAGGAATACTATTTTTCCCATTATTACAAACAATCTCATCAGGTGCATTGTCATTTGTAGTTGATCTTATACCAGAAGCTATTGGTATTGGATTTACTGTCTTTTTCATAGATGTAATAAATCGACGTCGAGAGGAAATGCAACATATACGTGACTTACAAGATGTATTGCTTAGGAGATCAAAAAGTACAGCTAATGATACAGCAAAGACTGCAATTGATGAGCTAAATCATTTTGGTTGGTTACACGGCAAAAACGGTTTGCTAAAAGGCGAAGATTTATACAGAGCAAACTTAGCTGATGCTCGTCTTAGTAGCGTTAATTTGTCAGACTGTATCTTATGCCGTGCGAACTTATCAGGTGCTTGGCTATTGGGAGCCAATTTGAATAATGCAAATATTTTCGAAACTGTGTTCGATGAGAAAACTACATTACCTGATGGTTCTAAATGGTCTGTTGATACAGATATGAGTAAATTTGGTGCTATCTATGTCAAACCTGAATGGATTCAAGTGTAGTAAATCGTTCTAAAATCGACAAACTCGCCAGTCGCATCATCATAACGCGCATCAACTCTATCCACTCGTGCTGATGGTGACCCCTCATGCAACCACATTTCTAGTTGTTCCAATGCTGATTGCTCACCCTCTGCGACAACTTCTACAGTACGGTCAGGATTATTCCGTACCCAACCTGTGATGCCCAGTTCTTCTGTTTTGCGAGTCGTGTAATATCGAAAACTGACCCCTTGCACGATACCACTCACAATCGCATGTAGTTGTTTTTGACTGACCGCCATACTTGGAAACCTTTCAATAATAATAGGGAATCCATACTGTTGCCGTAGGTTGATAAACACTGCATTATTTCATATGCTAATGTGTATCATTGCAACAAAGGAATTAACTATGATAGAAACAATCTTTAAGGCGATAAATACTGTCCAAGATCAAGATTGGGCATGGTATCCCTTTACAAAGCTAAAACCAGCAAAAGATCAGATTTTGGATACTCGACATTCTATCAGATACACCGCACAGTATGGCTTACTTTACTTTTTTCTTTTGACGATAATAGCACTTGTTGGCTATGCTAACGGTAGTCGCCCTTTTGGAATCCAAGATGTTACAGTTTGGATTCTTTACAGCTTCATCATATTTTTAGGCTTAGTTTTCCTAGCATATCAATTCGTAATTACTCCAGCATGGAATTATCGTGCGCGTAAATTACGAAAAGTCAAGAATGACGAAATCATCACCAATCATAGTGGATAAATATCTGACGCTTTTTACTAAGTTATTGCTATTTTAGTTCATCTCGCGTATACCAGTAAGCATAACTGTAATTTACTAAGGGTCTCTTGTGCGACGCTGGACGATAACGCTATTCTTCTCACTCTCAATCTTTGTGACCGCCTGTGACGTTCTGCCACAAGTCCCAACAGTGACACCCACTCGTCGCTTCACTGCCAGTACGCTTGAACCGAGTCCCGAAGTTCTGATTCAAAATTCAGATGAACTCTATGGCGATGATGTCCGTGACGGACAAAGCAACCCGACAGCAGCAGCACTCCCAGTTGATGCGCCTCTACCACCTTTACAATCAGGGAGCATCAGCGAAACAGGCGCACAGCCGATTCAGATTGTCCTCAATGACCAGATAATACTGACAGGGGATATCTATGTACGAGGCTCAACCGATGACCGCGTGGCAGGCATCCTCATTCTAGCTGAGGATATTCCAGCGTGGGGTAGTCTACCAGCCGAATTGTTCAATGCAGGTTATACAGTTCTCGTAGTGCAAGTCCCAATGCCCTTCCTTGCCGAAAACTTAGATACCTTATTGCGTTCTCTTAGCGAAAATGGCTCAGTTGACCCTGCACGTCTTGCTGTCATCGGCGCACAGTCCAGTGCGGATACAGCTTTACTGGGATGTGCTATTTTTGAAATTTGCGATGCCGTTGTACTTCTCAGTCCTCAAAACCGAGATGCCTTGCTTAATGTATTGCCCAATTATAATCCGCGTCCAATGTTCCTTGTCGCTAGTACAGCTGATGCGACTAGTTTTGCAACAGCGTCATCACTAGCGACCAGCTTTGCCGAAGGCTCTCAATATATTGAACAACCCACAGGCACAGGAACAGGCTTGCTAACGCTCAATAGTAATCTGAGTGGTGCATTGGTCAATTGGCTTTCCACTGTGTTGACTAATTAATTAAAAAGAGGGACACTTCTCATGTCCCTCATCGTTAGTCTAACTCCGTAATTTTGCATTCAATTGATGCTCAGCAGCCCCGATGATTTTCTTACGGAGTTTCTTCACTTTCTTGTCGGATAGCGTTTCATCGCCTTGATAGGTCAGCGCATAAGCGAGCGATTTATGCCCTGCTTCGATGCTATCGCCTGTGTAGACATCAAATAACTTGACATCGCGCAATAGGTCTCCTCCTGCCCGACGAATCACCGCTTCGACTTCCGCAGCCGATGTGCTATTTGGCACGACCAGCGCAATATCTTCTAGCACAGGTGGGGCAGTTGGTAATGCCTCTACACCGTATAAATCAGGCGTTGCTTCGATAATTGCATCCAAATCGAGTTCAGCAATCATCACGGGCATGTCGGTCAATTCAAAGTTTTGTGCTACGCGCGGATGTAATTCTCCGAATGTGCCAATGACCATGTTGCCGATGTGCAAGGTCGCACTCCGACCAGGATGGAAGCTACTATGACTGCCTCGTGTGACGTCAATGGTTTCGATGTGTAAGCCATCCACCAAGCCTTCCAGCACACCCTTGATGTCATAGAAATCCACTAGGCTATTATCACCACCGACCCAATCGGTTTCTTCACGCGCACCTGTCATCAGAATCGCCAATCGTGCAGGTTCATCTGGTAAACCAGACCCATGCTTGAGATAAACACTGCCAATCTCGAACACTTGCTGACGTGGTGTGAAGCGTGCATTATTCGCGGCGTTAATTAGTAAATTGGTCAACAGAGTATGGCGCAAAACAGTTTTGTCTGATGCAATCGGATTTGCCATTTCGACATAGTCAGCATTAGGCAAGGATGATTCCGTACCTTTTGGTGTCAACTGTGCTTCGGCTTCAGGTGTTGTGAAGCGATAACTGATATTTTCAGTTAGTCCGAGTGACACCAACAAATCGCGAATCTCTTCTTCAATTTCGAGGCGACGATTCCGCTTTTGTTCGGGCATTTCGTCAGCCATAATCGTTGTCGGAATTTGATCGTAGCCAATGATACGCGCAATTTCTTCGACTAAATCAGCAATGCCAACGATGCCACTGCTGATGTCTGTCCGATAATCAGGGACAGTCGCCTGTAGCACATCACCAGCCAGTGTCACATCGAATTGCAAGCGACTCAACACATCGGCTGCTTGTTGAATGCTGACATCAATTCCTAGCAGACGTTGTACTTCACCAATGGGCAATTCCACAGTGACTTTCTCAGCAACTTGTGGATAATTGTCAATCATGCCTTCCGCAATTGTGCCACCACCCAATTGACGCATCATCTCGATACCACGCTTGTTGCCAAGCACCGTCCGTGATGGATGGACATTCCGTGCGAAGCGTGTCCCTGCCTCTGTGAACACTTTCTGTACCTGTTGCGTCTTACGAATGTTGATGAAATTCCATGCGGCTGCTTCTAGCAAGACATTTTTTGTACTGTCGCTGATTTCGGTTTCTGCACCACCCATGATGCCTCCAAAACCAAGTGCACCTTGACTATCCGCCACCATAATCTGATTAGCACCAATTGTGCGTTTAACTTCATCAAGTGTTTCGATGGTTTCGCCTTCTGCTAAACGTGTTACGAGCGTTGGATTTTCACCATTGCGCTTGATGAGTTCATCATAGTCATAAGCGTGCAAAGGCTGACCAATCTCGAAAGTGATGTAATTGGTCACATCAACGATGTTATTAATCGGACGTTGTCCAATCAATTTTAAGCGATGACGCATCCAAAACGGTGATGGCTTGACCTCAGTATCTTTGAGCAATGTCAATGTGAAGCGTGGATTCAAGTCAGGCTCTTGAATATCGACATCGGCTTGACCTGTAATCGGTTCACCGTCCATTACGACATCATAACTTGGCTTTTTGAGGTCTTTATCCAGCAGGGCAGCGACTTCGCGCGCGACACCCAACATGCTGAATCCATGCCCAAGATTTGGCGTGAGTTCAATATCGAGTACCACATCGCCTAATACATCGGAAAACGGCGTGCCTGCAACATAGTCATCGCTGTGATCGAGGAGTAAAATTCCCTCATGTTCTTCTGTGATGCCTAATTCCTTCTCAGAACAGACCATGCTCTTGTTATAGATGCCTCGTAATTTTTTGCCTTTGAGGGTCATCAATTTTTTCTCGTCGCTATGACCATCCCAAACGACAGCCCCTTCGAGGGCGAGAGCCGTCCACAATGGCGGATTCAGATTACCTTTGCCCTTATACTGGAATAAATTCGGTGCGCCTGTCACACATTGCTCTAACTCGTCACCGCCATAATCGACCATTGCCAGCACCAGCTTATCGGCATCAGGATGTTCTTTCACCTCTTTGATTGCACCAAGCAATATCTTTTCTGTATCCCACACCAGATGGTCACTTGGGGGAACACGAATCCCTTCGACCTGATTTTGTGGTACACCAATATAATCGAGCTTGCCAACTTCAAAACCAGCCGTTGTTAGCTTCTCTGCCAATTCTTCGGGTGTGATGTCTATCTCAACGTAATCTCTTAACCATGAAATCGGTACGCGCATGGTTGTTTGTCTCTCCTGTTGTATTTGTGTCTGCTGTGTCTATCGGACATGACACGTCATGTCCCTACATAATCGTTTTATTGTAGGGGTTTGGCGTGCCAAACCCACGCAAGATTAATCTACAAATTTGCTAGAATTGCCCCAAAAAGCGCAAATCATTTCCCCAGAAATAGCGAATGTCCTCAATGCCATGCTTCAACATTGTGATACGCTCTGGACCCATGCCGAAAGCGAAGCCACTCCATTCACTGGGATCATAGCCACCATTGCGGAGTACATTCGGATGTACCATGCCACTGCCAGCAATTTCGAGCCAACCTGTATATTTACAAACACGGCATCCTTCACCATCACACAAGAAGCATTCTGCATCGACTTCCATGCTCGGTTCAGTGAACGGGAAGTATGACGCACGGAAACGCACTTGCACATCAGGCTTGAACATTCGCTTTGCAAATTCGGCGATTGTCCCCTTAAGGTCACTCATGCGGATGTTGCGCCCAATCGCGAGTCCCTCTACTTGATGGAACTGTGCTTCACTGCGCGGTGTAATCTGCTCATAGCGATAACACATACCAGGTAAAATCACGCGAATCGGTTTTGTCCCACCATCACCGAGTTGCTCCATTGCATGAATCTGCCCAGGTGATGTATGAGTCCGTAAGATAATATCTTTCTCAGTTGTGTAGAACGTATCCTGCATATCACGGGCAGGGTGGTCTGGTGGAAAATTGAGTTTGGTGAAATTGTATTCATCCAATTCAACATCCCGACTACGGAAGACCTGAAAGCCCATATCTGCCCAAATATCATAGAAATTACGCAACGTCTGTGTGCTGGGATGGATACGACCTGCACTACGCGGACGACCTGGTAATGTCACATCAATTGCGCCACTATCTAAGTCAGCTTGTAATTGTGCTTCTTCGATGGCAACTTGTTTTGCTTCAAATGCCTCGGTCAATTTATTCTTGAGCGCATTCACACCCTGACCATACGCGCCCCGTTCTTCTTTCGGTAGACTACCGATTTTGCCAAGCATCCCACGAATGATGCCCTTATTGCCAAGATACTGACCACGCCATGATGACAATCCCTCGCCATCTTCAATGCCATTGAGAGCCTCTAGTGCTTCTGCTTCAACAGCCTCAATTGATTTTACTTCTTCTGCCATGTGTGCCTCCTCTGATTTCCACTTAGAAGTCCCTCTCCATTTATGAAGAGGAATTTAGGGAGGGGTCTCATTACATACAAACAAAAAACACCCTCGCCCAATCTAGGGACGAGAGTGTTTGTCATTATCACTCACGCGGTACCACCCTAATTCAACTCACCAAGAGGTGAATTGCACTCAGTTTGCCTGTTACGTTCGGCTTACGAGGTCAACTAATTATGAGAAAGCACTCATTTTCACTGCCTAGCTCAGAAGTGAATTTCACAATCACACCTGTTGATGCTCTCAGTCTACGGCATCAATTCCCTGTCAATGTGAACGCTCATGCGCCCTTGTGAACTGTCTTCGTCTTTGCTTTTGCGTGTTACTATACAATTTTTTGACTTGCGAACACTATAGTATGACTGCCAGAAATTTGTCAAGTACGAAAATACTAATAAAATAACTCTGTTGAACCCTTGCGACACTTTAAAACTTGTTTAAAATAGAAGTACACTCTTGAAGTCCTTGTCAAGCCATTTTAGAATATAGAAAGGTAAAGAAACATGAGCACAGAACAGAAATTACATATTGAACCAGGTGCAGTCTATTCACGCCAAGAAGCAGCCGAAGCACTCGGAATTAGCCTAAGTACACTCAAGCGTCTGATTAAGAAAGGACACCTCACTGTCAGCAAACCAGCAGGGATGCGACGGGTATTTATCACAGGTGAAAGTATCATTGCGATGCTCGATCAGACCAAAGTTGAAAAAGGCGCATAAATCGCTTGACAAATCACCCTAAAAAGTGGTTAAATGACTGAGGTGGCATAGTCCACTCCAAAACTTACAATCTGGCAGGTTCGAGAGTACCAATTTTAAACTCTCATATGTGACGGATATATTTATCCATAAGGAGGATGCGCTCAAGCGCATTACACAAAATGATGACCCTTTGTACGACACTCAACACAGCAAACTCGCGTGATTCACGCTGGTCATTGCTGTCCGCCTATGGCGCGAATCTCATCGCGCGTGATTGGGCGGCGTATTTGCGTGTCGATCTATTGGGAAGTCTCCATTTGCTGAGTCGTTTTGGCAATGCCTTTGATGCTACCAAATCGTCAGTAGATGGCGAACCAGCGGTCGGAACAATCGGTATAGCCACGGCTTTATTTGGCAATCAACCGATTGATGAACGGCAGTATTGGTCTCCTGGTGATAGGCGAACTAGGTTTATAAGACAAACCTAATCGCTGATAACCAGCACATACCTCCAAGTAACTTAGTTTACGAAAAGGGGTACGAGACCAAATCGAAACGGTCTCGTACCCCTTTTTTAGTTTTTTAGTAACAATTTGACCTAGAGGTGAGAAAATGAGCCAGAAAGTCACCGTCACCGAACATTTGCAAGGCACTAGTGAAACAATGCGATTGGAAGATGTGCTTGAAATCATCGACACATTGCATACTATCGCTAGTGATGGCGATCTGCCAGATGTCGCAACAATGGATGAAGCCAGTATGATGAATGTCTTGCGCGATATTATCTACACCGCACAAGAAACCATCGTCGAACTCGAATCCATTCGTGCAATTAAACATCGTAATCGGCAACATAAGCAACCGATTCTACATATCGTGCCAAAAGTAGAAGAAAAAGTCGGTTAGCTCCAGACCATTATTCAAGAGACCAAGGAGTAATCAATGTCCTCCTCAGAAAATAGTAGTGACATTGCTGGTCGAGGTACGACCAATGACAACTCAGACGGGTGTCTCGTGGATTTTTTTGCGGGACACATCGCCTAAACTCATAAGATAATCTCAAGTGTCCCATAGGCATGTAGTAACCTTTTATCGGTAGCAAATCGTAACACCTAAATTGACCATCACACGGGCAGTCGAGAAAATTTGGCTCATCAACTGCCCGATAATTAACTACAAAACGTTAAGAATTTCTAGCGATTTCTTAACGCACAAATGGGCGTAATTAATGCACGAATAAGCCTCATGATGTATGCTTAAACTGTGTTAGCTACACCACATTTATCATGATAGATGTGGTAAAATATACGATGACAATTGGTTAGTAAGGGAAAGAGAGTCCCGTGTCAACCAGTTCTGTAATGCAAAGACGTGTGTTGCTCCTCAATGGAAGCACATGGGAACCATTATCTGTCGTCACAGTACCGAGAGCAATTAACCTTGTTCTTGCTGGCAAAGCCATTATTGTGGAGGAAAGCGGTAAGTTTGTCCGTACCATCAGTGACAAGTTTTCAGTGCCATCTGTTATTGCACTCCGCACCTACATCAATGTGCCACGTCGCCGTGCCCACTGGAGTCGCAAAGGGGTTCTCGTCCGAGATGATTACACCTGCATCTATTGCAAGGTCGAACCTGGAATGCTCCAAAAAGGCAAAGTGTTGACCAAGAGCGATTTCACAATTGATCATATCCTACCGAAATCGCGTAATGGAAAAGATAATTGGTCAAATACGGCATGTGCTTGCGCTGCCTGCAATCACAAAAAGGGGAATCGTTTGCCCCACGAAGCAGGGATGAAGTTGCTCTGGGAACCCAAGACACCGCGCACAAGTTACTTAGTCATTGCGCTTGGTACAGGTCCCACAGTGTGGAAACGCTACATCGAGGTCTAGCGTAAACACATCGCAATAACCTGAATATCCCCAAAGACAGAAGCGCACCATCGCAAAATTCGCTTCTGCTCTTGAGTTCTCGTATTTTCCCTCAAAAACAGCTTAAATTCTTCAAATTTCTCATTTCAAACTCATCTCCTATTATTGTGCATGTGCGATACTGCATAAAGCTATCATTCTATTTATTTGCATCGTCACATCGTCACATGCAATCTATTTTAGGGGAGAGAAATAGATTGTGGATAATCGCAAGGGAGACATATGTCATTACAACACATTTTGTTGGGCTTACTCAATGACCAACCAGGGTCGGGCTATGACCTCAATAAACGCTTACAATCCGAAGGTCAACACTTCTGGATGACTGACCAGAGCCAGATTTACCGCGCACTCTACAAAATGCAAGCCGAAGAATGGGTACGCTACGAAACAGTTATTCAACAAGATAGCCCGAATAAAAAAGTCTACTACATTACCGAAACTGGTCGTGCAGAGTTAAAAGCATGGCTGCATGAAGACACAGTTGAAAACCCACCAGCTTATCTTTGGTTAGCAAAATTATATTTAGGGCGTGATCTTGATGTTGATAAGATGCAACATATCATCCTACAACGTTTGGAACAGGTGCGTCAGTACAAGCAGTGGGCACAATCTAGTCATCAAGAACTCGCAAATGGCACAAATGGGCATCGCATCTATGCTGTGCGCTTAATGACCTTTGACTACAATCTGCAAATTTTAGATGCCGAAATTGAATGGCTAGAAGAACAACTTAATTCAATTCGACAACTCGAAACCTATTGATAAGAGTGATAGACATACGTGGTGTTTTTCTATCATGATGTCTATTGCTGTTATCCCTATCATCATCCAAGAACACCTGCAATGATAACTACCACATAATCGTTTAGATATTTAAACGTGAATATCTAATTCTCTTTTGCTATAATCCCCTCTAACTTTAATAGGAAATTAAAAACACAAATACATACAGCTATTGGAGCAATTGATATATGGTTCAATCTGACCTCAATTGTTTGCACCAGCATTATCTTACCAACGGGATACACAAGCTGGTTCTGCAAAATAATACTGAAGCAACGGTTGATGATGCCCTAACACATTTGAAGAAAATCCTTGACGAACATCCTGCCGAGGAGCAACTCAAGTTGTTGATTGATGCGCGTGCAGGTGTGCCACCATTGCGCTACTTCTTCAAGCACTTACGCACTCTATATGGCACATACGACGAACTCCCGCCGATTCGTGCTGTCTATATCTATCACGATAGCGTTGTATTATCTGTTCTGCAATTGTTTTTCAATGCTTTACGGATGAATGCTAGCCGACGCTTTATCAGAGGTGGCACAGAACTAGAAGCACAAGATTGGTTACTTTCTGATGATGACCAAACCCCGTTCAGCAGTGCAACAGTCTAAAAACAAAGAAGATGGGATGCGCCCCGTCTTTTTACCAATCACGGATGATGGCTGCCATCAGGGCAGATTTTTTCGCTAAACTACTAATCAGAATATGCTCATGAGGTGCATGTAGCCCTGCGCCTTCTGCTCCCATACCATCTAGGGTTGGAATCCCTAAAGCTGCTGTGAAGTTACCGTCACTACCACCACCAGCACCATCTTCACGAATTGTGATTCCTGCTGTTTTAGCGATTTGCTGTGCTTTCGTGAAAACCTCACCATCACGCTTCATCGGTGGACGATAATGATTGCGTACCATTTCGACTTGTGCGCCAGGCATAAATGGCATTCTGTCCATCAATTGTTTGTGAACTTTCTCATAGGCTTGCACACTCATCGCACGTACATCGAGACGCGCCGTTACAGAATCTGGGATAACATTGGTCGCACCACCACCATTGACGACGGTCACTGAAACCGATGTGCCGTACTTCAAATCATTTAACTGATTGAGTTCCATTGCCTGTTGTGCGAACTCAATAATTGCGTTGATACCTTGCTCAGGTTCATTGCCAGCATGAGCAGATTTCCCTGTGATGTTCAACGTGTAGCTTGCTGTGCCTTTGCGCCATGTTTTGAGTGAACCATCGCCTGTTGGGGGTTCGGTGACAAGGACAAGTGCAGATTGTTGTGCAAGCTCTTCAATCAGGGATTTACTGTGTTTGCTCCCAATTTCCTCATCGGATGTTGCTAGATACCAAATAGGGCGGTCTGGCAGTTCATCTCGTTCAATTAATCCCTGAATCGCAGTGAGCGCAATCACGATACCGCCTTTCATATCGACAGCACCAGGACCATACATGCGCCCATCATCTTCAATACGCACAGGACGCTCTGCAACTGCGCCTACATCCCACACTGTATCCATGTGTGATAGTATCAAAATAGGTTTGCCATCGGCTTCAGCATTCCACTTGCCTAGCACAATATCACCGACCTCATCACGTGCATGGATTTCGACACTTGCACCCGCGTTGTCAAATAAAGTTGCCACACGTTGACTCATCTTATCCACAGCCGATTTGTCTTTTGATGGACTCTCTATTTCGACGAGTTCAGTTAATAAGTCAATCATCGTTTGTTGTTTTGTTTCAAAAAATGCCTTTAATTCAGACATACTATCTCCTAATAGTGTTTTGTTGATTGCTAATGGTCGGCTTTAAAATGGGCATAAATCTAACGCGGTGTACTGCGGATTACGACTGCCATAGCGATTGATAAAGCCTAGTGCTGCGCCGCGCTCTGTGATGACATCTTGTACAGCCAAACAAGCCTCATGCAAATCATTGACTTCACTCAGTGTTTGCACGAATACATTCGCCATATGAGCATAGACGGGTAAATCTTCAATGGTTTGACCCTCTTCCAGCGGACGCACATCATTAATCGCATCCAATTGCTGAATGACACCAGCACTATCCCCTAAAAAGCCATAGGTGATAATCAGGCGATATTGCCCATATGTGAGTGTGTTGATAGGACCATCGTTGAACCAATAACGCAAATCATCATCCGTGAGTGCTATCTGATATGCGCCAATTGCGTCTGTCAGGCGTTGCAAAGAAAATAAGCGGTCACCTTCATGAATCATCTGAATGCGATAATTTGGTGGTTGTAGCTGAATAATCGACAGCACATACAATTGCCCGTTCCAATCGTAAATATTGATGCCTTGTCGTAGCGGACCTGTTGCCGATGTGCCGTTTTCGGTCAAATTGATGACCAATTCTTGCACTTGGTCGCCATCTCTATCAATCAATTCAGGTGGATTCAGCGTCAGAACCGTATCAGGCAATAAGTTGACAAAGCGTCCGAGTGTATATTCCCATCCGATGATTTGTGTTCTAACATCGCAGGCTTCGGGGTCTGCACAAAATCGACTGACTAAAACCACTTCATTTGGTGAACTGTTGTTGATGTCATCTAACGATAAAATCTGTGGTGGTTCAATGCCATCGCTGATGGTTTCATACAATTGCAGATAACGCCCTTCTTGGCAACCAAAAATCAAAGTTGTCCCGACATCACCAGGCGCAACATAGCCTAGCACAATCTCGACTGTGCCTTCGCCCGTCAAATCAACAGTTTCGACATAGCCTGTCTCACCGAAGGCATTCCACTCAGTTAAGATTTCTGTTTGTAATCGTTGGACACTGCCACCTGCGTTCAAAAATTGCAGAATTTGATTGATGGCATCGACACGGCTACTAGGGAAATTGCCTAGCACTATATCATCAGCAGGGAAAGGACATCGTCCAGAATCAGGCGTTGCGGTTGGGCGATTAATCAGCGAGGTACGCTCATCACCGAATTGCACAGGTAGTACACCTGACCGTGCTGAAGGCGTTGTCAGATTGCCTGTCACACGTTGTCCAACTGTCACTGTCGGGAACGGAATTTCAGTCGGCGGACCTGCTGGAACTGTTGGTTGACATGCTGCTAAAATCAACAGCACAATAAGTGAGTAACTCATTCGTTTTATCATGCAAATGAGTATAGTGAAGCTACTAAAACTGCGCTAGAGGTGATATGACCGACATCATAATTCGTCCAGCAACCGAAGAAGATACCGAGACTATTAAGGCGATGGTCAATCGTGAACGTCTCAATCCCTTGTCTTTGGATTGGACACATTTTTTAATTGCTGAAATTGATGGAAACATCGCAGGAATTGGTCAGATTAAACTACATAAAGATTGTGAAGAACTCGCTAGCTTGGTTACCAATCCAGACTATCGTGGGCGAGGGGTAGCAAGCAAAATGATCGCTGAACTTGAACAACGCGCAGGACGACCACTTTATCTGCGCTGTGCTGATAAAATGCAACCTTACTACGAAAAATTTGGCTATCAAGTCGTCACTTGGCGAGAAGCCCCACAGTCACTCAAATTGTTTGGTGTCCTGATGAGGCTTCTGAGTATTTTTGGTATTCGCGGACTTATCATGCGTAAAGACTAGGCAATCCCTAAGTCTTATGCCTCGTCTGCTTCCAATTGCTCAAGGACTTGCATATCCTTTTTGAGATTTTGATGACGTAACCACATACTACCGATTAATGCCAGCATTATCCCGACTGAAAATGCCAATCCTAAATACAAAAATTCAACATTATCAGGTGTAATCACAAAGCCGAGGAACACGGAATCAAACGCATCTGATAATTCAGCAGCGATGTCAGTATTACCCTCAACCACCGTCACATAGATGATGTTTTCGCGCGTGTAGTAGTATGATGCTGTCGTCAAATCATTATCATAGCTTGATTCAATCCATAGGGCGTTGCTTTCCACAGGATTACGACTGCTCAGAGGGTCGCTGATAGTCTCGCCTGTTAGGTCGGCAACAACTTCAACCACAGCAGGATTAACAGCATTGGCTATATCTTCTGCTGTAGCAGGGTCATTAGTTGTGCTACGCTTTGCCAGATGAAACGCATCATAATCGGGGCTTTCTTCCGCGAAGAGAACCACATAGACTTGATTACTTTGCAAGAGGGCATAAGCACTGATATTAGTATCCGCATCACTGAAGATGCGATAATTCCATGTGCCATCCAAACGCCCGATGCGACCTTCTAGAATTGGCTCACTAGTCTCTAGTGTGATTGCTCCCACATCGGCAATCGCTGCTTCAATTGCCAAATCCGTGTCGAGTGTATCGACAATGCGAACATAGATTTGCGCGTCAATATCTTCACGACTGAAGAGTACGGTTTCACCTTCAATGGTACTATCCCAGCCTGTAATCTCAGGGACACTGAAATTGCTATTCAGGCGCAGATATGAGCCAAGGTCATCATCACTAGCATCATCTTGTGCTGAGATGAGCAGTGTTGGTATTAAAAGGACACAAAGTAGGAGTAATGTGCGTTTCAACATTAGCCTAGCACCTGCGCTTTCTTTTGTGCGAGAACATCAAACAAGTTTTCTAAGCGAATGCGATACCACATCAGCGTAATCGGGAAAATAGTGCTGTAGAAAATCAGAGCAGGCACGAGCGCGATTACGACACCTGTTGTTGCATCAAATTCGCCTTGTGCATTTTGCGGACTCGGACCAATCACAGCAGGGTGAATCGTATCAGGGCGGATACGGATGATGACCAGTGTCAGAATGACCGTCGTGATGGCTAAAATACCATAAACCGATGCAAAGCGACGACGAGTATCAGGATTTTCTATGCCAGCCCGTAACATCAAATAAGCTGCATAGGTCAGTACCATAATCGCTGCCGAAGTCAAACGGGGATCCCATAGCCACCATGAATTCCAGATTGGACGCATCCAAGCAATCCCTGTTAGTAGATTGACTGTCGAGAGTGCGAGACCGACTTCGACTCCTGCCACTGCTAATCTATCCCACTTGGGGTCACGACGAGTGAGGTACATAAAGCCCCCGAAGACAGTCGCCCCAAATGCCGTGAATGCTCCGAAAAACGCTGGCATATGAATATAAAACAGGCGTTGTACTTCACCTTGTTCAACATCTGTCCCGACATTAACCAAACCAAGATACAATGTCCCCAATAGCCCAAATACAGTGATGAGCGTCAAAATCTTGAGAGCACTCGGAATTGGCGTTAGCTCTAAATCCGATGTTTTCGATTTTTCTAATGCGATACTAGCCATAATGTGATTCTCCTATATTATTCAGTATCGTCGTAAAAATAGTATTTCAAAATTGCAATTAAACGCTTTCGCTCAATCTCTTCAAAAAATTACACACCTACTCTTCAATTACATAGGCAAAAGTCAAAAAGCACAGCGACAGATAAATTACATCAATCACTGCCAAAATTTGTACCCAATCAATCCAATCACTGTTAGGTGTACCGCCGATGATGCCATTACTTGCAATCACGGCTGCTAATAAAATCGGCAAGACAACGGGCAATTGCACAATCGCTAGCAAAGCAGCAGGGGAGCGACTTTGTAGAGACATTGTTGCTAAGAGCGTTCCTGTCACACAGATACCTAATGTCCCTAAGACGACCACCAGCAATAACCACCATGCCAGCAAATCCAGATTGTAGAGCAGGCTCATCAGTGGCATAAGCAACAAGCCGACAGCCACTGTGAAAACAAAGTTGCTAACTAACTTACCAGCGAAAATTGCGCCACGATGAATCGGTGCAAGTAAAAGCGCATCAATACTCGCATTATCACTTTCCATCGCCATACTACGATTCAAGCCGAGCAAACTCGCAAAGACAATCGTCACCCATAACACACCACTAACAGCTTGTTCTTCGGCAACGCGGTCAAGTTCCAGCGCAAAGCTGAACACCAGCACGCTCAACAAGGAGAATAAAATCATCGTTGCGACCAGTTCCCGACTACGTAACTCCGCTTGTAAATCCTTCTGGATAATGGCGATTACCACACTGAAAAATGAAGCAGTCATCGTGCGCTAGCTGCTCCTGTGGTTTCAGTGTATAGCGTGCCAATCTCAGCAGAGGATAAGCGTCGTGTATGGTCATAACCAACCTCGCCCCGACTGATAATCACGATGCGGTCAGCCAAGCGTGCAGCCCGTTCTAATTGATGTGTTGCCATCATGATTGTGTGTCCTGCTTGATGAGCATCTATTAGTAAATTATCTAATACTGCCCCTGCATCTTGGTCAAGTCCTGTGTACGGTTCGTCGAACAACAACACATGCGGATTGTGCAATAATGCTCGTGCAATGCTCAAGCGTTGTTGCATCCCACGCGAAAATGTCCCGACGAGACTATCTGCCCGTTTGCGTAAACCTACTTTTTCGAGTAACTCATCAATTGGTGCCGATTGATGCACATTGTATAACTTAGCGAAAAACAGCAGATTCTCACGCGCTGTCAAATTGTCATAGAGCAGGGCTTTATGACTTACCATCCCAATTTGTGGACGAACTGCTTGTGCCTCTTGTGGCATTGACCAACCACCAACTGTGATTGTGCCTGCTGTTGCTTTGACCAAACCTGAAATCATCTTGAGTAAGGTAGATTTACCACTGCCATTCGGTCCTAAGAGTGCAACAAATTGACCGCGTTGGACTGTCAGTGACAATTTTTTGAGCACAGGCATGTAGCCATAGGCTTTACTGACCGCCTCAATCTCGATGATAGAGCTTGCTTCACTCATTCAGCTTGACTTTCCGCCATCAACGTTGCTAACTGTTCCTTGAGTTTGCTTCGCTTATCTTGGAAAACATCATGATTGATTTGTCCTGCTTCATGCAATTTCTCTAGGCGATTAATCTCGGCAACGAGATGGTCAATTTCGTCTTGCTTGCCACCACCGCGTCGCAAATAGACGACCACACCACCCCCGATGACAATCACTGCCACAATCACACCGATCAGTATCGGCAATAATTGGTCTTGCGTGATGAGATTATTATCGTCACTGGTATTGAGACTCACGCGTCCTTCGATATCAAAGATGAGATTTTCACCAGCTTGCAAATCGACATCGGCTGTGTAGACAGTCGCTGGAATCGGTTGTTCTTCTGTGCCGAGATTGAGTTCTTCACTGAATACGAAACCGCTCCCTGTGATGCGTAACTCAGGGTCAATCAGCGTGATAGAAACTTCTCCTACAAAGCGATTATTCATCACTAAGTCAATCGTTTTTGCTGTGTTTTCGTAGCTTACAAAATAGCTTGTCTCTATTAGATGTGTGCCAGGGTAAATCGGACGTGTATCAATCAAAGAATATTGGTCAGGCACTTGAATGAAGGGTGATTGCTCAGGCGCATCCAAGAAAATCGCCCCAACAGGCAAGGTCACCAAGAGCGACACACGCACATTCTGACCTTCTGGCTCAAGATGAAATACATAATTCGTTGGATTGTCATACAATGCCGTGTGATTGACCACCAAACCCGAACCGAGTTCAGGCACAGTCAAATAATCAAGTATCAAATTCAACTGTGTTTGATTAACAATATTGGGTGCATTGCTGGTTTCGTACACCGTCACATCAAGATTAGTTTCAGCTTGTAAATCCTCTGATGTGAGTTGCTCACTGACAAACACACGTCCATCAGTAAATACGACAGCAAAATAGGTACTATCTGCTAGGGCAGGAACATCTTCAAACGAAAATTGTCCGTTGTCGCCAATCACCCCATCCAAAATCGTTGGTGCTTCGACAAAATCACCATATTGCAATTGCAAGCGCATATCAGATGGCAAACTGGCATTTGGTGAGCCTTGTACCACTTGCCCACTGAATGTGACTGCCTCAAGTGCTATCTCAGGTTCATCAATTGTGCTTGCGGTTTCATCAACCGTTGCGCCCCAATTGCTGACGGATTGCACTCGTTGATAAGCAAGAACAGCATACGCATCCTCGCCTTCAAATTCAGATGATGCGACTAGTGCATTGTCACTTTGTAGTGCAATATCAGTGGATACACCCTCAGTCAGTTCTTCTCCACGCGCGACTTGCTCTTGTGTATACTGCAAGGTGTAAGCATACATCGCCACATCCCAGCGTTCTTGCACGGATAGTGACCCACTCCAAGGAGGCATCAAGTTGATGATATTGCCGTTGGTGATGATGTCATAGTAAAACGCGGGTGATTGTTGACGCATATGAACAGGGTCAAGGAACGACCCCATACGCGGAACATCGCCACTCTCAACGAGTTCGCCGTCACCAGCACCTATCTCCCCATGGCAACTTGTGCAACTTTGTTGATAGATGCGTGCGCCATTGGCAATATCTGGGGCTGATGGTGGCAGTTCAACATCTGCAACAGTGTTACTAGTTGATGGCACAGTTGCGACAATTTCAGGTTCACCTGCTAAGTCACTACAGGCAACCATCACCATACTAAGAACAGCGATAATGAGAATGCGATACCCATATGCTAAACGATAACTCAAATCTAACTCATCCCGTTAACTGTTTGTTGGTCATGAATGCCAGATAGAGCTTGTTCAATTGCCTGATCAATCTCTGCGTCATTTGCTTCTGATGCCAGTGTGCTATTGATATTATGCTCTTGGTCGAGTTCTTCTATCATATGTAACAACTCTACACCACGCGACATCCATTTTTCGCGTTCAAAATCATATTCCACTTGTTGGATTTTACCTGTTGCCAAATCGTCGTCTAAATCGCGGATATTGCGTAGTACACGTTCATAGTAGGCGAGGGCACGTTCACGCTGTTTACTGCGGAAATCGCCCTCAGTGGCAGGTTCACGAACCAAGAGAGGTAATCCAATATATGCCAGCACCACCACAAACATGATGACTGCGGTGACCAGTCCTAAAATACTCATGAGGCATCCTCTGCTAGAACTTCGTTGAGTACATTAGAGAGGGCTTCATAGGTCGTACCACCTAAGAAGGTCGCCCGCACAATCCCATCGGGACCAATCACAAATGTTTCTGGCATCCCTTGTACATTGAAGGCTTCGTAGACACGTTCACCAATGTCAGGCGCGTTAGGGTAGGTTAAATCATAGAATTCAATGAACTCCAACGCTTCATCATCAATATCTAACCAATTGACACCCAACAGCACTACGCCATCACTGGCATAGTCTTCATGAATTTGCTGAAAATCATCTGCCTCGGCATGGCATGGACCACACCAACTCGCCCACATATTGACGATGACAATCTGCCCACGTAAATCACGGGAATCAATTGTCTCGCCATCATAGGTCGTAATCGTGAAATTTGGCGCACGTTCACCAGCCACAGGTTGTAATTGATTCTGCTGGAATAATTGAATCCCCAACACACTGATGAAGACCACAATGCCAACAATCAAGACAATCGTCCCTGGGGTGAGTTTCACGCCCTTATGTTCGCGTTTCGTTTTCTCTTGCAAGAAATCAGGTTCTTGTACCATATTAGCCTAAGTCCCGTTCTATCTGTGACCGATAGCTATCTGCATATTTTGGTTTTTCATCATATTGTTCAACTGATACATCTGCTTGATTGTTGCGCCATCGCATGAAAGTCATCAAGCCAATTGCCAATGCAATTAATGTGCCAATCAGGGGTGCACCAAAGGATAAAAAGCGCAAGAAAGGGTCTTGTGGTACACCGACTACATGCTCTCCATATCGCTCAACAAATGATGCTAGAATTTCCTGATTGCTTAGCCCTTGATCCATTAAGTCACGAATTTCGCGTTTCCATTGAATGCAGGTCGGATTGTAACATTGGTCAAGTGGCTCATTTTCGCACACAGGGCAGTACATGCGTGATGCCACTTCATCAACATCATCTTGTGTGACTGTATCTTGTGCGTAAATCCCAATGGCTGTTACCAATACGATGACGAGGGCAGTCAGATAGCGACTCATACTGCCTCCTTGGGCTTATTCCCTGTGCGGATATGCTCAGGCACAATATCTTTTGGATAGGTTGCCATCACTGTTCCGATAATCAGAATAATGCCACCCCACCATACGAGATTCACTAATGGATTGATGTAAATCACGAATGATGCCAAATTTTGCTCAGCATCAAAGCCATCCATCAGCATGTAAAAATCACGTTCAGCCGTGCTGTGTGCACCAGCAATCATCATGCTCATCTGTGGGAAGCGGTCAATGCGTGGGTTAATCGTTGCAATCTGTTGACCACTCTCATTCATGAGGGTGATGGTTGCACGTGTTAGCACACGGTCATTGGGTCCTGGATTTGGTACTTCATAGCCAACGGTCACATCGTCATAGCGGATGATATAGTCCTGTATCGCCACGCTATCGCCCATGGTAATTGTTCGACGTGTTTCGTATTGGAATAAGGTGCTACCAATCACACCAATGCCAATCACCACAATGCCCAGATGCACCATATAGCCACCATAGCGTCGTTGATTGCGTTCGAGCAACTTACCGAGTGCTTGTAACCAGCCTTCGCCTTTCGTGCGAACTCTCGCTTCGGCAGCGCGATAAGTCTCGTAGATGGCAACCCAGCCACCGATAATGACAATGCCATAGCCGACTAATGCACCGATTGATAGATGTCCCATCACAAAGACGATAATCGCAACTGTGATGACTGTCAAAAACAGTGGAATCACCAGCGCATTACCCAATCGACTTAATGATGTCGCACTCCATGCTGATAATGGCGCAATCCCCATCAAAATATACAAGGCAGCAAAGAGGGGAACTGTCACAGGCAAGAAATAATCTTTACCCAGTGTAATCTCTTGACCAATCACCAATTCAGAGATAATCGGCGCACCGAAACTGCCCCAGAAAATTGTAATCGTCAATGCCATGAAAATTACATTATTGAGAACAAATAGTGTCTCACGACTGAGAATACCAGTAAATTCATGTTCATCGGTGAGTTCGCCTCGTTGCCAACGATACACAATGAGATAAGCCCCAATCAATGTGATAACCCCCCAAAATGTCAACATTGGGAAGCCAATCGAAGAGCGAGCAAAACTGTGAACACTCTCAATCACACCACTGCGTGTCGCAAATGTGCCGAATAGAACTGAACTATATGTGCCGATAACCAGCACCATATTCCAGACTTTGAGCATTCCACGCTTTTCTTGAATCATCACACTATGGATGAAAGCTGTTCCGACCAACCAAGGCAAGAATGCGGCATTTTCAACAGGATCCCAACCCCAATAACCACCCCAGCCGAGAACATCATATGCCCAACGTCCACCGAGAATGAGTCCGAGGCTTAAGAACAACCATGCCACCAGTGACCAACGACGAGTTGCTTTAATCCAATTGGTGCTGAGGTCGCCACTGGCGAGGGCAGCCATCGCAAATGCAAATGGCACAACAAAGCCCACAAAGCCTAAATACAACATCGGCGGATGGATAATCATCCCAAAGTGGCGGAGTAGTGGACTCAAACCTTGTGCGTTAGCTGCTAACCATGCCTCAGGTGGGGCAACTGCATTTGCAGGGACAAAAAGTGCTTCCCATGTTTCACCTGTGACAGGGTCAGCCCAAATACGTGCAAATGGATTTTCAATGAATAGCGTAATCCCGATGAAAAATGCTACCGATGCCATCATGAAGGCAATCGTATATGGCATCAAACGACGGTCACTCTTCCAGTTGAAGATAATCGCGCCGAAGGCAAACATCGCCATCAAGAAATCCCAGAAGAGCAATGAGCCTTTTTGTGACCCCCACAAGGCTGTCACACGGTAAAACATGGGCGTTGTTGGGTCACTGACCGAGAAAACATAGGCAATCTGATAATCCTGCGTGATGAGTGCAACCAGCAATGCACCTGTAGCGATAGTCAATAATGGGAAGGTCGCTAGGGCGGCATTTCGCCCACTGATCACCATCCGATTCGAGACTTTTATCTCGCCATAAACACTCGCAATGATGGAGTAAATACAAGTGATAAACGATAACGCGAGCGAAATTAAACCAATCTCAGCTAGCATTATTGTCCATCCTCACGCACATCATTCAGCATATTCGGTGTATGTTCTTCAAAGCGTGTTGGGCATTTTAGATTTAACTCAGTAGCGTAGAAGTTACCATCTTCACGCAATTCACCCGTTAAAATTGCCTGTGCCTCATGCTGAAGCAAATCAGGCATTGTGGTATCTTCCATGATGATAGTCAATTGTGTCATGCTAGGGTCGTTCGCTGATTGATGTAATACTTCAGCGAGGTCTTCAAATTCTCGCGGAATATGTGAAATCGTGAAGGTTAAATCACCTGTTGAGGCATCGTAATCAATGGTGTCACCTAAGACTGCACCCGTTAAGCGCACGGACTGCCCAAGATAAGCATCATCTATGACGACTTCATCCACTGTAATGAAGAATCGCGCACCATTGACTGTGCTCGTCACCATCAAATAAACAATCGCACCGAGGATGAGAACGCCACCCAATAGGAATTTCCAGCGTTCACTTTTTGGGGATGCCATCACCTTATTTTTTTCTTTTTCTGGTGATTTTTCCCATGCTAATTCTGCCATGCCGAGACTCCTAAAAAGTCAACTATTCATTATTAATTATAATAAATTGTGAACCATTTCACAATCCCAAACGGTGCAACAATCATACTTTATGAAGAGAAGATTACAGGTATCTAAACAAAAGATAAATTGAGATGGTAGCGTCATCAGTTTTTACGGGACACGATACATCATGTCCACCCAGTAAATGAATCTACTCATCACCTGCTTGTGAACTCATCGCTGCCCCTAAGCCAAAAACAATGAAAATCCCAAGTCCGATGATGGCAATCATAAGACCATCACTCCCTGTCGATTCCACTGCTTCAGCTTCTTCCTGACCAAATGCTGTTCCAATAGTGAGTGCGAGTGTCATAATCAGGGCGAGTGTGATAAGTGTGTAACGTTTGAACTGCTGTACCATCAAAATTTCCTCTATATAGTCATTTGCATGTATGTATTTTACCTGAATCCACCAGATTATACAGTCTATCTAGCCAGTTTCTCGCAAATAAGCAATGATGTCCGCTAAATCTTGCTCTGAGAGTTGCTCACTATAATTGGCTGGCATCACCCCTGAAACATAGCCATCAGGTAAATGTGTTTCTGGTAACAGAATTGCTTCAATTAAAAATTGCTCAGGCGAATAATCTGCAAATTGTTCCAGAGTTAATCGTTCTTCGAGAGTGCGCGTCCATGTTCCCAGTGTTGCAGGACCAATCACACCTGCTGTATGGCAACCAGCACATCCCACAATATAATCTAATTCAGATATTGTGCTTCCAAAGTAAAGTTGTTCACCACGACTAGCATTTGCCTCAAGTCCTAGAACAATGTCTGTGATAGCGACAATATCTATCTCTGATGTTGTCTCCACACTGTCTGAGTTAGCTGACGCTTCATCGTCTAGTAGTTGATCTTGGCTTTCAAGATAAGCGACTAAATCAGCTAGCATCTGAGCATCAAGACGTGTGCCGTAATTTGTTGGCATTTGTACGTTGGCATACTCTTCAACAATATAAGCCGATGGATGCAAGATACTCTCGACTAAATATTGTTCAACTGTGTAATCTGCTAGCTCAGGCAGGGCAAGGCGAATTTCTTCAGTGCGTGTGTAAGTACCTTCTGTATACGGACCTGCTGACCCACCTGTATGACAACCAGCACACCCTAATTCCGCACCATCTAAGCCAACTTCAAGCCCGTTATATAGCAATTGTCCATTGAACGCATCCCCATCAACAGACTCCAATTCTGATAATGCTACCTCAACATCAGAGCCGATGCTTGACTGTGCAATGATAAACGACAGAGGCGCGAGGTCTAAGGTGCGCTCAATTTGTGTTTCAACTTGCTCAATATTAGGCACATAGCCACAATCTAATGAAAACTGTGTGTACAATTCACCAAGCCGATAGACATATTCAGGTGATGCCTCTGTCACAGGTGTTTCGTCATCTGTAATGAAGTCAGTTGTGCCAGCTTCAATAAAAGCCACGAGTGCTTCTGCAGAGCAATCCACAGGTTCATCTTGCCCAAATACAGATATGCCCTGCAATACCAAAAATCCTATTCCAAGCAAAGAAATTAAAAGCAATGACTTCTTCATAAACTTGTCCCTATTTCAAAGCAATATAGTGACGAGATATGCCTCGTCTGAGAATCTTAAGTGTTCGTTTCAATGTTGATTAGACCAAAGTGTAATCAAAAAAGCCCCTGCATGGAACAGAGGCTTTTGTATTACAAATTAGCGTCAGCTTATTGATTTTGTGTTGCTAAATAAGCCACAATATCCGCTAGGTCTTGAACAGTGAGTTGCTCACCATAGTTACCATTCATGACACCACCTGCATAACCAGGGGCAATGTAACTTTCTGGTAGAACAATAGCCTCAATCAGATATTGTTCGGCAGTGTAATCAGCATAATCTGCTAAAGCAAGTCGTTCATTCTGAACACGAGTCCAAGTCCCAACAGTATCAGGACCGACAGTTCCGCCGAGGTGACAACCTGAACAACCGACGACAACACCTGCTTCTGTTGGTTCAGTTCCATTATACAGCCCTTCACCTCGTGTTGGGTCACCATCGGGGAATGCAGCAAGAATGTCATCTACATTTGTGCCAGCAGTTTCGACACCACTCCCTGCATTGGGGTCATATGCAGAATGAATAATCGCATATTGTGCTACTGCATTGAAATCACCAGCAACCCATTCATTGCCTTTATCCCAATTGAGGATGAATGCAACGAGGTCGGCAATTTGGTCATCACGGAGCGCACCACCAGCGCGTTGCGACCATGACACCATGATGTTCCCATTCCATACGTCACCACTACCAGGGCGACCATGAATCAGTGTCGTTGTAATGTAACCATCCAACGCACCACCGAACTCAATCTGTGATAAGCGATTTGCTGATGCTGTCAGGTAATTTGTCAGAATCATTGGATTACCAGTTTCTTCAGCCTCAGCACGAACCTCGTCCAAGCGTGGCAAGTAGCCACGTAAGATAGCTGTTTCGAGTTCGGCTAATTGTGCTTCACGCTGTGCCAGCAAACCTTCAGTTTCTTCTGTACCTTCTAACAAAGCTGTATTCTCGGCAATTGTTGCAGGGATATTGGTTTGCAATGATTCGAGACGTGTAGCCAATTCATCCTCATCGAGTTCTGGGTCGGCATCATCGCCAATAGGCTCACCAGCTTCAATTGCTGCGATGCGTTCTGCAACCATCTCGCCATCTGGATTCAATTGAGCCGCAACGTGACCAAACTCAACAATAAGGTCGCGTGCATCTTCTTCACCAACTTCAGCGATTTGAGTCAAGAGTTCATCCTGACGACGTTCCAGCAACTCTTGTGTACCGATTTGGTCAGAAGTCCCCTGAATATCGAGTAGTTCACGTTGCAAACTCGCGATTTCATTGTTAACTTCTGCCACAAAGTTATAGCCAAAAAAGTGCGGGCTATTGAGAGCAGGGGCACGACCTGCAATGCCGTACCCATTATTTCCGTGACATGAAGAGCAGTTTGCCGCATAGAGTTCAGCACCTCGTTCAATTGAACGCCCCTCGTGCTGTTCTACAAACTCAGCCATCCGTGCAGGTTCGTTGATGGCAACCCATCCAATCAAAATCATGATTGCTACGAACATGGTGATGCCGAGCATGATGCGACCTTCAACGCTCTCTATGATTAAACGATCCATATAGCGTCTTTTTCCTTCACTGCTTAGTCAAAGTAAGCAGAATCTTCGTGCAAGTAAACGTGTGCTGTCGCAAGGCGGATTTCACGCATTGTTGTTACATTGCTGTAAGTGATGCGGTTGCCTGCGTCATCCAATAGGAAGCTACCGTCTCTATCAATCGCATAGAAGGTTGTTAAACCGTCTTCTTCGACTGCGAATGCCAGATTTGGTGTATTGCTATCATCTAAGATAAGCTCACCATCAACTGTCGTTTCAAAGTATAGTGCTTCGCCATTCAAGCTGTAGATCAACTCAACAGGTTCATCGTCTTCATTAGTGACAACTGCACCTTGTTCAATTGCAACACCTTCCCAACCAAGCACAATATCGACACGACGTAAACCGTCTTGGATGTTGCTGACGACAATCACACCGAAACCATGTGGCAACTCTTCTTCATTGATATGAATTTTGTGACCGAGTTCATCCAATACTTCATGAAGCACGGGGGCATCTTGTGGTACTTCACGGAAAGTATTTGGCATATCATCAGCATCGAGATGATCAACACCAACCAATTGGTCTTCCATCAGCCAGTAGATTGTTTGGAATTGACCTGAGTTGTGGTCATAAACAACCAACTCGCCTAATCCATCACCATTACCGATTTGTGCCTCAAAATCTTCAATCGCAAAGCGTGGATTCTCAGCATCGAGTTCGACGGTTGTGTAGCCACCAGCCACCAATTGATCGTATGGAATTGTCCGTGCAACACCAACATGACTGTGTGCAGGTTCAAAAGTTAATTCGTGCAGAATTTCTGTTTCGACAGATGTTTCAACTGCAAACTCTGGCAGACCCATATAACTGAGAACAGTCATAATTGAAATCGTCAACATTGCCAATGAGAGCATGACACGGCGGTGTGCATAACGACGGCTCTTGGTCACATCCAAGTAGGGCATGACAGCAAAGATACCAACGACCACTGTCGGGAACAAAATACCCCAGAAGAATTTATCACCAAGTTTCAGCGCACCCTGAATCCATAAGAAGTACCATGGCGCAGTTGTGCCGAGCGGT
The DNA here is from genome assembly GCA_039200705.1 of Chloroflexota bacterium. Lineage (GTDB taxonomy): Bacteria > Chloroflexota > Anaerolineae > Aggregatilineales > Phototrophicaceae > JAUZRW01. The sequence goes on from JBCCSC010000016.1 coordinate 99,300, forward strand.
GTTACTTGTGGGTCAGCGTGGTTTTCAAGCGGTGCATGATAGAACCATATCACGAGCACAATCATGATGAACGTGGTTACACCAATCCAGACAAGTTCGTTCGTGAGAACATCTGGGATGAAGTAAACGCGCTTATCGAGAGGAACACGTTTCGCTGTATCTTCACCGATATTTTCTTTTTGTGGTGGCAAACTGTGACCGTGTACAATCACTTTGTAATAGTGAACGCCTGTAAAAATGAACAGGAAAATCGGCAATGCCAACACATGCAATAAATAGAAACGCAGAAGACCATTCGCACCTAATTCAGGCGCACCACGCACGAGCAAGTTCACTTCTTGCCCAATCACAGGGGTTGCTTCTGCCATCGATGCACCGATTGTCACAGCCCAAAGTGCAAGCTGATCCCAAGGGAGCAAATAGCCTGTAAACGAGAGCAAACCCGTGAATACAAGCAACAGAACACCTGTGAACCACGTAAACTGTCTCGGTTTCTTATAACTACCTGTGATCCACGTTCGCATCATGTGCAAAGCAACAATCAATACCATTGCTTCTGCACCTAAACGGTGGAGGTCACGTACAAATTGTCCCAGTGGGACATTATTCAAAATACTGAGCATGTTGCCATAAGCAATCTCAGGGGATGGGGTGTACCATAACATGAGAAGCAACCCTGTAATCGTCTCAAAGACGACGAAATAGGTTGACAACCACCCTAAACGGAATGTGGGATAAACGCCCGTAATATCCTTATGGAAATAACCAGGGCGCATGTGTAGCCAGAAGCCATCAGCGTGTGGCGATAAACGCGGATTCGGACGACGACTCGGCTCTTCACCGCGTAACGCCTCACGAATATCCTGAATGTTCATACCAGCAGTAGTACGCTCAACAACTTCGTCTACACCTTCCATGACGGCTTTACGCCAGCCTTTTTCTTGCACATCATCTAAAAATGATGGAAACGGAAGTAACGACATGAACTTCTCCTACCTAACTTTCTCTACCAATAAAACGCTTACTATGCGCTAGGACCTGTAATTCGTGCACCTGTATCAATCGCAATCGATGCAATCGTGCGATTGGGGTCAAGCGGGATTGGACCACCATCTGATGGTGAACTTTCCGCAGTGCCATCTGTATATGTCACAGTGACTGCGAATCGATCCAAACCGCGTGGTGCTGGACCTTCAATATAACTCCCATTACCTTCAAATTTAGAACCGTGACATGGGCATTCAAAGCGTGTATTACTTGGAACCCATCTTGGCAGGCATCCCAAATGAGTGCAAACACCATAGAGTGCCAGTAAGCCAGTTTCTGTATTACTCACATGAAAGCGACCACTTGGATTCCATTGAGGAGGTGTTCCTGCCTCTGGCAAATTTGTGGGGTCAAATGGGAATGTACCACCAAATTCACCTTCACGAAAACGCGGGAATGCAAACCACAATAATCCTGCTGTCAATTGACCAAGCATCAGTGCAATTGAAGCCCCCCAAATGTAATATAAGAACTCACGGCGGCTGGGGGCATCCACCTTGACTTGTGGTGCAGTATTTTCTTGCACATCAGGTCGAGCAATGCTTGTCCGATTGCTCTCAGAGGTTGGTGTAGCCATTTACAATCTAGCTCCTTCAAGAACTGAGCTTACGCGACATACAAAATTTCCATACATCTTGAGCGTCTATTCTGCTAAAAATAAGCCCTAACTCATCTTATTTTAAGGTGTATGAGAAAATTGTCACAAACTATGTGTAAAATATATCACAATCACCTTAGAGTGTCAAAGCTAGATACCTATTTCTGACAACCATTGTCACAGTGTCATTTACACTCCATAATAAGACCTATGGCGATACAAACACTCACTCATGGGCGCGTCACTTGGGTCAATATTGTACATCCAACACCGACAGATGTCGATGAATTGCGGAATATGTATCCGTATATCCATCCACTGAATCTGGAAGATGTACAAAGCCACATGGAACGCCCCAAAATCGATGAAGATCAAGATTATCTCTTTGTGGTGATGCACTTCCCACAATGGGATGCTGCAAAAGCACTCTCGCGTCCGCGCGAGGTGAATATTTTTGTTGGGCGTGGTTACGTTGTCACTATTCATGATGGTGTTTTGCGTCCGCTCACAAATTTATGGAATGCGTGTGAACGTGATGAAGACCAACGCGAACGGACTCTTGGACGAGGTGCGAATCATGCCTTTTACCAAATTATAGACCGCCTTGTGGATTATATTTTGCCAATTTTGCGTAAAGTCGATGGCAATATTCGACGTATTGAAGAAGACATCTTCACATCCGATACACGCTTGACGATTCGTGATATTTCCTTAGTACGTCGTGATGTCATCGCATTACGTCGTATTATTCGGCAACAAGTGCCAATTGTTGAACGCCTCGAACAAGTCGAACATCCCATTATCCATGACGAACTTGAAGAATACTTCGGCGATATTGCTGACCATCTCTACAAAGCGCGTGATATTATTGACGAAAATTTTGAAGTGATTAATAGCCTAGCCGACACCGCCGATACGCTAGCCAGTCACCGTATTAATGAAGTGATGCGTATCTTGACGGTTATTTCGGTGATTATGCTACCTCTCACATTGTTGACGAGTTTCTACGGCATGAACATCCCACTGCCAGGGCAAAGTGAATTTACTGTCAGTGACGAACCCTTCTGGATATTAACCCTTGTGATGGTCGCACTTGTAATTGGATTATTATTGTACTTTCGGAGGCGCGGTTGGCTTTAAAGATAAAATTACCCCCAGTGACTTACATCGATACATCTGATTTGTTGCGCCATATGCTGGCAGAAATTGCCGATGCAGACCAAATTGCAATCGATACCGAATCCAACAGTATGTATGCTTACTATGGACGTGTCTGCTTGATTCAATTGTCAACACGCCACCAAGATTACATCATTGACCCTTTGGCAATAGAGGATATTCAGCCTCTTGGCAAACTCTTGGTAGACGAGAAAATTGAGAAAATTTTCCATGCAGCCGAATATGACCTGATTTGCCTCAAGCGCGATTTTGATTTCGATGTTCATAATCTCTTTGATACAATGGCAGCCGCTCGTCTGGTAGGCGAAAAGAAATTTGGCTTGGGGGATATGCTCCATAAATATTTCGATGTCGAAGTGGATAAAAGTCACCAACGCGATGACTGGGGCAAACGTCCATTAGCCAAAGATAGTCTTATCTATGCTCAGATGGATACACATTATCTACATCAATTGCGTGATAAGTTACTGGCAAAGCTGGAACAAATGGGACGTATTGCAGAAGCCCAAGAAGTTTTCGCTGATGTTTTACGAATTGAAGTCAGAGAGCGTGAGTTTGATGAACATGGCTTCTGGAAAATTGGCGCACCCAATCGTCTTAATCGTCGTCAAATGGCAGTCCTCAAAGAACTATATCTGCTCCGAGAAAAAATCGCCGAAGATGAAAACATTCCACCATTCAAAGTGCTGAATAATAAAGCTCTTGTCAATTTGGCACGTAAGCAACCACGCAATTATCGTAGCTTAAAGCAAACACGAGGTATTGGTCGGCGTGTTCTCAACTATTATGGGGACGATATCTTGGAAGCGTTGCATCTAGGGCGTGAGAGTGAACCGCCTCAAAAACCACCACGCGATGACCCCGACCCAATCATTGCCGAACGCTACATTGCGCTTCATGCGTGGCGTAAAGATGTCGCCCGTCAACGCAATCTTGATTCAAGCCTGATTGTCGCCAAGCAAACACTATGGGACTTAGCCCATCACATGCCATCAAATGAACAGGATTTAGCACAGATTGATGGTTTTGGCACATGGCGCATCAAAAATTATGCGGATGAGTTGCTCAAAGTGATTACAAAATTGCGCTAATAACGCGATTCTATCAAATTGTTCACCTCATTCTTGCCACGATGTACTATAATGAAGATATAAATACTTAAATTTGCCTTGTAGGGACATGATGTATCATGTCCATGATATGCAAATAATTTGATATTGTAACCTAAACCTGAGGCACCTCATGGCAAAACGCGAAAGTGTCTTCGCAGATGAATGGCGACGTTGCCTGCGCGAACACTATAAATATGTGGTCAAACAACAAGATAAAAATACGGAAGAAACTTTAACACCCATTCTGGAACGCTTTGGCTTCCGAGAAGATGAATTGCGTCGTCTCGAAATCGAAGCAACCATGCGTGCGGATGATATGCCTGATGATTTTGTCCCTGATATGGAACTTAAAGAGGTAGAATCCGTAGAAGTAAGTGATGAAGCACCACAAGCTGAAACAACATTTACAGTTCATCCTGCTGAATGCCAATGTGCTGACTGCATGGATGTGGTACTTGAAGAAGGGCATGATGAAGACGGTCAGCCGATTGAGCTAGACCCCGAAGAAGAACAAGCTAAAAAAGATACGCCTAAGCAGAGAAGCCTATTTTAAAGAGCATCCATTTATGAATCGTAGCACCTACATTATTTATCGTTGTTTATACCTCATCATGCTTGTCAGTAGCTTGTTGATTCTGGTGAATCATGCTGCGCCGAATCCAACAGGGCGTTGGTTCTCTAGTGAATTTGTTGATACAACACAATCAGGAAGTGTGTTCGGTCAAGAAGCAGAGCGATTATTAGCGCGTGACTTGTCCATGCGCCAAAATGATAGCAACAACGGACAACGGCGATGCTTTTGTAGTCAAAATGCAGAAACACCACCAGACCGTTGCAATGTGTGCGAAGTTCATACCAGCGATATTTCAAATTATCGCATTCCTGATTTTGTGAATAGTCAGCTAATTATTGATTCTAAAGCCGTGCAAGTGTTACGCATAGATGACCAAATTAGTGACTTTATCAGTGTTGCTCATCAATCAAATCGCCCACTATGGCTCTTTGTACGCCTTGATACGACATATACACAAGGAACACTTGAACAAATTCAGGCAACAGGCGGTGGCATCGTCAAGTATTTCGTGGTTGATGGACATGGCTACTTATTAGCAGTAGAACAATCACTCAATAATATCTTGATAGCTGTCCTAATATTTGCAGGTGGTGTGATGGTTTGGCAATTCATTGTATTCCGCCGAACCAATAGCCCATCTGATGATGATTATTATCAATACGATGATGTCGATAATGCCGAAGATAGTATTGAAGAAACTGAAGAATTTATGCGTCGTATGGAACGTCTCAGCAAGAAAACTATCAAAGACGAAGACGACCCGAAAAAGAAATAGCAAGCAATAAGGAGCAAATCTCATGCAATTGATTCGTCGCTTACTCTATATCCCAATTATCGTATTATTAGCAGGATGCTTGTTGAGCATCTTCAACATTATGCACTTTGGCGTGCAATTACCTATTTCTGTGCAGACTGTGGCTCTCATTGCAGGGGGTGTACTTGGTGTGCTAGCAGTTTTCGATTTGCGCTTCGTCGCAAGTCCTTACCAACATCCTGAACCCGAAGAACCACCACGCACAACGAAGGTCATCTATCCACAAGATAAAAGTGACCCTATCGAAATCGAATACGAAGCGATTCAGTCTGTTGAAGAAGCCGAAGAATTTATCGCAAAAGCCAATGGGCGCGTCGAAATTTCAATTGATTTTGAAGAAGAAGACGAAGAAGTATAAATTCATCTCGTAGGGACGAGGCACGCCTCGTCTGTTTCTATTTCTTCGACGATAAGATTCCCTCATGACCTTCACCTCCGAAGACGAAAAATGGATGCGGATTGCACTCCAAGAAGCCGATAAAGCATTGCTCAAAGAAGATGTACCCATTGGTGCAATCGCTGTCCGTCATGGGGAAATCATCGGACGAGGCTACAACAAGCGCGAAGCTGACCAAGACCCTACCGCCCACGCCGAAATGATAGCGATTCGACAAGCTGCCCAAGTGATTGGGCATTGGCGTTTAGAAGAAGTCACCCTCTATTGCACGCTTGAACCGTGCGCGATGTGCGCTGGTGCGATGGTACTCGCACGCTTGCCCCGTCTGGTCTACGCCACGACTGACCCCAAAGCAGGAGCAGGGGGAAGCATCATGGATATTACACGCCATCCAGCCCTCAATCATCAAGTCGAAGTTGTGCATGGACTTTTTGCTGATGAAGCCTCTGAACAAATTCGCTCATTCTTCCGTATGCTCCGTGCGCGTGGCGAAAAATAAGCTACTGTATTTCATTTCTAAGTGTGTAAAATATAGGTTCGAGATATGATGATTTCGCGTGTCAAGTTCCTACAAATCAACTTATTATTTAGAGGATTATTCTGATGAAAATATCCCCAAATGACTCTTGCCCCTGTGAGAGTGGTAAAAAATATAAGAAATGTTGCCGACGCTATCATAACAGCATGAAAATCCCAACACCGACTGACCTTGTTCGTGCTCGTTGGTCTGCTTATGCCCTTAAACTCCCTGACTTCATCATGCAAACTACGCATCCTGATAACCCTGATTACGACGCGAACTTTGCTAAGTGGCGCGTGCGTGTTGAAGCCTACTGCTTGCGGAATATTTTTCATAAGCTCGAAATTGTCTCTGCTGAGGATGATAAAGTGACCTATCGTGCAGAGATTCTCGCATTTATGTCGCAACCAACCACCATCACCGAAGATGCTGTCTTTGCTCAAAAAGATGGCAACTGGCTTTATTTAGATGGTGAACTCGATACAGAAGAATCCGAAATAAAGGATGCTTGATGTCAAATAGCTTGAAGCAATCTTGGGATGACCAATCTGACACACAAAAAATCGAATCCCTCAAGCAAATGGTCGATGACCTTTATTACATCCTCTACGATGTTGAATATGCTGATGGACGCTACAATCTCTACGAACTTTTGCGTAATGCTACCCCAGCCGATGAAAAAGAATCCCATGATATTGCTACTATGAAAAAGATGCTTCTAAAACATCCTGATATTTTATCGTCAATGTGTCGCGTCGGGCATTTTACAGGCTCAGCTCTTGTCTGTGATAATCAAGGACGTGCCTTGCTTCATTTCCACAAGAATCTCAAGAAATGGCTACAATTTGGTGGACATGCCGACCAAGAAACGGACTTCGCTAAAGTTGCCATGCGTGAAACCCAAGAAGAAACAGGCTTATCGTACTTAAAATTCGTTCAACCACCTAGAGAACAACACTTGCAACCAATTGACTTTGATATCCACACGATTCCTGCCAAAGGGGATATGCCTGAACACCTGCATCTCGATGTGCGGTATATGATTTTGACGAAGCATCCTGACTCGCTTAACCCACCTGAAGATGAATCTCAACAAATGCTCTGGCGATCTTTCGATGCTTTTATCAATCCCGAAGACCCTGCTGAGAATGAGCTAATTGACCCATCGCTCCGTCGCTTACTCATCAAGTGCCGAGACCGATACTATAGTGCTCACAAATATCATGGTTAATCAGGAATTGGAATTGCTCTATCTATGAGCAATTGCTCGCCATGTTCAGGTGTCCAAACATAAATGCCATCATTTTCTAGTTGATAGCCACTTCCTGCGGCTGACCAATCACCGTTAACGAGTAGTCCATATTCCAACTCATTGCCATAGCTTGCGAGTATGAAACCACCGTGGAAAGCATCAATGTAATTTCGTGGGTTTTCAGCAGAGTAGACAATTTCGTAAAGGGTTTCATCTAAATGTGAATAAACATGGAATGTGAGTCTGCCATAAAGCACAAGACTATAATCCCGAAAGGTTGAGTCTATTCCAGGATTAACTTCCACTGGAAATTCGGCAATTAACTCAGGAATCGTAGTGTTCCATAATTGTGTTTTATAGTTTGCATCTTCGTTTTCTTGATTGACTGATACGACAAATCCTGTTTTATAGTCATAAAAATCCATACTAATTGGGTCTGAACAACAATGCCTGTACCCTATCTCTATGATTTCGGACTCAAATGTCATTATATATGCCTTGCTGGAGGGATACGGAAATCCAAACCCTATGATTGACTCTGAGATAAGTTGAACGCGATCTGATATTATTTGATCCACATATTCAAATGAGGTAGATTCGGATGATGGAATCTCGAAAGCAGATATTGGGTCGAATGTGTACGAATCATATACTGTGATGACACAGCTAGCACATCCATTTATTGGCACTAAGTCTCGATATAGGTCTAAGAAATACCACTCATTGTTTAGACTACGCAAATGTAAGTTTGGATTGATAGTTTGTGTTTCACCTGTATGGTGAACGATGATTTGCTCATCTGGTAGCCAACCAGGTGTATCTGGGTCTTCAATGAAGATTTCGCAGTACCAACGTTCGCCGAATTTATCAGGTGTACAGTTAGCTTGTGGAGGTCTTTGCATACCCTCAATGTACTCAATGAATAATTGTTCATAAAATAGTGTTTCGATTCCTGTAAATGTATCGTATTCATACAATTGATAGGGTAATTCGTTTTCACCCTCGTTGTAGATTGCGCTAGGCACTAAACTATCATATGCAGACACACGGTAGCGAATATAGCGTCCATCTTCTGAGATACGTATGCACTCGTCGTAGCACCAAGCACGCAAATCTAATATTTGTATTGCTTGAGTTTCAACATCAAACAGAAAATAGTTATCTTGTCGTCTATCTGCTATCAAAAATGTGCTATCACCAGCAGGAATAATATCTGGCATGTAATATTCAAATCCTGAGTAAATAGCATAGTTGCGTCGTTCGTCTACATAATTTTGGTCAAATAATGCAGTAATATATACAGCCTCATTCGGAGTGAGATAGTAGAGTGAATAGTCTTTGTCTATTTTCCCAGCTACAAATGCTGTTGAATTTGACATTCTCTGCAAACCAATAGGAAAAACATTTTCTAGCAGAATATTAGTTTCGCCATATCCTGTGTATGTAATTACGTCCCCTCGCTGGTCTGTTGGGATATTTTCAACATCCATATCATAAGAACGCCACGCCCAAAACCAGATAGGACTCACGTTTTGAGCCTCAACAGATGATGAAGTGAATCCTAAAAGTAGTAATATGCTCATAATTAGAGTTTTCTTCATAATAGACCATCCACAAATTGCTTAATCGCATCAAAATAGCGACGAATGTCCACAAATGAAACATTATTATGTCCTGCATCGGGGATAATCAGTAAACGCTTATCGTTTGTCCCAGCATGTTCGTGTAATTTTTCGCCATGATACACAGGAATCAAGGTATCTTGCTCACCATGAATCACCAATAATGGAATTGTCATCTGCTTGATTTTCTCAGCATTCCCAATCGGTAAGGTCAAATCATCTTCGACTTCTTTAGGAATCCGTATCCCTAAACGCCCAAACAATGATGGTGCATCGGCATAACCACTCTCAATAATTAATCCTTTTAACCTATCAGGATTATTCATGGCGACATAAATCGCTGGCGCACTTCCAAGTGACCGACCCATAATAAATAGCGGTCTATTCGGCACAACACCACTATCGGATAGGATGCTATCAATCTGCTCAAAGACTTTTTCTGCGTCAGGCAATAACTTAGTCGTAAGAGGCGCACCATCACTCCAACCATAGCCCCGATAATCTACCACTAATAATGATAACCCTGCCGTGTGATAAAAAGGTGCGATGCCTCCATAATCAGTCGCAATCTCACCATTCCCATGAAAGAACAGCAATACAGGTGCGGAACTGTGTTTGATATACAATCGATACCCTATCGATATATCATCATCAACTTGGACACTGCCGTCTGCAATTTCATCTGTGTTTTCTTCATTAGGGATCGTTTTGCGAACATGAAACAAATTATTGATAACTTGTCTTGTATCCAATGGATGAATGTTCATGAACTGTTCCTTTGCTATCTGTTTACACATATAATATAGCAAAGATTATTGTTAACTAATGTACTAACTAGAATCAGGCAAAATCACCTCATCAGTGAACATTGGAGCAAATGCCATATGGCTGTCGCAGAAAAAGATATTCATCAATTACCCTTGCCACCAGGTTTTCGTGGTTGGCCTTGGCTCGGAATGCCACCTCTTGTTTTGAGCAAACGCTATCTGCAATGGCAATACAGAAAGCACGGACCTGTCTTCAAAACACGCGTGCTAGGGCGGAACGTCGCAATTTTTGTCGGACCTGAAGCGAATCGCTTTGTCTTACAACAAGGAATGAAAAATTTTGCATGGCGTGATGGCTGGCCGCCGACCTTCGTAGAACTATTGGGGGAGTCATTATTTGTGCAAGATGGCGACAACCACCGTGCCAAGCGTCGTTTGGTGATGCCTGCTTTCCACCGAGAAGCTCTACACAATTATCTCGCCACTATGGAAAATATCACACAACGCTTCATCGAACGCCTAGAGAACTTACAACATTTTAAATTCTTAGAGCAAAACAAACAATTCACCTTTGAAATTGCCTCGACCTTGCTCATGGGTGCAGCACCAGGCGCAGAAACCGAACGTCTCTCAAAATTATTCGTGACCCTCACCGAAGGCTTTCTCACTGTGCCGATTAATTGGTCATGGATGCCCTATGGCAAAGCTCTTAGTGCGAGACGAGAAATTTTGGATTTCATTGATGATGCTATTGATGAACGGCGTAAAAATCCGACCAATGATGCACTAGGCTTGCTCGTTCAAACACAAGATGAAGAGGGTAACTTCTTGTCCAATGAAGAACTCCAAGCCCAAACATTATTGCTACTTTTCGCAGGACATGAAACGAGTGCCTCCATGTTGACCTCACTGGCGATGATGTTGCCTCAAAATCCCCACGTATGGGAAAAATTGCGAGAAGAACAAGCCTCACTTAACATTGGTGACCATCTCACAATGGATGACATCAAAAATATGACCTACCTTGACCAAGTACTGCGCGAGACAGAGCGTATGTATCCACCTGTGCCAGCAGGCTTCCGAGGTGTGGTCAAAGAGTTTGAATTTAATGGTTATCGTATCCCAGAAGGTTGGACTGCCCTCTACATGATTACAGGTGGCGCACACTACGACCCGAATGTGTACACCAATCCACACGAATTTGACCCTGACCGCTTTAGCCCAGAACGTAATGAAAGCAGTGTCCCATTTAGCTTAGTCGGCTTCGGGGGAGGCTCTCGCGTCTGTGTGGGATTTGCTTTTGCTCAACTCGAAATGAAAGTGCTGATGTCCTATCTGCTACGCAATTACACGTGGGAACTTGACACTAAGCAAAGTCTGCGTTGGATGTACTTCCCGACATGGTTGCCTATTGATGGCATGAAAGTTCACTTCCGCCCGTTATGACCAAACAGGGGAGATAACTATCTCCCTAACTAATAACCAATCACTAACAACGAAAAACTATCGCTCACATGCCCATGCGTTTATGCGTATAAGCAATCTTCTCTAGCGAAACCACAAAGGCGGCTGTCCGATAATCATCAATGTCATGTCGTTCCATTGCATCTTTGATTTCGGCATAGCCATCGCGCATAGTGTCATCCAAGCCACTGCGTACCATGCTCAATTCATCACCACCACGCAGAATATCCGCACGCAAATTTGTAGGAACTTTTTTGCCTGTCATTTGCTCCATCGCCTGAATTGTCGCATCAGCACGATACTCATCCAAACGGCGTTGTAACCGCCCAAAGCGAATATGCGATAAATTCTTAATCCATTCAAAATATGAGACCGTTACACCTCCTGCGTTGACATAAAAATCAGGGAGAACCATTACACCTTTATCACGTAAAATGTCATCAGCGGCGGCTGTCACAGGACCGTTGGCTGCTTCGACAATCAATTTCGCTTGGATGTGAGAGGCATTCTGGCGCGTGATTTGGCTTTCGAGTGCCGCAGGTATGAGAATATCGCAATCCATCTCTAATACTGAAATGCCATTTTCCACATATTTTCCGTGTGGATACGTTTTCAAGCCACCATTGGCAATCATCCAGCTTTTGAGGTCATCAATGTCGATGCCATCCTCATTGATAATTGCACCATCCCACTCAATCACGGCTGTGATAATCGCGCCATCTTCTTCTTCAAGGAACTTAGCAGCGTGATAACCCACATTGCCTAGGCCTTGAACAATGCACCGCTTACCTTCGATTGTTCCTGTGAAGCCAACCCGTGCTAAATCATCAGCATGACGGAAAAACTCACGGATAACAAATTGAACACCGCGTCCTGTGGCTTCTGTCCGCCCACGAATACCGCCTGTTGCGACAGGTTTGCCCGTCACAGCTCCCAAGTAATTAATATCGTGTGGACGTGCTTGACGATAGGTATCCGCAATCCATGCCATCTCGCGTTCACCTGTCCCCATATCAGGCGCAGGCACGTTCTCGCCAGGGCTGATATACCCTTTGTTGATGAGTTCTCTGGCAAAGCGTCGGGTGATGCGCTCTAATTCACCTTCGCTATAATCACGCGGATTAATTGCCAAACCACCTTTTGACCCCCCAAATGGCACGTTCACGAGGGCGCATTTATAGGTCATCAATGAGGCGAGAGCTTCTACTTCATCATTGTTGACATGCATTGCATAACGGATGCCACCCTTCACAGGCAGACGATGGTCACTGTGAGTTGCACGATAACCCGTAAACACTTGGTACTCACCATTATCCAACTTAGCAGGGAAACTCACCTTGATGATGCTGTCACAGGCTTTGATTTCTTCTTGCATTCCTTCATCAATGCCAAGATAACCCATAGCTCGATTCACCATGCGGTCAACATTTTGGCGAAAGGTCAGTTCTTTTTGTGGAACTGTCTGAACCATACAAATAAATCCTTTAAGAATTGTATATTTCATACAGTCTAGCACAAATCGTGACTCGTGCTGTGTCAAAAATTATCAATTATGTAAAAATGCTGAGGACTATAGTTTAGTAGCGTGTTGGCTTGTTCTTAAATTGCGTTGGCTCTAAGTAACGCTCTAAAAATGATAAGGTGTGGTTGATGGCAATTTTTGACACTTCTTGATGCTGAGGGTCTTTAATTTTACTGAAGATATTATGGTCACCGCCTTCAATAATGACGATGTCATGGTCATCTTTGAGAGCAGTTGTCGCAAATTCGTTTCTTAAGGCATTAATCGCTGGTGGACGAATATATGGTTCTTGACTGCCATAGACCGCTAAAATGGGTGTGTTACACTCCGCGAATTGCCCACTAAAATGTTGCGGAAAGCCTCCATAAGCAACGGCTGCTTCTAAGTCATCGCGCTTAATTGCTGCCTCAAATGCTAGTGTGCCACCAATGCCCATGCCAATCGCAGCCACACTCTGATTGATACGCACATGCGATTCCAACACACTCAAGGTTGCATTCACTGCCATGTAGCGAGTATGTTCTGTCTGTTCGAGTAAACGCATGGCTTGTTGCGGTGTGTTAGCTGTGTAGCCGCCATATAAATCAGGCTCAATGACATAATACCCCATCTGTGCGAAGAAATTCGCCAAGGTGCGACTCACATAATCCATGCCCCACCAATCGTGCAACAAACAAATCCCAGAGAAGCGATAGCCCACACGCGGATGTGCCCAGTAAGCAGGAACTTTTTTCCCCTCATCTGTGATAATTTCGATATAGCCACTATCAATGGCATATTCAACACGATTAGAATTGTGAAGTGGCATGGCGTAGTGTCCGTCAAACTTTTGATGCGCTCATTATAACGCAAGTCGTCCGATTGAATACGATAAATCTTAGATGTTTTTCACTAAAATCACATTTTGATGAGCCGTTTGCTCTAAATCTGAGTCCAGTATCTTAGCAATATGTTCAGGAACAGCCATCGTCAAGGAACGAAAACCTGTTTTATATGCCCAATCACGGATGCCACCCATCAGATGCGTCGATAGGTTTTTCGGTGTCCAGCAGTAGACTTCCGCACTACGTGGATTATAGAGTTGCTCCTGCAACACTACGAAGGCATCTTGTCCGCCAGCGTTAAACCGCAAACGATGAATTTTTCGTCTTGTAATCTCTGGCACGGCGTACCATAACTGTGGTAACAACTGCTCCCAGTGATACCGCGCATTCTCTAAGCGACCAATCGGCATTTGCCAACCATCAATTTCGCTAGCATCGCTGAGGTCGTGCTCGGTCACTTTATAAAATCCAACAGCATCACCTTTAGCAGATAAATTCACACGCTGAATCTGACTCAGCTCTATGAAGCCCAAATCATGATAGAAGCCTAAAGTTGCCTCATCATAAATGGTGCTCGCAACCGTGATACGTCCGATATCGCTTGCTTCTTCTATCATTGCATCCATAAGTGAGTGTTTTGCTTGCTCATCACCGAGTAGCTTCGCAATATGTAGATGTTGTCCAAAAGGGGCAGACTCATGACCAAAATAGGCTTCTGCATATCCCGTAATTGTGCCAGCATCTTCATGAATCAAGGCTAATCCCGTGCCACTGAGCAGATGTGTCAGCCAGATTGCACCTGTTTCAACAGTCATCCACGCGCCACCATGTAACCAACGCTCATAAATGCTCAAATCATCATAGGGCAAATCTTCGACATGCCCACTCACCGTCATCCGTTGCCAACGCGCAATGCCAGCGATACACACATCTCTAATTCCAACCACATCATCTAACTGCGCTAAACGCACTGCCATCGCTCACACTCCGAATAATGTCTCTAAAGCATTCGGTAACAGGTCGCGCCAACTCGTGTAATTATGACCGCCAGCATGTTCAGCATAGCTCACCTCGTAGCCTTTATTGGCAAGTCGTTGACGCATATCACGATTAAAATCATACAGGAAATCATAAATACCACAATCTAGCCAGATATTGAGTGGCGCAGTTGGCAAGAGGTCAACCAACACATGAATAAGTGCTTCGCGTCCATCATCATATGTGAAGAATGCGCCTGCCTGCGTGATGACCTTGCCAAAAATATCAGGCATCCGCAAACCAATGTAGAGTGCCATCAAGCCACCCATTGACGCACCCAAAATCCCATATGCACTTGGATTATCTTTGACATCTAATAAATTGAGATGCTTTTGTGCCAATGGTAAGAGTGTATTATGCAACAACACAGGAATCGTCTCATTTTGATTGTACTCAATCATACGATGTTCATAAGCGTTATCAATCATCGCTAAAGCAATCGGTTGGATTTTGCCATCGTCAATCATGTTATCGACAATCGTGACTAACTTGCCTCGTTCCATGTAGTCTTTGCCATCTAATACCACTAATAAGGGCACAGGTTCATCTGTTGCAGGTTGATACAACCAGACATCACGTTCATGATTAGAGCCAAAAAGTCCGAAATTGATGGTGTGATCAGTGATAGTGCCTTTTTGAATACCGTATCGCTCCATGATATAGGGTGTATGCACACGATGAGGCATCTTGAAATAGTGATTATCATGTCCGACACCTGTATCAGCTACATTAGTATTGTGTGGGTCAATCACTATCGTATCGGGGTCGTTGGCTTCGGTAGCAAAGTTATATTCGATATAGGCTTCAGGAGGCAATTGTATTTGATATGTCCATACATCAGGTTCAATCCGTTGCATCTCAACAGCTTGGAACTGATTGGTCTCAAGGTGTAAATATGGGGCAGTTTCGCCTTCCCATACGAACAGTACCTCGTCATCGTCAATCAGTGGATTACTTTCGACTTTCAAACGTTTAAGCAATTCGGACATGAAAACTCCTTGCTTACTGAAAAAATATATCGCTATTGTAACAAACCGAAGCAGTTTCCCGTAGGTATCCTGTCTTCTTCATCACAATGCGTTAGAATAACCAACATTGCGTTGTAGGGGCATGATGTGTCATGCCCAGAGTACTACAAAGGATATGACACATGCTCTTAGCAATTGATATTGGCAACACCAACGTTCATCTCGGTTTATGGAATGGCGATGGCTGGCGACTCTCATGGCGAGCTAGAACAGTTGAAAATAAAATGCCTGATGAATACGCGGTGCTTGTCAGAAATTTCCTCGATACTGCTGATGTTGGCGCAGGAGCAATCACAGGGGTAATCGTCAGTAGTGTTGTCCCGCCACTCACACTCGCTTTCACCGAACTGAGTCAACGTTATCTCAATCTCAAGCCGATTGTCGTGCGTCACGATATTGATACAGGTGTGAAAATCGACATTGAGCAACCACAACAAGCAGGTGCAGACCGTATCGTCAACGCAGCAGGGATTGTTGCCTATCATCACTATCCAGCAATTGTGATTGACTTCGGTACAGCCACTACCTTTGATGTTGTCTCCGCAGAGGGTAATTTAGTCGGTGTAGCGATTGCACCAGGGGTCAATGTCGCACATGATGCGCTCGTGAGTAGGGCAGCCCGCCTGCATAAAGTGGATTTAGAACCGCCACCGAGTTCCATCGGCAGAAATACGATTCATGCTATGCAATCAGGTATTTTTTGGGGCTATGTGGGCTTGGTTGAAGGCTTAACCCAACGCATTAAAGATGATATGCCTGATGACAATGATAACATTACAGTTTATGCCACAGGTGGGTTGGCGACTATTTTCAATGAGCATACATCAGTCATTGACGAGATCATCCCTGAACTGACCCTCAATGGCTTACGCGCCATCTACGAACGCAATAGAGGCAACCAAAGTATTTGATGAAATCGGAATACAACTATGGAATTCAATATCGCTATCGGCTTACCTTAACGGGTGAAAACTTGGGGAATGATCTTAAGAGGTTACGAGAAATTTATAAAGCATTTTATAAATATGTGACAGTAGGCAAAATTCCAGCATACGCAATTCGAGATGCCAAAAGAGGTGGAAAGATAGTCTGGGATGGTTTAGACAAACCTACATTTGAAGAATTAGTGAATACTTTAAATTCTATTGAATCAACCCTCGATATTTGTGAGTATCATATATATTATGCTCTCCAACCCGATGTGCTGACTGCTTTATTTAATCTACGTTATCCTGACATTCCAGAAGAAAAGAATCTTGAGTTTTCAAGATTTCATAATCAATGGTATTCTGCTGATTTATCTTCAATGAATGAATATGCTTTAAATCTTTGGGCAGAACAAGAAAAAATTGATATAGCTTATCGACTTTCCATGTTTAAGGCGTTCTCACCTAATGTTGTTATGCGAATATGGCTTGTAGATAATATAGCTTACTTTAGCTATAAAATTGAAGATTTTGAAGCTGATTGCTATCCAACAATTAAGTCTCATGATGTCATTGAATTACCAATGGCGAGCTTACAAAAAATTGAAGAATTTATGGATAGAAATTTTTGGACAAGTCAGAAATGGTATTCTGTACCAGACGGTATAATGATACAGGATGGTGTAATATATCTATTTGAAGGTTGGCATGATGGTAAATACAAGCTATTAGATGATCATAGCCCTGACAGCAATCAACGACTATCTTATCAAGCTGTTGAGTTATTCCAATCGCTTATTAATGACACAGAATCATAGTGCCTAAGCTTCGACAGTTGCTTCAACAATATTAGAGGATACTTCAACCAAATGCTCACGCACATGATAAATTGGCTTATCTTGCGATTCATGATAGGTCCGCATCACCATATCAGCGATTAAGCCTGTTGTTACCATCTGGACACCGAGGACAACCATCAGCACGCCGAGCATGAGTAAGGGTCTATCGCCGATGTCTTGCAATAAAATCAAGCGCACAAATCCGAGATACCCTAAAATTACTGAGCCAACGCCACCAATTACTACACCAATCCCACCAAAAACGTACAGTGGACGATTGAAGTAACTCAGGTAAAAACTGACTGCAATCAAATCGAGGAAAACTTTGAATGTGCGGTTGATGCCATACTTACTACTGCCATGCAATCTTGGACGGTCATTGACAGGTACTTCTGCGACTTTCACACCTAATTGACTCGCCAGAGCAGGGATGAAGCGGTGTAATTCCCCATATAAGCGTACATTCTTAGCGATGAAGCGGTCATAGGCTTTTAGTGTACAACCGTAGTCATGCAGATGAACCCCCGTGATAGTCGAAATCAAGCGGTTCGCTGTTTGGCTTGGTAAACGGCGTGATAGAAAGGGTTCTTTACGGTCAACACGCCATCCACTGACAATGTCATAGCCTTCAGCTTTTTTATCCAGCAATTTGCCAATGTCGCGTGGGTCATTTTGTAAATCAGCATCAATCGTGACAACAGTTTGTCCGCGTGATGCTTCAAAGCCTGCTGCCATGCCAGCCGTTTGCCCGAAATTCCTCCGAAAACTGATAATCTGCCAGCGCGAGTCTTGTTCATGAATTGCTTTCAGACGATTGAAACTATCGTCTTTACTGCCATCATCAATCACAATGACTTCGTAATCCAAACCGAGTTCATCCAGCGCAACACTCAATTGCTCATACAGTGGCGGAATATTATCTTCTTCGTTGTATAGGGGAATCACAACGGATAAATCAATTACATCAGTCATCACATCACCTGTTAAGGGGTATCGTCTCAATTTCAAAAGCATCACGGTCATCGGGGAGCATCAAGCGGATACCATCCCACCACTGATAGACTACAACTTGTAGTGTGTAATCGCCATTGGCAACGTCAGGAGGCAAATCAAGCACCCGTAAATCGATATAATTATCATCAGGAATCATCGCTGATGTCGGAATCTCACCAATGTCATCGCTCGGTGGGTCAATCTGACGGTCAACTTGTGTCACGAGCGAGCCATCGTCGCGCAATAATTGTAAACTTATCGAATAATCCTCAGTTGGTGATTGCTCAACTTCCCACCACAGAATAACCTCTAGTTGATTATCCTCAATTGGGCTGATGTCTGCCCCCAGAAAACCAAGTGTCTCGCCAAAATAAACAGCTTCATCCATTGGTGGTGCAACCATCAACTGCGCGATGTAGCAATACTCATTAGAGCACTCACTACTTTCTGCCACATACCACACCCGATGCGTCGCTTCCAAAAGACGAAATTCAGCTTGCACATCATCCTGCAAAAAACGGTCTGTCGTGAACCAAATGCGCCGATTGCTAATTGCATCCTCAGCCGAAAAAACACGGTTGTCTATCAGGCTATCAGGCAAATAACGGTCATATTGGTCATCATAAAAATTATAGGCTTCGATGGGGAGGGCATACCACACATCATCGACCTGATAAGTCTGCGAAATATCGCCCAAAATTGTGCGGAATGGGATGCGTTCAGGGATATAATTTTGTAGATTATAAAGACTCACACCACATAGAAAGATAACTAAGCTCCAGTTAGACCATGCAAACTTCTTGTCGAATGGAATTGCACCAATGGCTGCGCCGATTGTTAAGCCAATCGCAGGAATCAGAAAACTGGTATAGCGTATGTTGTAGACTGTCGCTTGCGTATTGAGGATGAACACCAACGCAGGAAATCCAATCAGCCAGACCAACATCAGCCAGTACCATCGCTTGCGCCAAAGCAATATCAACCCGATGAGGACAATAATCCCATATAACCACCAGTAGCCATTGCTCGCTAATTGCGCTAATTCCAAGATTGTATCGCTGTTGGTTGGCTTAGTCGGCACAGTCAAGCCACCACTCTCAGCAAATGCAATCCACTGCAATTGATTAATCAGCACAATCAGACCGACCAACCACGCAAGGAGTGCTGTTGTCCCTGCAATCACCATTTGCCGAATCAATGTCCAATTCAGCAGATGAAAAATCACGAAATACAAAACTTGAACAATGACGATGAAACCCAAATAATAATGGGTGTAGAGCATCACGGCTGTTGATAAGCCGTACATCATTGCTGATGAGATAGTGCGCTTACGCAACCATCCACTGAATAACCACATGCTCAGAACTGCCGTTGTCATTCCTAGCACGTACATCCGAATTTCGAGTGCATAGATGAAGAAATAGCTATTCACGCTCAAAATAGCAATCGCAAACCAGCCAAATCGCTTATCTCTGAACCAGGTTTTGCCCATTTGATACAGCAACGATAGCGTTATCATTGACCACAAAATTGAATTAACCCGACCAGCAAATTCGGTCATCCCAGCCGTGCGTTGCCAAGCCCAAATCTGTATCCACCATAACGGAGCTTGATTATTGCGCGTAATCAACACTGTCATGGATTCAAAAAAGTCAAACCGCATATTCTGATATGTCAACTGCTCATCAGGGCGCATGTGCATGGCATCAATGCCTATCACCAATACCCCAAATCCAAATAGCAACAAGCCCACTGTCAATAATAGAGGAGGGAGCAAAATTGGGTTGGATTTCTGAGTGACTGACCTGAACAAAAGTGTCTTTACCTCAAAATGAGCATATGGCACGCATTATATAGATGGGATGCCTAAATGTCAGTTGCGAGTTTTATCATCGCCAAGTACCCCAAAATACAAAAGACCCCACAAACTGTGAGGTCTCTTTTTGCTCCACCACTTGGACTTGAACCAAGAACCTATCGGTTAACAGCCGACCGCTCTGCCATTGAGCTATGGTGGAATATAACATTGAAAATAATAGCAAAATGGGTTTTGCTTGTCAAGCACAAAATTATCGAAAATATCACAGTGTAATCACACAACAAAAGAAGACCGCGAAGCCTTCATGGAAAAATTCAATACAGGCTTAAGTCATCAATATGGTGCTGTCATGAGAAAATATGTTCATGTCCCTGATGAGTTACTCTCAGATATTGAGACGCTCAAACCGTATCTCGAAAAGAGTTTTGACTACGTCCAAACACTCAAACCAAAACCAACGAAAAAGTAGGTAGTGTTGACATTTCATCTTAGCCAAATCAGAGTGCCTGTGAAATAGAGAAAGCCGAGAAAAGAAGAATCGAGTTTCTCAAATCGAGAAAAGATACGACGAAAATGCTTGATTTTATTGATAAAACACTCAATCAAA
>JBCCSC010000017.1:0-115760 GCA_039200705.1 Chloroflexota bacterium
ATAGAAACATTTTTGTAACAATTTTACATTAACCCACAAACGTTTTGTAGTTTGTAACTTACTCCCCAAACCAATGATTTTAGCCTAACCTTTACAAATACTGCCTCCGTTTTACAATGAATGGCTAAATCGTTATATCAATTAAGGAACAATCGAATGAGTCAGTTCGACTGGTCACAAAGCAATGTTATTGTCACAGGTGGGGCAGGGTTTCTCGGACGGCATGTTGTTGCGGAGCTAGAAGCTCTTGGTGCGAACAAAATAATTGTCCCACGCAGTAAACAATATGACTTGCGCGAAAAGTCAGCCGTGATTCGCCTGTTTGAAGACCATCCTGATACGACAATGGTCATTCATCTGGCAGCGACAGTGGGGGGGATTGCTGCCAACCGCAAACACCCAGGAATTTTCTTCTACGATAATGTAATGATGGGAACATTGTTGCTAGAATATGCTCGTCAATATGGCGTGAGCAAATTTGTTGGCATCGGTACAATCTGCGAATATCCGAAATTTACACCTGTACCATTTGCAGAAGCAGACCTCTGGAATGGTTATCCTGAAGAGACGAATGCACCGTATGGTATCGCCAAAAAAGCATTGCTCGTGCAAGGGCAAGCGTATCGCCAAGAATTTAACTACAATGCGATTCATATATTGCCGACGAATCTCTATGGACCTTGGGATAATTTCGACCTCGAAACCTCACATGTGATTCCTGCTTTAATTCGTAAGATGACCGAAGCACGAGAAGCAGGACGCGATAGTGTGACACTCTTTGGCGATGGTTCACCGACACGCGAATTTCTGTATGTAAAGGATGCTGCGCGTGGCATTACGATGGCAGCCGCTGATTATGATGATGGCGAACCCGTCAATCTCGGCAGTGGCTATGAAATTAGCATCAAAGACCTTGCCGAACTAATCGCCGAATTAACCGAGTTCACAGGCACAATCGAATGGGATACCAGCAAACCCAACGGACAACCCCGTCGCAATGTGGATGTCACTCGTGCTAAGGAACAATTCGGCTTTGAAGCAGAAGTTAAATTCCGTGAAGGGGTGCAAGAGGTAATTGACTGGTACTACGCGCATCGTGACTTTGCTGATGCTACCCTTGAACCTCAATCGACCTAATTAGGCATCAGATGACTGATATACAAGACGGGTTCGTGATATGCGAATCCGTTTTTTGTTAAAACTGGCATTAGTAAATTCCTCTCAGAATCCAGTACAATAGCTACAATCGACTTAGATAGAAACGGCACAGCATGAGAAAATTACGAGTGTTAGAAATTTCTGGCTCTTTTTATGACATGGGACGGCAACACGCAGAAAAATACAGTGATGCTATCCTTGAATTTACAGAAGATCGCATTCACTTAAGTATGGGTGAACTCTGGACAGGGCGCAATATCTCGCGTGAACGGGTGATGGAACTGGCAGAGGCTTGCGTTGCTGAACACGAAGCCTATTCCCCTGAATTGATGGATGAATTACGTGGCATGGCAGATGTCACAGGCTTGTCGCTGGGGGCATTAGTCATCAACAATGGCTTCACCGATTTCATTGATGTGGTATATGCCGTAGGGGAGTCTGATACGGCTCGGCAACCGCAACAAGTCGCTGATGATTGCACGGCATTTTTAGTCAGCAATAATCGTGCCGAGGGTGGTCAAGGCTACTATGGTCAAACATGGGATATGCACGCCACCGCAACACCGCATGTGATTTTGTTACATGGCAAACCTGATACTGCGCCGAATTTCCTTGCGTTCACGATTACAGGCTGCGTAGGCATGATTGGCATGAACGAACACGGCATCGCTGTCGGCATCAATAATCTGATGGGTGGCGATGGTCAAGTGGGTGTCACATGGAATTTTGTAGTGCGTAAGATACTGATGCAAAATAATCTCGATGATGCGTTGGCTTGTATCACTGACGCAAAACTGGCTGGAGCACATAACTTCATGCTGATGGATGAACACGGCAATGGCTATAATGTTGAAGCGATGTCTACACACAAAGAAGTCACGCCATTAAAAGACGACTTCCTCGTACATACCAATCATTGCTTGAGTCCATTAACGCAAGACGTTGAGCGTGACCGTTTGGAAGCATCAATGGAACACTCTAAATTACGCCTCAAACTTGCACAGGAGCATCTAGCTAAAGACAGCATCACTGTCGAAGACCTGAAAGCGATGACTCGTGCCGATATTATCTGTGTCGAATCTGCTCCGCCATGGCACAGTGAAACAGCAGGCGCAGCAATTATGCGTCCAGCAACAGGTGATTTTTGGGCAGCATGGGGTCGTCCAGCCGAAAATGAGTACGAACACTTCACAATTTAATTGATGTGATGGAGAAAAGTTTGGTAGTAGCTATTTCTCTAACTACTACACTGATTTGAGGAATTAAAGTAAGCGTTGAAGTGACTTCACGAAGACATCCGTAATCGGTTTAGGGAAGGCGGCGACAAAACCTGCATCTTTGGCTTCTTTGGCAAGCAATGGTGTGTAATAAGCTGTAAGAGCAATGGTGATTGTATCCTGTGCTGTAGGCATCGCGTTCATTTGTTCTTTTAGTTGCCAACCGTCCATTCCTGGTAGTGCAAGATCAAGTATTGCTAAGTCATATGTCGTTTGTTCGAGTAGGTTTAGTGCATCTTCTGCTGATGCTGCGGTGGTGATTGCCATGCCATTATGCTCTAAAATTTGTTCTAAAATTTCTGAGCTTGATGGGTCATCTTCGACAACTAAAACGGATAAATTGGTCATATATTGTACTCCTAGGATGCTTTCAATCGTGGTGACTTTTGTAATACGGCGATAATTTGTTCAGTTAGTCTAATCGGATCTAGTGGTTTGCTTAGATAACCATCAAAACCTGCATCGAGAACTTTCTCACGGTCACCTGTCATCGCGTGTGCAGTCAAGGCAATAGCAGGTATTTCTTTGAGGCGTTCGTCTGCTCGGATTTTTTGAATGAGTTCCCAGCCGTCCAAGATTGGCATAGAAATATCTGAAACAATAAGGTCAGCTTGTGTGGTTCTCATTTTGGTCAGAGCTTCAGCACCATTTATGGCTGTGACAACTTCTGCGCCAGCAAATTCGAGGACAATTTTAGCAATATCGAGACTATTTTTGTCATCATCAACTAGAAGGACACAGGCTTTTTCAAAGAAAATAGATGTGTATTTTTGTGACATTATCAATACCCTAAGTTGTCTGAGGCTCTATTTGCAGAATGTCAAGTGCTTGAGCATCTATCACGACATTGAAGGTCGTTCCTTGGTTCAGGGTACTCCTAACACTGACTTGACCGTCCATTGCCTCAGTGAATTTACGGACAATTGCAAGCCCAAGTCCTGTACCGCCTGTTGTACGTGTTGATGAACCATCAACCTGACGGAATTCATCAAAGATATAATCAAGAGAATGAGCAGGAATGCCAATACCTGTGTCGCTTACATCAATATCGAGACGGTGGTCTTTCCAATCAACAGTTAGTGACACAGTACCTTCCTCAGTAAATTTGATGGCATTAGAGAGTAAATTGATGATAATTTGCTTGACACGTTCGCTGTCAATCATCAAGTATGTTGGGACTGCTGACGACACATCAACATTCAGTGTCAAAGATTTTTCGTCAGCTAAAACTTGCAACTGTTCCTCAACAGATGCTACTAACTCGTGAATGTCTGTTTTATCTTTAACGATTGTCAGCCGTCCTGCTTCAATTTTAGAAATATCTAGCACATTATTAATGAGCATGAGCAGATGCTGACCACTGTCTTGAATGCGCTTGACCATCCCTTGTGCACGTTCATCTACATCACCTGCAATGCCCGATGTAATAATGCCAGAGTAGCCGATAATCGCATTGAGCGGTGTTCTGAGTTCATGGGACATGGTTGATAGAAACTCGCTCTTGAGACGAGTCGCTTCTTTTGCTTGTGCATTTGCGATTTGTAGGTTGGTATTGGCTAGAGCAATTTCGCCAACATGTTTTTCAATCTGATGACGCTGTTGGCTCATAATTTTTTGTGCATAGCGGACTATGAAATACAAGATAGCATAAAGTGTGATGAATAAAGTAGCTAGGGCTGTACCCGCTAAAGCTATCCGTTGATTAACAAATGAGAGTAGATTTGTCACATCATCGTATAATTCAATGACACCATTGATTTCACCCGTAGTAGCAGATTGCAAGGGAACATAACTTTCAACAATATCAATATCTTCAATATTGCCCTCGAACGCATTAAAGGTATCTTTGTATGTCAATTCTGATGCAACGTCACCAATTAAGCCAGCTTGGAAGCCTGAATTATCTGTTTTATATTCGCCAATTTGGTCAAACTCGCTTGAGTAGATAGTCAAACCGTTTAGAGCATAAATTTTGATTTTGATGATATTTGAACCCTGTGTCAATTGCCGTAAGTCTGCATCTAAAGCAAGAAATTCATCAGATGCCATGATTTCCTCGGCTGACATATTTTCAGCAGTAGCGATGAACTCACCATAATCATTTAAGATGGTATCGGCATAGACTCTTGTGAGAGCGATGTTGCTTTCTTCTCGTAAACCAATGATTATGTTGAGCGCATTACGACTCATACCAAAAAAGATAACGATAAATGCTAGGACAAATACAATCAAACTTGTCAGAGAGAAGTAACGTACAAGTGGAAACATGATGATGTTTTTTACCTTTGACTTTATACAGCTGTAGCCAAGACTTGTGTGATGGTGCGTAACAAACTACCTTTGCGAATTGGTTTCGCAAGGTAAGCATCACAACCAGCGTTGAGTAAGTCGTTTTTAGCGTAAATATCTGCTGTCATCGCAATGATTGGGATATGAGCGATTGAATTGTTTTGGCGAATTTTGTGAACAAGCTCAATACCGTTCATCCCTGGTAAGTGATAATCGACTATAATCAAAGAGGGACGATATTCATTTGCTAAACGGTAGCCTTCTTGACCATTTTCAGCCATCATGACATCGTAGCCCATCGCTTGTAAAATGAGGCTTAAAATTTCTAAATTGACGATGCTATCTTCAACCACTAAAACTTTCATCTCTGTTTCTACCCTTTGTTCTAGATATTGTGTGTCAATCTGTAATAAATTTTAATATTTTGGCTTATTGTACGTTGATTTAGAATTTATATCAATATCCATAGGGTTAAGATATTCCTAGTCATGTGGCTAGGGTTCTCACAAAGTAGTATAAATTGAGTACAGAAAGAGTAAGCTCGAATTTGGATATCCAATGCAACTCATAAGCAAAACGATTATATTGACAGGAGCAGCATCAGGTATTGGGCAAACACTTTTGATGTATCTCGCTCAATACAACACAACTATTATTGCAGTTGATATTAATGAGACTCAACTCAGGAATACTATTCAGCAATTAGGAGATACACAAGCAAAAATCATTTCCTGTATTGCTAATTTGACTCAGCAAGTTGATGTTGATCGTGTGTTTGACATTACTTATCAACACACAGACCATATTGACATCTTCATTGCGAATGCAGGGTTCGCTTACTACGAAAAAATAGATGGGGCAGACTGGCAACATATCGAGCGTATTTATCAACTGAATACAATTTCGCCCTTATATTCGGCACTTAAAATGGCACAACAGGGTAGACCGTATAAAGTGGTGATAACAGCATCAGCGATGGCACACTGGGCATTATCAGGTTATGCACTCTACAGTAGTACAAAAGCGGCTTTACACAGTTTTGCAACAGCATATCGTGAAGAAATTGGTGACCCTAACTCATTGATGCTGGTTTATCCAATAGCAACTCGTACATCGTTTTTTGATGCAGCGGCTAAAAATACCGCGCCGACACCGTTCCCATCACAGACAGCAGAATATGTGGCAAATCGCATCATCAAAGGCATTGAGGCTGATAAAAAAGCAGTCTATCCATCATTGATATTTATTGTTGCAAAATTCTTGAATCGTTTTTTGCCTATACAATGGATTAATCATCAGCTTGAATCCGCGCGATTTAAACGTTGGTTAGCTCAATCATCAAGCAAATAAGTGTTGTTCGAGTTCCAAAATATACTGACTGCATCACCGACAGCTAAATCATAGCGTTTGATATACTCTGAATTTTGGATGCGAACCACAACTTGCTCGTCTGTTGCTAAGTTCACTACATAGCGTGTATCTGTGCCAATGAAGTTACTATCAACCACTATGCCTACCAATTGGGTATCTTGTGCTTTTTCTGAATTAATTGCGGTCACTCCTGCTGGAACAATGCCAATCCGTTCAGAGCGAATTGGAAGCACCACCTTATCGGACACCAACGGTTTATCAGGCAACATTGCATAGATAGTATCGCCATTGCTGAGTGTCACTGACCCCACACCATTATCTGACATGGTGAGTGTACCATGCAAAAAGTTAGTTTCACCGATAAAATCTGCTACGAAGCGTGTCGCAGGTTGCTCATAAATTTCACGAGGTGAGCCGACCTGCAATACTTGTCCACCATCCATAACAGCAATGCGGTCTGCCATTGTCATTGCTTCTTCTTGGTCATGCGTGACGTAAATAAACGTAATGCCGACCTGTTGTTGCATCGACTTCAATTCAAATTGCATTTGCTTACGTAATTTGAGGTCAAGCGCACCCAAGGGTTCATCCAACAGTAAGACAGCAGGGCGTTTGACAAGGGCACGCGCAAGAGCAACTCGTTGTTGTTGTCCACCTGATAACTGATTTGGGCGACGATTTTCGACTTTTGGCAATTGCACAAGGTCGAGGGCTTTGAGCGCACGGTTACGACAATCACTTTTGGATAAGCCTTCCATCTGCAAGCCAAACATCACATTTTGTAGGATGGTCATATGAGGGAAGAGCGCATAATCTTGAAAGACCGTATTCACAGGGCGATGAAAGGGAGGCACACCTTGCACAGCCGTATCGCGTATCAAGATTTCGCCTGATGTGGGTTGTTCAAAGCCCGCAATCATACGAAGTGTTGTTGTTTTACCACATCCCGAAGGACCAAGTAGCGCAAAAAATTCACCTTGTTCAATTTGTAAGTCAATATGGTCAACGGCTGTGAAAACTTGATTTCCTGCACCGAATTGCTTCATCACTTTTTTGAGAACAACATCATACGCCATTGTGAGAACTTTCAAGAACTAAAGCTACAAATATAAGCAAGCTATTTTAGCGTATTGTTAATATGTCGCAATCTATTGACTAGAGCATATTTTGTAATTTGCGTCTATCGTGAGCGGGACGCAACATCGCAGGAGCACGTCGCTTGGACATATCCATATCACCGATGTAACCTTGTGTGGTCTTAACATCAGCATGTCCCAAATTATCACGGATAGCGAGTAAATCCATGCCATTATCCCAGAGCAATTTGGCATAAGTACGACGAGTATCATGTGGACGCAAACGCACAAGGCGACCTTCGACCATCACAGGATAACTTTTGAGGATGTTTTGCACTGCACGAGGCGTTAAACGTGGTGTGAGTCGCTTGTAGATAATCTCGGCTGGTTCTTTGCCAACATCGTAATAGGGCGTGTGACGGTCTTTGAAGCCTCTAAACACTGCACCCGATGTAATCCCTGCATGTTTAACCCACGCATCAACATACATCAAGCAATCACTCAAATCGCCATAGGGGACAAAACGCGCTTTTGCACCCTTCCCATGACGCACATAAAGTCCGAGTTCGCCTGTTACGCGTTGGCGTAAATCATCGACATTCAATGCACACAATTCTGCTTCGCGTAAGCCTGTCGCCAACAGCAGATAAATCAAGGCTGTATCGCGGATACCTGTTAAGTTTGCAATTCCTGGCATCGCAATCAGCGATTCAGCTTGTGAGGCTGTTAAGCGTGTATGTTCCGTATCTAAGATGTCTTGTTTTGTCGTTCCTTTGATGAAGCGAGTCAAATTGGGGTTGAGTGCATCTTGAATATCTTCTAATACAGTCAAATAGAGAACACGACGGTCTGCTTCATTTTTGTCTTTGTACAATTCATCTGCCACATGCCGAACTTTTTGCTTAAAAGTCGGATTTTGCACAAGGTCACGATAACGCGCACGAATCGTCGAGAGATGCGATTGGATGCTAGATGCTGAAAGACCGCGTTCGTCACTTTGTAGATAGTGAGCATAATCAACCAGCGATGGATTTGTCCAATGAGTATTTGTTCGATAAAGCCAATCGACATAGAGCGATAAACGACTGATATGATTTTTATCACCAGCAGATGGAATTAACCAATCATTATCCAGACTAACTTGTTGGAATGCTTGTTTGAGTGCATCCTGCCCCTGATACTCAGCGAGAGGGGCAGACTGATAAGGTTCGACTGCGTTTTGGTCGGACATGCGTCATCTTTTTCTCTATGTGCAATTCTATTTATACGCAATGTAGAACATTTGTCAACTTTTTCTTGGCGGTCTTTGCGCCTCGGCGGTAAATATGATTTTCTAAAAAATAGGTAAGCCAGCGATAGTCATGCGTAAACGGTACACAGATGTTGATGCTGTGATGTACAAGGACTGTAAATCGGTATCACCCCACACGAAATTAGCCGTTTGTTCTGGCAGTAAAATACGACCTAGGCAGGTTGCATCAGGTGCAAAAACGTGAATGCCGCCTTGTCCACAGGTGAATAAATTGCCAGCACTATCAAATTTCATGCCATCAGGAACCCCCACGCCGTCACCTGTCGTTTCTGCCCAAATACGCCCATTACTGAGTGTGCCATCCTCATTAACATCGAAAACACGCACTTGAAAACGACGCGAATCATTGATGAACAATTGGCTCTCATCTAGCGAAAAACACAATCCATTCGGTAGCACAAAATCATCGACTAGCAAGGTCAGGTTGAGTGTTTCAGGGTCAAGCCGATAAACACCTCGATAGCCTAAGTCGGATTCACGCGGAATGCCAAATTTTTCACTGCGTCCACTCATCGGGTCAGTGAAATAGATACTACCATCGCGCTTGACAACAATATCATTAGGACTATTGAGTTGTGTGCCTTGATAATGCGATGCAAGCACGCTGATACTGCTATCATTTTCGATACGTGTCACCCGACTTGTTCCATGATGACAAGTCAACATGCGTCCTTGTCTATCATATGTGTTGCCATTCGCAAGATGACTATTCATGCGAATCAGTTGTAGACCGTCGCGCTCATCCCATTGATAAATAGCATTACCCATGATGTCACTAAAGCGCAGATGATGCTCAGTTGGATGCCAAATTGGACCTTCGGTAAAGCGAAAGCCTGTCAGATGTTGTTCGAGTGGTGTATCCAGCGTAATGATGTCTAGCAAGCGTTCATCACGAATATCGAGATCAACCATGAGAAATTCCTATCGTTTGTGTTGTATTATTATTTAAATGTACACAGTCACTCAAAAATTGCAAAATTATCTATGTGTGATTCTCAAAATAGCTCATAAGTTACATAGGCTGTATATCATTTCGGTGTATAGTTAAAGTGTTTAGTACAAAATATATCCACACACATTGAGGAAGTAACAAATGCAGACACGAATAAGATTGATTGTTGTCATCTTATTGCTGGCATCATTAGTAGGGCAAATTTTAGCCCAAGAGGATACCTTCACGGGTGATATTGATAATGACCGTGATACTGATGAGCATGTCATTCGCTTGGAAGAAGGCGATGGCGTTATCATCACGGCAATTGCACCCAGTGGCAGTGACCTTGATACCGTTCTTACCTTAGTCAATGGTGATGGCGACGAAGTCGCAATGAATGATGATTTTGAATTCCCTGATTCGACCAATTCACGGATTGCTTATGTCGCCGAAGATGATGGTAAGTATGTGATTGTAATTGGCAATTATCCAGGTTCCGATGGCGACTATGAAATTACTGTTGAATATGTTTCAGCAGAAGAAGCCGAAGACATGATGGACGATAGCGATGATAGTGGTAGTGTATCATCTCTTGATTTAGAAGATATTATCGGTGCACCCGATTTAGAATTTGATGGTTCGCTTGATGATGGTGATGAAGACGAATACACCATTGACTTAGAAGAAGGGCAGGGGGTTGTCATCATTGCAGAAGCCAGTAGCGGTAGCGACATTGATACTTATCTATCATTGCTAAACGAAGATGGTGATGAGGTGGCTGTTAACGATGATGCAATTCCTGGCGAAGTGTTTGACTCTCAGATTGTGTATATTGCGGAAGAAGATGGCGAATATACCATTATCATGAGCAATTACCCTGGCTTTGATGGAGATTACGACTTAACTGTTACTTTTGTCACGGAAGAAGAAGCCGAAGAAGTCAATGCCAATAGCGAAGTTGAGCCAGAGGTTGATACCACACCTGAACGTGATCCTGATGAAGAATACACAGGCGAACTTGATGAAGGAGATGAAGACGAATACACTATCGAACTGAATGAAGGCGATGGTTTGATTGCTGCCGTTTACGAAACCGATGGATTCATGGATACAGTTATATCAGTCATTGACCCTGAGGGTGTCGAAATCGCACGCAATGATGATCGTGGGGATTACTCCACACTTGATTCACAAGTGGGCTTGATCGCACAACAATCAGGTGACTATACGGTGATTGTCTCACATTATCCTGATAGCCCAGGTGAATATCTACTCGAAATTTATTATGCCACACCTGAAGAAGCCTCACTGGCTGAACAGGCGATTCGCCTCTTGCTGAGTGGTCCTGTCGAACGCTTTGAAACAGAGAATTTCGTTATTCACTACACACTCGAAGGTGTTGATGCAACTGACGAAGACTATGTTGAACTCGTGGCAGAAGTCGTTGAAGAAGTCTATGCTTACCAAATTGAGGAACTCGGCTGGGTACAACCACCAAGCGATATTCTGCAAGGTGGCGATGGTCGCTACGATGTTTACCTCGCTAATTTGGACGATATCTACGGCTATGTGACATCATCCTCCCAAGAGGGTGATAACCCCAACACGAGTGTCGAAGAAACATTTGCTCAAGCAGGCTTTATGGTCTTAGATAATGATTATGCCGATGACTCTGACCCAGAACGCGCTTTACTGGCAACAACCGCGCATGAATTCCACCATATCGTTCAATTTGGTTATGATAGTGGCGATATGAACTGGTACTACGAATCCACGGCTAGCTGGATGGAAACCGTTACCTATCCAGACGACGAACTTGCAACAATCTACGTCCCCGATGTCTATCAATATCCAGAAGTGTGCTTTGGTGAAGAAGGTGGTATCTACGGTACATGGCTTTTCTTTGAGTTTATGTCGCGTGAACTCGGCGATGATGCTCCATTCTTGTTGTGGGATAACATTGTGCTGGAAGATGGCTTTGAACCCCTCGAAATGACATTAGATGAATATGATGAGACGATACCAAGTTTCATTGCACAGTATCACATCAACAATCTCGTGCGCGACTACGAATTCATTGATGGTTTTGGTAACGAAACTGTCTGGCTCGAAAGTATCATTGATGATGAAGGCGATTGGGAACCAGAAGGCGATGGCGTGCAAGAACTTGGCGCGAATTTCTTCTATCTTGATGTGTCGGGCGATGTCTATGAAATTACGATTGATGATGACGACCTTGAAATTTATGTAATTGGTATTGAGGATGATGAAGGTTTCGTCTATTCCATTGGTGATAGTGGCGTTGTCGATACAGATGATTTCGACGAAACCTATATCATGGTTTTTAACCCTGACTACGACGATGATGTCAGCGATTGTGATTATGTGAATTATGAATTAACAGTCGAAGAAACATCTGATGACGAAGATGATATCAGCTTTGAAGTCGATGCAGAAAATTTCCGTGATTTAGAAAATTAAATATCATAGACATATCAGGTGGGGGCGAGAGTTCCTGCCTGATGTGTCTGCCATTGTGTAACTCTATTGCTTGTTATATCTCCTCAAAATAATGTCGATGTTGCTCCTCACTATGTACTAAGTGAAATGCTTATGATAAGGATAGTGTTTTCAACTGTATACTATTATTTAGTTGTTCATTCTGTGCTAATTTTTGCTACTTTGAGGAATACTTGATTTGATGGTCAAAACATTAATTTCAATACTAAACTGGAATAATGCAGAAAGCACAATACAGTGTGTACAATCTCTTCATAGTTTGCAGAATGTGAATTACAGTATAGTCGTTATCGACAATGGCTCTGAGGATAATTCTGTTAATGAATTGCGAAAGATATTTCCTGACCTGTTGATTCATTTAGCGGGAGAAAATTTAGGATTTGCGGCGGGTCATGAACTTGCAATCAGGCATTTAAAAGAAGATGATTATCATTATTTGTGGATAATTAACAATGATACTATCGTCGAGCCAAATAGCTTAATTAACCTACTCAAAGCTGTTGATGAACTTGGGGATAACGCGCTATATAGTAGCATCCCATTTCGTCAAAGAGATGATGACACAATTGCATTTTATTCTAAGTATCTGCTAACACCAACTTATCCTAAAAATACGCTACATGATTATTTGCCCATTACCATGACTGAATTATTCGGGTATGAGAAATCACCAAAAGAAGTCTCTGCTTTACCAGGGAGCTGCTTACTCATTCCTAGAGCAGTCATAGAAAGTTACGGATTTATGTCACATGATTACTTTTTATATGGAGAAGAAATTGATTATTGTTTTCGTTTAAAAGGGCTTGACATACCATCATATTTAGTGCCTACATCTTACATTTATCATGAAGGTGAAGGTTCTACAAAGGCAAGCAGTCGCCTTGGAGATGTTGTAAGATACTATAGAACACGTAATGTCATCTTAAAAAATATGCGTTTTGATACATGGTTTATCACTTTAATGAGTATATTTTTCAACACTCGCCTTGCAATTTTTACCATATTGATGAGCATATTTTCTAGAAATAAAGACATTGCAACAGGGATAATGATTTTTCGTGGCGTATTAGATGCTATTGTAGGTAACTTAGGAAAAACAATTCCGCCAGAGGATTATATATAGTGGAAACGAATACACCAAAGGTTTTGATGATTGCAGGGATGCATCGTTCTGGAACATCATTGACAGCGAATTGGCTACAGTCATGCGGGCTTTTCATCGGAGATAATTTACTTGAAACAAGGTCAAAGTACTCTAATCCTGCTGGTAAGCATTATGAGGATGTTGAATTTCTCTCGTTTCATAAAGCTCTACTAAAAGATAATGGCTACCGTGATGAAGGCTACTTAACAGACCAAAAAATAAAAATCAGCAACAATCATCGTTCAGATGCGGTAAAAATGATACAAGCTCGTGCTGAAAATCATAGTTGGGGATGGAAAGAACCTAGGTCGACATTGCTCATTGATTTTTGGGATGACTTATTACCTAATATGGTGATGTTTGGTGTTTATCGACATCCAATGCAAGTTGTAGACTCAATTATTAGGCGAGATTCTCAATATCCCCATTGGCGTAAGCGTCTTATCAAACGTATTCGAAATTTTCCATTGAATAGAGCTAAATCACATTATCATAGAGTCTGGATGCGATATAATACGCAGATGATTAACTTCTTCCACAACAACCCAGAACGCGCAGTAATTTTAGAAATCAATGACTTGATAGAAGTGAGTAAACCAATCTTAGTGTATCTTAACAATACTCTAGGATTTAACCTGAATATCGTTTCTTCCCAAACAGTTTTCATTAAAGAGCGTTTGACTAAAAAATCTACAAATCAAGACGATGAGCTACAGCAATCACCTGTCATTAGTCAATCTATGGATGTCTATCAGCAGTTATGTGAGTTTAGAGACCAGACCTTAGAAAAAATTGCGAATGTGTCACCTTGATTTTAGAACTTCAGACATTCTGATTGAGATTGATGGTAGATTCTGATGACAAATTTGGCGAAGGTTGCAAATAATGCGTCCTTAAACATGCTACGTTACATCCTTCTTATTTTTGTTAGCTTGATAACCTCTATCATACTTGCTCGTCAACTGGGAACAGATGGTCTTGGTGCTTATGCAGTGGTACTGAGCATGGTGACTCTCAGTGTATCCATGACCAATACAGGGACTGGTAACTCTATTACGTATTATGTATCGCGGAATCAACAATCGCTAAAAGATGTTGTTCAACACGTTTTCGGATTATCGATTGTTGTCGCAACTGTTGCAACAAGTATCGCTATCATCACACTGTTCTTCAAAGATATTTTATATAATGCTATTCCACTTGGTTTGCTAATCTCGGGTATTACAATGATACCCGTCATCATCTTAACTAATAATTTTGCATCCATCTTCGTGGGACAAGAAAAATTTTTTCACAATAATGTTTTGCAACTCGCTACGCAACTAGGCACATTAGTGTTGACAGTTGTATTGGTCGGTATTGTGCCATTGGGAACATATGGCGGGGTAATCAGTGTTGGTTTGGGTAATCTGTGTGGGTTGATAGCAGCTATCGGGCTTATACTGTATCAAACAGAGGTCAAGTATTTATGTCCAACCTTTGATTG
This sequence comes from Chloroflexota bacterium, assembly GCA_039200705.1. Taxonomy (GTDB): domain Bacteria; phylum Chloroflexota; class Anaerolineae; order Aggregatilineales; family Phototrophicaceae; genus JAUZRW01. The sequence goes on from JBCCSC010000017.1 coordinate 14,568, forward strand.
GGACTATATCCGCGATGTGATGACTTATGGCTTAAAAGTGCAACTAGGGTTTATCGCCATTATTTTAAATTATCGCATTGATGTTTTTATCCTTAACATACTCACGAATACGACTTACGTTGGGATTTATACACAAGCAGTGCAAATAGGGGAACAAATGTGGCTATTATCGCGTGCTGTTGCGAGTGCTATGATGCCACGCATTGCTGCATTGGAAGGATTTGATGACGAGCGAAGTCACATTACATCGATTATTTCTCGTTATGTGCTTTGGCTTAATCTGGCTATATCAATAGTACTATTCTTCATTTCGGAGCCAGCGATTGTCTTGCTATACGGTGCAGAATTTAGAGCATCAGGAACAACACTCAAATTTCTTTTACCAGGTCTCGTTATGGCAGGTACATCACGTATCATTGGCAGTGATATTGGTGGTCGGGGACGACCCGAAATCAATGGAATTCATGCGTTGATAGCAGCCATTATTAATATTATTTTGAACTTTATCCTGATTCCTTCCTATGGTTTTATTGGGTCGGCGATTGCGACAACGATTTCTTACACTGTGCTATATATACTCAAGTTATTTGCATTTCGACATTTAACAGGAACGTCTATCTGCAAGATGATATTTTTATATCGCGACGATTTGCTGAGGATTTACCGAGCTATGCGTATGATATATCGATCAATAGCTAAGAGGCAAAAAGCTGAGTGACGATTACTTCAGCGAACAGGCGTTTTTGCGAGTAAACCGACTTTGATTTTCTCTCGGATGGCGACCGTTCGTGTCCATAAAATGATAGCAAATACTTTCAACTTTTGTTGTATATTGAGCTCCTTGTAAGTTATCAGTTTTCTGACTGATCCAATGGGAGGTAGAAAGTCATAATAAACAATTCGCTTCAGATACCATGATGTCCTTGATTCTTTAGCACGTTTGATTTGTCCCCCTGCGATACGCCTCACTTTATTTGCATGTTGCTTCAGTGTTCGTCGTGCTGGATGCAGTATCTGAATATTTTCTGCGTATTTGAGATGAACACCTTTGTTATATGCACGATTCCCCCAATCAATATCACCACCTGATTTTAGATTCTCGTTGAATTTGCCAACAGTTTCTAGCGTTGAGCAGTTTGTGAATAAGTTACAAGTTGGGAAATACCGTTTTTTGACTGAATCTATTGGGAAGGCAAATACTTTCTCATACAACTCAACCCACGTTGGAGCATTGGCATTTTTGAAGAATACTTTCACTGCACCACCAACTGCAACAAGCACATCTGATGTGACAACATGTTCTACACCATTTTCAAGCCAGTATGTATTAGGAATACAATCAGAGTCAATGAATGCGAAAATATCCCCTTGTGCGTGGTCAATACCTGTGTTGCGTGCTGCATAGGAACTTTTCTTCGGTTCGCTCAATAATGTTGCATTATCGATATTTTGTACAAGTTCAGTGGGGGGTATATCTGAGCCATTATCAACAACAATAATTTCGTAGTGTGTTTTGGGATAGGTTTGTGAGTCCAAGGCATTCAAACAAGTTTCGAGACTTTGATTGTCATTATAGGTTGGGATAATTACAGAGACGAAAGGCTTATTGTGATTGTCACTTAACATCTTGGATTATCCACTTTTCAATGACTTTGTTTCGCTCATTTTACCAATAAAGTATCGTAAATTTCATAAAGAAGATTTTCTGCTTTTGACCAGTTATATTGCTGACGCGCTTTTTGCAATGACGTAGCATAGTGTTGTTTTTGTACTGGATTTTTGAGATTCTGTAATTCTTGAATAACTGTTTCCGCTGTCACATCTTCTAGTAAAATTCCTGCTGATGAGGTCTCTAAAATTTCACCAATTTCACCAATACCGCGACGCGCAATAATTGGAATTCCTGCGGCGAATGCTTCATACAATTTATTGGGAGCAGGTGCGAGGTCATAACTACCGCCTGGCATTGTTTCTGCACGGCAATAATAAAGAACATCAGCAATAAGGGTGTAACGAGGTAAGTCCATTAAGTCAAGCCAATCAAGCCAGATAATATTTGTGCATTGACTCGCATAATCTATCACGAGTTGTCTTTGTTCACCACGACCTGCAATCATTAGGTAACAATCTGAGGACTGACAAATTGCCTCTAATAAAGGGGTTAGCTCACGGTTTTTATCCAGCACGCCAAAGAAGGAAACAACAATGGCTTCGTCAGAAATGCTATATTGATGGCGTAGTTGCTTAATCTCTGATGGGGGAATGTCATACTCTGACAAACGCTTCCAGTTTCCGATATGGGTGACTGCTTGTGCGCCACGTGCAACCATCGCATCTTTGAGGCGATGTCCTGCTGAGATGACATAGTCAACTTGTGGCACAAGCCATCTTTCAAGTTGTGCCATGATACTGCCTTTGCGTCCTGAATACATGGTTGGCACATTTTCATGAATATCATAAATCAATGGTTTGCGTTTAATGGTAGCCAGCAACCAACATGCAAATAACGGCGATAAATCATGGCAATGGATAATGTCAATTTTTTGCGATAAGCCAATTCGCAAAATCCATAAGTTAAATAACACTATCGATAGTAGAGTGGTTCTGGCAGATGATGTTGTAATGGATTGTGGTGGTGACCCTTTGATTAAACCGACTATAGTGCGCGAGAGTTGAGTCAATCGCGTGAGATGGGGTAATAATTGAATTGTCACATCCTCAACAGATTGTATCGTCCTAATCGTATCTTGGTTTCTATTCCTAGCAGACCCAACTAAATGGACATTATATCCTTTTTTTGCTAAAGATGTCGCGCCAAAAATAACTCTTGAATCATCGGGAGCATAGGTGTTAACAACCATTAATACATGATGTGATTGTGGGAGGGTAACCATATGTGATAGCTCAATTGCTGATATGCTGAAATCATATTCTAGGTGATTTCGTTCATCAAAACAATGAAGCTATGACCTTAACCATTTACGTAGATGTGCCGTGACTTGCTGAGGTTGTTCCATTGTGCTGAGATGTCCGCAATGCTCTATGATGACCAATGTGCTATTTGGAAAAGCATCGTGCATCGCCTGATGAGCAGAGATTGGCACAACAGTATCTTCGCGTCCTGTCAACACAAGGGTAGGGCAAGTGATATTGGGCAAATCATTCATCGAATTCGGTCGCACAATTTGTGCTTTTACTTCGTTGACGAAGCCATCAATACGGATTGTCTCTGCCATCTTGAGGACTTTTTCACGCAGAACGTAGTCTTTTTGGTGGTCAGGGTGTAGCATCACATCTTTGAGAAAATCCGTTGTCACTTCTCGAAATTCGCCCAAATGAGCCATCCCAACCAAGCGTTGCTGATTGACTTTGGTTTGTTCGGCAGCAGGGTAGGGATTAGTATTCAGAAATGCCATCTTAGCAATACGGTTGGGAGCTTGTCGCCATAATTCAAAGGCAACAATACCCCCGTAGGATAAACCCGCCACTGCAAATTCACCTTCGACTTGTGATAGAACATATTGTGCAACATCAGGCAAGTTATCTTGCAGATGCACATCAACCACGCAAGGGTCGCAGACATCCACAAGGTTTTTGACCTGATGCTCAAACAAAGTCGCATCACATAATGTCCCAGGTAAGAGCAATAACGGGAGTTTCTTCATCAACTAACTCCAGAGTTTTTCACTCGCGCGGCGTGCACCTTCTGTGAGTGATTCTAGCTTGGCATAGGCAATATCAGGATGAACAGCACCAAAGCCAGCAAATGTTCCAAAGCCACAATCTGTGCCAGCAATGACGCGCTCTTTGCCAACAATATCAGCATATTTTAGGATACGTTCGCTCACTAAATCAGGATGTTCAACAAAGTTCGTTGTCGTATCAAGTACACCAGGGATTAGTATTTTTTCATCAGGAATATCGGCATTTGCCCATGTTTGCCACTCATGGCTATGACGTGGATTTGCACCCTCAAATTGAATCGCTTGTGGTTTAGCACTCAGCACAATGTCGATAATTTCGTGCAAATCAACATCATGATGATGTGGTCCTTCGTAGTTACCCCAACACAAGTGCATCCGTACTTGTTCTGCTGGTACATTTTCGAGTGCATAATTAAGGGCTTCGACTTGCCGTTGCGCTGCTTTACGGAAGGTTGCTAAATCAACATTACGGAAACGAATATGACGACCCATCGCTAAATCAGGGCTATCAATCTGCAAAATGAGACCTGCCTCTGTGATTTTTTTGTATTCAACTTTCATCACCTCTGCGAGAGCTTGCAGATAGTCTTCGTCATTGTCGTAATATTCATTAGGCTGAAAAACAGCAATAACACCAGGTGAAGCGGCATTCATGAAGGCTTCGTCTGCGCCTGATGCTTCTTTCGCTGCAACTAAGTTAGCAATATCTTTCTCAAGTGGCGCAAGGTCTTTGATTTTGATTTCGCCACGCACCACTGGACGATGATATTTGGGCGTTCCCCCTTGCTTAGCGAGACGGTCTTTAAAGGCAGGGAAGTCATCTAAATCTTTAGGAGTCGCACGCGGTACTTCGGCAATTTCAAAGCCTGTCAAGCGATGCCGAATATAGGTCGCATAGCTGATTTTACTCATCTCACCATCACTGATGATGTCTACCCCTGCCTTGACTTGCTTTTGTGCCACTTCGTTCACAGCACGTGACATCACAGCGTCAAATTCGGCGGGGTCATAGTCTTTGCCTTGGTCTTGGGCAAATAATTGGTCAACCACATATTGTGGACGGGGCATACTGCCAACATGCGTGGTCAAGATACGGTCTGTACTTTGTTTCACGGTATTATCCTCTTATTTTGGTGGTGTAAAATCTTTAAGATCCACACCCATTAGGTCTTTAAACATCCCAAGTAATTTTTCATTTTGAGCAACTTTTTGTGCCTCATAATCCTCAGGATGTACCATTTTACCGTGTTCATTGGCTTGATAGCCATTCTCGGCTGCTGCTTGTTCAACTTTAGGTGCCCAATAGGGGTCTTTGCCTTCAAAAACTTGGTGACTTTCTAGCACAGCGAAGAACCAGCCAATTTCATCACCAATGTATTCAAAATTACGATACATGCCCGGAGGTAGCGAAATCATATCCCATTCATTCAAGTCAAAATAACCTTCAATTGCATCAGGGTCATCACTGTTACCCCAGTAAAAACGCCAAGGTCCTTTGAGGATAAAGAATGACTCAATGTAATCGTGCGTATGCCATGCAGGACCACAATTAGGAGGTGCCCATCCCATACCAATTTGATAGTTGTGTGGGGCAGTGATAGCGCGTTGAATCTCAAAATCAGGATTTTCACTGGCTGTATCACCAATGACAGCATAATTCATGCGATAGTGACGGGGAAGCATACTATCGATGAACATGATAGGAATGCCTTTATCTTTTAATTCGTCAAAGCGCATTACCCGCTTTGCCATACTTTCGGCAGTTTGTTTTGGATGTTCCATAAAAATATTTATCCTTAATTTAAATTATGAATACGTATGCAAGAATACCGCACAAATAATTCGTCTGTCAAATACCCACTGTATAGCCATCACAAACTTGCTACATATCACAGAAATGTATATACAATCGACAGCTTGTATCATAAATTGGCAATTTTTATGTCTACATACTCAAAAATAGTGACAATAGAATTTCGCAAACGTTTTCGTTGACCATTTTTTGGCAAAATCGGCAGAATATGTTAATATCAGCAGGAAATTTTGCATACGTATGCAAATTGTATATATTTATTTTGGAGGATAAATAATGCGTTTCTCGCGGATTTTACTGCTTGTAGTTTTGTTATTTGCTATTCTTTCACTCCCTTTGCTGGCTCAGGATGATGTCGATGTTCTTGACCCTGCAACATTCGGGTTACAAGAGGACAAACCGTTCGATGGTGTTGAACTCGAATTTTTGATTTGTTGTAATACTGCACCTCAGTTTGCCTCACTTGCAGCAAAAACCAATGAAGAATTTACTGAAATGACAGGTATCTCCGTCACTTGGGGTGATTTACCATTTGGGTCATTCCAAGAACAACTCTATCTCGAAGCGACTAATCCTAATACAAACTATGACCTCGTTGCATGGGTTGATGCTTGGGGAACAAATATCTATGACTTCTTGTATCCATTGAATGATTTCATTGACGAAGCAGGGGTTGATTTCAGCGATTATTCACCAGCTTATCAATCTGCATCTAGTGGTGACAGCGATACTATCTATGGCTTACCATTCCGTGGACATCCACAAATGCTATTCTACCGTGCGGATGTCTTTGAAGAACTAGGTATCGATCCACCACAAACGTGGCAAGATGTGAGTGTTGCCAGTCAAGCAATCATGGATAGTGGCATGGACATTAGCCCAATTGCGATGTATTACGGCATCAACGTCGATCAAAATCTCTTCAACTGGTATAGCCACCTATGGGGCGCAGGCACAGATATTTTCGACGAAAACTTTGAGCCTATCTTCAACAATGAATTAGGTGTTCAAGCAACAGAACAATATTTAAGCTACCTACGCAATGGTTACACCGCAGAAGCATCCGTTGCATGGAACGAACAAGAAGCCAACCAAGAAATGGTTCAAGGTCGTGCTGCCATGTTCGTCGGCTGGTGGTGGATGGCGAGTCGTGTCACCAACTCTGAGGTTATCGAAGTCGCTGAAGGCTCTGCATTTGCACCTGCACCTGGTTGGGCAGATGGTGACCAATCATCTTATGGTTACTTATGGCCTGTTGGCGTTTTGGAAAATTCAAGTGACCGCGATGCAGCTCTCGAATATCTGCAATGGTTGACCCACCCAATCACTGAACGTCGCGTTGTGCTTGATGCAGAAGACCCTGCATTCGACACCAATGTTGCTGTTCGGTTGTCTGTTTTGGCGGATGAAGAAGTGAACGAAGTGCATGATGGATTGCAAGGTGTTGCTTCTGATATTCTTGCTGATGCACGTACTATTCCATTGATTGCTGAATACACAGAAGTCATTCCGATTTTAGCAGAAGCAATTAACGAATTAGCCACTGACCCATCGGCTGATATACAATCTGTTCTGGACTTAGCAGCAGATGATGTTCGCTTTATTATGGAATCTGCTGGTTACTACGACTAATCAAACCTGAGCAATATCCTCGTCATATTCTACTGAGGTGGCATCGTCTGCCTCGGTAGTTATCATATTTATGTTGATAGACCACACCACAATTAAACTTAAAAAATTATTTAGGAGATAGCAGATATGCAGAAGCGGAGTTGGGTAGCTTGGGTGCTTGCCAGTCCAGCATTGCTGATTGTTGCCTTAACAACAACATATCCTTTATTAGCAGCCTTATATTTTAGTTTTCATGATTACACACTGAGGCGATTGCCTGAATTTGCTATCCAATTTCGTTCCTCACCCGATGAGCCACTCATCAGTTTTGATGCAAGCCTGCTAACGCTTGATAACTATATCCGTGCTTTTAATGACACGCGCTTTCTGAATAGTCTCAACGTCACGTTTTGGTTTACTGTGCTGAGCGTTGTTCTATCAGTGGTGATTGGTCTAGCAATTGCAGTTGTTGTTCAGAAAGGAGGATTTTTACATACCGTCACTAAAACATTATTGATTTTCCCATTTGCGATTAGCCCCGCACTCAAAGGCTATAGTTGGCGTTTCATGCTCAACGAGAATTACGGCATCTACGATTTGCTGATTGACCAACTCATCGTCGTACCACTCAATGCCTTGATAAGGCTATTTAATATTCTACCCTTGCCTGACATAGCCCAGATAAGCCTCGAAATTGTGTGGCTAGGGGATGAGTTCTGGGCATTGTTCATGTTGGCAATGAGCGAAGTGTGGGGATGGGCACCACTCATTGCATTGATGTTTGTTGGCGCATTAGGCTCAATCGATAAACACATCTTTGAAGCAGCACGGATAGATGGTGCGAACAATGCCCAAATTTTCTGGCGGATTACATTGCCGATGTTACGCCCTGTGATTCTGATTGTGACAATGCTCAAGACAATTTTTTCGCTCAAGATGTTTGACCAAGTGGTCACAATGACAGGAGGTGGTCCTGTTCGGGCGACACAGACGATTAACTTCTATATTCATCAAGTGGGCTTTGTGCGTGGCTTAGATATTGGTTATGCCTCAGCATTATCGTATATCTTGGTTGTTATCTTGATGATTATTGCTGTGCTTTACGTTTCGCTTGTTTTGAATCGGAGTTAGATGCCATCATGAACTCTCAAAACAAAATTCTTGGCTTTATCGGCGAATACACTGCGTTACTGCTGATTATTGCCTTTATCTTACTACCGATTTTTTGGCTAGCTATCACAGCACTCAAACCACAAGAAAAAGCCTACACAACAGATGTGATTTTCACACCGACGCTTGATAACTTCCGTATCATTTTCTCCGATAGCACGGTTCTCATCAACGAAGGAACAGAACGTGAACGTGGCGAAGTCGGGCGCAATATGATACCGAGTGTTTGGAACAGTGTCATCGTTTCGACGTTAACCATTACAATTGCGATTCCTTTGGCGACGATGGCTGCTTATGCTTTTAGTCGCTATAAATTTTTGGGTGACCAAATCTTACTCATCTGGGTTCTGACAACGCAATTTATCCCTGCTATCATTGTTGCGATACCATTCTTCACACTATTTCGCACTTTGACAGTCTTTGGTGAGCCTTTATTAGGGACACGAGCAGGCTTGATTATCGTCAATATGTCGATTGTATTGCCTTATGCTATTTGGATGATTAAAGGCTTTGTAGATGCACTCCCTGATGAAATTGAAGAAGCAGCTTATGTTGATGGCTGTAACGATTTCCAAGTGTTGTGGTATGTTTCATTCCCGTTGATTCGCCCAGGAGTCTTAGTCGCCAGTGTCTTCTCGTTTATCATGAGTTGGAACGAATTCTTGTATGCACTCATCATTGGGCGTGAGATGCGAACCATGCAAGTCGCCTTGATGACTACAAGTGGCGCACGCGGTATTATGTGGGAACAGATGGCAGCAGCAGGCTTAGTTGTGATGTTGCCCATTTTTGTGATGGCGATGCTCATTCGCAATAATGTCGTCGATGGTTTGACAATGGGTGCTGTTAAATAACACAGACTAACTTGTACAAAGTAAACGAACTTTATGAGACGCAGATAAACCATTTGCGTCTCTTTTCATGCTGTGCTAATATCCTGCACAGTACGAAAACGATTTCGCTAATTATTATTGATGACAATTAAAATTCATGACATTGCCAAACATCTGAATTTATCGAATTCGACTGTCTCGAAAGCTCTCAATGGTTACGATGATGTATCGATGACCACCCGTGAACTTGTCATGAAAACGGCTGTCGAGATGGGTTATCAACCTAGTGCTGCAGCGCGTAACCTCAGAAGAGGGCGGACAGATAAAATCGGTCTATTTCTGAATACATCAGTTGAATATGTGGTTGATTATTTATCAGGCATTATTTCTGGTGCGGTGATGACAGCACAGGGACTTAGCAAAAATTTACTGATTTACACCATTGCTGATAATAATCCGAATCAGTTACTCAAGGTATGCCGAGCAGGGGAGATTGACGGGGTCATTTTATTTTCGACACACTATGACCAAAACACAATCGATACCTTACTGGCAGATAATTTTCCGTTTGTCGTGATGGGACGGGCGATTCAAGATGAGCGTGTGTCCTACGTTGTGCCTGATTATTACACAGGCTCGTACCAAGCCACACAATATTTGATTGACCTTGGACATCGACGAATCGCATTTACAACTCGTCCTGAATTAACCACTGCCAATGAAGCACGTTTCAAGGGATACATGGATGCCTTAGTTGATGCAGGACTAGAATACGACGAAGCATTAGTTGCACCGACATTCATCGAGCCTGATAGTGGTGTGCAAGCAACCAAGCAATTTACGTCGCTTGATAAACAACCGACAGCTATCTGTGCGTTCCATGATTTAGTAGCGGTCAATGTGATGAATACTCTAACAAAATTAGGGTATCGTGTGCCAGATGATGTTTCAGTGATGGGATTCGATGGTTTGCGTTCAGGTTTGATGATCCATCCACAAATCACGACGATGGCACAACCATTGCCACTGATAGGGCAACGCGTCATCGAAATTGTTAACCAGCAAATTGACAATGATGTAGCAATGCCAATTCAAGAGACTGTTCCTGTTGAATTAGTCACTCGTCAGTCAACAGCGACTATCTTGCAAAGATGCTAAATACGAATAAATATTATTGATTATTTTCAAGGATTTCGAGAGATGAGCAGTGATAATGGTGTGCCGAATATGATGAATCCCAAGCATATCACACTCCAAAGCAAAGTTGATATTCAGCATATGCAAGATGCCAATGGACATCAGAATCAATCCTTGCAAGGCTTCGACTCTAAATTTACGGACTTTGTGGAATATATTATCCGCATCACGCACGAAATTTGGGAAGAAAAAGCTATCGGTAAACTTTATGATTACTACGCAAATAACATGGAGATTCATACCTCTGGCAAAACCATTTATGGGCGTGATGCCGTTATTGCTGGCACAATCCAGACGCTTGCTGCTTATCCTGACCGCCGTTTGTATGGTGATGAAGTGATTTGGGGTGGCGATGATGTTGTTGGTTTGTATTCATCTCATCGCTTAACCCACGCTGGCACAAATCGTGGTTGGTCACTCTATGGACCTCCGACCAATAATAAAGTTGAATACCGTGCGATTGCCGATTGCTTTGTCAAAAACAATATGATTGTCGAAGAATGGCTTGTGCGCGATGAACTCAGTCTCGTACATCAACTCGGACTTGACCCCGTTCAGACAGCGAAAGATATGGCGCGTAAAGAAGCTGATAGTGGCATGAGTTATACTGTCGCTGCTGATGTTGAACGTGGTATCGGGCAATACCCTCCCCAAACTATCCCAGTCAGTGAACAATTCGACCCCGAAAATCTCGTCAAACGAGCGATTAACGACGTTTGGAATTGGCGTTTGCTAAACAAAGTCCGCAATTACTTCGCTGAAACTATCACATTAGAGAGTGCTTCAATGCGACGCTTAAATGGCTGGAACGATTATCAAGGCTATGTATTGTCCTTACTATCGCCATTCCCTGATTTACGAGTGACACCTGAGCACTTTTGCTATGTGGGTGATGAAACTGTTGGCTATCGCACGGCGACGCGCTGGCGTATGCGTGGGACACATACAGGCTATGGTATCTACGGCGAACCAAAAGGGCAAGCGATTGATATTCTCGGTGTCAGCCATCATCTGATTCAAGATGGCATTATCCAACGTGAGTGGACATTATTTGATGAGTTTGAATTACTCAAACAGATTCATCGTCCCAATTAAAATTTTCGGAAAAGGTGGTGATGTTTGTATAGTACAAACACGCCTTTTTAAATAAACGATTTACTTTTAGAGTGAGGTTATACCCAATGAAAAAATCTTTTATTGTACTTGCGTTGCTGGCACTGATTGTATCCATTCCAGCATTCGCACAAGATGATATGGCTGCTTGCACTGTCACAGCACCAGAAGATGCAACAGAAGTCAACATGATTGGTTGGTCATTCCCAATCACAGATTTTTATGCAGCAGAACTTGAATTGTGCAGCGATGTTGACAACTTGACCGTCAACACCCAATTACTTGCTAGTGCAGATGCACAAGAGCAAGTTCGTCTCGCACTCTCAACAGGCGCAGATTCCCCTTATGACATCGTCCACCTTTCCAATGGACAAGTTGGCGAATGGGCTGGTGCAGGTTGGTTACTGCCATTGAATGACCTCATCGAAGAATACAGCGAACAATACAATCTCGATGACATCCCCCAAACAGCTTGGGATGGTGTCACCATTGATGGTCAAATCTACGGTGTGCCAGTCGTTAGTAATACACTGCACTTCATCTATCGTGAAGATATCTTTGAAGAATTTGGCATCGCAGTTCCTGATACTTACCAAGAAGTAATTGCTGCTTGTGAAACCATCGGTCTCGATAATCGTGACTTCGATGCACCATTCACCATCAACCTATCTGCAGGTTGGGCATGGGAAATCGAATTCTTCCAATTCTTACGTGCTTTCGGTGGCGACTTCTTGAATGAAGACCTCACACCAGCATTCAATGGCCAAGAAGGCGTACAAGCTGTTGAACTCATTCTCGATGTGGCAAACGCATGTATGGGCGACTTTGGTTACAGCTTCAACTTGAATGACCAAGAAGTTGCAGTTCAACTTGGAACATTGCCAGCAACCAATATGTGGGCAAGCCGTGCAGCGAACATGAGCGACCCAGAACGCACCGACCTCGTTGATGTAATTTCATATGCACCAGCACCACGTGTTAGCGAAGATAGTCCACGCGCTGGTTCAGCATGGAACGATTACTATGCGATTCCTGCAACCGCAGTCAACGACCCTGAGTTAATCTTCCAAATCATCATGGAAGCAGCCGATGAAGAAAGCCAACAACGCGCTGCTGAGTTTGGGTCAACAACTCGTTTATCAACGGCTGAATTCGGCGGTCCATACCTCGAAGCGGCAGGTGTCACCGTTGCTGAAGGTATCGGTATCTACGATAAGCACCCAGCGATTGGTATCGTTCGTGCTAAACTTGGTGAATTCTTGCCATTGATTGGTACTGGTGACTTGACACCACAAGAAGCACTTGATGCAGCAGCAGAGGCTTACCTCGAAGAAGCAATTGCACAAGGCTACATTGAAGCATCCGAATAATGTCTAAGTGGGTGGGTCTTTGTACTCGCCCACTTTTGAACTAACTTTTGCTCTACCCACGTCGCCCCTCAAAAGTATTAGGATACATCTTATGAAACGTGGCACATTCTTCGCATTTTCATCACCCAGCATCGTAATTATGACATTGCTAATGCTGATACCACTATTGATGGCAATTTATCTCGGCATGACTCGCCTTAACTTCCAAAATGTGACCAGCCCTGAATTTATTGGTCTTGCTAATTACGTAAACGTTCTGGAGGACGAGCAATTCTGGCGTGCATTCCGTTTTACTGCTTTATATATTGTGATGGTTGTACCGATGGTGATTATCGTGGGGTTCACGATAGCGATGGTACTTGACCAAGTATCGGTGGTGACACGAGGCATCTACTTATCGATTTTCTTGTTACCGTTCATTATCGTGCCAATTGTTGGGTCGTTGATGTTCAAGCAACTTTTTGAGGCATCAGGTCCATTGACCTATCTGTATCAAGAAATCTTTGATGTGAGGTATCGACCGACGGAGTTTTCCGTCAAGGCGATGATTATTTTCTATGGCGTCTGGTATATCACACCATTTACTTTGGTCGTGTACTTCGCTGGGCTACAAACGCTCCCAGGTGACTTAATGGAAGCTGCATCTATTGATGGAGCATCTTGGCACGAGAAAATCCGCTTTATTATAGTTCCCCATGTGCAATCACTTACGATTTTCGTTCTTTTGTTCTGCATTATGGATACTTATCGTGTCTTTGATAGTGTCTTTGTCTTGAGTGATAATCTGAATCCGATTTACCGAGCCAATTCCATCATGACCTACACCTTCCAGCAGGCGACATTGGTGCAAAATCTTGGTAAAGCAAATGCGATGGCAATCATCACTGTGATTGGTATTTTGATTGTGCTGATTCCAAATCTTTATATGTCATACAAAGAACAGATTGCGGAGCGTTAATCATGAGCAAAGTAACGAATCCTTTTGGAAGACTTCTGATTCATTTGGTCTTGATTGTATTTGCAATTTACAGTGCGTTTCCGTTTTTTTGGACGACTTTGCAATCATTCAAAACATTTCGCGATGCTAATTCACGCACACCGCTATTTTGGGGCTTCACACCCACATGGGAAAATTATCAAGAAGTTTGGTTACGCTCTGTGCCAGAAACAGGCGGAGCAACTCTAGCATTTTTCTTACTCTTGATTGTTGTTTTGCTGATTAGTGCGCTAATTTTTGCCAAATATATCCCTGTGCCCGATTCAATTGTGTATGCAGTTGTCGGCATTGGCTTTGTGATTTTGTTATGGGCAATTCCACAATTAGCTGATGTCTCGCAATTTTATGATTATTTCATCAATACACTAATTGTGACAGTCGGTACGATTGTGGTGTCGATTAGTATTGGGTGTTTGGCAGGGTATGGCTTAGCACGTTACGCAGGTTTGTTGGGTGTCATCATCTTGATTTCCGCTTTAGCTTTCCGTGCCTTGCCACGTTTAGCATTTATTTTACCTTACTTTTACATCGGCACAGTAACAGGGCTTAACGATACCTACTTCCTCGTTATTATTACGCTGGTAGCAGTCAATCAACCCTTCACAATTTGGATGTTACGTAGCTTCTTCATGGAGATTCCTAAAGAATTGGAAGAATCCGCTATGGTCGATGGGGCAAGCCGACTCGAAGCCTTCGTCCGTGTGATTGTACCGATTGTCTGGCCTGGCATCATCTCAACGGCGTTGTTCTCGCTATTGTTGGCTTATAACGAGTTCTTATTGGTACGTCTCTTGACTCAATCTAACTGGACTTTGCCTGTGGCAATTTCACGTTTCACAGGAGGCGAAGACCCACGCCATTTAACACTAGCGGCAGCGTCGGCTGTCTCAGCGACAATTCCAATTATGCTGGTGATTCTGTTCTTCCAGAAAAATCTTGTCAAAGGCTTGACCGCAGGTGCAGTGAAAGGTTAATCGTTTGAGCGAAAAATCAGATAACAACAAACAACTCGTCGCGGATATGTATGCTGGCTTGAACCAAAACGTTCTCGGACTCATGCAACAATTTTGGTTTGAAGACATGGTCTGGCAAGGACCAGCAGGGATTGGTACAAAACACGGCATAGATGAATTTGAACACGATTATCGTGATGCTTTTATTGAATCTTTCCCTGATAAACATGCGACGGATTTAGTCCGTATTGCTGAGGGTGATTGGGTAGCTGCCGCAGGGGTACAAAATACGACCTTTGCCGAAGATTGGCTCGGTATCCCTGCAACGAATGAAAAAATTCAGATGCGCTATATGGACTTCTGGAAGATTGAAGAACGCGATGGTGAACGCAAACTCGCTGAAAATTGGGTGCTGATTGATATTTTGGGTGTACTAGAACAAGCAGGTTATGATGTCAATAAAGTGCTGAAGTTCATTGGCTCGAAACCGCCCGAATTCTTTGAGGATGTTGAATGACACAAACTAGACTGTCAATTCATAATCACAACAAAGAATTCATACAGACGTTTCGTAGAGCACTCTACGATATTGAGCCCGACCGCTTGCAATCTCAATTAGAGAACCTGTTTGACCAAGATACAACGATTTATCTACAGCATCCTTATAATCAACTTGCTCATCGTGATGCACTCTATCAAGATGTATACCGTCCTTTACTAGATGCTATCCCTGACCTTGAACGCCGTGATTATATTGTCATGGCAGGGGAGGTGAACGGCAAGCATTGGGTAGGTTGTGCTGGCTATTACATGGGCGTATTTGAACAGCCTTGGCTAGATATTCCACCGACAGGGCATCTAGTTGGGATGCGCTATCATGAGTTTTTTGCCATTGAGAACGACAAAATCGTCGAAATGCAAGCTCTATGGGATATTCCTGAATTGATGATGCAAGCTAACGCATGGTCAATGACCCCAAGTTTAGGGGTTGAATGGCGGATTCCTGCCCCTGCTTTGCTTGATGGCGTTATCACCACCCCATATGATGCTGACCATGCTGAAACCAGCTTAAAATTAGTCGGTGATATGTTGGCTGACCTCAAGAAAAATAATGAAGGTGTTGATGCAATGAACTTACATGCCTACTGGCATCCAAAGTTCAATTGGTATGGACCTGCTGGTATTGGCAGTATGCGTCGTGTCTCAGGGTTTCGGAATTGGCATCAAATCCCATTTTTGAAGGCTATGCCAAATCGTCGTGCATTTTTAGATAAAGGTAATTTCTTTGCTGATGGTGATTATGTTGGCTTTACAGCTTTCCCTGGTATGACAATGACTTTTTCTGGGGATGGCTGGCTTGGGATTCCTCCTGCAAATCAAGAATTGACCATGCGTAGCCTTGATTTTTGGCGATGTGAAAATGGTCTAATTCGTGAAAATTGGGTGCTGGTTGATATTCTGGATGTCTATCATCAATTAGGAGTCGATGTTCTCCAACGAATGCGTGAATTGACTCACATTCGCCAGAAAAACTGGTCAGGTGAACCCTTGTGAGTATCCAAGCGAATAAGCAACTCGTCTGGCAATATTGGCAGACACGTATTGGTGACACATTTCATTTGAGTGATTTTCTCGCCGATGATGTCATCTGGCACGGCTTTGAGCCACTCCGTCATCTGACAGGTGTTGATGCTGTCTACACAGGTTTCTGGCAACCGATGCAACAGGCATTTCCTGATATACTTCGTCGTCCTTATGTTTTTATTGGTGGGGCATTTGAAAGGCATGATTGGGTATGTGGAACAGGTGATTTAATCGGCACATTCGTCAACAATCTATTTGGTATTCCCGCGATAGGCACAAGTGTTTCATTCCGTTTTGGTGAATTCTGTAAAATCGAAAATGGTAAAATCACTGAAATTCGGATGATTGTTGATTTACCCGCCTTAATGCGTCAGGCTGAGATTGATATTCTGCCACCCAATTATGGACGTGACCTCTGGATACCAGGTCCCCTTGCAGGTGATGGAGTCTTTTTTGAAGCACAAGATGAAGCCGAATCCGCACAAACATTAGCCCTTGTCGAAGAAATGATTTTCGGAGGCTTGAACAAATACGACCAGAAAGACCAAGCTAGTCAAGGCTTAGAGCGATTCTGGCATCCTGAGATGGTTTGGCACGGACCTAAGGGCATTGGGTCTGCATATGGTATGGATGAATTTAAACGTAATGCTCAAGGTCCGATTGTTCGTGCTTTTCCCGACCGCAAAGGAGTAGGGCATCAAGCACGCCTTGCCGAAGGCATTTTTGCAGCGTCAACAGGATGGCCTAGCCTCGCAGGAACACACATCAATCCCTACATGGATTGGCAACCTACAGGCGAAAAAATCGGCTGGAATATCATGGATTTTTGGCGACGCGATGGTGATTTACTCCGTGAAAATTGGGTTATGATAGACCTTATTGGTGCAGCGAAGTCATCGAGTGTCGATTTATGGCAAAAATTGAAAACGTAACGAAATTGCAGGTAAATAATGGTTCTTATACAAGATAATCACACACACAGTACTAGCAATTATCAAGCATCTAAACAACTTATCTTGAATTATTTCGACGAAATGGAATCTGCTTCGCCTGAGACATTAGGACAAGTCATCAAAAAATATGTCGCTGATGACTATAAATGGCGTGGCGTTTACCCATTCCGCCAAATTGACGATGTCGATACTGTCATCACACAATTCTGGCAACCACTCTGGAATACATTGCGTCATATCCAACGCCGACAAGACATCTTCATTGCAGGAACAAACGAAATCAGTGGCGAGCAATGGGTGATGAGCATGGGCAATTTTATGGGCTTATTCGATGCTGATTGGCTCGGTATTCGTCATACACGGCAGATGGCAATGTTGCGTTATGCGGAGTTCAATTGTGTGGTCGATGGCAAAATCAAGGAGACAGGTATCTTTGTCGATTTGATAGGCTTGATGGTACAGGCAGGGATGAACCCCTTACCACCATCAACAGGGGTCTATTTTAATTATCCAGGACCGCGCACTCATGACGGTTTACTCTACGATGATGCGCCTCCCGAACAAGGTGAGAAAACGCTAGCACTCGTTAATGAGATGATTGACGACCTCGATGACCTCAACAAGAGTGGCTCGATGGGATGTCCGCCAGAGGTGCTAGAACGCACTTGGTCAGACCGCATGATTTGGTATGGACCTGCTGGTGTCGGTGCAAGCTATACTATTCCGCGCTATCAAGAACAACATCAATTGCCATTCCGCGAAAATCTCACAGATAAAAAATTTCATGGGCATGTTTCGCGCTTTGCAGAAAGTAATTATGCGTGCTTCTTCGGCTGGCCTAATCTCTCGAATACGCCCGTGGGTGGATGGTTGGGCTTACCAGGCGGTAATGTCAACGCAGAGATGCAAGTCGTGGACGTGTATCGGCGCGAAGGTGATAAACTTGCCGAGAATTGGGTGCTGATTGATATTCCATTTTGGCTTAAACAACAAGGCTTAGATATTTTTGAGCGTACCAGCCGCATCATGAACACTAAATGATGCTCATGTTTTGAGGCGTGGGTTAAAGTGGTCTTCTAGTGAAAAGCCAATAAGTGCGAAGCCTAACGTTGCCATTGCAATCAACAGACCAGGTGGTAAAACCCACCAGACCCATGCTGGTGAGAGAAAAGCACCGCGTACATTTGCCCAATGCAAAACTGTTCCCCAACTTTTTTGCAAAGGATCACCTAGACCGAGGAAACTCAAGGATGCCTCTAGTAAAATTGCCTGTCCGACAGCTTGTACGAATTCGCCAATTACGAGTAGCATCGTTTGTGGCACGATATGGCGAAAAATGATATGAGTATCAGTAGCACCTAAACTGCGGGCAGCCAACACATAATCTTGTTGCTTAATAACCAGCACTTGTGCGCGGATAATACGAGCCGTGCCTGCCCACACCAGAACACTGATGATTAAGACTGTATTCAGTAAACTACGACCAAGGTAAGCAGCTAAAATGATTAGTAAGGGCAAAAAAGGTAAAATCAGAATCACATCTGTCATTCGCATCAGTAATGCACCTAAGCGTGCATAATAACCTGATAAGATGCCGACAGTCGTGCCAATCATGACTGTGATAAAACCCGCACTGAATCCAACTAACAAAGACACCCGCGTTCCGTAAATGAGTTCACTTAAAATGTCATAGCCAATATCGTTTGTACCGAGTAGGTGTTCTGTGTTCGGGCGCAAGAAAGGACGTGCTACCCGTTCAGTCGGGTCGTATGGACTAATTTGTGGTGCAAACAAAGCCACAATGATGAGTATCGTGATAAAAACGAACCCCAAAATACCTGCGATGCGTGTGGTACTGAACCAACGTCGCCTTTTCTTGGCAATTTTGATTGTAACGGGCTGGGAGGATTGGCTCATTGTTAGATACTCATCATTATCAACAGGCTTATTACTTTAACAGTTTATCTAAAACAAACGTGCCTTCGCGTCGGTAGGCTTCCGCCATCGTCGCACCAGAATGTCCTGCAAGTCCATGAACCAATGCTAAAGATTGTTCAAAGCGTGTATGCAGTGCTAAGCCAAAGGTGTGTTTATCATCTTTGATGTCATCATAATTCGGGATGAATTGACGTAATAAATCTGGTGTTGTTCGTTGTTTGTATAGCTCGGCACTAAATTCTAACTGAAACCCTAGTTCTGCTAATGCACGCATCTTCAATTCAAACGTCGTGCTGATTTCTACTACACAATTGGCATGTTCAGGTGTCATGTAGTAGATTGACCTGACAGGGTGAGGCGCATGTCCACCACAAGCTTCAATGTGCCAATTGCGCCCAGCGAGTGCAAATGCTTCTGTATATAGTAATGCAATCAAACGACGGTCAGGGTCAAGATCATGCTGGGCATGGTGTGGATCTTGCGTGATGATAATATCAGGACGAATCCGACGTACAAGTTCTACGATGCGTTCTTTCCATTGGACATCAACCGTCCATTCACCATATGGGAATTTCAAAAACTCGACATCGTCTATGCCTAAAATGCTGGATGCTTTTGTAACCTGTTCACGACTTTCTGGTCTACTCAGCAAAACAGCCGCAAAGACCTCATCGCCAGATTGCACATGACGGGCTAGTGTGCCACCACACTCAACAATTTCCAAACCAAAACTTGCCAACATCAAAATACGAGTCATACCATGCCTCCTTTAAGAGCATTCATGATTACACATGTTCAGAACGTACACGCGGATCAAGCTGAGGATACAGCCAATCCACCAACAAATTTGAGACTAAAACCATAATGGTAAACAATAAAAAAGTTGCTTGCATCACAGGATAATCGCGTCCACTGACTGCTTCAAAGATAAGCCGACCTAGACCAGGATACGAAAATACTGTTTCGATGACCACTGTGCCACCGAATGCGAAGCCAAAGCGCAAAGCTAAAACTGTGACAACAGGTAACAAGGCATTGCGTATCATATGACGCAATAAAATACGACTTTCCTTAATCCCCTTGGCGCGCGCTGTTCTCACAAACTGTGCGCCAAGCACACCACACATTGCATTTCGCATTGTTAGAAAAACACGAGGCATACTGAGCAGAGTTAAAGTCAAGATAGGGAGCGCAGCATGATGTAAGATATCCAACAGATAGTCTAATCCACTGAAATCTGTAGCAGGTGTGAGTGCACCCTGTGACGGAAACAAACCTGCTTGTACAGAAAGTAACGATATAAAAAGCATTCCCACCCAAAACGAGGGTAGGGAATCCAAGATAATCATTGAATTAAACAGTACAATATCAGGCAATTTTGCACGCCACCACGCTGCAACTGCACCAGTGATAATGCCGATAATCGCAGATAGAACTAGTGAACTCATTGTAAGTAACAGTGTATATGGCAATCGCGCCAGAAGCATATCAACAATCGGTTGCTTCTGGCGATACGAGTAACCAAAATCGCCTTGCAGAATATCGCCAAGGTAATTGATATACTGCTGGTGTAGCGGTAAATCTAAGCCTACACGCGCTCGTACTTCATCACGCTCTTCTTCTGTCAGTAAGCCGACATCTACACCAGCTAGTAAGACTAGCGGACTACCAGGCATCAAGCGGGGCAAGGCAAAATTCAATGTAATTGCAACGAACAACACCACAATATATTGGAAGGGGTGTTGCCCATTGCGTTTAATAGATGAAGACATCTAGGTACTCACGGACGGGCTGTTTCCGATAAGAATGATAACTTATGGAATATACCTTGTCCGCTCATGAATAGCCAGTTGTCATAAGCATCTGGACGATAAGCATAAACAGCATCAGGATACAAAATCATGATGAAAGGCAAGTCTGTTGCGATTAAATCCTGAATTGATTGCAATAGTTCCAGTTGACGGTCAGTATCCACTGTTACAATCAATTCCTCAATCAGTGCATCCATCTCAGAGTTAGCATATCCCGTGAGGTTCAGACTGCCGATACTAGGGTCAGAGTGCACGAGGGTTGAAATGCGAATGACATCTGCTTGAATTGGTGCTGACCAACCCCACATCGCCATATCATAATTACGTCCTTGACTGACACTGAAACCAGGCCATACAGCATCTTCCCAAGTTGCTTGTTCTACCACCTCGACACGGGCATCAATGCCAATTTCTAACAACATTTCGCGCACGAGTTCAGCAATTCGGATACGCAAGGCGTTGTTGCTTGGCGTAATGAAGCTGAAGCTCATGGCTTCACCATCAAATTCACGGATACCATCGCCATCACTGTCAACAAAACCTGCATCATCTAGAAGCGTATTTGCCATGTCAGGGTCGTGGAGCGTTTCAATATCCGCATTGAAAAATGTTGATTGTGGATGAATCCAACCAGGGTTACCAGCCGTTGCCGCGCCAAGATAGACTGTATCAATAATATCCTGACGGTCAATAGCTAATGACATGGCACGACGCACATCTAATTGGTCAAAAGGTGCACGCTCAATATCGTAGTTGACCATCTGCGTTGTAAAGAGAGGTCCTTGTACGACACTAATATCTGCTGACATTGATAAAAAGTCAACTTGCTCAGGTGTGACACTGTTGACGAGCATATCGACTTCATTCGCCTGTAAAGCTGCGAGACTACCTGTGTTATCGGCATAACGAATGAATACCAACTCTGGCACATTTGGTGTCCCTGCGAAATAACCTTCAAATGCTTCAAAGCGGTAGAATTGGTCTGGTTGATATTCAACTAAGCGATAAGGTCCACTGCCAATATTGAGACTAATATCGCTACTTTCTTCTGCTGGATTTTCAATTTCAGACCATACATGCTCTGGTAAGATTGGAACATCGGAGAAAACACCGAGTTCTAAAGATGGTGTTGGTGCAGTTAGTTGTAAATCAAGGGTATAAGTATCCGTGACTGTCGCTGACTCGATCGGATTAAGTGCGCGTGTGAAACGTCCCTGTGTATTTTCTTTAAAATAATTGACTGTAAATGCAACATCTTCTGCTGTGAATGCTTCACCATCATGAAAGCTCACATCTTCGCGCAAACTGAGCGATACAGTTAAGCCATCGTCACTAATTTCAGAACTTGCAACTAGCCAAGGTTGAGGAACACCATCAGCATCTAGTTGATACAGGGTGTCATATTGTAATAATAGGAGATTCCAACCTGGATTACCTGTTACATAGGTATATGGGTTAATTGTCCCTTCGTCTCCCACAATTCCCATTCGTAATTGTGTTGTTTGTGCTGTCCCAATCGTAGAAAAATTGAAGAGCAATAAACAGCCGATGAGGGCAACAATTACCGACAAATGACGATACACTTTCATACTTTGTTTCCTTCCCAAGATACAAGTTAATTTTTGTGTGAAACATCAACACGACATCATGAAATAAAAAATTTCATGTGTAAGATATTACATCTAGCAATGCTTTTCCACAAGTGGTCGTCTTGAACATCCATGAGAATGTACGAGATTGAATATTCAACCAATAGGTAAATCCAATTTGTGAGCCGCTTTTTCTTTCGCTCGTTCGCCACGTCGGTCATAACGAGCTGTTGTAGAAGGGGAGGCGTGTCCCATAATTTTGGAGACTGTCACTGTATCAATGCCAGCATCTAATGCGTTGCCAGCAAATGTTCGTCGTAAATCATGTGGTGTAAAATCTTGTATGCCAGCCTGAATAGCGTGTGCTTTGAGCATATTGTAAATCGCTTGTGCGGTGATGCCTTTGGCTGTATCCATGTTGCCATGTCGATCAATAGCGTGCCAGAAATCACCATCATGTGTGCCACGTACCGCTAGCCACAAATCGACAAGTTCCTTACCTTTATTTGCTATATAAACTGTGCGTTGTTTATTGCCTTTTCCTCGCGTGATGGTAATTTTGCCTGATGTTGCTTCATAATCGGTCAGTTGTAAGGATGCACACTCTGTCCGACGCAAGCCAGTCGCGTACAGAATCGCAATTATTGCAGCATCACGGATGTCTTTTTGTGTGGGTGTATCTTGCAAATTGCAGGCATCGAGTAATTGTTTAATCTCTAGCGGACGTACATCGCGTCCTGATGGTAAAGCATCTACCTTTGCATTGTTGACATCAACTGCACGATGATAATCTTCGGCTGATAATAGACCTAATTTCCATGCTGTACGAATAACACCTCTTAGTGCTGAAAGCATCGCATTCACCGTTGCTTCCGAATAATCTTTCAGCAATCTAGTCTTGATAAGTGTCATATGCTCAAACCGTAAATTTTGCCACGCAACATACAAAAATGTTCGGTCAATTTTTCTAGGGCGACCTGTAGTTTTTTGTGTGAGGACATTTTCAGGTGCATTGAGTAGATAAGCAATGGCATTCAGATGACGAGTCATCATGCGCCGACTGTTATCACTCGTCAAGCTAGCGAGATACACCAATGCAGGATGACGTTGGTAATCTTCTATGTCAAACACAACTAAGTCTGTTACAGTATCGTGTTGTTGTACAAAATCATTTTTCATCAGTCACACCGCAGAGCTTATCTATATATTGATAAATTACATTATCATAAGTCAAATAATACACAAAATTTACCTAAAACACAATCGGAATACTTGAATCTTGCTCATTCAGTCAATGAATTACGAAAGCCTTGTAATAATCCAATAGCGTTATAACGACGCATTGAATGCTCAGCGACATCCATACGACCCTGTAAAAATTTGGTTAGCGCACTATCAAGCGCATTAAGTTGTTCCAGCATATGATGAACCTCTTCGTATTGCCCTATCGCCAAATGAGTCATCTCTTGCAAAATGCTATGTCGTGTAATCATCGTTTGATAATCTGCCTCACTCAGTGTGTGAGCTTTATCAAACGCAATGTTCTCCACTTGCAATGCCTTAACTATCGGCAAAGTATAACGTCCATCTCGAAAGTCATCACGCCAATCGGCAGCATCATCTAAGAGTTGGTCGGCAAGTGCAATTTTCTGATAATATTGGAGGAAAGGCTCAATCTCATCTAATCGGTCTGTCAATCTTGCCATCACATGAATGACAATCCCCAACAATGCTGACCGTGCCTCGTAGATTTCAGTCATCACATCTAATGTGTAGGGTTGTTGATGCTGGTCAACACAATACACTTCAAGTGCATTCGCATTATTCAAGGCATGATTCACCTGATAATAATGCGCCCAAAATGCTTCGTCTGTACCAATTACTTGATGAAAAAGCTGGTCAGACTGCGTTCGTAGATGTTGATGGAATAGCAAAATCAATGGATTATCAGGAACTTGCCTATCAATGATGTTATCGGTCATCACAAAGTCAATAATGCGTAGAATCCATGCCTGCCCTATGACTGATAATTGTGTGTCATTTATAGGAAAAAAATCCACAAGCAAATATGGCATGTACAGATATTGCTCTTGATATAAGCCCTTAATTGTCGTAAGTGGTTCAGCATCACGCTCATGGCGTAATAAATGCTTATCGACAGCAAGGGTTTGCAATATCGAGTGTAAATTAGCAACAAAGTCTTCAAAATAAAATTGGTCTAATGCTTGGTATGGAATCATCGTGGCTCAATTCAGGTCGCAATGTAGAAAATAAATAATACAAAAAGGACACTACACCAGTGCCCTCAAATCAGAGTAAGAATTGTCCAGATTAGCCAATCCAGTCATCGCTACGGTCTAATTCAATGACATCTTGTACCGTTGCAATGTAAACAGAAATCTGCGTCAAGTCGTCTGTTGTTAAGCCAGCATCTCGCAAAATGGACTGAGCATTAGCAATGAATTCTTGCAACGCATCAGAGGAATCTAAGGCACGGTCAAGCACCATCGTAAGTGTATTAATCTGATTATCTGTTAGTGTTGCTGCTTCGACTTCTCGGTCAATATCACTAATATTTACTTCTAGTGCTTCTGAGGTATCGGCACTTGTGCCACCGCGTTTGAAGCCATCAACAGTCGCTAAAAAGTCAGCGATATGATCAATATCTTCTTCGGTGAGGCGTGTTGAACGTAGCATCGGGCGTGGATTAACCACAAGGTCAGCAGCCAATTCTGGATTGAGCATGGCTTGTTGAACGAAGGTCATTAAGACCATTTTTTGACGACTGCTTAAAGTCATTGAGGTAGATTTCATGAAGATACCTTAGCGTTAAGTTTAATAATCCTGTATAACAATTATAATCAATCATATCGAAATCCACAGTTAAATATTACGCAAATAAGTGAAACGATGACCGTTCCCAACAATCAGGACAATATCAAGGGTAATCGCTATCAGGTAATTGATAAAATCGGCGAAGGGGGCATGGGGGCGGTATACCATGTCGTTGATCTGCTGAATGACCGCGTGGTTGCGCTTAAACAAGTTCGCTATGGTGCTGATGAGCTTGATTTTACACAAGCCCGTGCTGACGGGACGAAAACCCCTGCTGAACAGAGTCTATCCAATGAATTTAGCATCTTAGCGAGTTTGCGTCATCCCAATATTGTGAGTGTGTTGGATTATGGCTTTGATGAGCAGAAGCAAGCCTACTTCACAATGGATTTACTCGAATCACCACGCACTATCACCGAAGCCACCCAAGACTTAGACCTCCCCCAACGAGTTCAACTCCTTGTGCAATTGTTGCAAGCCCTTGATTATCTGCATCATCGCAGTGTCATCCATCGTGACCTCAAACCTGCGAATGTTTTGGTGGATAGCAACAACACAGTAAAAGTGTTGGATTTCGGCTTAGCTCTTGCGACTGATATTGTCCGTCAACAACAAGATAAAAGGTCAATTTCTGGTACGTTGGCATACATTGCCCCCGAAGTCTTGATAGGCAATCCTGTCTCGCGTGCATCAGATATGTATGCGTTTGGGGTTATCATGTACGAAGTCCTCAAAGGTGACCATCCTTATGACCGTTCAGATACTAACAAATTAATCTTTGGCATTGTCAACGAAATTCCTGATACAAGTGAATTTGATGCCCCACTTGCATCATTACTCAATCGCCTCCTTGCTAAAGACCCCGATGATCGTTTTACCAATATTCGGTTAGTGATAGAACGCTTATGTGAAGCTGTCGGCATTACACCACCAACAGAAACGCTAGCCATTCGGGAGAGCTATCTACAAGCATCTGCCTTTGTCGGGCGCGATGAGGAAATTACAGAACTAGAAAATCTCTTGCAAGCCCTGACTACAACAGGTGCAATTCGTCTGATTGCAGGTGAAAGTGGTGTTGGTAAGTCACGCTTGCTGAGCGAATTACGTGTCCGCGCTTTAGTCGAAAATATTAACGTTGTACGCGGACAAGCTGTGTCAGAGGGGTCTACACCTTTCAAAATTTGGCGCGATGTCTTGCGTTTTATTTTGCTTTACACAGAGATAGAAGACCGTGAAGCACGCATCCTAAAATACATCATGCCACGCATTGATGATGTGCTTGGTTATGAAGTCGGCGATGTGCCACAAGAATTGCGTCCACAAACTTTACAATTACAACTCATCGAAATAATCTCAAATTTGCTAAAACGTCAATCAAAGCCCATTGTGCTCATACTAGAAGATTTACATTGGGCAGACCAAGCTAGCATCGAGCTTATTATCACCCTGAGTCGCAGTATATCAGAGTACCCTGTTTTACTCTTAGGCAGTTATCGCAGTGACGAAATGCCTGATTTACCACAACGAATTTCTTCTGCGCCAATCATTACCTTATCGCGTCTGACAGCCGAAGAAATCACACAACTCAGTTCAAGAATGCTCGGCAATGTCACCCTCAATGATGAAATTACTGCGTTTCTCCAACATGAAACCGCAGGCAACATCTTCTTCGTCATCGAGATTTTACGCTTGTGGGCGCAAGAAGCAGGTGATTTACGCACTATCGCACAATCTCCTATCCCTGACACCTTAGTTGCAGGTGGTATTCTAGCTGTTCTGCGTCAGCGCGTAGAGCGTTTAGATACAGATGCCCAACAAGTATTGATGTATGCAGCCGTCTTCGGGCGTGAAATTGATCAAACAGTTTTAGAAGCAATCGTTCCCGAAACCAACATTGATGATTGGCTACAAGATGCCAGTGCCGTCGCCATCATTGAAGTTGTGGATGATAAGTGGCGTTTTGTCCATGATAAATTGCGAGAATATCTGCTTCACAAACTACAACAAGATACCACCCAATGGCGTGAACATCATCGGATTGTTGCAGAAGCTCTAGAAACACGCTATGCCAATGACGATTTATATATTCCGTCGATTGCCTATCATTATCATGAAGCACGTATTGCCGATAAAGCCGTGATTTATCTAGAACAAGCTGGTGAATTGGTGCGTGCTTCTGACTATCAGGAATCAGTCAACTATTTAGAAGCCTTGCTCTCATATGATGACATCCTTGCTAGCTACCCTAAAATGCGACAAGCAAAATTTCATGCCATGCTCTCGACTGAACATCACTTACTTGGCAATAGCAAAACAGCAGAATATCATCTACTGCAATTTTTACATCATAGCGACGCACCAACTATCCCAACGAACAACATACAAGCAGGATTAAGTATTTTACGGCAAGTAGGTCAGCAAACGCTTCATCGTCTTTTGCCAACCGTGTTTGTCGGCACACAAAACCGCAGTGATTTTAGTCACCATATGTATATTGCACTAATGAATAGTGCCTCAGTCTATACCCAACAAGGCAAGCAACTCCAAACTTTATTAGCACTTATTTTGTCACTGAATCTTGTGGAACGTATCAATCCTAGTCAAGAAGTCACGCCAACGATGTCCTATGGTGCGATGACTTACTTCACAGGTCTAATGAATTTGCATAGCCTCGCCAAACGCTACTATATGCTTGCTGAGCAGTCGATTGATAGAGATACACAGCTAGTTCAACGACAAACACGAGGCTTATTGGGGTTTTATCATGCTCAAAGTGCGGAATGGGATAGAGCAATACCATACATCGAAGAAGTCATTGAAGAATTTCAATCACTTGGTGATTATCAAAATGCTGATTTGACTTATCAAATTTTGGCACAAGTCTATTCACACAGTGGACAATATCAACGTGCTTATGAAGTCTTATTGCAGAGTTATCAACGCTCACGCGAACGGCAGTCAGACCAACTTACACTGATGTTGTACTGTTCACTGGTTAATCATATGCTTCACACAGGTCAAATCTTGTCGCAAGCTTTCGATGATATAATCTTCTTGTTCAATCAGGATAAAGTAGAGGAAACTTTTGCAACAGCTTGGGAAACACATCCCAATCGCCTCGCAATGTACTACGCTGTCAGAGCAGGATATGCTTTTTATTTAGATGATATTGGTGATGCCTACCAAGCTCTAGCTGACTGCATGACGACCTTGTCTGATAAGATTGAACGGCTCATTAGTCATGGTGAAATCTACTCGCTCATTCCACAATTATGCCTGAGTCTACTACGGGCTGAAGGAGATAGCCTCAAACCTGAGCCACAAGCAAATCTGCGCTCTTGGCTCGAAACATCACTGACACTACTCCAAAAGTACGCCAAAATTCAGAAATCGGCTTTTCCGCGCTATTGTCTATTGCGTGGATATCAACAAGCCCTGAATGGTGAACAAGCAACAGCAATTAATCTGTGGCAAGATGCTCTACAACACGCACAAGCACAGAATCAACCATTTGATGAAGTCCTCGCCAATGGTGCGCTCTACCAAGCAACAAACGAAGAAACTTATCGTCTCAGATTAGACTCCTTACTAACAGCAATGGACATTTCACCGCCTGATAGTCTTTTCATCCTGATGGGACAGCGTTACATCGGAGTATAAGCGAGAGGCATATACCATAGCCAAAATTGCTTTTACCTCTATACTTAATATAAATAGTAATCTTAGTTTCAATCTACAGATACTGTATGAGGTGAAAGAAACATATGTTGCTACGAATTTTACAAGTCTTAACTGTTTTGCCTATCGTCCCAACAATGTGCATAGGTCTGATGGTTGCCATGAGTGGTGGTAGCACAACGACACCATTTTATTCAATTGGTATGAGGCTACTGGTTCTATCGCCTTTGGTAGCAATTGTCAGCATTGGTGTCTCATTGTTGCTAGAGCGGAGAGACATGACTCTATTCGCCTATATCATTTTAGCAGTGCCTTTCGCTTTGTGGGCGTATCTGCTTATCGACCTGCAAAACAAAACAGGTTTCTTTTCATAATCTAATGCCACCAGCCAGCATCATGTATTCACAGGTTCATTCTTTGTATTCTGAGCAAGTGGACGATACCTATAAAATCGCTGTGTGGTTGCCACCTGACTATGAAACTCTTGATGCAACTATACCTTGCATTTACGTTTTGGATGAACCAGAATTTTTCGGTTTTGCGAGTGCAATTGCACTCAATTATTGGCTTCGTGAACAACCCCAGCCGATGATGATTGTTAGCATCGGCAAAGAACTAGCCTCATTGGATGATTGGTGGTCAATTCGCTGGCGAGATTATTGCCCAACTGTCTATCCCAAAGAACCGTTATCAGGTGGCGCAAATCATTTCCTAGAGTTCTTGCACGATGACTTAATACCTTTTATCGAAACACAATATCCAGTCGATACGGCTCAACGCACCCTCTGGGGACACTCGCTCAGTGGCTTGTTCGCAATTTATGCTCTCATACAATACCCTGCCCTATTCAGGCATATTATCGCCACGAGTCCAGCCTTCGTTGCCGACGAGACAGAACTCTTTCCGTATCACTTAGGATTACCATCTCCTGCAACAAACACGCCTCAATCGCTATTTTTATCCGTTGGCGATGCTGAACCTGATTTTAAGCCTTCTGTTGATGTCTTCGCTGATGTAGTCCAGCAACAAGCGCACCCGAATCTTACTCTCGACTATCACATTCTAAATGGGATGCCCCATATGCCAGCCGCACTGACAGGCTTCCTACGAGGGATGCAGACTATCTACCCTTGAAGCCACCTTCACTGACCTCAAACATCCTTGAATATGCTATACTGCGCTTCAGCATAACTATCGCTCAAGGAGATAGCTGATGCCATCACACACATATTTATTGAACACACCCACATAGAAAGTGATCTCATGCAAGGACTGAACCGCATTGGGATTCGCAAAGAAGATGAACACAAACGGCATGAATATCGCACGCCTCTTGTGCCATCCGACCTTGCGTTACTAAAAGAGCATTATCCCGACGCAGAACTTATTATTGAAGCAGGACGACTAGAAAACTACACCTATCCTCGTTCATTCACAGATGATGAGTATCAACAGATTGGCGCAAATATTGACGATATAGCGCGAGTAGATATTATTTTTGGCATCAAAGAAATTCCCATCCATGAACTCATCCCTAATAAGACCTATGCGTTTTTCTCGCATACATATAAGGGACAACCACACAATATGCCAATGTTGCGTAAATTACGTAATCTCGGTTGTAGCCTGATTGATTATGAACTCATTGTTGAAGATGTAGCGGATGATATTTACGAAGTAGACCGTTATCGCCGAAAAGTATTTTTTGGACACATGGCAGGCTATGCAGGTACAATCGACACACTTTATGGCTTAGGTCAACGATTTGCAAGCAAAGATATTGATACACCCTTCAATCAAATCAAAAAGTCAATTGATTACACGAGCGACTATGGCAATTTTGGTGATTTTGATAAAGCTATCACGGCAATTGAAAAATTGTCAGGAGACATCAAAACTAAAGGATTACCTCAGAATATTGCGCCTGTTGTGTTTGGATTGACGGGACATGGTAATGTGGGCAAAGCCGCTCGATTTATCCTAGAGAAATTGCCCATCGTTGAAATCACCCCTGAGCAATTGATTGACTGGCGCATCACCCCAGAAGAATCATTACATCAAGTGTATCTGGTGCATTTTAACCGTGCGTATCGTGAACCAGCAACCTTGCAACAATATTTACCCCATCTCACAGCGTTGATTCATGGCGCAAAGTGGCTACCCCATCAAGAACGCATGGTGACACGCACATGGTTACAAAACGTTGCGAATACCCATCTGGAAATCATCGGTGATATTAGTTGTGACCCGAATGGCGCAATCGAAATCAGCAAACCCACCTACCCTGATGCCCCCATTTATACCTATCATCCACAGCAAGACGACCTTGATTGCAAATGGTCTGATGAACAATTTAAGCAAACATGCAAAATGGGAGTTCATGCGGATGGTGTTGCCGTGATGAGTGTCACCAATTTGCCAGCAGCCTTTGCCCGTAAAGCCTCTGAATCATTCAGCAAAATGTTACTACCTTTTATGGATGAACTTTTAGAAGCTGACCTCTCACAAGATTTTGCTGATTTGACTTTATCTCGACAAATGAAACGAGCCTTTATCATGCACAAAGGACAATTCACCCCTGATTTTGAACAACTAGAAAACCACATTGCACCTAGAGTGGCGATAATCGGCGCAGGACGTATGAGTGAAACGGTTATTCAATATCTGATTGACCACACTGATGCTAATCTCATCATTGCGGATAGCAACCTCGAACAAGCGCAAGCTGTTGTCACGGATATTGCCCCTCGTCGGATAAAAGGTGTCCATCAAATCACGATTGGTGGTGATGATGTACAGACAAATACTATTCGAGACATCCTCAAGTCAGTGGATATCGTCGTGAGTTTGCTCCCTGCTTTCTTGCATCCAGAAATTGCTAAACTCGCCATCGAAACGCGCACTCATATGGTCACTGCATCCTACGTCAGCGACGCGATGCAAGCCCTCCATCAAGATGCAATTGATAAGGGCGTTATTCTGCTCAATGAAGTTGGCGTTGACCCAGGCTTAGACCATATGTCCGCGATGAAAATCATTCACGAGTTGCAAGCTGAGGGCAAGCAAATTATCTCATTCAAGTCTTATTGTGGTGGCTTGCCCTATCAAACCAAACAAAATAATCCGCTCAATTTTAAAGCCTCATGGAGTCCTTTAGGAATTTTATCCGCCGTCAATCGTCCAGCCCGTTTTATTGATAACGCAACAGTCATTGAGCAAGCACCTCTCGCTGTTTTTGAGAATGCCCAAGCGATTAGCATCGCTAATAGTGAACAATCCTATGAAGGTTATCCCAACGGTAATTCAGAGCAATATCAAAGTATCTACGACCTTGCAGATGTGGGTACATTGATTCGAGGTACGTTACGATTTGAAGGCTGGAGTGAGATTTTTCGTACACTGCACACTTTGGGCTGGTTCACGGATGCCCCTAGTACAGACATATCACAAAAGACTATTACAACCGATTTATCTGATGATGTGCTATCAGTCGTCAAATGGCTCAGACTCAATCAAGCTGAAGATGAAACAGTCACAGCCTTCGACTATCTGCGCGAATCATTCGTGACGAAAGATGATTTAGCTTATTTGGATGGTGAAATTGACCAATTGGTGATGTTCCACGATTTTGTAGCAACAGATAGTGAGGGTAACACACAACACATCACCTCTGAATTACATATTTTAGGGGATGATAGCTACTCTGCGATGGCGAAAACAGTGGGCTATCCCTGTGCGATTGCTGTCAAGATGATACTGAACGGTGATTATAAGACAACAGGTGTCAGCATTCCAACTGTACCAAAACTCTACAATCCCATTTTAGATGAATTAGAGAACTTTGGCATTGCCTTCCACGAGACCTATCACTAATAGTGCCCTGAAAATGGGGATGATAAACGATACTCATCCCCAATAGAATTACTACAATCTAGCCAGAGAAATCTTCATGCTCTGAACGGAATGGTATTGTGAATGAACACACGATGCCCTCAACATTGATGTCAAAGCGGAAGAATGCTTCAATCTCTAGCTCGGATAACACGCGGAATTCAATCTCAATCGTTGAACCTTCTTCACTGAACGACAAGATATAAATATTCGGTTGTGGTGTTGACTGTACAAAAGAATTTGGCGGAATATCTTCCGTATCGACAAAGGTGAAGTAATCGAAGTCGCCTGTATATTCAGGTAAAGTATCGGTCACTGACCCTGCAAAACCTGATCCAACTGCATCAGTCAAGAAAACAGGACAACCATCATTTTCGATTACTCCATAGGTGGTTGTCCATACACCAGGACGAGGATTAATCTGACGATTCGGTGGTGTACGTCCTGTAATCTCAGCAGTAATCGGTTCAAGGTCAGTAATGGTGAAGTTTGCCGATACATCACAGACTGTGCCATCAGGTAAGGTATAGCTCCATGCAATCGCAACTTCTGCTGTTGTTGCATCGATGAAGTTAATGTCATACAAGAGCGAGAAGCCCTCCCCTGACACTTCAAAGATATAGCGGTCTTCACCAGTCGTCGAGAACAAACCACTATCAGGACCACCTTCTGCTTGTAATTGACGAATCTGAACACGTAAGTAGGAAACGAGATTCAAATCCCCAAAGAAACTGGTGTTAATGACAAAATCAGCACGGTCATCGTCATCAAAATCAGCAGGACATGCAGTTGGAATAGTGGCATCCAACTCAGCATCAGGGGTTAGCGTGACAGTTGGTGTGAAGGTCACTGTAATTGTTGGTGATGGTGTGAAGGTCGGAATCACAGGTTCAAATTCAGGGTCACACAACAAGAATTCTGCAATCCAGCCTGTACCGCCTCCTGGTAATTCAACTTCAAACCAGGTATCGTCACCATTGGTCTGGATCACAATCAAGAACGTACCACCAGGGAGTGTTGTCACCACTGCCGAATTCGTAGTGGCATCTGCACGCACGTTGATACTGCCATTTGCTTCACAGACACGTACTGTACCAATACCAATTGCTTCGAGAGTCGCTATTTCTGTCACAGTCACTTCTGGCGCAACTGCGACAACTGTTGCCTCAACTGTATTTGTTGCCGTGAATGTCGCAGTTGGGGTTAGCGTCGGTGTTGATGTCGGCGTGTTCGTCGCTGTTGGACTTGGTGTATTTGTTGGTGTGTTAGTCGCCGTCGGTGTAAAAGTGAATGTAGCTGTTGGGTTTGATACGACACCAGATGAACCTGTTTGCCCCGTTGTGCCAGATTGTCCCGTCTGTCCACTAGAATTATTGCTTGACGAGCCATTGCCACCAGAGCCACTATTCGACGCACTGCTATTTGAGCCTGTTGAGCCGTCACTCCCAGAGCCACTACCTGTTGAACCATTGCTCCCAGACCCTGAGCCATTACCACCAGACCCACTACCATTGCTAGAGCTATCACCACCAGATCCATTACCTGATGAACCGTTGCTTCCTGATGACCCATTATTGCTGGCTGTATCTCCAAAGCCATTGCCTGACCCATTTCCACCTGAGCCACCAGAATCACCAGAACCGCCTCCTGTAGGATTGCCAAAGCCATCACCGCTTGGACTACTGAGTCCGCCACCATTACCAAAATCTGTACCAGAATAGTTATTGTCTAAGTTGACATTCAGACCTGCGTTGAGTTCACCACTGACAGCCTTGCCAATCGCATCACCCGATTCAAATGCACCTTTGATGTCATTTGCTTGACCAACCAATGCTGCTGGAATGCTGTTATAGCTATAGGCTTTGCCATGTCCACCAACAATTAAGCCAAGACCGAAATCAAGGGCTTTACCAATCGCTTGGTCAGTCGCATCACCACCCGATAACAAGACCCCTGCTTCAATGAGACCACCTGGACGCGTACCACCATCCATCTCATTCGCCAGACCTGTCGCCATACCAAATAGTGATGATGTAAAGACAAATGCACCGAGCACAACTAAGAATGGCGAACTTGATGCAACCAAACCAAGTGCTGCCGCTGCCCCAAAGAATCCTGCCGCGAGTCCTAAGAATACCTTGAAAAAAGAACTCGGACACAAACCAAATGGGTCAGTGTACATGATGGGATTGTTAAAAGCATAGTGATATTGATGTTGAGAGAGACCATCTAGCACATTACCATGATAAATATCTTCACTGATGAAACGCCCTTGCTCAGGTGCATAGTGTCTCGCCCTCAAATATAGCAAATTGCTTGATTCATCGTACCATTCATTTGTATAACCAAAATCAGCTAGAGATGTATCGCTCTTAGGCGTGCCAAAACTGTCGTAATCATAAGTCTCGATAAGTTGTGCTTGTTGATCAACGTAGCCGATGATGCTATACAAGAAATCAGTCAGATAATATCCGACATCACCCGTTGGATTTGCTTCCGCAATTTGACCAATGGCATAAGTGTAATTGGTGAAGCCAGCATCATCTTGTGTAGCCAGTGTAATCGTGTAAGGACGGTTAAAATCTTGCACAAAGTTCGTGCGCTGACCATCGACTATCGTTGCGATGCGGTCATCTAAACCATTGTAGATATATTCTGTGGTTTGCTCAGGTGTGATGACACTTGTCAGACGATTGTTAGCATCATAGCCATAATTAATCGCGCCAGTCATCGAAATTTCAGATGTCAAATTGCCATTGGTATCATAACTGAACAGCGTCGCAAGACCATCGGGCGCAGTTTGTTGCACCAATTGCTGACGTGCATTGTAAAGATACGATGTCGTTCCATCGGCAGTTTCTAGGCTCGTTCGATTACCAACCACATCATAGGTAAATCGTTCAAATGTGCCATTGCTCGATACTGCCGAGAGTAACTGTCCATTAGAATCATACGTGTAATCAATGACTTCATTTGAAATCTCACTACCTGTGATAATTTCTTGATCAATGAAGCCTGAAATACCATAGACATAGTCGTACTGTATCAAGACTTCATCACCACGCGCATGTGTAATTTGCGTGTTGAATCCGTTTTCGTTGTAAGTATAAGTCGTAATGATACCATTCGGTGTGGTGCGTGTTAACGGATTACCGTCATAACGATAGGTATACTCGGTTGTACCTTCGGGACTGGTAACTGATGTGATTAAACCGACACCATTGTAGGTATAGTCGTATCGTGAACCATCGGGATAGATATAGGCACTTGGCGAAAATGCACTGTCGATATACTCATAACCGAGTGTATTCCCATTAGAATCTGTCACTGAAAGTGGACGTTGCATCGCATCTAATTCGACAGACATTATGCCACTGTCATCAGTCATCGACACTAGTTCGCCAAGGAAGTTATAGCTATTGCTGACTTGTGACCCATCAGCATAGGTCATCTGTGTGATTGCACCATCACTATTGCGAGTCATTTCTGTACGACTGCCATCAGGGTTGATTTGTGCGATGGCATTACCCATACAATCATACTCAAAGGTTGTCATCTCGCCTGTGGGATGCTCCTCTGCAATCAGATTACCAACTGAATCGTAGATAAAGCGTGTTACGTTGCCAGTAGCATCAGTACGAGCGAGTAATGAACCACGCTCATCGTATTCGTAGGTTGTTGTCTCACCCATTGGATTAGTGAGTGCAATTAAACGATCTAAATCATCGTATTCGTAGAGTGTTTCAAAGCCCGATGTATCAATCAAGCGGATAACATTACCGTTGGCATCATATTCGCGTGTTTCGGTTGCGCCATCGGCATAAGTCACTTGTGTTACCTGCCCTGCCTCGTTATATGTACGCAAAATACGATTGCCGAGTGGGTCAATCTCTGCGACGATATTGCCAGCATCATCGTACTCTAATTCAAAGCGATTGCGTTCCGCATTGGTGAATGCCACCATATCGCCACGCGCATTATACTCAAAGGTCGTGGTATTACCGTCAGCATCGGTTGCACTGGTGATATAGCCAGCATCGTTATAGGTAAATTGTTGTGTTAAGCCTTCTGGCTCGATGATTTCAGTGGGAACGTTGAAAAAGGTATCGTAAGTGTAGGAGACAGTGTAGGCATCTTGGCGATTGAAGCCACTATCGATGAAGGTGTATTCAAATATATCAATCCCTTCGGATGGAATCACGATATGTTCCACCAGAATATTTTCCCAATATTGATTCACTTCATCAAATTCTTGATAAACCGAAACTGTAATCCGTTGTGGGTCTTGCGCGACCAACAATAACCCTGATTCAGAATATTCAAAAGTTGTTTCGTTACCAGCAGGGTCAAGGAAACGTGTTACATTGCCATTGGTATCAAAATCATAATCAGCGACACAATTATCGGCTGTGACGACTGTATCCAGTTGATTATCTTGAGTGAAAGTATACGTTGTTGAAAGTGATTCATCGCCAACCTGCTCACTGACAACTGTCGTTTTGGTATTCGGATTGTATGCAAAACCGATGCTTGTCAAATCGGTATCCACTGACGAAACACTCGTATCCTGATAACTCACCGTTGCAGTTTCGCCACGCGGATTTGTTAATGAAATGAGTAAACCATTTTGATAGCTTAGCTGTGTGCTTGCACCTGTTACATCTACAATTTCGACTAGATGCCCTGCATCGTCATAACTCAAATCAACTTGACGGCGACTCTCCAAATCAACAGCATTCATCAATCGACCATCAGCATCATAGAATAAGTTCAGTTGACCACCGAAAGCATTGCTGATTGCCTGTAATTGTCCTTCTGCATTGTAGTCATAGTTTAGGACATCAATCGTTCGATAATCATAGCGTGTAATCTGTTGATGTGTTGTATCTTCAAAGTAAAAATTTTCGCCATCAATCGTGGTCATCAGATAACCACCTTCAGGCAAAGCTGTTAAAATTGTTGTTGGGTCGCCAATGGATGTAAAGCCATCACCTTGACGTAAAAAGTCATTCCAACTGCCATTTTCAAGATAAACACGCACATCCCCTGCTAACAACTCTTCATAATAGAGGTTGTGGTTCATCTGCCAGCCAATTCCGTAGGCTGTCGCATTAAAGCGGTCAAAGCTGTTATACGTCAGCGAAAATGTCAGGACATTGCCACCACCGCGCACACTCATTTCTGTGCGCGAGTAGTGCAAATTACCTGTCAGCGAATTAACCTGTAAGCCAAAGGGCGCATTAACAGGAAACGCCACAGGGACAACGACATCGTCCAATTGAGCGCGGACT
Organism: Chloroflexota bacterium; assembly: GCA_039200705.1. GTDB lineage: Bacteria > Chloroflexota > Anaerolineae > Aggregatilineales > Phototrophicaceae > JAUZRW01. The sequence continues at coordinate 52,899 of JBCCSC010000017.1, forward strand.
GTTGGTATTTGTGCAAGCGGAACAAGTATTAAAGCAAGCGTAAGAAGAAGCGCAATCCATGTCTGTGGTGTGCGTTTGAGCATAATGGGTGCCTCAATGTGAGTATGAATAATATGTGATTGCTTGTCGTATTGTTAGTATAGCGTTTTTCTGAATCAGCACACTTAAGTCATGAAACAGTTTAGTTTGAATGTTGTAAAGTCCTCAAAATAATGAATCCTGATATAAACTGTTAGTTTTTTAACATATAGCTTGACATATTGCCTGCCATCTGTTTTACTTGGTGAAATGTTAAAAAATTAACATCTGAATGTTTTATGCCTGACAAACCACTTCATAGCCATCTGAGCCGTCGTGAATCACAAATCATGGATGTGATTTATCGCCTCGGTGAAGCAACGGCGGAGCAAGTCCGCGAGGAACTGACAGATAATCTCAGCAATTCTGCTATTCGTTCTCATCTACGCATACTCGAAAAGAAGGAACAACTCACCCACCGACGTGATGGTGGGCAATTCGTTTATATACCAACCGTCGCACCCGAAAAAGCACGTAGATCCCTGCTTGATCACATTGTATACACTTTTTTTGGTGGCTCTACACAAGATGCGATTGCGACATTACTTGACACCGAAAATCTCACTGAGGATGACCTTGATCAACTCAGTCAACTCATTGATGATGCACGCAAAGGAGCAGAAGACTGATGTTTGATTGGCTCACGACTTTCACACTCACCATCACTGTTGCGCTTGTAATAATCGGACTTGTACAGTGGATATTGCGATCTCAATCTGCACGTTTAAGATATCAATTGTGGAATTGGTCAATCTTAGCATTTCTGATGTTTGCGATTATCAGTTTACTGCCTGCTTTTACTATTATAATTCCAACACTATTTAGCCCCAGTCATACGCTTGAGCGTCGCTTCTACCCTCAGTATGATGCACCAGCAATGAACAGCACTTCATTATCGAGTGACATGGTAACGAGTCCTCCTTCGTCAGATGCTACACCAATAATTACAAGCACTACAACACCACAGTCAACATCAAATATTGTTGAACAACCAGTACCAACAACCGTATCGCAAGTTTTGCTTCAAACCATAATACTTATCATTTGGTCATCGGCTTGTCTGTCCGTTATTGCTCGCTATGTATATACAACAATACGATTACGCAGAGATATTGACACGAATCAGCCATTATCTCCAACTTGGCAACAATCCTTAGATGTTATTTGTCAGAAACTTCAAATACATCCTCCAAAGTTATATTCATCGACAACTGTTCCTGTGCCGATTGTGTTCGGAATGCTATCACCCACCGTCGTTATACCAGTAAAGTTAGCACAAATTACAAAAGCCCAGCAAGAATTGATACTTTTGCATGAATGCCTACACATCAAGCATCGAGACTTACCGTTACAATTGTTAGCATTAGTCTTCTACGCGTTGCAATGGTTTAATCCTCTCGTGTGGGTGTTGCGCCGAGAAATAAAAGTTCTGAGAGAGCAAGCCTGTGATGAGTACGTGCTTAGTTATGGTATCGAGCAACAGAGTTATGCGCGCTACTTAATTGACATAGCGCGTAATGTGTTACATTATCACAGACCTACCGTAACTGCATTCTTCACTAGCAAATCGAACTTATCTCGTCGTATTGAGGGCATAATATCCTACCGTGCCTCTTCTTCATCGTTTGTAAATCACATCTTAAAAACTGCTTTTATCGTCACAATCAGTATTATTCTCATAGGACAGGTGCAAATGACACTCCGCGCTCAGTCAGCGCGTGTTCTCACCTTGGCTGTTCCAGAATCCATCGCCAATAACCGCACAACTTTGGACACTGTGCTGAGTGACTTTGAAGCACAATATACAGACGTTAATGTGCAGGTTGTAACTATTCCACGTATTTTCGGCTCAACAAGCGATGAAAATGCCATTACGACTTATCAGACTGCCATCCAAAATTATGCTGAAAGTGGCGATGTCTTTATGGTCGAAACGGCTACTCTTAATCCTGTTGCCAATCGTGCAGGATATTTGTTAGACCTTAATGCCATTGCACAAGGTGACACGAGTCTAACACCGTCGGACTATCATCCCGCAGCATGGGATGCGTTTCAATGGGATGGTGGCTTGTGGGCAATGCCAACAACATTATCGCCTGTCGGAATTCTGTATGACCAACAGGCATTTGATAACGCTAATTTACCTTATCCTAGTGCTGATTGGACACTCGCTGACTTTGAACGAACAGCACTAGCCTTAACGACTGAAACAGCAGGATTCCAAGTCAATAACAGCTTAGGATACCTCGCGTATAGCCTAACAGGCACTCCATTCACAGATTCGACCATCCCAGCACAACCATCTTTGATATTGCCTGACCTTGCACAACTTGCGGAAGCATTCGCAACAAGCATCAATCAAAACTCAATTGCTCAATTCAACCCTACCAATAACAACACATTCTTATTAGGTGGATGGTCATTACGCTCAGTCAATAGTAGTGACATTCCCCTCTCTTTCGCACCGTTACCTAATGGTCGCGTCGCAGTCGAAGCACGAGGCTATGCAGTCAGTTCAGGCACACCTTATCCACAGCTAGCCTATGAACTATCCAAATTCTTATCGACACGTTCCGAAATCGTGAGCAATTTTGCTGAACTGCCTGCCCTATCAACACCCAACATCGCACAACCACCACGCTTAAGCGATGCAGATATTACACAAATGACACAACTACTCGACACATATATCCCAACCCGTGATTTGCTGTTCAGCGATATTTTTGACGAAGCTGTTATGGTTATAAGCGACGGTGTTGACTCAGTGTCAGCACTCCAGACTGCATCCACTAATATTGCTAATGCCTTGATAACAGTCAGTACAACCAGCAATCCAGTTGTTCTTCAGACACCTATTCCACAATTTTCAGAATCACAAAATACTCAAGGAGAAATCCTTACATTTGCGGTTGACCCAAGCACAGGCAATGACATCAGCCTATGGCAAGAACAATTCGAGGCATTTGTTACATCCGATGTAAGAATTGGTGAGGTCGATTTAGTCTTTCCGCCAGATACCCCCGACGACATATCCAATCAACGCGAAGCTGTTCTTAATGCAGATTGTGGATACATTCGTTCTCCTATCAATTATCAATCAGAGTTAGACCGTTTCCTTGATTTGTCACCTTTCATCAATTCTGATTTCACATTCAATCCCGATGATTTAGTAGATGGTAATTTAGAAGCTACAACCGCACCAGATGGTCGCATTTATATGTTACCCGCTAGTATTGAACCCTTCGTAATTGGCTATGACCCTGCTCTGTTTGAGGCGAATAATGTACCTTTGCCGATATTCGATTGGACATTATCGGATTGGACAAATAGCTTGCAAGATTTTGTCAATGCACCCAATTATGACGATATTGTCGTGTCTCCACAGGCATTTTCAACAGACATCACCATGATTGAATTGCTCATTACACTCTATGGTGGGCGATTATACACAGAGGATGGTCGCTCACTTAACTTAGATGATCCTGCGACAGATAGTGCCGTGCGTGAGATCATCGCGCTCGCTCAAGCAGATATACTAGAGTACATCCCACTATATTCTTTTAGGCAAGATTTTACAGTTACCCGTAATTCGCCTCTAATTATTTCAGTTTTATCCGACCAAACTACAACGGATAACGGAGCGACTATCAACAGTGGTATCCTAGGGAATAACAGTATTGGTGCAAGACCATATAACATTGTGCCATTCCCACAAGGAACAACTCAAACACCCTACGGCTATGATGTTACAGGCTTATTCATTTCCGCTACAAGTGAATTTGCCGAGCCTTGCTATCGTCTGATTCGTCAATTGCAACAACAGCCCGTTCTCTTTGGTGGATTACCCCCACTCAAAAGCCTGATGGAAAACCCTGCCATCATCGCACTAACACCATCAGACCTTCTTGACTTCTATAGTCAATGGATTCAACGCATTGGGAATCCTGATGCTGTACGAGTTTCAACATTATCCCAGCGCAACTTCACACAATATGCTATAGGCTTGCTTTTGGGACGTGCCTTAGACCGCATCATCTTAGATGGCGGTTCAATTGATGCTGAACTCTTACTTGCTCAAGAGATTGCTAATCAAGTATCGACTTGTGCAGGTGATTTTGACCCAAGTAATGAGGAGGATGCCTTCAATGCATTGCGCGATTGCTTCAATGCCGCTGACCCTAGCTTATTTGGTGAATGAGCAATCTCTTGTAGTAACTTCTGCTTTAGATAAGCATCATATTGATTTGTGTCGTTGTATCCAAATCCTATTAGACGACGCATTTCCTATATATCACCAGCAATAATTGGGGCACGTTGCGAAGAATCATCTTCAGGTTCGATAGTTAATAGAAATTGATCATAGCTGTCAATCGGTATCTCAGATTCAAAGAGTAGTGACCCAATATCATCAGCTTCGACAATCACTTGTCCAAGTAAAACCGCATCCTCATCATCCAAGACCCATAATTGATACAATCGCTCAGGTGCACTTGCATCCAATCCTGTCACATAAAAAGACCCGTTTTGAGTGTCACTATCCCATGCAAAAACAACATCCACTGACCCAAATGCCTCTAAATCAGCACTGTTTGAGCGCAAATTCGTGTTATCGCCCAGCATCAACTGTGGTGTATCGAACTCAGGCGTGGTACTCAGTAATAACTCAGCATACTGTGCTTCAAGTGTATTTGCTTCTGACATCAGTTGATTATTGCGCCATAATTGATAAACGTTAGTTGTGATTAAAACAATGATCGCTAATCCTGCTACAGCTTGTCGCCAAACTGAAAAATTAGGACGCACAATACGCGAACTTATCTCTGGCTCTGTTATATCGTCTAAACGACTTGCTTGTTCATCTGCATCAATTAGGTTTCCTGATTGTTGTGACCGCGCCGTCAGATTGAGTGGTGGAATCTCCTTTTGCTGAGTCTTGGCACTGTAGTCTGGTAAATAGTGCATTGTCTCAATTAAATCATTGTAATCTGCCAATGCCTGTGCCACATCAGGACAATCTTCCAAATGCGCTTCTACTAGTGCACTTTCTTCTGGTGTTGTTGCACCCAATACATAAACCTCAACGAGATCAAGGATTGTCTCACAATCTACTAAGTGCTTGCTTGTCATCTATGCCTCGGTTCATCACTTACAATAAAATCCATAATGAAGTTAACTGTACAATGCTAATTAATCCTGCGTTTGCACACCATCAATAATAGTTTGCCAACGCTCACGTAATTTTTTCAAGCCTAAGCGAATGCGTGACTTGACCGTCCCAATAGGTAAATTCTGCTTTTTAGCAATTTGCTCATGGGTTAATCCACGAAAAAATGCCAACAAAATGACATCTCGCTGTTCGTCAGGCAAGTCTTTTAACAATTGTTGTACCACACGGATATTATCACGCAATTGTTCTTGTGATTTATGGTCTGTCACAATCAAATGTGCCACCGTATCGAGCGGTGTATCCAACACAGACAAACGCCGATTCTCACGTCGCAGTCGGTCAATTGCTGTGTAGCGTGTCACCGTCAACAACCAACTACTGAATTGTCCTTTGGCAGAATCCCATTTATAGGGCTTTTCCCAGATTGCCAAGAAAATATCTTGAACAACTTCTTCAGCAGCAACTGAGTCACGCAACAATGTCACTGCCATCTGATAGCACAAATTATAGTACCGTCGATACAATACCTCCAAGCAAGATTGATCACCTTTGCGAATACACCTCATCAATACGATGTCACTCTGGTCTTGCTTCTTACTCATGCACGTCTCACCATTTTTAGACAACCGCTCGTTAGTTTGTACCAGTACAGGAATCGCTATTTCCAACAGAATCACCCTTTAATGATAATCGGTTGTGGTCATCAAGTCACGACCACAACCAAATCGTTTGTTGCTTGATATACACCATCCAGAAGTAGACTGTGTATAAACTTATCTCGATGGTAACAAGACTTCATCAATCACATGAATTACGCCATTGCTGCCTTCAATGTCAGTTTGTAACAAACGGGTGGTGAAATCTAGCGCAACACCTTGATTATCTATACCTACATTGATGCCAGAACCTTGCAAAGTCGCTAAGCCTGTCACACCGACAACATCATTGGCAAATGCGCGTGTTGGCGAAACATGATAGAGCAAAACGCTGGTCAACAAATCTGTATCAGCCAGCAATTCATCTGCTGTGATACCCAAGGTAGCTAACAAATCTGCAAAAGCCTCGTCAGTAGGTGCAAAGACAGTAAACGGACCATCACCTGCCAACGCAGCATCTAAGCCTGTTGCTTGTAAAGCTGCAACTAAGGTATCAAATCGACTATCCCCTGCTGCAATCTCAACAATCGTTGGTAGTTGTTCTTTATCAATCAAGTTTTCAACTAGTCCAAAGCCAATCGCTGACAGAGCAACCTGTGGCGCAGCGAGTTGATTGGTTGCGCCAACATAATAAAATGTGCGTGCATTGAGAGCCGTACCACTTAAGTCAATGACTACAGGACTAGTTGTTCCTGATGGCACAACAGCAAGATCATAAACTCCAGCAGGAACAGTGATGTTTGTGCTGTTACCAAAGGTTAAGCCACTCACTAGAACAGTTCCATCAGTTAGAATTACATCTACAGCAGGTGCATCTTCAATACCGTGAAATACAGTGACACTCGCTTCGTCAGTATCTAGAATACGGTATGGCTCACTGGCAACAGAAGCTGTCAATGTACCACTCCCTAAAGAGCCAATTGCATTGACTGTAAACCAGCCACCAGGCGTGAGTGTCAAATCAACAGGTCCAATAGCTGCTTGCTCAACCGATGTCCCAGCAGGTGCAACAGCAACACTGTAAGTGCCAGCAGGTAGTTCGACCCAACCGCTGATGTCACCAAAGTTCAAGGCTTGAATCCCACTAAATTCTCCATTGAGGTAAACTTCTACCGCAGGGGTATCAGGCGAGAAATGTGCAACGCGGACACGTGTCAATTGTTGTGCTTGATTAATTACAGTTAAAAGCATCAACGATGCTACTACCACGACTATACGTAGTGCGTTTTTCATGTGTGAATCCTTCCAAAATACAAGATTAACGTGCAAAACTGATAGAGTTATTGATTTTGGATATCCACCATAGCTATCGGTGATAGGCACTCCACAGATTACTTTGTTACCGAATATTTAACCGATGCTTATTGACTATTTATGTTATATTTCTTGCTATAAAAATCATGACATCGACATGGTCAACATACCAGATATAGTCCATTCTGTGGTACGATTTTTGCAATACACACACACAGGACTTATTATTCATGGAACAAACAATTCAAGAAGGGACATTGCTCTGGCAACCCTCAGACGATGTGATTGCCGATGCTAATATCACCCATTTTATCGACTGGCTACAAGTAAATCGCAAGCTATCATTCGCTGATTATGACGACCTTTGGCGATGGTCAGTGACCGAGCTAGGTAATTTTTGGTCAGCGATTGCTGATTATACGAATGTTATATTTCACACGCCACCGACTACCCCACTCACCACCACAACGATGCCTAATACCCAATGGTTTGTCGATGCTACTCTGAACTATGCTGAGAATATCTTCCAGCACTACACCGATGAGCGTCCGATGATGCTCTACAAAGCAGAAAACCAACCGACGATTGAACTTTCTTGGCAAGAGGTCTATACACAGGTCAATCAATTGGCAACAGTCTTACGCACAATAGGTGTCAGCAAGGGTGACCGTGTCGTTAATTTCATGCCCAATCGTCCAGAAAGTATTATCGCCCTACTCGCAACAGCGAGCATCGGAGCAATTTGGTCAAGCTGTTCACCTGATTTCGGCGCACAAAGTGTCTTAGACCGTTTTCAACAGATTGAACCTAAGGTCTTATTCGCTGTTGATGGCTATCATTACAATGGACGTGCCTTTGACCGCAGAGACGTAGTCGCTGAGTTACAAGCTAATCTCCCAACATTGGAACATACAATTCTTGTGCCTCATCTCGCTAATAAAACCGATAATTTAGAAAATACCTCATCATGGGATGATGTTTTAGCCAATAGCATACCGCCTGACACAATCACTTTTGAACCTGTTCCATTTGACCATCCGCTATGGGTGCTGTATTCATCAGGCACGACAGGCTTACCCAAGCCCATCGTTCATGGTCACGGTGGTGTTGTTCTTGAACATGCCAAAGCAACTATTTTTCATAATGACCTCAAACCAACTGACCGCTTTTTTTGGTATACGAGCACAGGTTGGATGATGTGGAATTATCTAGTCGGTGCATTATTTTCGGGAGCGACTATTTTGCTCTATGATGGCAGTCCTGCTTACCCGACACTGGATAGTTTGTTTGATTTTGCTCAAGAAACAGGCATGACCTACTTTGGTACATCAGCAGCCTTCGTCAGTGCTTGTATGAACGAGAATCTTCGCCCCAACACCACACATGACCTCTCACGCATACGGGCTGTTGGCTCAACAGGCTCACCACTTACGCCTAATGGCTTCCAATGGATATACGAGAATATCAATGCTGACCTCGCCCTCGAATCGCTCAGTGGTGGTACAGATTTATGCACAGCTTTCATTGGAGGTGCACGAACTAAGCCCATCTATGCAGGCGAATTACAAGGCGCATCACTTGGCGCGAGTGTTCAAGCCTTTGATGAAGATGGCAATGCTGTGATGGATGAAGTTGGTGAATTGGTGCTGACCCAGCCAATGCCTTCCATGCCGATTTACTTCTGGAATGACCCCGATAATGACCGCTACAAAAGTGCTTATTTCGAGATGTACAATGGTATCTGGCGACATGGCGACTGGATTAAAATCAACGAGCGTGGGGGTTGCATCATCTATGGACGCTCCGATTCGACCATCAATCGTCAAGGGATTCGCATGGGAACAAGTGAAATTTACCAAGCCGTCGAAGCCCTCCCAGATATTCTCGATAGTCTGATTATTGACCTTGAATTATTAGGGCGTGAGTCGTACATGCCTTTGTTTGTTGTTTTGCGTGATGATGCTACACTGACAGATGACCTCATCAATCAAATTAAGCGCAAACTCCGCACGGAAGTCTCACCGCGTCATATCCCAAATGACATCTTCCAGATTGATGCTGTGCCCTATACGCTCAGTGGCAAAAAGATGGAAGTACCCATTCGTAAGATTCTGCTCGGACGTAATCCTGAAAAATCGGCTAATCGTGGTGCTATGCGGAATCCCGATAGTTTGCAATACTTCATTAACTTTGCCAATAAACTTAATTCAGAGGATTCATAATGGATATTTCTTCAAAACTCAGCCGACGAACCAATCGGATGCAAGCCAGTGCCATCCGCGAAATTCTGAAAGTGGTGGCACAACCAGGCATGATTTCGCTCGCAGGTGGCATCCCTGCGCCTGAGAGCTTCCCAATGCAAATTATTAAGCAACTCACAGATGATGTCCTCGAAGAATTTGGGGCGACCTCATTACAATATGATAAGACTGAAGGTTTTGACCCTCTGCGCGAACAATTAATTCCACACTTAGAAGAACGTGGTGTCCGCAATATCAATATGGAAACACTGACTATTTTTTCAGGCTCACAAGGTGTGTTGGATTTAGTCGCTAAAATATTGATTACGCCCAACGATAAAATTGCTATCGAATCGCCCTCATATTTGGGAGCAATTTCGGCGTTCAACGCATATGAGCCTGATTATGTGGCTGTCGAAACAGATGATAAAGGCATTATCCCTGATGCACTAGAAGCTGTGCTCAAAGAACACACCATCAAGCTGATTTATCTTGTGCCGACCTTCCAAAATCCTACAGGACGTACCCTGTCGCTAGAGCGTCGCAAACGGATTGCGGAACTGATTCAAGAACATGATGTGCTTCTCCTAGAAGATGACCCTTATAGTGCTCTACGCTATAGTGGCACTGCTCTACCACCGATTCAACAATTCGCACCTGACCATGTGATTTATAGTAGCACCTTCTCTAAGATACTGGCACCAGGCTTACGCATCGGTTACTGTGTTGCCCCGAAAATCTTAGCGCGTTGGTTGGTGATTGCCAAACAAGGCACAGATTTACACACGCAAACCTTTGGACAAGCGATTGCAGCTCTGTATTTATCAGGGGGCTATCTCAAAGCACACCTCCCTAAAATTATTGACATTTATCGTCCACGACGCGATGCTATGCTAGATGCACTCGAAACACATATGCCTGATGGTTTCAAGTGGACAAAACCTGATGGTGGCATGTTTCTATGGTTAGAAGCACCTGATGAGGTCGATGTCGATGCACTCTATCATGAATGTGTCGCACGCGGTGTTGCTTTTGTACCAGGGAAATATTTTTTCTTCGATGAAGAGCTTGGTAAATCGACCATTCGCCTGAACTTCACCATGATAAACCCTGATGCTATCCAAAATGCAGTTGCAACGCTTGATTCTGCTGTTGATGCGGTTACACAACAAAAGGTCTGATGTATGTCCAAAGTGATTATCGAAACCATCAAGCCTGAACATGCCCAAGCCTTAGAAGATTTACAGCGTGTTTGTCTACCTACATTGGGTGATGATGAACTCTTGCTGAAAGAACACTTTCTGAAACATGCAGAGTTATTTCCAGAAGGGAACTTTGTCGCATTAATCGATGGTCAAGTGGTCGGCTTAGGGTCAGGCTTTTTGTGTGATTTTGATTTCGAGCATCCTAATCATAGCTATATGGAATTCATCGATAATGGCTTCTATACATCACACAATCCCGATGGGGAGTGGTACTACGGCTCAGACATCAGTGTTCATCCTAAGTATCGTCGGCGTGGCATCGGCAGTAAGCTCTACAAAGCCCGTAAGGGAGTCGTCAAGCAACTCAATAAACGCGGAATTGTCGCAGGGGGGTTATTGCCAAGCTATGCCAACTACAAAGACAAAATGACGGTTCACGACTATGTAAAACGAGTCGTTGCCAAAGAAATTTACGGACGCACACTCAGTTTTCAGTTAAATCATGGCTTCAAAGTACGAGGAATGCTAAAAAATTATATCGAGGACGAAGTTAGTGATAATTGGGCAACTCTAATTGTATGGGAAAATTCTGATTACAACCCGAAAAAATAATTGATATTAAGGGATGACAATCTTTTCATATCATCCCTTAAAGCCATTTATGCCAACACCCGACGTGGCTCTTCAACTGTCGATGTTTGTGTGGCTTCTTGTGGTTGCACCAATAAATCAGCAGTTAGCACAATAATCACCATCCACATCGCATCTGCCAACAAGAGATGCACCAATTGCATGAAATCAGGCGCGAGGAAAATCACGTTCAGGAATCCCCCAACTACCTGAATTACAATCACCACAAATAAGACATTCACGTAGCGCGTAATAGTTTTGTTCTCTCGTAAGCGGTCATCACCTAAAATTTGATAACCGATGTAGAACAATAAACCACTGACTAAAATCGCTGATACAGGATGCCAGATTCGCAACTGAATCAAGAAATGTGATGTTGGGTCGAAATCTTGTCGAACACCTTCGATGAAACTTTCGGAGGGGAATAAAGTATTGCCGAGTGCTGTTACTGCACCTATGGCACTCATCAGTAAGAAGCCACCGATGGCGATTATCATCAACCAACCGTGCCGACTAATCCCCGTAAAGCGAATCTGCTCTTTTTTCGTCGCGCCCCATGCTGCGAGTGTGTTAAAGCCTAATAAAATCAAAGTATTCACAAGATGCAATCCGATGACAACAGCCCGTGCTACAGAAGAATTATCTGCAACCAATTCAAAACGTACTAGCGCAGCCCCTAGTGCCCCTTCAATCAAGATGAAGATAAAGGTCATGACAGTCATCTGGCGGATGAATTTTTGGTTATGTTTGAAAACAGCACGAAATGCCCAAATCAACATGATGAGGACAAAAAATCCTGCCAGCGCACTCGTCAGACGATGGCTCAATTCAATCATCGTTTCAATGGATTCAGGGCGATGAAGCACCTGACCGTTACAGTCAGGCCAATGGTTACCACAGCCCGCCCCACTGCCTGTGATGCGTACCACTGCACCCCATAAAATCACTAAAATAGTGTAACCTGCTACGAACCAAGAATATTTCGCAAAGCGACTCATAAAGATAACCTAGCAACAATACAAAACAATACAAATATATTGTTCCATTAGTGGATGTGCTTTTCAATAGAAATCGGGTGCAGTCGAGAGGATGATAATAGTGAATATCGCACGGAGATATTCACTGCATGACCTTATTCACTGGTAGGCAAATCAGGGAAGATATTGTGGATAGCTTGTAACAACGAACGTTTGCGAATCGGCTTTGTCAAATACCCTTCACACCCTGCTTCTTTGAAATCGCCACGCGCATAAATATCGGCTGTTAGAGCAATAATCGGAATTTGCGATGTTGCCTCATCATCACGTATCTGCTGAGTTGCTTCAGGACCTGATAATCTTGGCATATGGAAATCCATCAGTATTAAATCAGGTTGGCTGGTGAGTGCTAACTTCACACCTTGTTCGCCATCTTCCGCTTCAACAAGCTCGACATCATATGGCGCACGCTCCAAAATGCGAGCTACTAATTCACGATTGATTTCATCATCATCGACATATAAAACACGCAACATCATCTATTTCCTCATAATTTATGTAATATTATACACCTTAATTGCAATACTTTTGTTGAGTTTTGCATTTCATTGTGTATAAAACTGATAAAATCTATGACAAAAAAGATAAAAGGATAATTTCCCTCAATTAAATAGTAACAGGATAAATATGTGGAGAGATATTGATTAGCAAATCATCGCACCTCAGACATCAAACTCAGGTCAACTGCCACAAATGAGACCGATGCCCCTGTCGCCTGTGTAATTATTTGCTGTGCTTTACGTCCCTTTTCGGCATTTCGTCCGACGATAGTCACAATATCACCCGTTTGTCCAAGGTGTAACGCGGTAGCCTTGCCAATTCCATCTGTACTACCAGTAATGAGAATCGTTTTATTTGTCACTTTGAACAATCCTTAAGTGCTAGCAATTAGCAATTACCATGCCCACAGCATTGGGAACCGATCTGCTTGTTTTTTCACTTGTGTATACGATAATTCCGTCTTTTTGGCATTGGACAATATATTGATACCGAATGACCGTGTGAGTAACATCCGTACATTGTGTGTCAATTTGTTGTAAATCAAGCGTTCGCTAATCCACGCAATAGCCTGTGCTTCAGGTAGCCAGCTATAGTTATAATTTTGGGCTGTGAGTTGAAGTTCTTGGGTTGTTGTTCCTGCAAAGCATTGGTCAAAGACCATAGCCGATTCCATAGCTGCATTGATTCCTTGTCCAATCGGCGAGAAAGGAGCAGCGGCATCACCTAAAAGTACAGCTTTGCCACCATGTAATTGTGAACAAGTCACTTGACGACCAATGTGATAACATTTGAGATGTGTGAAGTTCGTTAAACTTGTATCACTTGTAAATTTGAGCAATTTTGGTGCTGATTTTTGAAAATATTGACGAACATCGCTTGCTGATTGATACTGTACTTCATAATTCGACCCAACAGCACAAAACCAACGAACATGCTCTTTACCTGATTCACCATTGATAGCACCTGCAACACAAAATGGATTTTGAGACATAATGTACAAATAGCATGGGTCAAGTTCATCCGTGTTTTGGTCGAATTCGAGCATTGTTGCATAGTTGGGAATTTCACGATACTCCGTTGTAAATTCTGGAAGTTGTTCAGATATCGCTTGTCGTACAACTGAACCACCACCATCAGCACCGATAATAAAGTCAAATTGGCGTGTTTGTTTTGCGCCTTGTGCAACAGTCGTCACAATACCCGTCTGGACATCAACCTCAGTGACTCGCGTCTCGAATTCAAATTGAATGATATTCGCGTAATGCTTATTGATAACGCTCATCAAAGCTCGCAAAATGTCGCCCCGTGAGCCAGTCCAGCCATCATCATCCCATGCTTCTACTAAGTTACTACCATACAAGCGAATTCCTTTGAACGGGGTCAACTGTTGTTCAAATTCATCACAAGCATCGATATAGCGTAATGCCTTTAAGCCATGCCCCGTAATATCGATTGTGTAAGAACGATTGGGGTCAAAACGTAATGCAATATCTGGATGTTCCAGCGTTTCGATGACTGTTGTCGGCACACTGCGTCGGGCTAAAGCAATTGCTGCAACTAATCCAGCAGGTCCACCACCAATGATTGCAATCTTACTTTTATCTGTATGTGTCATGAGTGTTACCTTTTTCACAATCTACAACTCAATATATCGTCAGAATAGATTTAGCCAAGTGCAGAAGCCCTCAATAGTAGGGGCTTCCGCCTCTGATACTCAGTCTATGACAGGACGAAATGCACCACGAATATCACCGAAGTAGGTTTGCGCTTCAGTATGCAGATTGAAGTACAATTCTCCCTGTGCTGCAATATAAGCTAAACCAGCAATTGTTGTATAACGATCAAGGGGATTGGCAGCAAAAATCGGGCAACCTGCTGTGAAAGCACCAACCAGACCTTCCCCATTTTCGATGACCATTTCGAGGTCAGCATTGGTGACTTCAATTGTCATTCGTCCATCACTAAGATATTCGCTAACATCACCCATCATGCCAAAGTCCACAATAATTGGACCCAATTGACCTGGACGACCACAGTGCAAATGCAATAAATTCACCTTTTCAGGGTCAAAATTGATGACTTCTAAATGAACATATGCACGGCTCAAATCATTGGTGAATTCGATAACAGAATGTCCGCGTGCAGGGCGTTCTTCACGCAGTACAGAAGGCTCAGTCGATTGAAATACTTGTGGGGTGAAGTTTGGCGTATCTTCTTCTTCACCAGCTTCTTGTTGTGGGCTGAGATATGCCTCATAAACTAAACCAATTTCCCCAGAGGATTCTGCTTGCAATTCAATCGGGCTTTCACGGTCAAGTTCGGGACGGGGTTCGCCTTCAAATTCACCGTGATCGCCATGTTGTGCAATAACAGGGCTGTGCAACGAAAGCGCAAGCGTGAGTAATAAGCACACCAAGACTGCACCACTGATTACCTTCCGTCGTGTACTCCATTGTGTCAAACCATTCATATCAGACATCTCCTATGTAAAATAAAGTGATAATCAGAAGTATAGTTTGTCCGCTTGGGTACACAATGGATAATCTGCCTGTTATGATATGTAATTTAGCATATTGTACAAATGTCTATTTTTGTACCAGTACAGCAGGTGATGAATATGGATAGACGAGTCAAACGAACACGGAGAGCCTTGCGAGAAGCATTAATTCAGTTGATGTACGAACACGAATATGATGATATTCGGGTCATCAACATTACAGAGTTGGCCGACATTGCCTTGCCTACATTTTATCGTCATTACGAGAATAAACTTGATCTATTGAAAGACTTGGTCACATACTTTGTGGAACAAGTCGAAGCACAGAATATAGGATTACAACTGAACCTTGATGAGTTGCTTGACTTGAGCCAACCACCACCCCTATTGTCACTTTTTCATCTATCAGCTACTCATCGTGACTTTTTGCAACGATTACTAAGAACTCCACAAAGCCATCAAATTTTGCAATTGACCTTGACTAATTTCATGCACAGAATCCAAGCAGATACACCTCAATGGAAACCGCATGAAGTCGAACTAATTGCAAGCATGACATTTGGATGTTTGTATCATTGGGTGATGAAAGATACACCTGAAAGTGCCAACGACATCGCAAAAATAGCACACTGGACGGTGGTGTGTGGTCTCATGACCTTACGTGATGAAATCCATCGTGTTAAGTTACCAGATGAAGAACAACGCACAAGCCTAGGATTTAACGATACGTTTTCAGGAGATGAAAGTACAATCAAAAAATAATCTTTTTAAGCAACTGTACTGATTACGTGATAAAAATGAAACGTGCCATAAATAATGACACGTTTCATTTTCTATTTTCTTATCCCGTCAATGTCGTGTCAGCCAGAAGACCATTCTAAGAAATGCCTAACTTTATCTACTCCCAGCATGTGTTGTGTGGAATGCGTGGTTTGCCTCCATGTGCTCATCGGCTTGCTGACCTGCGGTGTGTCAATCATGGGCATCACATGGAATGAATGGCAAAAATACATGCTGTACTCCTTGATGAATTTCAATGAAATTGTTAAATGTTGCGTATAACAAGCAACAAACTCACCTTATCACAGCACATAATTTCTAGTCTATTAAGCAAACCATGTTCGTATCGGCTACTAACTCTCTTCCCACATTATAATTTTACAAGCCATTGACTCAGCCAATACTCAGATAATCTTTACAGCCCCGTAACATAAGCGGACTATAGTCAGGTTGAATATTCACACACAGTTATGGAGTTTTTTCCTCATGGCACAAATTTCACGTCGTAATATGTTAAAGATGATGGGTGCAAGTGTCGCAGGCTTTGGTCTTTTAAATCTTGCTCAACACACAAGCGCACAAACTAGCCCCAGCACAGATGATATTGTGGCTTATTTCCGCTTTAATATTGGCGACTTTGAAGCAATTATTATTAGCGATAATGCCTTCGCCTTCCCACCTACCAATCTCAATGTACAAGGTGATGCCGACGCAACCACTGAATTTTTTGCATCGCGTGGTTTAGTCAATGCTGATGGCAACGTTCAAGTCAGCGTTAATGTGATGATGGTCAACAATGGCGAACAGTGGATTCTCTTCGACACAGGGACAGGTAATCGTGTTTTGAATACACTCAATGCACTCAGCATCAGCCCAGATGATATTGGCAGTGTTATCATTAGCCATTCTCATGCTGACCATACTGGCGGACTCAGCGCAGATGGCACTCTCAACTTCCCAAATGCACAAGTGTACTTCCCAGAACCAGAACGTGACTTTTTTGAAAATGGTCCTGAAGGCGCAGTCGGTACAGCACGTACTACTCTTGCTCCTGCCCTCGAAAGTGATGTTGTCACCTACTACAACGATGGCGATGAAATCGTCAGTGGCGTAACAGCGATTGCCGCGCATGGTCACACACCAGGTCACATGGCATTCATGGTTCAAAGTGGCAATAATCGACTGATGCACTTTGTTGATGCTGTTGCTCACGCTATCGCAGGTCCAGCAAATCCAGATTGGGTCTTTGGTTTTGATGGCGACCCCGAAGCAGCTATCGAAGCACGTCGCGCATTGATGACTACCGCCAGTGAAACAGGCGCAAAGGTTTTCGCTTATCACTTTAGCTTCCCTGGACTTGGCTTCATCACGGCAACAGATGATGACTTCCGTTTTGTCCCAGCAGCCTTTTAAGTAATTAGTCAAAAAATCATATTCTATGTCCATAATCACTGCATCTATCATCCAAGCTGAGCCTGTTTACTATAATTTGCCCCGAACCGTTGAAAAGGCAATTGAGCTAATCCATGATAGTGTAAAAGATGGCACACAATTGGTGACCTTCGGCGAAACATTTTTCCCTGGTTATCCTGTGTGGATTGATATTTGCTCGGATATGGGCTTATGGGATAACATTGCGACAAAAGAAGTATGGGCGACGCTCTATAAAAATAGTCCTACAGTAGATGGCGAAGAAATTCAGCAATTGTCAGAGCTTGCTTCGCAGCTGGAGATTGTGCTGGTCTTGCCGATTAATGAACGAGTCGGTCATGGCGCAGGATACGGCACACTCTACAATACGATTTTGACCATTAACAGCGATGGGCACATAGTCAATCATCATCGCAAACTCGTCCCAACTTATACTGAACGTATTATCTGGGGTGCTGGCGATGGTGCAGGTGTACAGGCTGTCGATACAAGTGTCGGGCGTGTCGGTGGCTTGGTCTGTTGGGAGCATTGGATGCCGATGGCACGTCAAGCAATGCACGAATCTGTTGAGCAGATTCACATCGCAGCATGGCCTACCGTTAAAGATATGTTGCAGGTAGCAAGTCGGCATTACGCCCACGAGGGACGAACATTCGTCCTCGCAGCAGGAAGCGTGCTCCAAGCGAAACATATTCCAGAACAACTTACCCTCACAGATGATATTCAGCCCGATGATTATGTACAACGTGGTGGCAGTGCCATCATCGCGCCTGACGGCAGTTATCTGGTTGAGCCTGTTTACGATAAAGAAGCAATTCTGACCGCCGAACTTGACCTTGATATGGTGATTCGGGAAAGCATGGCATTAGATGTGACAGGACACTATGCACGTCCTGATGTCTTCCAGATGAACATCAATCGGGATAGAAAATAGCTTCTGGCGCAATATTCTGTTGCAAACTTATCGACTGATTATGTACGTATTATCTGATACTGACATTCTCATTAGCTGGTGCTTACATTAACCGATTAATATAAGTATAGTGAATTTTACTGATGTAAGCACAAGAAAAGGATACAGAGATGGCACAAGATGAAACTCGTAACTGGCCAGAATTAGCACTCGGACTCTATGACCGTTTAACAGGTCGTGGTGCAGAAATTAACTATCATGTAGATAACATGGATATTTACGTGCCGAGCAAAGTTGGTGAAGGTGCAGACCACGCACACTGGAAAATTAATGGAACAATCCGTATCACCACCAAAGATAATACAAACGGTAACGGCGCAAACTAATCATGCTGAATTTGCTCATCACAGCCGACATGAATATAGTCATTGATGATAAAGACGTTATCACTGTAACGGCTGATGGTGGGCAAATCATTGTGGTGACATTACCATCAATACGCACTGCGTTCCAAATTTGGCGACGACATGGCTCAGTGTTGCGACCCGCCGTCCCTGCTATCACGAGTAGGCTATCACTGAGCACACTCACGGTAAATCTAGTTGTAGATGATACTTTAGTAGCATGCATCGGAGCAAATGTACCAATTACGTTAATTGGAAGAATGACAAATATTCCTCGTCTTCAAGTATTCTATGGAAGGCTGATAGGCTTGTTGCTGAAGTAGTGTCTCTGTTGCATGATTATCCACAAATGTACACCATCTGATAAATATCAGATGGTTTTTGCTTTAATGGCTTGAATAGTGCATAGCTTATTGAAAATTTAAGAAAATTGTAATGTAAGCTGAGTTGTTATAAACCTGTCTAAGTGTGTGTAATGTTCAACCAAATAGGGCTAAAAGTTCAAATTCTATAGCGAAACCAATACAAGTACGCCACAATAATATCGTTAATTAAGACAATAAGGGAGTACACATGACTAAGTTGCATGATTTGTATCAACAACAGGGACAATCAGTCTGGATTGATTATATTCGTCGCCAATTCATCATAGATGGTGGCTTGCAAGCTGCTGTCGATGAAGGAGTACGCGGTGTGACATCAAACCCCGCGATTTTTGAGAAAGCCATTGCTCATAGCGACGATTACGATGAGCAAATTCAGGAATTGGTCGCGCAAGGCAAATCAACAGAAGAAATCTACGAAGCCCTAGCAATCAAAGATATTCAAATGGCAGCCGATGTGTTGCGCCCTGTCTATGATGAAAGCGATGGCATTGATGGCTATGTAAGCCTTGAAGTCAGCCCCACCCTAGCAAACGATACCGACGGCACAATTGCTGAAGCACGCGACCTCTACGCAAAAGTTGACCGCCCGAATGTGATGATTAAAGTTCCAGCAACTGACGCAGGGATTCCAGCGATTAAAACGCTGATTGCAAATGGTATCAGCATCAATGTCACTTTGATGTTCAGCTTACAAGATTATGATAATGTCGCTGGCGCATATCTTGATGGCTTAGAATTGCTTGATGCCAATGGTGGCGACTTAACAAAAGTGGCGAGTGTTGCCTCTTTCTTTGTCAGCCGTGTCGAAAGTGATATGGACGAAGCCATCGAAGCAACTGGTAACACAGAGTTGCTCGGTACAATTGCCGTCGCAAATACAAAATTAGCATACAAACGCTTCCAGAAGTGGTTCAGTGGTCCTCGTTGGGATGCACTCGCCATCAAAGGGGCACGAGTGCAACGTCCATTGTGGGCATCGACCAGCACCAAAAACGAGGCTTACTCTGATGTGAAATATGTTGACGAATTAATTGGTCCACATACCGTTAACACCATGCCACCCAATACAAAAGAAGCCTTCAAAGATCACGGTACAGTCGCCCGTACCATTGATATTGATGTCGATACGGCACAGTCACAAGTTAATCAATTAGCAGAAATTGGCGTTGATTACGATGCGATTACACAGAATTTACAGGATGTAGGTGTCGAAAAATTTGAGAAGCCTTTCGCTAGCTTGATGAATAGTATCCGTGAAAAGAGCGAAAAACTTGCTCAGGGGGCAAACTGAGGATGAAGATACATCTTCAACTTGGGAATTATACCGCAGCATATCGTGAGACTCTGAATGCACTCAAAAATCAGCGCGTGATGCAACGCATTTGGAACCATGACCATACGGTCTGGCAAGATGACCCCACCGAGATAACAAATCGGCTCGGTTGGTTGACCATCATGGATCGGATGCAAGATAACATCGCGCATATGTTGCAATTACGCAATAAACTTGAAAGCGAAGGCTACACCAACGTTCTACTGCTTGGGATGGGAGGTAGTAGCCTCGCCCCCGAAGTGTTCAGCTATGCTTTCGATGAGAGCTATGGCATTGATGTCGATATTCTTGATAGCACCGACCCTGCAATGGTGACAGGCTATGATGAGGTACTCAATTTAGAGAAAACACTGTTCATTGTTGCCACAAAATCAGGTGGGACTGCGGAAACACTCTCAGCATTCAAGTACTTCTACAATCGAGTGCTAGCGCATTACGATGGCGATCAAGGTAAGGCAGGTCAGCACTTTGTGGGGATTACTGACCCAGGCAGTAAGTTAGAAGATTTGAGTCAACGTTACCAATTCCGTGACCTCTTCTTGAATGACCCTAACATCGGCGGACGCTACAGTGTCCTGAGCTATTTCGGTTTAGTCCCTGCAACATTGCTCGGTGTGGACATTCCCGAATTACTAGAACGTGCTCAAGCAATGGCGAAGGAAAGCCAATTAGACGATAGCGGTGCGTTACATCTTGGTGCAGTGTTAGGTGCATTAGCCAAACAAGGTCGTGATAAACTCACGATTTTCAACTCGCTAATTTTAGCGAATTTTGGTGATTGGGTCGAGCAACTCATCGCAGAAAGTACAGGTAAAAACGGCACGGGTATCTTGCCTGTTGTTGGCGAAGCAATAGGTACACCTGCTAATTACGGTGATGATCGCCTCTTCGTGTATATTCGTGTTGGCGAAGATGAAACCTACGATGCGCCGATACAAGCACTTGTTAACGCAGGTCAGCCTGTAGTAACGATTGATATCGGCGGTAAGTATGACTTGGGTGGACAATTCTTCTTGTGGGAGATGGCAACGGCTGTTGCAGGTCACATTCTCGGTATTCATCCTTTCAATCAACCCAATGTGGAATCGGCTAAGCAATCTGCACGTGCAAAAATTGATGAGTATATGAAAACAGGTCAACTGGAATCTTTGCCTGTAGCAGTACAAGGCGATGGTATCCAAGTGATGGGTGATACAACTGCTAGTAGTCCTAAAGGTGCGATGAAGAATTTCCTCGCGCAAGGCACGAATGGTAGCTATGTATCAGTTCATGCTTACATTCCCATGACAGAAGCAAGCAAAGCAATCCTCACAGACTTGCAAACAAAAATCCGCAATACAACCAAAATGGCAACAACTATCGGCTTTGGTCCGCGCTTTTTACATAGCACAGGACAATTGCACAAAGGTGATGCTGGCAATGGCTTGTTCATTCAGTTCACAGCCGATATGCCAAACGATGTCGATATTCCTGATGAAGCTGGTTCAGATGAGAGTGGCATGACCTTCGGCACACTCAAATCAGCACAGGCATTGGGTGATAGAGCAGCCTTACTGGATGTAAATCGTAAGGTGATACGTTTTCATTTATCGGATGTGGATAACAATCTCAAAGCCTTGATTGATAGCTTGTAACAATTGCAAAACCATTGGGAGAGTGTAGCTGACTCTCCCTTACATTTGACATGGTGTGGAGAAACTCAATGCCGATTAATGCTGTGATTTTCGACCTTGATGGTACATTGCTACAGACAGAAAAACTGAAAGCCCTATCCTATGCAAAAGCGGCTGTTGAACTGTGTCCATATACGCTCACGGAAGATGATGCGATTAAGGCATTTAAAGACTTTGTAGGCTTGAGTCGGCAAGAAGTTGCAGAAGGCTTAATCGAACGCTTTGACTTGCACGATTTAGCGCAAAAGCGACAAGCCGAATTTGGGGTTTCGACAGCATGGCAAGCCTTCGTGCAAGTACGCCTCAAATACTATGCCGAATTAATTGATGACCCTAGCGTACTACGCGATAATCAATGGTTACATAACATGGATTTGCTGTTCATGGTACGTAAAAGAGGATGCAAAATTGGTCTGGCAACCATGTCGCATTGTGAGCAAGTGACACGCATTTTAAATATCCTCAACTTGCATGAGCAATTTAACTTTGTAGCAACTCGTGATGATGTTGAATATGGCAAGCCTGACCCTGAGATTTACTTTTTGGTATCGGCGCATTTGGGTGTACCGCCACATGAAATCCTAGTCTTAGAAGATTCGCCATCGGGCGTGCAAGCGGCACTCAATGCAGGGATGAATGTCATTGCTGTTTCGACTCCATTCACAAAACAAGGTTTATATGAGCTTGAAACATTGAATCCACATTGGATAGTGGATAATCCACAAAACGACTTACTAGAGCGTGTTCGTGAGTTCATGGCTGATTTTTGAGTTAATTCATCTCGGTGTAATACAAATCCACGTAACTGATAGGAGTAGCAGATGGCTATGATTGATTTAACAGGACAAGTAGCTGTTGTGACAGGTGGTAGTCGTGGCATTGGTCGGGAAGTAGCGCGTCAATTGGCGGAAGCAGACGCGACTGTCGCTGTGACAGCAAGAAATCAAGAAAAATTAGCCGAAACGGTTTCAATCATCACAAGTGCAGGTGGCATTGCTTCATCATATCAAATGGATGTCACTGATGCCGATGAAATTAAAACGGCTGCCGAAGCTATTATCGCTGATTATGGCAAAGTGGATATTTTAGTGAACAATGCGGGCATCGGCGACGGTGGTGCAGCACCTTGGGAGATGGATATTGACCGTTGGTGGCATGTGCTGGAAGTCAATCTCAAAGGTGTTTTTATGGTGACACGAGCAATTGTGCCTCAGATGGTGGCGCAAGATAGTGGTTGTGTCATCAACATGGGGAGTTTGATTGGCGCACGTCCGAGTCCAGATGCCTCGCCCTATTCTGTGAGCAAGGCAGCATTGATGCGCTTCACGGATAGTTGTGCCGTCGCAGCCGAAGATACAGGCGTTAGCTTTTTTACAATTAGTCCAGGGCTAGTGCGTACAGACATGACGAGCATCCCACGATTTGATGATATTCCTGATGAATATTGGTCACCTATCGAAACAGTCGGTGTGCTGTGCGTCAAATTAGCGAGTGGTATGGCAGATAAACTCTCTGGACGTTTTATTCATGCAGAAGATGATTTAGATGATTTACTAGCGCGAACCGACGAAATTATTGAGCAAAATTTGCACGTTCTAAAATATGTAACAGAGTAATTTTTACAGTGATTTATTTAATTTGCTTGAGGAGCACACAATGAAGTTAGGCATGGTTGGACTAGGTAAGATGGGCGCGAACATGACTAAGCGTTTGCTAGAATATGGTCATGAAGTCGTCGTCACAGATTTGAACGAAGATGCAATCAAAGAAGCTGAAAGTAACGGAGCAATTGGCGCAAGTAGTCTTGATGACTTAGTCAGTAATTTGGATGCGCCAAAAATCGTTTGGGTGATGGTGCCTGCTGGCAATCCGACGACCAGCACGCTCGATAGCTTAGGTAATTTGTTGAATGAAGGTGATATTGTCATTGATGGTGGTAACAGCAACTACAAGATGACTATGCAACATGGCAATAACCTCGCTGAAAAAGGCATTTCTATGATTGATGTCGGTACATCAGGCGGTGTGTGGGGGCTTAAAGAAGGCTACAGCATGATGATTGGTGGCGACAAAGACAAAGTTGACCATATCAGCCCAATTTTGGAAAGCCTTGCCCCTGCACCTGACAAAGGTTGGGGTTATGTTGGTCCTCGTGGGTCAGGGCATTTTGTCAAGATGGTACACAATGGCATCGAATACGGCATGATGCAAGCCTACGCTGAAGGCTTCTCTATCATGAAAGCCAAAGAGGAATTTAGTCTCGACATGGCTGAAATTTCGCGCATTTGGCAACATGGCTCAGTCGTGCGCTCTTGGTTGCTTGACTTAATGCACGATGCCTTTGAAGAAGACCAAGAATTTGAAGACCTCGCAGCTTATGTTTCTGATAGTGGCGAGGGACGTTGGACAGTCTTTGAGGCGATAGATTTGGATGTATCTGCTCCTGTGATTACAACGGCTTTACTACGTCGTTTACGGTCACGCGAAGGTGAAAATTACACCGATAAATTACTGAATATGACGCGTAATCAATTCGGTGGACACGCCATCGCAAAAAAAGAAGATGAGTAAGCACAGATAAAAGACTCGTCTGATTAGGGAGAGTGTTTAAAGCTCTTCCTCACACATTCATCATAACTTATAGCATCTTAGGAGACGCACCAATCTATGTCTGACCGTCCCTCAACACTCGTGATATTCGGCGCAACAGGTGATTTAGCACAACGAAAGCTCATCCCCGCACTATTTAACCAATATCTTAAAGGGCAGTTGCCTAATCAATTTTATATCGTGGGTTTCTCGATTGAAGACTATACTACCGACGCGTTGCGCCAACGCTACGTCGAAGGTTTGCGACAGTACACCGCAAAAACCTTTGATGACACACGATGGGATGAATTTTGTGACCGTATTCGGTATGTGCAAGGCAACTTGACTGAAGCCGATGATTTCCGAGGACTTGAGGAATATTTACAAGATTTAGAGACTGATGACATAGTGGATCGCTTGTATTATTTGGCAATTGCGCCACGTTTCATTGAACCAACGATTCATAATCTTGGTGTAGCAGGGATGCACAATGAAGATAAGGGCGCACGCAAAATTATCATTGAAAAGCCCTTTGGTAACGATTTGGAAACGGCATCCGCTTTAAACGAGGTGGTACATCGAGTCTTCAATGAATCACAGATATATCGCATTGACCATTATCTCGGTAAGGAAACTGCACAAAATATTTTGTTCTTCCGCTTTGCAAACCATGTCTTTGAGAGTGTGTGGAGTCGGGAACATATCGATAATGTGCAAATCACCGTTGCCGAAAGTGTCGATGTAGGGCATCGCGCAGGATATTATGACCAAGCAGGGGTCATGCGCGATATGATTCAGAACCATCTATTGCAATTATTAACGTTAACGGCAATGGAACCGCCTTCATCATTTAGTGCAGATGAATTGCGAAACGAAAAAGTCAAAGTGCTCAAGTCCATTCGTCAAATTGCCTTAGAAGATGCCGTTCGTGGGCAGTATGAAGGGTATCGTTTTGAGGAAGGTGTTGCTGATGAAAGTATTACACCAACTTTTACGGCGTTTAAAGTCTACGTCGATAATTGGCGATGGCAAGGTGTGCCATTCTATTTACGAAGTGGCAAGGCACTCAAAACAAAAGCCTCGCAGATTGCCATTGAATTTAAGCATCCACCACGTATGATGTTCAATCTTGACCTTGGTAAGGATACTGCACGAAATGTGCTAACTTTGTGTATTCAACCTGATGAAGGCATTCACTTCCAATTCGAGACAAAAGTCCCTGCAGAAACGATTAAAACAGAGATTGTTGAGATGGAGTGGCATTATCAAAATGCCTTTGGTGAAGACGCAATCCCTGAAGCCTATGAACGTTTGTTAGTCGATGCACTCAATGGTGATGCGTCTTTGTTCATTCGGAGTGATGAAATCGAGCAAGCATGGCGCATTGTTGACCCTGTTATCAAAGCGTGGGAAGCGAATAAAGGCAATCCGCTACAGATTTATCATCGTGGGTCGTGGGGACCTTCGGCTGCAGATGATTTGTTGAGCGAGAGCGAATTTATCTGGCAGATGGGGTGCTTGCATGATTAAAGTCATACAATGATTATCGGCTGATATATTGTAATAAATACAATTGATATCTTGTAGATGTTAGTAAGAAGTTGCAGTTTGTTTTGTCTGCGTTAGAATTGGTCTGACTCATGCAAATGCGAAACGATAGTCATATGCGATTGCAACGATATTTATTTGTCACATTCATTGTATTACTTAGCCAGACTTATAGCATTTCTGCTCAAGAAACATCACCGATTGCGTCCGATAGCATCGCTTTAGTTGCTATTGGACTGGTTATCGGGGTGCTTGCGAGTGGTGCGATTCTCTTTTGGCGACAACTCGTGCAACGTCAACGCGCTTTACTTGATGATTCAAACATCACAACCCAGATGGATGAGACTGAAATTATTGATGCACCACAAGGTCAGTTGCGGATTCCACGAGGGGATGTTGCGGAACGTTTGCCTATCATCCGTGACGAAGGTGACTATCGCCCTTACCTAGTACTGGAATTGCGTCAAGCGTCGAACTCTTTTTTGAAAGTGGGCGAACGATTTATCGTTAAGCCTGATGATACACCCTATATCATTGGCTCACAGTCGAGTGCTGGCTTACGCATCATCGACCCACACGTATCGAGCGCACATATCCGCGTAGATTACGACCCACAAACGAAACAATACACAGTGATGGATGAAAATAGTTCCAACGGGTCACGCTGGGATGGTGATACGATGGTCAAGAAGCGGATTTATCGTCTTAATCATGGGCGAGATGTCACTTTAGAGCTAGCTTCGTCGTATGGCTTCGTGATGTACGTTGATGCGATTAAAGCCGATGAAACACAGGTGATGATTTCACCATTTTTGCAAACGCCCGAACCTGAGACGGATATTCCATCACAAGAGCCGTTAGAAGCAGGGGTGATTGCGAGCTTAACATGGGCGTCTATCAAGAAGAAGACCAAGCGCACATTTAATATCCAGCATAATGTGACCATCATTGGGCGTAGTGCGGATGCCGATGTACAAATTAAGCACGAGCTAATCTCCAAGACGCATGTCTATCTGATTTGGAAAGATGAACAATTTCATCTATTAGATAAGAGTTCCAACGGCACATGGGTGACAACAGGCTTACAAGGGCGCATTCGTATTCCACAAGGCGAACTTGTTCCATTAGATGTTGATACATCCCTCATCATTGAAGTGGCGAAAGAAACAGCACTACTTGATTTCCATTACACACGCGATGCTAAGCAAGACGATAGAACCCGTGCTATCACTGACAAATTGCCTGAATTACCTGCTAATGTTCGCCCGTTTTTACATGTTGTAAAAGAAGGAAAAGACGACAAACGACGCGATGTACGCATCAATACGAGTGTCGTCACAATTGGGCGCGATGATAGTAATATTATTCCACTAAAATCTGACCGTGTTGCCGAGCATCATGCGAAAATCCTGTGGCAAGATGGTCAATTTTGGTTGCATGATTTGGCGGGTATGGGAACGACCATCAATCGTACACCGTTGGTGAATTCTAAAATGCCTTTACCAACGCGACAGGTTCATACCATTCGCATCAACGAAGGTCGCGCCAAAGAAGAAACACTTATCGAATTCTACTATGAAATTCAAGGAACAGGACTAGAACAAGTAGCAAGTCCTACACAACCCATCGTCGACCTCGACAATAATGCTCAAACGTAGTCACTGATCTTATGAGCGATGTAGCGAGCATCTCGGCTGACACCGCGTATAGTTGCCGAAGCAGGAGCAATTTGTCCTTCTAAACCAATGTAAAATAAGCCCTCAACAGTTGTACTGACTCCTTTGTATTCTGTAGGAATGCCATTCTCATTAAGGGCGTTTATATCGTGTAGATAGGCTTTGTTGCTTGGGCTAAACCCTGTTGCATAGAGAATCGTATCGACAGTTTCTACCGAGCCATCAGACCAGATAACACCATTTTCAATGATATGCGTAAACATCGGACGAGGGTCAGGATTGCCCGATTCGACAGCAGATTGATAGGTACCATCATCGTATACGGCACTACTCACACACAAGTTGAAATGACAGCCAACAGGGAGCATATCGAAGCCTGTATCATGCAAATAGAAAAAGATGTCTTTTCCCCATTTGTGTGTTGGCGCGAAGTTAATCTCCTTACGGACTGCAAGCGAAACATCAGCTACAGAAGCAAGTTCACACGCAATTTGTACGGCAGAATTATTTGAACCGATAACTACAACGTGTTGCCCTGCATATTTATCGGGCGTATGATAATGATATGAGTGCAGTTGTTCGCCTGTAAACTCAGCTTGACCATCGAATGTTGGGATGTATGGTTTGGTGAATGCGCCTGTGGCTGCGATGACTGCCTTTGCTGAATAGCATCTTTCATCCTCAGTATAGACCTCAAAATGGTCGTTTTTATAGATAGTCTTCACTTTGGCATTGTTGATGACAGGCAATGAAAAATGTTCAGCATATTGTCGGAGATAATGTATTACGTCTCGGCGATTAGGATAATAATCATCTGGAGCAGGAAAAGCTAAACCATCAAGACTAGAATATTTAGCTGAACTGAAAAGCGTTACACTATCCCAATAATGATGCCAACTACCGCCGATGGTCTCGTTCGCATCTAAGATAACAAAATTCAGATTGTGTTGTTGTAGATAGTATCCTTGGACGAGTCCTGCTTGTCCCCCACCAATGATGATGACATCGTAAATTGATTGTGCGATGATGATTGCTCCGTTGCTACCAACAAACTCTAGTTATGTTAGATGACATACATTAATCATGCCTTACGAAAGCAATAGATTAACGTTCCTTGCTTCGTCCGAAGTAAAGTTCAATGGCTTTGACAAACACAGATAGCGATAAGGTTAGGATGAGGTAGGTCATCGTGATAATGTTATAAGCTGGGAAAACTGTAAAGGTTGCCGAGTTGAAGTTACGTGCAAGGCGTGTGATGTCATCGACACCAACAATCGACACAAGTGAACTCTCTTTAAGCATAGCAATAAAATCGTTGCCGAGTGGAGGCAGGATGTTACGAATCGCTTGTGGTAAAACGACATGACGATTGACTTGCCATGAGGTCATGCCGAGACTACGAGCAGCTTCACGCTGTCCTTCATCAACACTTTCGATACCCGCGCGGAACACTTCTGAGAGGAAGGCACTATATGAGATAGCTAAAGCAAGAATCGCACGCGGTTCAAAGCCGACATCACGGACGCGCAATGTTGCCAGATAATCTCCCAGCCCTTCTGCGAAGTAACCTTCTGCAATCATCCATTCACCAAGTAAATTCAGTAAATCAATGCCTTGTGGGATGAGTGCAAGAACGATGTAAAGCAGTAAAACGAGGGTTGGAATGCCACGAATGATTTCAACAAAAAAGGTGACAGGTTGATACACTAAAATATTGTACAGCACTGAGTCAGATGGTCGGCGCAGGAGAGCAATCACTAAACCCATGATGAGTGCGAGACTATAAGCAATCAAGGTGACACGGACGGTAACACCAATACCTGTTTGAATATCTTCCCATGCACGCGAATAAAGGACACTATCAGACACAGCAATGACTAAGACTAGTATAAGACTCAGAATTGCTAATAACCACCATGGCGCACGACTCAAGCGATTGATAATTTCGTTTGATTTTTGGGGATTAGGACGTTCGTTGCCGAGTTGCTCTGTTTTGAGTTTAGTGACTTGAGTCATGAGGTGTCCTTTTTGCCCTCACCCTAAATCCCTCTCCCAACCACTCATACTTCGCTAGGAGAGGGACTTGAAGATGTTGCGTATGATAAATCAGCTAAGTGATAATCATGTTATCAAACAGGCGAGAACCTATCTCGCCCCTACAATTTCTCTGAAAAGTTCTAGATTATTCTTCGGCGAGTGGTGCGAAATCGACTGACCATTTGTAGGTGAGGTAGTCGATGTAACCATCTGCCATCATGCTTTCGAGCGCGGCATTAAAAGCTTCGTCGAGGTCGCTATCTTTTGGGAAGATGAACCCTGTATCGACTGGGTCTGCTACAGGCTCACCGACGAGTTCAAAGATGTCGCCTGTGCTACTGACAAATTCACCACCGAAAGCATCAACAACCATCGTATCAATGTCACCATTTTCGAGCGCGACGAGCAATGCACCGAATTCATCAAAGGTCACAACTTGACTTTCTGGAACGTTGTAAGCATCTGGGGTGACGAGAAATTGCCCAAATGAGCCACTTTGAACACCGATGATGAGGTCGGAATCAACAGCTACTTCAGCGAAGTTGACGAAATCAGTGAAGCGGTCTTCACCAGCACGAGCGAGCAAATAGGCTTCGGCTTGGGTGTATGGGATACTGAAATCATAGACTTCGGCGCGTTCTTCGGTGAGGAAGAGACCATTCATAGCGAGGTCAAAATCGCCATTGGCTGTACCAGAGAGTTGAATTTCAAAGGTGGTAGTTTCATAGACTGGCACACAATTGATGCGACGGCAAACTTCTTCAACGATGTCGTATTCGAAACCGATTGGTTCATCCGCGCGTGGGTCTTCGAATTGGTATGGCGTATATTGATTTTCGACAGCGACGAGGATTTCTTGTCCTTCGAGGTCAGGTAATTCGTCGTAGACTGCCCCACTAGCGAGGCTGACGGATGCCATCACGAGCATCAACAATATAGTAAAGGCTTTACGCATAGGAAAACTCCTTGTGAAAAAGTAATCTAAACAACAAGTGCCAAGTATAGCGAATCGCCAGCATTATTGGTATAGGAGTCGCATGAGACTTGATACGTGGTTGTTTGAATTGGCTAACCTTTGTTGATATGATTGATGCTAAAAATGGCTGTTTTTGGGAGTGGAGTCACAGGACTAAAAGTTTCCATTAGTTTTTGGTTTGAATCTTCCCCTAAATCTCCTCCACTTTGTAGAGGAGACTTTAATGGTAGCATGTTTTGTAGTAGCGGTGTTGTGCATCTGAGCGGTCATATGTTCAGGATTTTGAGTTTGCCACGAAGGTGTGAAGAACACGAAGAAAATGATTATTTGACGCAAAGGCGCGAAGATACAAAGAAGCGCAGAGTTTTCGGGAAATACGAGCCAGCGAATTACTTCACTGGCTCGAAAGTTAGGTTTGATGAGTCAAACTAAGTTACAGATTAGGAATGGTTTAAATTATTCAGAATTTGGATGAATTGTTCTGTATATCTAATCATACGTGAACAATCATCATTGATTTTTTCTATGTCACTTTTCGATTTGATGAGCAAGTTATTTAGG
Source organism: Chloroflexota bacterium (assembly GCA_039200705.1). GTDB lineage: Bacteria > Chloroflexota > Anaerolineae > Aggregatilineales > Phototrophicaceae > JAUZRW01. Next base: position 84,471 of record JBCCSC010000017.1, read on the forward strand.
TGGGCAACCGTATTTCGTACGGTGTTAAACTTTAACTCGTTCTTTGTTTTGGTTTTCCCTGATAAATCTAGCTTTGATCGTAATGTTTCATGCTCTGCTATCACATCGACTAAATCAAACCATTGTAAGTAGTGAATAATTGGTAGCTCAAGATCTTCATTTTGCTCTTGTTGTCTTGTCTTAATAGCTTTATTGATGCTATTTTCTGATAGGAATCTTCTGAGTTTTTCTAAAGTTTCGCCTACTTCCCGACGGATTAGTTCCGTTAGTAAGGTCTCAAAGTTAGCGACTAGAAGATACACACTAGCACGTGCTGGAATTCGATTTAAGTCTGCTGGCGAAACAAGACCTACAATTTCACTTGAACTTAATACGAAGAAGTTGCGTGTGTTGTCTTTTGCAAAAAGTTCTAACAGATGAAGTATTGGTTCCGCAGCAATAAGCCAATCTGATGTTAGAGGTATAGATTCTAATTTGTTTTGTTTTATATCTTTGACAGGCATTATACTTACAATTACACCATTTTCTTGTATTGGGAAGTAGGTATATCCTTTGTTTTCAGCGATTTTTAGCAAAGTTTTTCGGTCAATATCTTCTGTCAAGTAGTCAAATCGTGATTTCGGTGTTGAAATCTCGTTTACAGAGTAGCCTATTTGACGATTGACAGTGTATTTTAAATCGTAACTCATAAATCTCTTTCAGTTCATCCTGTTACTTAATCAACTTAGAAAATTCCCATACAACTAGGAATGAAGATGAAACTGTAAAAAGGTTCATCCATACAGTGTTTATGCTGTGACTGCTTCTAGTAAGTCGGCGCGGTGTTTTTGGGTGAAGATAGCTTGTGTGCGCTCGATTTCTGCTTGGATTTTTGTATTATCCCAGCCGAGAGATTGTCCAATAATTTGGGCAACCTCTGCAATAGCATCCGACGTGCCGTAGCCTAATATCGCTAATGCTGAGCGACGTTGCAAGAAATCCGTGAGATGCTCAACGTATTCATTTTGTGTGATAAACATCACTTCACGTTCAGTGTAATTTGGAATATTTTCGAGTGACGTATCATTTTCGGCACTTATGAACTCGGCAACTTTTTCGGCATATGTACCGTAACGTTCAAAGAGGTATTCCAATTGCGCTAGTGGCAATTCTGTTTTTTGTTGCAGACTTTGTAGATAGAGTTCTTTAGCTTCGTCATCCGATGGGTAGTTGAGTCCACCACCGATAGCGATGTGTTTGGTATCAACCTTGCGTTTTTGTCCGATGTCATTTAGCGCAGTATCGGCGGATTGCTCACTGAACGCACGCCATGATGTCCACTTGCCACCAATCAAAGAATGAATCGGGAAGTTGAAGTCACTCTCACCTTTTTTGACTGTGCGGATGCTATGGTCACGGCTGATTGTGCCTGTGCGACTATCTTCACTCGATGGAAGTGGACGCACACCTGAGAAGGTATAGACGATATGCGAACGATTGACTTCGATATTAGGAAATACTTTTGGAATCATGCTTAGGATGTAGTCAATTTCTTCATCTGTGCAAACAGCATCTTCAGGGTTTTCAATGCGAATATCGGTTGTGCCGACCATGACACGATTGTGAAATGGGAAGATCAGGACGATACGTCCATCGTGATTTTCAAAGAAAAATTCGTTACCACCTGTTGCTTCGTGCAATTCGGGATGGTCAAGCATCAAGTGGCTACCTTTGGTGCCTCCGATGAATTTAGTCTCTTTGCCCATTGCGCGATTGACGAAGTCAATCCAAGGTCCCCCTGCATTGATGACGACTTTTGGTGTGACTGTATATTCATCGCCTGTGTGTTCATCAATGAGGGTGACCACATCATTTTCGGCATCCGACGCACGAAGATAATTGAGCGCAATTGCATCGTCAGTGGCTGCCTCAGCATCGCGGATGAGGTCAATACAGATGCGTTCGGGATAAGGCATCCATCCATCGTAATAAGTTGCGGTGCAGACAATATCTGGATTCAATTGTGGATATTTTTTCAGCGACTCCCCCTTCAACATAAAATCATGATTCGGGGTCATATCATCGTTACGGGTGTAAGCATCGTACATCGTCAGACCTGCTTTGATAATGAGTGCGCCACGTTCAGATGGTTTATCCATGAGTCCAAGAAATTTAAGTGGGGCATTGAGTGTTCCACTTAGCCAATGGAAAATAGGAATCGTTGTCGGGAGTGGTTTGGCATAGTGTGGTGCATTACGGAATAGGCGATTGCGTTCGTGCAGTGCTTCGTTCACAAGACGAAATTCAGCATTTTCGAGGTAGCGAATACCTCCGTGTAACATATGCGAACTGCCTGCACTTGCACCACTGCAAAAATCACCTTTTTCGGCGAGGACGACGCGCACCCCTTGCAAGGCTAAGTCACGGAATGTACCAATGCCGTTGATACCACCACCAATGACGAGAACATCGACTTGTGGGTTGTTTTTGATGTTATTGAGTTTATCGCTACGGCTCATGAATTTTTCTTTCGGCTACCAATATCTAATTACATAAAGTGTAACATAGCGCGTGTTAGATTTCATGTGGGATGAGATTAAAAGCTGAGTAATGGTAAGGCAATTTGTGTGATTTGCTTGGCGAATGGTGTGCATCCGTTATAATGCAGAGGCTTCTGTACTTAGTTTTCTTCTCTCAGATGTTATTTTTCAGTTTACTTTAATATCAGACGGGATAAGTCTTGTCTTCAGAAAGTTGCGCTAAGGAAGGGTGAATGATGGCTAAAAAACCTGTGATGCTGATGATTTTAGATGGATGGGGTATCCGTGAGATGGAAGAGGGTAATGCTGTCTTGCAAGCAAATACGCCTAATTATGATAGATGGTATCGTGAGCTTGAACGTGCTGTGGTAGATGCGTCTGAACAAGCAGTGGGCTTGATTCGGGGGCAAATGGGTAACTCAGAAGTCGGACATTTGAATTTGGGTGCAGGGCGCGTTGTCTATCAAGATATAACACGCATCTATAACGCAATTGAAGAGAATACACTTAAGAATTTAACAGGCATTCAAGAAGCGATTGCGCGTGCCAAAGACGGTGGCAAGTTACATCTGATTGGCTTGGTGAGCGATGGTGGTGTACATAGTCACATTGACCATCTGATGGCATTGCTTGACATCACAAATGATGCAGGGGTGAAACCTGTGATTCATGTGATTACAGATGGTCGTGATACGCCGACACAGAGTGGCATTGAGTTCGTAAAGCACATTGAAGCACGTATTGCCGAGCATGATGATGCGATTATTGCGAGTGTCACAGGGCGTTATTATGGGATGGATAGGGATAAACGATGGCAACGGACGCATAGTGCTTATCAGGCGATGGTTAAGCACGAGTCAGACCATCATGCAGAGGGCGCATCTGAGGCGATACAGGCATCTTATGATGAGGATGTGACAGATGAATTTATCCTACCCACTGTAATTGGGGAGGCGAAAGGCAAAACTATTGATGCTGGCGACAGCATTATTTTCTATAATTTCCGTGCTGACCGTATGCGTCAAATTGTGACGATGTTTACCTTGCCTGAGAATATATCCGATGTTGATTATGAAACAGTCGATGATTTGTATATCACGACCATGACAAGCTATATGGATGAATTGCCTGTTGATGTCCTGTTCCGTAAAGATAATTTAGAAAATACACTAGCAGAAACCCTCAGCAATGCTGGTAAGCAACAATATCATACAGCAGAGACAGAAAAGTACCCACATGTGACCTTCTTCTTCAATGGAGGACGCGAAACACCGTTTGAAGGCGAAACCCATCAGGTGATTCAGTCTCCGAAAGATGTAGCAACTTACGATGAAAAACCTGAAATGAGTGCCTATGAACTCACTGAAACGACACTCAAGCGACTTGAAGAAGAGGATGATGATTTTATCCTAATCAACTTTGCAAATCCTGATATGGTTGGTCACACGGGTTCACTGGACGCAGCGATTAAAGCGGTTGAAACTGTCGATGACTGTGCTGGTCAATTGGTGGATGCTGTCGTGGCTAAAGGCGGAGTCGCTATAGTCACTGCTGACCATGGCAACTGTGAGCGTATGGTTGAATTGAGCACAGGCGAAGCACATACGTATCATACAACGAATCCTGTATCACTATTTGTTTTAGGCGATGGCTATTATCTCTTGCGTCCACGCGGGAAATTGGCAGATGTTGCACCAACTATCTTAGATTTACTGAATTTAGAACAACCTGTTGAAATGACAGGAGTCAGTTTGATTGATACATGGGTTGAAGCGTAGGTTAGGAAAATTAGGGAATGTTCATGGAAAAGTTGCGACATGCGCTGATTGTTACTATGCGCGTGACAGTGGTGACGCTTGTAGTCTCATTTTGTTCGGTGGAACTTTTGATGCGCTCATTTGTGAGCACATCAGATGATGGCTTAAAGACCTATCGAGGGATGCCAATTCGTCCGTTAGTGATTCCAATGAGCTTGGTTGAACCTGATTTAGAAGCCTACCTTGCCAATGAAGATGAGGCTGTCTTGCGCTATGATGCTCAGCTAGGCTGGACATTCCCTAATAATTTCTCGAATGATACGGTGACAACCAATTCAATCGGTTTACGCTCATTCACTGAGTATGATGAGACTATGCCTGATGATGTTTTTCGCATTGCGATGTATGGGGATTCGTTTATGGCTGGTGGCGAAGTTGCAGATACAGATACAATTCCGTATTTATTAGAGCAAGACTTGCGTGCATGTGGTGCATCAGTAGAGGTGATGAATTTCGCTGTCTTTGGTTACGGCATGGATCAGGCATACTTACGCTGGCAGATGCTAGGACAAGCCTATGATGCTGACCTCGTTATTATGGGCTTCCAACCCGAAAATTTAAACCGTAATGTGAATCTCCTACGTCCACTTGCAGGTGGTGCAGGAATTCCGTTTAGCAAGCCACGTTACATTTTGGACGAATCAGGTGAGCTAACCCTCGTTAATTCACCAACGATTCCTCTCGAAGAGTTACTCGATTTTTATCGTGATTTCGACAATCAAGACCTAGCACAATATGAATGGCACTATAACGAGCGTTATGAAAATCATTGGTCAACAACAAGTATTTTATATAGTGTGATAGAAGCGCGTCAAAATTTGCAAACGACTAATAATGCACCTCTGAACCCAGATGATGAACGTGTTCTCATTGGTCAGGCAATCGTCGATGCTTTTGCGAGCGATATTGCAGAGACTGAACAGGGATTTGCTATCTTGCATCTACCGAATCGAGATGTTTTACAGCGTTATATTGATACAGGTATGTTTAGTTATCAATTTATCTTGGATGATTTTGATGATGCCTATTCAGTCATCCATGCTGAATCTGTATTTCCAAGCATGGATGATAACGATTGGGCACCTAATTTTCATTATTCACCTGATGCAAACCAGCGTATCACATCATTCACAGCCGATTGGTTGCTTGAGAATATAGACGGTATTGATTGTGATGAATGATATAACTACCCTGCTACGATGGCATAGTACGTGAAGGCAGCATAACATAATAAAAGAAATCCTGATTCAAGTCGCCCTAATTTACGGTCTAAGACAAATGGCACGACAAGGATTGTAAAGCCAATCATCACGAGGGCATCAACTGTTAGGACTTGGCGTGAGACGTTGATAGGTTCAACTAAGGCTGTTGCTCCCAAGATGCCGAGCAGATTGAAGATATTCGAGCCGACCACGTTGCCAATGGCAATATCACTTTCTTGCCGTGTAGCAGCGATAATAGAGGTAATCAATTCGGGGAGCGATGTGCCAACAGCGATTAAGGTCACACCAATGACTAGTTCACTGACACCAAAGCTCCGTGCGAGTTCAGTTGCGTTATCGACTGTGAGTTGTGAGCCAAGCATCAGAACAACAATGCCGATTAGCAAGCGACCTGCTTCTTTGAGGCGATTAATTTCAACAGTATCAGCTTGTACTTCTGGTTTGCTGACTTGTTCTCGATTTTCGTACACTGAGCCATAAATGGTATAACCGATGAATGTCGCTAGACCAATCAGAAGTAGCATACCATCAATGCGATTAACCTCTTGATCTTGAAACATCACAAGCACAATAATGGCTACAACAACCATAATCGGAATTTGGCGTTTGACTAAGCGAACACTGACACTAATCGGATAAATCAGACCGCTAAGACCCAGTATCAGCCCAATGTTAGCAATCGTAGAGCCGAGTACATTACCGATAGCAATATCGGGTGAGCCTTGCAAGGCTGCACTAACACTTACGAGCAATTCAGGTGTGGATGTGCCTAGTGCGACAACAGTTAAGCCGACGACAAGTGGTGAAATTCCGAAAGAGCGTGCTAAGAGCGATGCGCCTTTAACAAGCCAGTTCCCTCCAAAAAAGAGACCGACTAAACCTGCGATGAGTCCTAAAATTGTGAGCATGTTATGTCATCCTGATGATGGACGAGATAAGACTCGCCCTTACGGTTGAATAAGTCAGTAAAAAATGAATTTCTAAGTGTATTGCCACCAAACGAATTGATAAGGTGCTAGGATAATATCAGATTCAACTGGAACAGTTTCTCGCGTGAGTAGATCATACACTGTTGCATCTAACTCGACATAAGCATCCAGAATAGAGCGCGAAACACTTTGCTCTACTTCCGAAAAATTGGCTAGAATCAACACAGATTTACTGCGAATATACCCTAAAACGTGTTCATTTTGTGTTGAGAAGAAGGTGCTTAACCCTTCACCAAGTGCAGGGGTTTGTTTACGTGTTTGAATCAGTTTAGTTAAGCCTCGGTACAACCTACCCTGAATCGTCGTCATATCGTCTCGATATTCACTGGCATCCCAATCATGTAGGAGACGATGTGTCCAACGACTATCATCTTTCTTTTCGGGGTCATTGCGCCAATCATAGCCATTGAACTGAGCAATTTCATCTCCAAGATAAATTAAGGGAATGCCTCCTGCACTGAGAATGACGCTGTGAATCAGCAAGAGCCGTTTAACAGCCATATCGATGAGTAAGCTATCATTACGTTGAACGGCTTGTTCTAAACCTGCGAGTGAAGCGGCTGTGCCTGAAATCCGCATGTCCCCTGTTTTTTCGTTGAAGCCGAAGGGTTCACCAATAGCGAAAGATCCCTCAAATTTGCCGATATAAAAATCATTCAAAAAGCGACGATGATGATAGCCATTGATGCCAATTTCTTGTGCTTCTTCGTCGGCGAATGTCCAACCGATGTCATCATGCACACGCACATAGTTAACCCATGCACATTTTTCGGGGATGGCGAAGCGTTTTGCCATGGATGTTTGTAAAAGGGAAACCTTGCGTGTAGCTAGTGCTTCCCACAGAAGTGCCATCAGTGTTGGATTGTAGGATAGAGGGCATTCTTCCCATGAGATATAGCTAGCAACATCATCAGGATGGACGATAGCTTCGGATTTGAAGGTCATAGCAGGGGCGACAATTTTGACGAGTGCATTGTAGGCTTGAATAATCATATGGGCTTCGGGGAGGCTTTCGCAGCTTGTACCAATTTCTTTCCAGATGAAGGCAAGTGCATCAAAGCGTAACACTTCGACCCCTTGGTTAGCAAGAAAGAGCATTTCGCCTGCCATTGCATTGAAGACTTCAGGATTTTTGTAGTTTAAATCCCACTGAAAATTGTAAAAGGATGTCCAAACCCATTGGTTAATTGTCTTTTTATATGTGAAGTTGCCTGGGGCTTGTTCTGGAAAAATCTCACGCAGGGTGCGTTCATAAATATCAGGTAAAGCACGGTCAGGGAACATATAATAATAATTCTGGAATTGTGAATCACCTGCGAGGGCTTTCTGTGCCCATTCATGTTCATCGGATGTATGATTGAACACAAAATCAAGAACAAGACTAATGCCTTCACGACGCAACTCAGCAGCGAGACCTGCCAATTGTTGCATCGTGCCAATGTCCGAGCGGACAGTACGATAATCACTAATGGCGTATCCCCCATCGTTGTTGGTCTCTGGCACATTGAAAAGGGGCATCAAGTGCAAATAGGTCACACCGAGTTCTTTGAAATAGGGGATTCTATCGTGCATTTTGCTGAGTTCCCCTGTAAAGAGGTCTACGTAGCAAACGGCACCGAGCATAGTCTCGGATTGAAACCATGTTGGATTGTCTTCTCGTTCGCGGTCTAGTTGACGTAATTCTGCTGGACGGCGCACGAACATCACGGCTGCTTGCACTAAAATCTGCTCTAGGTGATAGAAAAAGTCATATTGCTTACCATAAAGTGTGTGCAATAAGCTAAACAATCTTGGGAATTCTTTATCAATGCGCTCTTTAAAAACATCACCATCATCAACGTGTTTGAGGACTTCTTCACAACGTGGCATCAGCCTTTGGATGGTGAGTTGTGCTTGTTGGTTTAACCATTCTTGATGATTCATAGTGTTGCCCGAAAGTGTTATATCAATACTGTCACATATTGTAACGTAAAAGGGGACGTAAGGTGAGGTGATATAGACAAGATGTCAGTGAATAATACGCTACAAAAACGGCTTAATTGTTGTCGCATCACTATGTTGAAACTTCTCTAATAAGCGTGAGTTCGTGTGGGGTTTCAGCTAGTCTCGTGAATTAGCTTAATTATCTTTTCAACAGTTTGGGACAAATTATAGTAAACAGGTTCAGCTTGAATGATGGATGCAGTGATTGTGGACATAATTATCTCTCAGACAGACAATATTGAATTGACTAGCCTTAACAGAAGTGTCTAGAAAAATCCATATCCCCAAAGTTTGGGGGTCTACTACGGATATATATGTGTCATGATTAATATATCGACGATAATACAATAGGATCTAAATATGTCCGAAATTACGATTGCATCATATACAGCTATAATCGGTGCATCTCTTTTAGTAATCAGTCAGATTCTACAACGTTTCCTAATTGAACCTATCCAAGAATATCGTAAATTACGTGGAGATATTGCTTACACTCTCATTATGTATGCAGTTGTGCCTGTAATGGAGAATGACCCCGACTTCAGAGGCATAGCACATAAACATAAAGAACATTTACGCAGTTTAGCAAGTAATTTGAGAAGACATATTGAAATAATCCCATTTTATGGATTATTTTCTATCTTAGGAATTGTGGACAGTAAAAAAAGAGTTATCAAAGCATCCCAATCTTTAGTTGGCTGGTCAAATAGTGTTAGAAGGAATTCAGAAAAACACCGAGATAGTGTTGCTGATGTCCTTGGCATTGATTGGAGAGGTAAGATTGATTGAGATCAAACCCGAATACTTTCAATGGCTACTCGATAGTTTCATGAATTGGTCACAGATAATAAGTTTTAATGAGTTTGCAGTCATAGGTTTTATAGTTCTCCTGCTCATTAAAACCATCAAAGAATCTATCAAGTACATGAACTGAATCATCTATCAGATGATAACTTGTAATTACAAAAACGGCTCTATCACGGTCACACCAATGTGCTGAAACTCATCCATGTGCGTGAGTTTGTGTGGCGTTTCATCTAATGAAATTGTGCGTGTGACTAATTTTTCAGGGTGTAATGCCCCTGATGCAATCATCGCCATCATTGCGGGATAATCGTGTGCTTGCATCCCGTGACTGCCGTATAATTCAAGTTCATTGGCAATCACTTGCCCCATTGGAATCGGCGGGTCAGTATGGTCACCAGCCATCAGACCAATTTGGATATGCTTGCCTCGCTTGCGTAAATTTGCTATTGAGTTATAGCACGTTTCTTGACTCCCTAGTGCATCGACAGAAACATGCACACCCCCCTTGCTGATGTCGCGTATTGCTTCCACAATATTATCAACATCTCGCACATTGAGTGTTGTATCTGCACCGATTTCACTGGCTTTGCTCAGGGCATCATCGTTTATATCAATCGCAATCACCTGTGCACCAAGCGCATCAGCAATCATCACGGCTGCTAGTCCGACACCACCACAACCGTGTACTGCAACCCATTGTCCACCGCTCACTTGCCCCTGACGTAGCACGCCACGAAACGAGGTTGCAAAACGACACCCTAGGCTTGCTGCTGTCACAAATGACATTTCTTCAGGAACAGTAACTAGATTCATATCTGCCTTGGGAAGAGCAACATATTCTGCGAACGACCCCCAATGGGTGAATCCTGGTTGGAATTGATTATCACACACTTGCTGATTCCCCGATGCACATTCAGGGCATGTTCCACAAGCACAAATAAAAGGCGACGTCACACGGTCACCAATTTGCCAGCGTGTCACATCTTTGCCCACCGCAACCACTGTCCCAGCCAGTTCATGTCCAGGGATATGAGGTAGCACAATATCCGCGTCATGTCCCATCCACCCATGCCAATCACTACGACATAGACCTGTCGCTTCTACTTTAAGAACAACGCCATGCGCTTCAGGACTTGGGTCATTAACAGTTTGAATCATTGGTGGATGTTGGAATTGTTCATATAAAACTGCACGCATCATGAATTCCTTAATACATATTTTGAAAAAGTTATAACGATTATTTTAACGATAGACTACACAGTCACGCGCTTCTAAATCGGCTATCCATGTTGGCATTGTCGCTATCGGATTCCAGCGCAAATCGAGACGTATCAAGTTTGGCAGATTGACGATAGTATCTGGTAATGTCCTCAATCGATTTGACCGTAAATCTAATGTGTGTAATTGCTCCAACTGTCCAATACTATCAGGCAACGAGACCAATTGATTATCGCGTACATTTAGTACGCGCAAAGCGGATAACTCACCTATCGTATCAGGTAATTGGGATAATTGATTTTTCCGTAGATGCAATTCATTTAGATTTGATAAGCCACTAATCGAATTTGGCAGGCTTGTCAGGTAATTTTCCAGTAAGCGTAATTCAATCAAACCATCCAAATGCCCTATCATTTCTGGAAGTATAGTCAAGTGATTTTCACTCAAATTGAGATAGGTCAAATCTGGTAGTGCAAAAATAGACTCTGGCACACGGTCAAAGCGATTATTATGCAAATAAAGATAACGCAAGGCGTGCAATCTATCCAAATTATCAGGCATGGTCGATAGCTGATTATTTGCCAAGTCCAGCGTCATTAATTTTGATAAGTTAGACAAGGCATAAGGCAATTCTGCCAGTTGATTGCTATACAAAAATAGATGTGTCAAATTGACTAACTCACCCAGTTGGTCTGAGACTGTTCCCAATTTGTTTTGCGCTAAAAATAGAATCTCTAGTGATGTCAGTCTGAAAATTTCATCAGGAATATTGGCGAGGTCTGTATCCCGAATCGATAATGCTTGAATCTCATCATCACGTAGTTGGAAACATAGCGTATTTTCTGGTAGATAAATGTCATTCGCTTGGACTTGCTTTAGCTTGACATCAACAGCTTGTTCGATAAATTGAATAAGGGTCATCTTAGTCTCAACATAAGAGCAATTTTTGTTCTATTCGCCATGATACGGTATATTCACCAACAAATCACGCTTAAATGAGATGCTAATGTCTGACGAAAAACCTAAAATTGCATGGATTGATGTCATACTCGAAAATGATGCTACAGGTGCAGTCGAACGTGCCTATAAGCGCAGTGCAGATAGAAGTGGCAATGTTGACCACATCATGAAAATTCACAGTCTCAATCCGCAATCTTTGATTGACCATTTGCATCTCTACAAAACCTTGATGCACGCAGACTCCCCTCTCTCAAAAGCACAACGTGAGATGATAGGCGTTGTGGTTTCGGCGATTAATCGCTGTGAATACTGACTGAAACACCATGCACGGAATCTCCGTCAGTTGACGGATAACACCCCTCTCGTCGAGGCAATCGAAAAAGACTACACCCAAGCTGATTTATCGGATGCAGATAAACTAATGCTGGATTATGCCTCTAAATTAACTCGCACCCCTTGGGCGATGGTCGAAGCGGATGTTGAACAATTGCGTCAACAGGGATTTGATGATCGTGCTATCCTCGATATCGCGCAGGTCACAGCCTACTATGCTTATGTCAATCGCATTGCTGATGGCTTAGGGGTATCACTAGAGCAATATTGGGCAGAAGGCAAAGAAGATTACGATTAATATTGATAGCACGATTTCACTAGGACTTTATGCTCAATTTGAGAGAGAATTGTGACAGCATTAATTGTTTTTTAGTAATTTGCAATCCATTTCATGGTTAAATGAGGGATGTACTGTCCAAATATGATGGAGTTTCTATGCACCCCTCACCCAATGGTGTTATCGCATCCCCAACCACAATTCGCGCTTTGATGGATATGATTCGTCGTGCGGTGGTGATTGATGACCATAAACTTGAACTAATTTTGGCTGCATTCTTAGCAGGTGGGCATGTTTTACTAGAAGACATCCCTGGAATTGGGAAAACGATGATTGCGAAAGCCATCGCAAAATCCATGCACGCCAATTTCAAACGGGTACAATGCACCCCTGATTTACTCCCCAGTGATATTACAGGCAGTGCGATTTACAATCAGCGCGACCAACAATTTGAATTTCTTGAAGGTCCACTGTTTGCCAATATCGTTCTCGTAGATGAAATTAACCGTGCCTCTCCTCGCACGCAATCCAGCTTATTAGAGGCAATGGCAGAAGGTCAAATCACATCTGATGGCACAACACGTCATTTGCCATCGCCATTTTTCATCATTGCCACACAAAATCCTATCGAAATGGCAGGTACGTTTCCTCTACCTGAAGCACAGCTTGACCGTTTTCTAGTGATGCTCAATCTGGGCTATCCTGACTATGCTGATGAAGTTAGCATCCTAGAACGCGAAGAACATAGCAATCCACTAGATGCGATTGAATCACTATTCACAATGGATGATATTGTGCAACTTCAGCAAGACGTGCGACAAGTCTCAGTGATTCATCACCTCAAAGAATATATCGTGCAACTCAATCAAGCGACACGCACGCATTCAGATGTTGTGCTGGGTATTAGTCCGCGTGGTGGTGTGGCTTTGCAACGTTGTTCACAAGCCCTTGCACTCATTCGTGGACGTGATTTTGTGACCCCTGACGACATCAAAACAGCGATTCACGCCGTCGGTAAACACCGCATCTTAACGCGAGACCGCAAGCCAGAAACATCAGCGAAGGTCTTAGATGATGTTCTCAACAGTGTTCGTGTACCTGTCGAATAAGCCATGAAACCAACAGATCGTTTTTGGGCATTTCTAGCAACGTCATTTGTGTTCTGGTTCTTCGCCAATCAGACACAAGTCGGTTGGTTATATATTGTCTCGGCATTATTAGGTGGTGTATTGCTAACATCATGGCTACTCAATCGTGGCACGCTAGCGCAAATCACAGGAAAACGTATGCTGGATGTTGCCTTTGATGAGGTCAAACACGAAGGCGATGACATGAATATTACGCTTACACTACAGAATCAAGGACGCTTACCAGCCTCACATCTGACAATTGTTGAAGAGTGTCCGCTTGCGCCACCCAATAGTGAGCAACACAGATTGCCGATGTTCATCCCGATTTTGCGTAATACAATTAGCTTTGATTATCAGACTGAGATTTATCAACGAGGCTTGCATCATTTTCCTGCGCTCACTGTTAAATCGCGTGCACCTTTTGGTTTTTTCGAGCGTGCGGGCACGCATCAGGTCGAGACATCGATATTGATTTACCCTGAATTACGTCAACTGAGTCGCTTATCACTCCTAGATGAACAACCTGCTGCCGAATTGACCAATCTCAAAGCAGGGATAGGAAGCGAAGTGATTGGGGTGCGTCCTTATCGCGCTGGGGACTCACCGCGTCATATTCATTGGCGTAGTGTTGCCAAGCGTGGACAACTCGTCAGCAAAGAATTTGCCCAGGAGACGCAACCAGGAGTAACTGTCGTCCTAGACCGTTATTGTCCATTGTCGCCCATCCCTGAGACCAAGCATCAACCATTTGAAATTTCTATTAAGTGTGCGGTCAGCATTGCGGATTATGCTATGCGACAAGGCTATCCTGTGCATTTAGCTGTTGACCAAAGTGACACGGCATCACCACAAGGTGCAGTCGTGCAAGATGCCCTTCTGCAATATATGGCGCGTGTGGATACTGTGCCACAAGCAAGTTTATCTGATGTGCTCAATTTTCAGCCCTTACAACAATTTGTTACGATTTTGCTGTCTTGGGTTGATGACTCTGTGATTGAAACACTGATTGCACTCAAACATCGGGGATTCAATTTATTGGTGATTATCCCTGACCCAGTGACCTTCCCTATTGGCAGTGATGTATCAGCCCAAACGATGCGAGGGGCACTTGAACGCAATGACATTTCCTATCGTATTATCCAACATGGTGATGATTGGTCAGACGTGATTAGTATTGAACAAGCATTTGATATTTAATCCCATATTATTCAACGCGGAGACGCTGAGGCACAAAGAAACAAAGGAAATTTCAACAAGAGATAGCAGACAATACTTGACTGAAATTTTCCAAAATTTGCTTTGCGTCTTACACTCTTTGCGAACTTTGCGTTAAGATCTTTGAATATAGATGAGACAAAATTCATGGTCAAAAAACTACTGAAACGCTTCATCCCTGACAAAATCAAAGCACCCGAAGATTCTATCCCGTTGCGGTGGATTACATTTTTCGCGCAAGCTATTGGCGCACTATCGCTGACCTATGTCACACGCCAGTTTTGGTTATTTCCGTTGGGGATTATCTTTCTATCGTTTGGACATATTTTTGCTTATCGCACACGTCATAGCCCACAAAAATGGATCAAATATGTGGGATTTGTATTATTGAATCTGGGTGTCTGTGGGATGATTTTTGCCATTGGTACAGGCTTACCGTATCCACAAGCGATGTTCGCTGTACTAGCGATGAGTCTCGTCAGTGTGGAAGTTCGTAGTCGTCTCAATTTGTATTCAGCATTCGGCTTAGGACTCATCAACATCTACGCAGCAGCTACACTCAGTCGAGATGTATTCTTTGGGCTATTTTTGTTGGCATTTATCGGATTATTGCTAGCGTTTATGTGGCGTGCCGATAGTGAAGATGGTGTCAAAGAAAATCCGTATACACTCAAAGAAGATGACTCAGCAAAGGCGTCGCGCCCTGTCATCAATGCTTTCGGCTGGATTGGTGTTCGTTTTGGTGTGGTGGCGATTGCATTATCAGTCGTCGTTTTCGTGTTCACGCCACATTATGCTAGCCTGCCTTTGCTCAGTCCGATTTCACTACGTGTACCGATACAAGCCTCACCTAATCGAGAGGTGATTAACCCTTCTGTGCCTTTGATCCAGTTAGAAGGTATTCCGCCAGAAGACCAAGAGAGTGAGTATTTCTTCGGCTTTGGCAGTTCACTCGATTTGACTTATCGTGGTGGTTTGAGCAACACCCTGATGATGTATGTTAGTAGCCCCGCATGGAGTTATTGGCGTGGTTATGCCTATGATACTTACAATGGTCAAGCATGGACACAATCAGAGAAAATTATCGAAGAAATTGAGAGTGAGAGTAGCTTTTTCCAGTTAGATGACCCCGAAAATTGGGGTGATGACCTCTTCGTACAGACTTTCTATATTCAGCAACCGATGCCGAATGTGTTATGGGCAGGTGGTGACCCTGAAATGGTGATTGCCCCTGCACGGAGTATCGGCGTTGACCAAACAGGCGGTATTTATCTCGGTCAAGCTCTCGAAGCAGGAATGATTTACAATGTACTCTCGAACCGCATTGAATTTGACCCCGATGCCCTACGCACAGATTCAGGTAATTATCCCAACAACATCACAAATTACTACTTGCAATTGCCTGATACCGTCACTGAACGGACTCGTCAACTCGCTTATGACCTCACAAGCGATGCGCCGACTGCCTATGATAAGGTCATCGCAATTCGTGACCATCTGCTGACGACTTACCCTTATGATTTTTTCCCGCCACCCCAATTGCCCGATACTGATAGCGTTGACCAATTCTTGTTTGTTGACCAAACAGGCTTCTGTGAAATGTATGTCAGTGCGATGATTGTCATGTTGCGTGAGTTAGGTATCCCAGCACGTTTCGTTGTTGGCTATGGTAGTGGTGAATACAATCCCTTCACAGCCCTCTACGAAGTGCGTGCTAATCATGCTCATTCTTGGGTCGAGGTCTACTTTGCTGACCATGGCTGGGTGCCGTTTGACCCTACCCCAGGATGGGAAGGTGACCCACAAACAGGACGGGTTCAACGCTGGGTATTTAGCGATTTATTTGAAGCCGTGCGATTACCCTCTGTGAATATCGGAGGCATTGCAGAAGCGAGTGCTAGTATTTTTAGTGTCGCGCTTGCACCTTTAGCATGGATAGCTGGCATTCTAGTCACAGGCTACACACTCTATCGTGGCTGGTATATCTGGCAAGGGAATCGAAAGCGCAAAGTGCATACACATCCTAATCGGCGCAAAATTTTCCGTGCGTATCATCGTATCCAACGCCAAATTAAGAGTAAGCGCAGTGATAGCCAAACGGTGCAAGAACACGCTCAGCAACATCCTGAATTACAAGATATTGCTGATATTGTCGATATTGCTGCGTATCGTCCCAAGCCACCAGAGGATACTTTGCTACAGCGCATCCGTGCGTGGTTCACATCAAAGCGCGAGTAAGCCTAGTAGATAGTCACTCAACCAAAAGGCAAGCATCCCTGCGATGATGGTTGCAAAGATTTGACGGGTACGCCAAGCAGCTATGATTGCAAAACAGGCTGCAATGATTTTCGGGTTGAGTGATATATCAATCGCGCCATCTGTTCGTAAAATACTCGGCATTGCAATAGCAAGCAAAATTGTCGCAGGAACATAGCGCAAGGCTTTCAGCAATAGTGGTGGCATCTCGTAATCACTGAGAAAAACCAAAAACGACAATCGCTCAAGCAAGAAGAATAATCCAAGCACGAAAAATAGTAAAATCAAATTCATGATTCGTCCTTCCCAAGGATGACACCAACCATCAAGCCACATGCTACGGCGAGCAACAGACCTGTGTTATTGGGCAAAGGAACAGCTAACACAGCGACAATTGCCGAGACACTTCCAGCGAGTAGATATGTCCAATCCTTAATAGCAGGAACAGCAATCGCCAGAAACATCAAGGGAATCGCAAAAGTTAAATTCCACTCGGACGGAATAACATCGCCGAGAAATAGCCCCATCGCACTCGCAATCACCCACCATGTCCAGAGCATGAGACTATGTCCAAAGTGATACCACTGCTTATGCGGTGCATCGGGATTTTCGGTGAAATAGGCAATCGAAAGTGCATAGGGTTGGTCAGTCAAGAGATAGCCAAGGAATAATCGCCATTGGAGAGAATAAGGTTTGAGATATTGTGATAGCGAAGCACTATAAATGATAAAGCGTAAGTTAACGACTGTCGCTGACACAAGAATCACCCACAAAGCAGCATCCCTGCCCAGCAACTCAATCGTCACTAGTTGTGCTGCCCCTGCCAACATAAATATTGACATGATGATGCCTTCAAAAGGTGTCATGCCAATGTCTGTCGCTGCTACCCCATAGACAATCCCGAAGGGAATCACACCAGGGACAATTGGCAAAAATTCACGAATTGCCCCTAAAAACGCTGCTCGCTCAGTTGAAAATTTCGTCATTGCAATACATTTCGTTCGTTGATGTATTGCTCAAGTGTATTACGAGTCTTTTGAATTGATAGCGTACCATCAGTCCACTTCCATATGTTAAGTAGATAAGCAAAATATGAGCCATTTTTTATCTGACTCATCCAAAATTGCTTCATATTACGAATAATCTATGTAGAGACAAACAAGTAACGGCAGGAGGCGTGATAAATTGCTAAAGAAAATATGATGTTTAGGAGTCCTCAAGGTGCAATAACATCTTGTACAAGATATAATGAGAAGTGTTGGTAGTATTTACCAGTCACCTTTTCATAAACGAACATATCTTATAACCTAGCTCAGGCTTTATTTTTAGTCGCCAAGTTTTTATGATTATAAGCTGTGCTTCGTTGAACAAGATGTTATACTCGTGTATAACAATAACCGAGTGGGAATCATGAGCGAAACACCGACACACGCACTAATTCGACAAATACAAACTGGTAGTGAGGAAGCTCTTTTGCAATTACATGATGAATTCGCAACCCCTGTTTATTCTGTTGCGTATCGTGTATTAGGGAACGCACAAGATGCCGAAGAAGTCACACAGGATGTATTTTTAAAGCTCTGGGATAAAGCACAATCGTTTGACCCAGAGCGGGGGAAATTCATTACATGGTTGCTAACCATTGCGCGACGCACAGCAATTGACCGCTTGCGTAAGCGACAACGGCGTGACGCACCTGATAATTCGGTATCGATGGATGCTGAACCTTACCTCTGGGAGACAAAATTAGGTGAGGAAGATGTATCCGATTTACAACGCTCTTTACTGAGTGTGATGGATGAATTACCGAACGACCAGCGCAATGCTATCTATTTATCATATTTTCACGGGATGTCTCATAGTGATATTGCAGCACATGTAGATAAACCATTAGGAACTGTCAAATCGCATATTCGGATGGGAATGCAGAAATTACGATCCATATGGATCCAAGAACCAACAACTCTCAATGATAGTGAATGACACTGAATAACATGAACCGTAACGACTTACTTGACCTAATCCCAGCATATGCACTTGATGCACTCGACGCAGACGAAAAACCACTCGTCGAGGCATTGTTGAAAGACGATACCGAAGCGCAACAACTCTTGCAAGAGTACCAAGCGGTAACGTCCGCCTTAGCGTTCCATGTTCCTGAACGCCCTGCTCCCCCCCATTTACGTGCAGGTTTACAAGCTAAACTAGCAGAAAGTCGTCAGCAAAACGCAGACAAAACTATCACAGTACCGACTGAAAACCGTGATACATCATCGTCTGCGCCAGCAAGTCCGACGAATATCACACGTTTCCCAACAACCATCTTGTTGAGTGTTGCAGCCGCAGTGATTGTGCTAGTCATTGGTATTGTTGCTTTTCTGAATAGTAACCCGACCAGTGCACCATCACCGAATGAATTGCTTTACAATGAGCTATTCAATGCTGAGGGTACATCTAGTTATAGCGTCATTCCAAATGTTGCTACTGATGTAACAGGGGAATTATTGGTATCCGCCGACAATTCCGAAGCTGTTTTACGGATTGCATCTCTCCCAGATACTACTGAAGAACAAAGCTACCAACTTTGGTTAATTACAGATGATCAATTTCAGAGTGGGGGTGTATTCCACTGGCCTACAGGACATGGTCCTTATTTTGTAGGAATTAACCCTGACTTAGTTGGTGATATTGTCACCGTTGGTATGACGATTGAACCATTTGATGGTAGTCCACTTGGAAATGAACCCAGTAGCGAGCAATTATTTTCTGTAGAAGTCACTACAGCTAATTAGACAAGTTCGACATTAACGTCAACAGTTTCAGGGGATTGGTCACCGAGTACACTGTATGTTCGCTTGGTGACAAAATCTCCTTTTTTGACATCATCGCTGTTGTGTGTGCTGATATGCACGCGCAAGTTGAACGGCGCATCATCTTCACTGACCTGTCCTTCCACTGAATAAGCCAATGCTTGCCCTTCATAAGTTACATTGTGTTGTATCGTTTGTGTCACAACTTGTGCTGGCATATCCATCAATCCTGCATTTTCAACATAGATATAAACTGTTGCCCCTGCAAAATTTTCTGTATCACTAGGAAGATGAATCTTACCTTTGATGAGTGTCGCCACGTCATTTTATCCTTTATCAAATGAAATATACTGTTCTATACGCAAAAACTAAAAGGACGTAGCACTATGCCACGCCCCGATTAACTATTTGAGTGCCTTTTGTGATTTATCAGTGGTCTTCACTGCAACCATAGCCATAATAGCTACTGAAATCATAGTCAGAAGCTAACTCATCCGCATAACCATACATTTCGGCAATTGCTTCAAGATCACCTTCACTCAAATGAGTACGTTGACCAATTTCGACATCGCTCTGCAATGGAATGATGGTATCTTCGCCATTTTTGGAAAATGCCCATGATGGATAGTGCATGATTGAACCATAATCATATTCGCCGAGGTCTTCGCCATTGTCGCTTTGAATTTGGAAGTTGTGTTCATAGCCACGATAGATATTCTCGAAGCGCACATCAACGTATTCATCGCGGTCATTACGACTGTGTTCATGCCACAAACCGAGTGCGTGACCAATTTCGTGAATGGTATTGCCAAGGCTACAGCGTGGTGACAAGAACAAGCGTTGTCCGCCACCTTGCATCCCAACATACGATGCACAGCCCGTTGAAGTCACAAAACGAATATAGTTCGGATATTCATCTGCGTTCTCGTCAGTACGCTCAACGAAACGAATTTGTGTGTGTTCTTCCCAGTAGGCAACAGCATCATAGACGCGGTCTTTAGCTGCAAGGTTAGAATCAATTTGGAATGCCACAAGTCCATCAGGCCACATATAGCTACTACGAGGCACAATCCCTAAACCAAATTCTTGTGGTTGGCTGCTGAGGATAATGTCGCCTTGATAAATAGCGTAGCCGTTAGCTTCAACGTAGGTCAGTGGATGATTGGTGACATATTCACCATCGAGTACCCCTGTATACATTGTGCTACGAATAATGCCTGAGTTGCCATTTTCAAATGCCATCGCAAATTCAGGATGAATTTCTGAGGGTGTGCCGTTCGGTTGCGCGACATCATTCGTTTGCCCTAAGCCCTGCCAGACAGCGATAACACCGAGTACAATCATCAAAAACAATATGGCGTACCAGTGACGTTTGGTAAAGCGTCGTTCGTTATCGTACATGATGAATTCCTTTAAAAACTATCTTTCAGATTTTAGTATACACTGAAATGTCTCACTTTTGCTAACAAAATCACTCAGCGTCAGAATTGCTAAAATTTATCTGAATCACCAAATCGCCAAGAACTATTCAAATCAAGGAGTCTGCACATGCCCGTTGTTGCACAAGCCATTGCACAGCCATCCCAAACATTATCAAATGATGTGATTAGCCAAACCTTACATCTAGGCTTGGAATCTCAATTCACTAACCAGCGCGTGCTTATTCTGATTCCCGACCATACACGAACATTGCCCCTACCCTATTTATTTCAGCAAGTCGTGAGTATTCTGCATGACGTTAAACAATTGGATTTTATGGTCGCGCTTGGCACACATCCCCCACTTGACGAAGACGCACTGTGTCGGCTAGTAGGTATCACTAAAGAAGAACGTGAAAATGAGTACGCTCATATCGGCTTACTCAACCACGAATGGGATAACCCTAATAGCCTGAAACAAATCGGCACATTGACCAAAGCCCAACTCCAAACAATTGCGGGTGATTTATGGCATCCCTCATTGGGCGATGATACTCCTATCAATATCAACCGTCGCATCGAAGACTACGACCATCTCATCATCTTAGGACCAACCTTCCCTCATGAAGTTGTTGGTTTTTCAGGAGGAGCAAAGTATCTCTTTCCTGGGATTTCTGGCGCAGAGATGATTAATACCAGTCATTGGCTTGGTGCATTAGCAACTATTCTGAACACAATTGGTATCAAGGAAACACCTGTCCGTGAGGTGATTCACACCGCAACCGAATGTGTCACCGTTCCTGTCACTCTCGTAAGTATGGTCGTTGTCGGAGAAGACTTAGCTGGTTTATTTGTAGGCGATGTATTCTCAGCATGGTCAGCAGCAGCCGATGTCTCATCAGAACGGCATATTCGTTGGGTCGATAAACCTTTCCAGCGTGTTTTATCCAAAGCGCCAACGATGTACGATGAACTCTGGACAGCCGCTAAAGCCATGTACAAACTTGAACCAGCGATTGCTGATGGTGGTGAAGTGATTGTCTATGCCCCTCATTTAGATACCGTCAGCCATGTTCACGACAAATATATCTACGAGGCTGGCTACCATATCCGTGATTTTTACCTTGAGCAGTGGGATAAATATCGCCATATTCCATTAGGTGTTCTCGCGCACGGCACACATCTACGAGGTAGTGGTACATACGAAAATGGCATTGAACATGCACGCATTAAAGTCACCCTTGCGACCCAACTATCTGCTGAAGATTGTGAGCGATTATCACTCGGATACCATGACTTATCAGACATCAACCCTGCGGATTGGCAAAATCGTGAAGATGAAGGCATCCTCTACGTGCCAAAAGCAGGTGAAATTTTGTATCGCTTACGAAAATAGCCGTATGAGACAGTGATAAAATGCTTAATCTCACCCCTTGATGTAATATCTTACATCTGGAATACTATACGCAAATAGCTACTTAACCATACATCACATCAAAGAGGATACTACCTATGATGCGTAAGTTGTTTGTTTTACTTGTTTTGATTATTTTCAGCGTGTCACTCGTGATGGCACAAGATGATGTTGCCACTGGCACACTCGAATTCCGCGCCAATGGTGAAGATTTTGTCCGTGAAGGATTTGTTTCAAAAGATGGCTGGACAATTAATTTCGACCATGTTTGGGTATCACTCTCGAATGTTCGCGCTCATCAAACCAACCCACCTTACGACCCATTTGCAGGCGAATTGACCCGTAGCGTACAAATGGTTGGTCTATCAGGACAATTGGTTGTCGATTTAGCTGAAGGTGACGCTGATGCTGATACCATCCTCATCGGTACAGTTGAAGATGCTCCAGAAGGTTTCTACAACGCTGTTGCATGGATGATGACACCTGCTGATGAAGGTGAAATTGAAGGTTACTCCGTTGTGATTGATGGTACTGCCGAAAAAGATGGCGAAACAATCGACTTCACCATGCGAATCGAAGAAAATTTCACATATACCTGTGGTGCATTTGTCGGTGATGAACGCAAAGGTGTTTTACCTGCTGATGCAACAGGCGATGTTGAACTGACTTTCCACTTCGACCACATCTTCGGTGATGCAGAAACACCACTCGAAGATTCGCTCAATGCAGAAGCACCAGGATTCGATATGTTTGCTAGCCTTGCAACAGATGGTGTTGTGGATGTATCCTTGAGCGACTTAGAAATGTCTCTGTCAGAAGAAGACTATCTCACTTTCATCAATGTACTCCCATCATTGGGTCACACAGGTGAAGGACACTGCTTTGAAAAAGCACTAGAGGAATAAAAATTCGATGAAACGATTTGCGAAACTCTTTTTCGCAGTCTGTATCGTTCTTGTGACCACCATGCCAATTATCGCGCATGGTGTTCGCATTAACCACAGCATCAACGCAAGCACAGGTGAAGTGACGATAACGGCTGCATTTGATACAGGTGAAGTACTAGATGAAGCGGCTGTTATCATCTTTGCCCCTGATGACCTCATCAATCCTTGGTCAACAGGTGTGATGGATGAGACAGGAACATATGCTTTCACCCCTGATTACACAATTGAAGGCTTCTGGGATGTACAAGTCCGCAAAGCTGGACACGGTGGTCTCATCAATATCGAAATCACAGAAGATATGATGCCTGATAGCTCATCGTCCGCAGTAAGCTCGGATGACAATAGCAATTCTACTATGATTACCCTCAGTGATGGCTCAGAAGTACTCATCACAGGTGATGTCAATTTCAGTGTTAATGGTGACACCATCACTTTTGAGACAGCATCGACAGACAGTACACCTCAAAATAGTGTAACAAACCAATCATCTACAAGTGGTTTCACGACAGCACAAATTGTCATCATGTCTGCTAGTGTGATTTGGGGTTTCATTGGCACAGCGTTGTATTTCACAGGTCGTAAGCCTAAATCTGCTACATGAACGTATCCTAAACTGCATATGTAATCATTTACAAGTAGAATATCCTACGCTAGGATTCACATATTAATGTGTGACCAAGGATTTAAACTGTGCATATTCCAGATGGCATTCTCACCCCAGAGGTCGTGATTGGTGGTTACATCGCGGCTGGGGCATTGACTGCATACTCTCTACGCAAAATTAATCAATTGCCTGACCCACAAGCGAGTATGCCCAAAGCAGCTCTGATGACAGCAGCTTTTTTCGTCGCGTCATGGATTCATATCCCTGTGCCACCAACGAGTGTACATCTTGTGCTCAACGGTATTTTGGGCGTCGTTTTAGGCTGGTATGCTGTCCCTGCTATTCTTGTGGGATTATTCCTGCAAGCGGTCATGTTCCAACATGGCGGATTAACTACACTCGGCATTAACGCAACGATGATGGGGATTCCTGCCCTGCTGGCTTACGGCATATTCCAATTGCGTCATCGCTTGAATTTGAAGAGTGCCCTATCGACCAATATTTTTGCTTTCCTCGGTGGTGCATTTGGCTTAGGACTTGCCGCCCTGATTGCATTTACGATATTGGTAACCAGCATCCCAACATACATTGATGTCGCAACAGAACAAGCGGCGATTACAGCGTTGACCGTTGCCCACATTCCACTAGCTATCATTGAAGGTATCTTCACGATTTTCATCATTTCATTCTTATTGCGTGTCCGCCCAGATATGGTTGAATCTCATGCACTTACACATTGACCAATACGCTCATCTTGATTCGCCTGTTCATCGTTGGAATCCGCGAACGAAGTTCATCAGTCTCTTTTTGCTGATTTTAGGCTTCTCACTGGTTCAAGATTTGCGACTTGTTCCTTTTATGTTGCTCATCACAGTCGGTGTCTTCATGGTATCGCGTTTGCCTCTATCGTTTTTGCTATCGCGTTTGCGCTATCCTGGAGTATTCCTCGGGGCATTGATTGTCATTCTTCCTTTATTTACAGGCGAGACAGTTATTTTCCAGCTTGGTTTCCTCAGCATTCAATCTGAGGGTGTAGCTTATATGTTGCTGGTAGTTAGTCGCTTCATCGCTATCTTGACAATCTCACTGGTGATTTTCGGAACATCCACTTTTTTGACAACCGTGACTACTCTACGCTCAATTGGCATTCCTGCTATCTTGGCGGATATGTTGATGCTAACTGTCCGTTACATCTTTGAAATTGCTGATGCTCTAACACGGATGCAACGCGCCATGAAATTACGTGGTTTTGAAATGACCAAACTCGATAAGCGAAGTATCGTTCAAGTAGCGAGTTTGATGGGTAGCTTATTGATTCGCAGTTACGAACAAGCCGAACGGGTTTACAAAGCGATGCGCTTACGTGGCTACGGTGCAAAAGACCAAACAGAGGATATAACAATGACACAGCTAGATTATGCCAATAGCGACCATGCACTACAACTGAATGATATACACTTTGCCTATCCCACACGCCCCCCTGTCTTGAATGGAGTGAATTTAACTATTCGTCATGGTGAACGGGTCGGCTTAATTGGTCCCAATGGCGCAGGTAAGACCTCTTTATTTTTATCAACCTGTGGTGTGTTAAACCCTAACTCAGGTACAGTAAGTGCCTATGGGCAAGCAGTCGAATCAAACAAATTTCATCCAGCGATTGGCTTAGTTTTCCAAAATTCAGATGACCAACTCTTCTCCCCCTCTGTGCGAGAAGACATTGCGTTCGGTCCTGCAAACCTCGGCTTAGATGATGAGACAGTAGAACAACGTGTGGAAAATGCTTTAACTCTGACAGGCACAAGCCACTTAGCAGACCGCGCACCACATCATCTATCAGGTGGTGAAAAACGCATGGTATCGATTGCGAGTGTTGTTGCGATGCACCCAGGTTTAGTCTTATATGATGAGCCTGATGCCAATCTTGATATGCGTGCCCGTCGTCGTTTGATTCAATTTTTGCAAAATGCACCACACACGGTGATGGTTGCATCTCACGATTTAGAAATGGTACTTGAAGTCTGTGACCGTGTTATTTTGCTGGACGAAGGTCAAATTATTGCTGATGGTCACCCTCGTGAGATTATGTCCGATGCGGACTTGATGTTAGCGCACGGTCTTGAAAAGCCACATTCACTGATGCCACACATTCACACGAACAATACAGATAATGCACTACATTCAACCATAGAGTCTGTCACTGCGTCCTGATACAATGAGCAATTCAGCAACAATACACAAAGAAACCATCATGTCTGAACTTGAGCGCATTATAACAATGTTGCGAGAAGATGGTGAACGTCTGACAATACAGCGAAAATTAGTGCTTGAAGCCTTAGTTGCAACTCAAGCACACATGACAATCAATGATGTGAGCCATTATATCGAATCACAACAATCACAAAGCATTGCAGAACCGACGATTTATCGTATTTTGCAATGGCTAAAAGAACACGAACTCGTATCACAAACTGATATGGCAGAGGCAGGTATTGTGTACCAAATTATTGGACAACAGAGACATCATCATCTGGTTTGCCTCAATTGTGACAAAACAATTGACATTGACGATACAATCTTCAACAATTTGCGTGCCAGATTATTCCGTGACCATCAGTTCGAAGCGCGTATTGACCACATGGCAATTTATGGCTATTGTCGAGATTGCGAACCAGTCGAACCCTGAAATCAAATTTTTAGACCAGCAATAAAGGGACAGCAGTGGCAACACAAAAGACAAAAAACACCTTTGGCGGACACGAACATCCTGAAGGCATCATCGGGTGGATTGGTGCCGTTTTTCATTTACCTGGGTTTGACCACGACCACGGCGACACTGATAGTGTCCTTGTGGATGAGGCTGTTCGAGATAATAATTTAGGGATTATTACCCTTTGGGTATCCCTCGCCTTACTCTTTGTGACGACAGCCATCCAAGTCGTCATTTATTCTTACAGCAATAGTGTTGCACTCTTGGCGGATACAGGTCACAACTTTGTTGATGCGATGAATTCGATTCCGCTACTCATTGCATTTTATTTAGCGCGTCGTGCTGCAACTCGGCGTTTTACCTATGGCTTTGGACGTGCAGAGGATATTGCAGGTATCTTCATTGTCTTGTCGATTGTGCTGAGCGCAGGACACATTATGCTGGAATCGTTCCGTCGTTTCTTCCAGCCCTTCCCACTAGAGAATATTGGTCTGTTGGCTCTGGCTGCCCTCATTGGTTTTCTTGGGAACGAAGCTGTTGCCTCCTTACAAATTCGTGTTGGTAAACGTATTGGGTCAGATGCAATGGTCGCTGACGGTCAACACGCACGGATTGACGGGGTAACGTCCCTTGCAGTGTTTATGTCTGTGTTCGGCGCATGGATTAATGTTCCTATCATTGACCCCATCATTGGGATACTCATTGGTATTACCATTGTAGGGATTGCGTGGCAAGCAGTTCGCAAAGTATTTTATCGTTTGATGGACGCTGTTGAACCTTCTATCATGAATCGTATCGAACACTTCGCCGAAACTGTTGAAGGCGTGGAAGAAATTACAAAATTGCGCGTTCATTGGGTTGGGCATCGCCTCTTCGCAGAAGTCACAGCTAGTGTCAAAGATAGCCTATCATTAGTTGAAAGCCACGCCATCTCTAACAAAATTCAAGAATCTTTGCACGATTCCATCGCTGCTATGGGTGAAGTCGTCGTGACTATTCAGCCAAGTTTTGTCACAAAGCCCAAAGGATTCAGCGAAAATGGTGATGTGCCTGTCAACCAAAATCTGATTAACTTGTTGCCACCACGCTACCAAAACCAAGTCCCAAGTGCTGCCCCAATGGGTGCCGCAGGTCTTGTCTATGATAAAGAGGGTAATGCTGCATGGAACGAAATCTGGACTGACTTTTGTGACCTCGCATTAGCAGGTGGTCCTCCACATCGTGGGACATTACTTGAACCTGGCGACCCGACTCTCATTGAAGCTAACCCAGAAGCCTACGAAAAAGTTCTAGACGAACTTGAACGTGGAATCCGTATGGTGACAGGACAAGATGTCATTCGTCCAGACTTCCCAGGTTGGATTGGTATGGTCTGTGATAGCGAAGAAATGGCACTTTGGATATTACGGGCGATTGTGGTCGAAAATGTTAGTGTTCGACGTGAAGATCATATCTTATATTTCCCAGCAGGGGCAGATTTCCGCCTCGAAAAAGAGATTAAAAATGTTGTCACCGTTGTCGCAAAGACCAATCATTATTGGCAAGAACACCTTGAATCAACACAGTGAATAGTCCAACTGTAGGGGTTTGCTACAGCGACCCTACGGCTTGGTGAACAAGAGTCGGGTGCTGTGTACATCACCCCTACAGCTTTCTACGATAATCACCTCAATCCAAACAAACCTGCTTGTTTTGTTTGGCTATCTGCCCATATGTCTGCTTGTGCCATACCACTGATGCCTTCTTTATAAAGCGGATTATCTGTTGTGAGTGGCAGTGTGACCGTCCGCCCTGTTGCCCCACTTAGATAACCACCTAAAGCAATATGCAAGGCACGTTCACCAGCACGTGCAGGTGCAATCGGTTGTCGTCCTTCACGGATAGCGTCTCGAAAATCTGCCCACAAAGCCATAAATGAATGAGCAATGTTATCACTGTGACTTGATAGATTAGGGATAGCGTGGTCAGTTCGTTGCCAATCATTGACGCTATAGAGTTCAATCGGTTGATTGAAGCCACTCGTTTGATAATCTTTATAGCGCATACGGATTTGCCCTTTACTACCACTGACATCAACACCGCCAACTCCTTGCCCCCATCCCATATTGATAAGTGCATAACTTGATGGAAAGGCAACTTGCAACAATGCAAGGTCTTCGACGACGGGGGCACGATGAGCATAGGTTGGCGCATCCACAAAGGCATTGACTTGTATCGCTTGCTCCCCTGCTAACCATTCTGTTAGGTACACGGCATGAATCATATCCATCAGGACACCGCCACCTGCCCCCATTGTATGTCGCCAATCTGCTTTATACTCTGCTGCCCCAGGATGGTCAATCACCCCAAGATAATTCATGGTTAGTACGCGCAAATCGCCAATATCACCATTATCAATCATCTGCTTAATCAGACGGTATTCTGGAAAAAAGTGATAGTTATGCACTATCCCAAAGGTTAAACCTGCTTTTTCCGCTACATCACATAATTCAGCAGCGACGATTGGCATGTCGGAAATAGGTTTTTCGCTCAGTACATGCTTTCCTGATGCGAAAATATCAAGCACAATCTGCCGACGAAATTGCTGTGGGACAGTCACTACCACTGCATCAATATCATCACGAGCAATTAAGTCTTTGTAATCTTCATAGAGATTATCATCACTCAAACCAAACCACTCCTGCCCTACCTTACGCCGTTCAGGAGTAATATCTGCAAGGGCGACTAATTCCACATCAGATAGCGTCGTCAATGCTGGACGATGCCCATAACTTACAACATTACCGCATCCAATCATCCCCACGCGCAAGGTTTCTACCATAAAAAACTCCTACTTTGATAGGTCATCCAAATAATATTTCAGATTATATCCTATTTAGCAGGATGTTCGCGTCAGATAAGCAATTTTCGTTACAATCACGACCTATAGACCTTACAGATAAAAGCAGTCGCGTTATGGATCAATTTATGTATCTTTTAAAATAATTGTTTTTAGGTTAGTTTTTAGTTTAAATTACAAATTATAATTATTTTTTACAACTTCCTGAAACCCTTATCAAACATAGCTTTGATGCTTACTTTGTCTACTCTTCTCATAACCTAACAGCACGTTACAGCCAAACCTTAAATTATTTTATGTCTCTGTAAGGTACAAGCCATTATTGTTATATTGTGATAGTCCGTAAATTCTCAAGTATCACGCAAGACAGAGCTAAAAATTATTTGTAAAGATGCTAATTCATTATTTCTAGGATTTTGTTTCACTCAGATTAGCTGAGGCGACACAAGGTTAAGTAAAGTTTGTAATTTCACAGCCACCATGCAGAACAGGCTGTCAACGTGGATAAGTCACTATCATAGGGTACAAATATCATTCCTCTATATAGTCACGATTAATTCACAAAATTCATACGGGATAAATGCAGACAAAGGGGTGACACCTTGAGAAGACATCATATCGTGCTGGTGCTGCTAATTGTGCTGAGTTTAAGCACAGTGTGGACAGTGCAAGCCCAAAGTAACGACGAGAGTGCCTCAGTGAGCATCACGCTGGCAATAGATACCAGCGACAGCATGTGGGGCAATCCAATCAACAATGTCCGCGAGGCAGCCACAGATTTCGTGCTGATGAGCGATCCATCAATTCCAATTGCGATTGTGACTTTCAGCAATCAGGCACAAGTGGTGAGCGACTTCACCACTGACCGCAGTGCCCTGCTGGAAATCATCAGTGAGCTGACTCCTGGTGGCGTGACAGCCCTGTACGATGGTGCGACGGTTGCCATGCGCCAAGCCTTGCAATCAGATGCCAGCCAGAATTATGTGGTCTTGCTGAGCGATGGCGCAGAATACGGCGGTCAGAGCGATGCCACTCGCGCGGATGTACTGGCTCTCGCCAACAGCAGTGAGCTCTCCATCGTGACAATTGGCTTAGGTTTCGGTGCTGACCGTACCTTCTTAGAAGCCGTTTCCTCCACCACTCAAACCGCACACTACGATGTGGGTGAAATCACCGACATCCAAAATGTGTTTGTTGAGATCAGCACCGCTATCAATATGCAATTGGACTCTGACGTTGCCAACAACCAACTCTCAGCCGATTACATCCAGATTTCAGATAATTCAGGCTCAACGGTTAGCAACACCAACACCGAAGAAGCTCCAGCAGAGAGCGTTGCCACAGGCACAACCTCAATTGTTTTAACTGTGGATGTCAGCCAGAGCATGACAGGCACACCGATGAACAACGCGATTGAGGCACTGCGTGACTACGTCGCTGACCTCAATGCAGATATTCCTGTGGCAATTGTGACTTTCAGCAACCGCGCGGAGGTCGTGCAAGATTTCACCACTGATAAAGTCGTCTTGACTGATGCCATCAACGACATCGCACCCATTGGCGTGACTGCCCTCTATGATGGCGCATACGAATCAGTACAACTCGCTGCCAGCAGTGGCGCAGATAACCCGATCGTGATTCTCTTGAGCGATGGCGGTGAATACGGTGGACAAAGCAACGCCACCCCTGACTTACCGATCACCTTAGCTCAACAAACAGGGGTCAGCATCAAAGCGATTGGCGTTGGTTTTGGCTTTGACCGCACCTACCTCGAACGCCTGACGACCCCCAATAACGGCGAATTGTTCGTCGAAAGTGAACAAC
>JBCCSC010000018.1:0-111491 GCA_039200705.1 Chloroflexota bacterium
AAAATATTGAGGAACTTCTAGATGCACCCCTGTGGCAAAGCCTAAACGTGGTGCAGAATGGCAATATCATTCAGGGTGACTTCCGAACATGGAGTGTGACAGGTCCTATCGGTGTTCGGCAAGCTGCGGATGAAATCATCGCTGGCTTAGCAGAACTTGGTCTCGCCACACCTTGCTAAATAGAGATAGGTACAAAACGCTTAAATGAAGGCTGCTAGGGGGTGATTCAAGTTCACACCCCCTTCATCACAGTGAAAACAGGCTTATTTACCTATCTGCATGGGCTGTTCTTCGCACCTGATTAACATGAATCCCACCCCACATAATTCACGAATTAACTGATGGTGTAGAAATCCCACCCAAGTAATGCTACAGTCACATCAGCATACCTACTTTCCTTGTGAATAGGATTGTGCACGGTAGAGGGCATATGGGGGAAATATATTCAATGAGGATAGGGGAGGTATCCAGCCACCTTCCTAATCCCGTTGAGATATGTCTGCTACAATGCTACAAGATTAGTTCACAGCACAGCGCCCCCAATCTTCAGGGGCGTTGTGTTTTCATGTATACATTTTCTCATTTTCACCCGTCCCGCACTTGCGCCAATTCCTGCACCGTATGACGGGTAATGCTCTCTATCAGCACCTGATCCTCATCAGGTGGCTCATGCTTCAAGGGATTAAAGCAAAAGAGCACCTTCAAACGGTCATCCTGCAATAAGGGCACAAGTTCGGTCAGCAACAACCGCCCCTTAATACGATACACACAAGCACTAAAGGTTATCCACAAATATCGTTCATTCACCGCCATCGCATCCACATAATAGCTGTAGCTGGGCATGCCAATCACACCGCCATGCGCATCACGCAACATCAGTTTGCGCTGTTTGCCCGTTCCCGTATGATACGCCACATAGGGCGTGCGTGGCACATTTCCCTGCTCATCGGAGGATACCACCGTCAAATGATTAGACATGGTCTACGCCTCGCTCACTCCCACGCTCTAGCGTGTCTCGTGCCTGTTCA
Organism: Chloroflexota bacterium; assembly: GCA_039200705.1. Taxonomy (GTDB): domain Bacteria; phylum Chloroflexota; class Anaerolineae; order Aggregatilineales; family Phototrophicaceae; genus JAUZRW01. Next base: position 1,029 of record JBCCSC010000018.1, read on the forward strand.
TCCAAACGGGCAATTTCATCTGGGGGTATGAGTGGCATATCCGCCTGTTCAGGCGCATCTATTGCCTTATCCCACTCCTGCTCCCACATACGCTCTTGCGATGCCTCACGGCTGCCTTGCGAGGCAATCATGGTATCGATCACCCCCCGCATCAGGTTCTCTTGGGCAATATCACGGTTAATCTCTCCAATACGGGTACGAAAGCCCTCTTGTTCCAAGTCCCATGCCCGTTGTCCCATATGCTGTGTTGGCACACGATTGATGCCTTGCTTCTCATAGCTTGCCATACATACCCGCGCATCCTCACCCGCATCTTCCAAATAGGCATTTTGCAACTGCTCCCATGATTCGCGCCATTGCCCTACAAGGGACGGATGATTCCATTCACGGTTTTTTCGCGCCGCCCACTCGCCTGACGGCTCAATCTCTCTCAATGTAAGCAAGATATGCCCATGCGGTTGCGGTAGTCCATCCGAGGCATCTTTCACATGCACCGCGATATCCGCCACCATCCCTTGGGCAATGAATGTATCATGCACATGCTCTTTCAGTAAGGCAATGTTAGCATCAAGGGATAACTCACGAGGCAACGCTAGCACCACGCTCCTAGCCAGTTGCGAATCTTTGCGCTGTTCGCGTTGCTCTACCCGATTCCAGAGTTCCTCACGCTCATATGCCCATGCAGGGGAGTGATCAGGCGCAAGCAAGGCAACATATTTCACATCCTCTCTATCGGCATAATCATAAGTAACCTCCTGTTGGCGATCATGCAATGGCTCACCTGAGCGATATGCCGCAGCACTCACCACACTCTTAACCCGTAGGGTTTTACCTGACTGATAGGATGCCATACCAACGCTACTACGCCTTGCACCACGCCCAATCAAATGTACACGATAGGTAGGGTTCGGCATCTCCCCATGCCTTTCAACTCAGCTTACTAGCTGATACGTACCATCTCGCATCTAAGTTGCACATGCAATTTCCGCATAGGAGACACTCCCGCACTCGTCATTCTGAAGCCCACAGGGCTGAAGAATCCATTCCAGCGATGGTCTCATCCCCTGACACATTCAAAGCTCTATTATCATGAACACAAAATAACTGCATTACCCATTAACATATGCTATATTTACAAACTAAATAACAGCATATGAGCCACTCCATGCACCCAACCTCTGAGCTTCCCACCAAGAAAGTCACCGCCACCATTCCAACACAGTTATTAGCAGATGCTCAATCGGTGACAGGGGAAAATATCACAGAAACCATCATAGCAGCCTTAGCCACACTCACCCGCGACCATGCCTATGAGGGCTTACGTCACTATCGCGGAAAAATGCCTCTTGATATTGATATACGGGCAGAGCGCGAAGATAGAGATTATCAGGCACTAGGTATCGAGTAATGATAGCAGCTGATTCCAGTAGCCTTATCGCATATTTTGGTGCATCCGATTACACGGACGATACAGCAGAAATTGATACAGCACTAGCCGATCATAGTTTGGTGCTCCCTCCAGTAGTAGTCACCGAGCTATGTAGTAGTCCGCAGATGTTACCTGAAGTGGCACAGATGTTAACCCAACTTCCCTTACTAGAACCCTTGTCAGGATATTGGGAGCGGGCAGGGGAGCTACGCAAGGCAATTCGGAAACAAGGGTATAAAGCGGCTATCGCTGACGTGCTCATCGCGCAAATCTGTATCGACCATCACGTCCCTCTCATTACACGCGACAGAGATTTTCGCCACTGTGCCACAATTGGAGGCTTGCAATTAATCATGTAGTCACCTGATTAATATCACTGCTCTACAGTCCAACGTCATTTCACTGTTTCGTCATTCTGAAGCCCGCAGGGCTGAAGAATCCATCTCAGTCATGCTCTCATTCCTAAACACATTCAAAAGACACGTTGTCATTCCCGCGCAGGCGGGAATCCATTCTCCGAGAATCGTGCCATTCTCAGGTCTCACCTGAGAATTTCTTTCAAAACCTAACAATCACATAACAAAAGGGGCTATACATATTCCCCCCTTTAACGCTGTGCTGTCAGTGCTGTGGGGATGAAACAACGGAGCACCCCACGCCCCAACACCACTCGGCTCCGCCGCTTATATGCGAAGGCTTCTAAAGCAGAAATAATGTCCCCTTTCAACAAGTGTGTATGCAAGCGCAATTATACATTGGTCGCTGACGCTCCAATGATTGCGCTACGCGAAACAGCACCATTCACATAAATCAGCCCGTAAAATCCCAAGAATCTATTGCTAAAATCACATGATGCACTACATCTCGCACAAGTATGTCCAGCACCATTTTTTGTACTGCAAACACATGACCCAAAACATTCCCCTCCAACAAAACCTATTCACAGGCGAATGTGTAGACACACGCACAGCCCAACAGAAGCGTCAAAACGCCACCCAACAGGAGAAAACCCAATTAAGCATGTTTAGCTTGAGAGAAGTCCCTCCAGAGCCAAAACGCGCATCATCTATCGTCGATATATCACATCTCGCCTCTCCACCCTTAGCCTTGCAACGAGAAGACCCCCGCACCGAAGAAGAAAAAGCCCTCGCCCGACGCAGAGCGATGGAAGCCAATACTTACCGTCTCTTTGATGATGCCACCCTCTACGGAGAGGAGGAAGATAGAGAAGTGAAGGCAGTAGCAGACCCTACAGCCATCAATAAAGCCAATAGCCTTATCAACACATCATCTACCAGTTCTACACCTCCATCTCCAAAAGAAGCACTCTACCATCAGCTAGTCACCACCAGCCAAGAAGCCATCACCACCCTATGGATTGATGCACACTACCAACAGAAATTCGCGATACTCATGCCCCTCACCATGCAAGAAGCAATCCGAGCAGGATTAACCGCATCTGAGATTGCATGTGCTGTTCAAATTGGTCAAGCATTAGGACAGACAGAAAAACGGGCGGTTGATATGCTATCAGAGGATGCAAACAAGGTGGAGAAAACTAAGGAAACACAAGAGGTTAGTGCTAACATGTGCCAACAACCAACCCATCCCAAAGGCTTACGCGCCCGCCTACGGCAAGAGGCAGTGAATCTGCGAGTGTGATAAAACATATAAAGTCAGAGATCATTAGAAGCTCTTAAATGGTCGCAAACATATGCTCGCAATAATCTTGCTTCATCCACATACGAGGCTTGTAAGGCATCTGCGAGGCTTTTGACAAAATCCACGCTACTAGGTAACTTCATACCTTTCTCAATCGAATCAATTGTTGTTGTTGTATAGTTTAGTTTCTTGGCTAATTGCTCCACTGTGCTCGTATTTCCATCAGACTTTTCCTGTGAACGCAATTCAGATAATACTTCTCCAAATGTCTCAGGGCAGGCTGAGTTAACATCATAAAATAGATGTGTCTGCTCTACATCATTTATTTCAGCATTGGCATCATTAGATGCTACCTTCATCAATTCTTGATATTTTTCCTCAGTAGGTTGACTCAAAAATCGACTTGCTATGCTTGCTATTCGACCATAATGGCGAATGACCATATCAGCATCTTGTGTACGAGTAATGCGTTCTTGCTTGAATACTTGAATGGAACTCCAAATAGTATCAATGATGGTTTTTTGGGCTTCCGTAGGCTGGTTGAGAAATTTAGTACTTGCATCAATGAAATTCTGTTGCATGTCATAAGACAGTAGAGAATATTCACCATTTTCATTTTCTATTTGCTTACGACGTTCACTAATCTCTACAATATATCTAGCCTGTTTTAGTATCTCAAATTGTTCGACTGATGGATTATCCAAATATATCTTCGCCGCATCAGTAACAGCTTTTATTGATTGTTCTGATGCAAGGATATCCTCTGCAATCAATCGCTTTTTCCAAGCAGTAATGAGTTCAATTGCCTCACTATGAATGTCAGGTAATTGCGCCCAGCGTGCCGTTAACTCATCCCACAGTTCATCAGCTACTGCATCGTTTTCAGCACTCGGTTTATCTATACTCTCTTGAATCGCATTTTTGGTTTTCTTAAAAAGCTCACGCTCAGATAAACTCAAAAATCACCATCTTTCTAGTACAATCATCTATCATTCCCCTCTTGTTTATCGGGAACATCATGTTCTGCTTGTGTACTCTTACCTATCTTATCATCATGTGACACCGAAGCCCAATAGGTCGTAAGTTCATCCCATATTTCATCAACTCTAGATTGATTATTTGGATTGGGATTTACTATATCTTCACGAATTAATTGACTCGCCTCTACGAGTAACTTTTTCTCATACTCTGTCACAATGATTTGGTCATCTATAGAGTCGTCTTCATCTGTCATAATAGAGTTCCAATGTAAGAAATTGCTCAGATATCATCTAAGCGTGCTCTTTTCTCAAAGTCAAACATAAAACCATTCTTGAGTCTTAACTTGAATTCTCTTTTTTTATCTTTGTTGGAAATGATAATAACTGATGCTTCGATTACTTCCCTGATGTCATATTGATCGGGTAAACGTTCTCCTTTGAGCCATTCATAAACAGTAGTACTTCCTTTTCCTATCTGATCTGCAAACGAAGTCACCGTGGTTTTGCGATCAGCAGACTTAATTAATTCATCTAATACATAAGCAAATGTCTCAGGTGTTTTCTTATTGTCATCATTATCAGTCACACCTAACTCACCCTTTTTGTTTATTGCTCAATATAAACTCTATTACCATCAAAGTTTTTTACATAACAAATGAATTCTAAGTCGAGATTATAACCCGATTACTGACAAGTTTCTAAATCAGTCTGAGACGAATTTTGTACATTCCCGTGCAACGGGAAAATGCCGCATAGGTTACATGATATGGTCGTGTTGTAGATGGTTAGTTAACCCTGAATGAAAGGATGCCATCATGTCAAACACTAATTATCAACGTGACAAACCTACCAATCTAGATGCCACTGCAAAGCGCATCCAACACCATTGGGCACGTTACCGCATGTCTCCTGACAATCTCTTCACACGGGGGCTGCTGGCAGGGCGCATTACTCGAACGCTGTACTTGTACATAAGAAGTAAAACCAATAAAGAACAAGGAGAACAAACCGATGAATGAGCAAGAATTAGTCTTAATCGATCAGTATGCCCGTCAATGCATCAAAGGACATGCAGGGGCATTAGCCTATAAAGGTACACAAAATCCTTCTCTCATTTTCGATGAAGCGGAAGTGATTGTACGGCATTGGCTGATGCTGTTGGCACAACTAGCTAGTCTCTACCAAGTAGATGTCAGTGAGGAGACATTATACCTCATGGTACAAGAGATATTTCGCTCTCTCATCGTCTATCTCTCTGGCGCAGGCGTGATTCTAGCCCTCGGTAAAATGTTTGGGTTAGGCAATGTCGTATCGCGTGGCATTAGCGGGGTCATCTATGGCGCAATGACTATTGCATTAGGTGAAGCCTACCAAACTGCTTTTCGTGACAATATCGAAATCAATGTTGAAAACGTCATTGTGCAAATGAAAAGTGCTACTCGTAACCCGCACAATTACCACTACGACGATTAATCGAAACCCGCCCCTCGCTAACTAGCAGGGGCAGGCGCACCATCCATAGGTTCAGGTATCCCTGTCTCGCTTGCCAGATTGCCGTCTTTAAGCGAGGCAGTTTCAAACACTAGCACCATATAGGAGGTTAACCATATGGTACAGCAATTCCCTATTCTCCGAGTAACGATTTGTGTAGAAGGTCGCAACATTCATCCTGTCCAATTACAACAGGGAAAAATCAACCGTTTCCATTACACAATGGACGGTAAAGTCAAACGGGCGGGGCATATCCGTTTTCATTACGGTTGGTTCAATGGCAAACTCACCCGTGTGGGTAACGTCTATATCAGCTATGGCTTCTTTGGCAATGTCACCAGCATCAGTGGCGACGATCCAGAAGTGGAAGTCGTGGTTGCACCAAAGCACTACCCATTCCCCAATCGCCGTGATGATAACGATAAGCGTTAATCATGCATTGGCATCCGCAATCGCCACTTTTGTGGTTCGATGAATTAAATGCTCTCACTCTCGGTGAGAGCACTGCTATCTCTATCACGGGTTCACCCTCATCTGGTAAGACATCAGCGATAATCGCTAACATCGTGCTGTCAATGTTGATGGTTGGATATGGTTTTTTAGTGGTCTGCGTAAAACGCAATCAAGCGGCTCAATTTACCGCATTAGCAAAATTGGCAAAGCGCGAAGCTGATATTATCCATTTCTCTCTTAAGCCTGATGCACAAGGTCGCTTATGGCGATGCAATATCATGGCATACCTTGTTTCGGTGCATGGCGAGGGTGCTGTTGAGGAGATTGTACAATTGCTCCACCACCTCATGCAATTCGTTGAAGCCCGCCATGCAGATGCTAATCAGCAACAATTTTGGGATAGGTCATCCACTATCCTTGCCCGCTACAGTATCTTGCTTCTTATCTATAGTGGCATCACCTTGTCATTTGAAGCACTCTATCGCTTGATAACCTCTCTCCCCAACCATCCAGACATGCTCGATGATATAGTCTGGCAAAAAACGAGCTTCTACTACAAAGTCAGAGAATCCGCTGAAAAATACGCCACCACACCCGAGCAACAGCGCAAACTCGCAGTGGTCACGCGCTACTTTACCCAATTCATGTATCTAGCAGAGCGCACTCGCACCAGTATCATCATCACCTTATCCTCCATGCTTGATATGTTTCTCACAGGAATGCTCAACGATCTCTATTGTACTGACACTACCTTTACCCCCGATGACCTCAATGATGGCAAACTCATTATCATGGATATGCCCATCAATGCAGAAGGGGGCAGAACGGCTCAAATTGCTCAGTTCTTATTTAAATATTTGAGCCAAAAATTTCTATTGCGCCGTGAAATCCATGAAAACACACCCTATGTCTGTATTCTGGCAGACGAAGCCCATCGCATCGTCAGTAGCCTTGACTATTTGCTCCTCGCAGAAGGGCGCGAAAGCCGTGTGAGTATGGTATACAGCACGCAAACGTTAGATCAGTATTACGCCGCCCTGCAAGGCAATCGTGACGCAGCTGAAGCCCTGCTTAACCTGTTCACACTTCACATCTTTGCGGCTAATTCAGGCAATACCAATCGCTTTGCGAGTCAGCTAATTGGGCAAGATGAGCGTATCCAACATGGCTGGCAAGTAGATTCACGTGGCGGCATCGGCATTTCTGGCAGTAGCCAACCTGATAACATCATGCCCCCTTGGGTCTTCAGCCAATTACGAAAGGGCGGCAGTCCCTCATGGGTCACAGAATGTATCATCTATCGCAATGGACGTGCCTTCAGCACAGGACAACAGTTCTTGCGGGTTGTCTTCCCACAAATCATTAACGGGCAACGCCCTGCCATGCCACAGGTTACACCTGTAGTCTTTGATAGTGAGGAAGCGTTAGAGCCTACACAACAATGGATAAACGTGCTTTCTATCCTTTTATCTTTTTTGGAAAATTTCTTTATCCTAAAAGACAATCCCGCTCTCTTACTTCACCATGCTGAGGAAGAGTTCGCGCCACTACCGAATGACCAGCAGAATGCACACACACCCATAGTCGATATCCCCGCATCGCAATTGTTATTTTCACCCGCACATGATGACGAGGCACAAGCCGAAGCCATCCGCCATCTCACATCACCCCCGTTACTGTTAACAGGAGATGAAAACGATGACGCACAGGAAGACGATATAGGAGGCAATCCACCCTTATAAAACCCAAAGGGGCGTTTGATGTTTATATGTATGTGTATTTATGCTAAAGGTATTCCATGAAATTCATTGCCTATTACAGAGTGAGCACCGACAAACAGGGCAAAAGTGGCTTAGGGCTAGAAGCTCAACAAGCCTCCGTAGCACAGTTTGTGAAAGGGCGTGGGTCACTCATTGAGGAAGTGACAGAGATTGAGTCATCAGGCAAAGCTCGCCCACAATTAGAACGTGCCTTACAGCTATGCCGTAAACATAAAGCCACCTTAGTCATTGCACGGCTTGACCGTTTAGCACGCAATGTTGCCTTCATCTCTAACCTGTTAGAGAGCAGACAAGATTTTGTGGCAGTGGATATGCCACATGCTAATAGATTAACCATCCATATCTTAGCTGCGGTTGCAGAGCACGAACGTGAATTAATATCAAAACGCACAAAAGAGGCATTAGCAGCCGCCAAAGCACGCGGGGTACGTCTAGGTAGTCCAACCCCTAAAATCGGCTCTGAGGCAGGTATTTCACGCATCAAAGCCAATGCCAAAGCCTTCCGAGAGCAAGTGCGCCCCCTCATCCTGCATTTGCAGGCACAGGGTTATAGTCTCTCAGCTGTAGCGAAGGAACTTAATGCCCATAACATCCCGACAGCCAGAACAGGCAGCTTGTGGTATCCCACCACCGTAAAGCTCATGCTAAAGGAGTATGACCATGCCCTCCCCTCGTAAGTCTCACGAAGGTCGTTCGCGGGGTTCATCCACTCCCAGAATATTTAGTCGTGAAAGCGTTGGGTTTTGGGAGTGGCTTCGAGCAGAAGTCGCCCTTCGCAGTACCGAAATACAGGAAGAAGATAAACAGGACGACAATTCACCCAACGCACCCCCAAAAAGCACGAAGTAAGTGCGGTATACTAAGGACATTGAATCCACCTCTATTGACAACATAGTGCAATTGCACTACAGTAATGTAAGGAGACTACAATGTCCCATGATGTACCGTCCGACGATACTTCATCCGAAATTAATGACTTGCTACCCATAACTGCTGCCGCGAAGCAAGCAGGGGTAGCCCGCAACACGATGTTGCTAGCTGCAAAGCAGGGTAAAATCAAAGCCGTCCGCATAGGCAATCCGTGGTTCGTGTATGCCAGCGATATAGAACGATGGAAGCAAGACCACTATCGTCCCGACATGGCACACCGTTATCCCGTTGAGGAAGATACATCCGAGGATACACCACCCGAACCCTCTGCCTGAGCAATTTTTATCCTTACATCAAATAGATACACGGCAAGCATACATCGTGCCCACTCTGTAAGCCTATGGATAGCATCACTGCTATTCCATACGTGTTAAGGATGTTCTCATGACAGAGAAAACGGGGCAATCATCCGCCCCTCCTGTACGATTTGCTATTTATTGCCGTTACTCCATTGGTGCTCAAAATGATGTCAGTCTTGATTCACAAGAAACCATGTGCCGTCAGGACATTATCAAGCGTGGTGGCGTGATCGTGAAGGTCTACAAAGATGCTGCCCAAGTAGGTTGGTCATTGGAGCGTGACGGGTTTAACCAGTTGCGTAAAGATGCGCAACGTGGACATTTTGATGCCGTGATGATGTGGAAGTTTGACCGCCTTGCACGCGACCATACCCAAGTCACCATGATTAAAGCCCTACTCCGCCATGAATATGGGGTGCGTCTCTATTGTGTAGAGGGATTTAGTGAAGATGATGATAATAGCCCCTATGCCGTGATGATGGAGCAAATGCTAGCAGTATTTGCAGCATTTTACTCCAAGAACCTGAGTACAGAAGTCAAACGTGCTCATCGTCATCGTCACATGAATGGCAAATTCAATGGCGGCAAGCCACCATTCGGCTATTTCTTAGCGACAGAAAAAACCCCGACACGGGCAAATTGCGTGAAAGCAACTCCTGATTTACCCGTAGGATTACATATTGACCCTATCCCCGCCCAACTGGTGAAGGAAGCCTTCACCCTATATGCAAGTGGCGACTATAGCTATCGCACCGTTGCCGCCGCACTCACAGAGCGTGCTGCCGAGGTTGGACTAGAGTTGGATAAGCCCGTTCAACCATCCATGATACGCGAATTGCTACAAAACAAAATCTATTGTGGCTATGTCAGCTATTTAGAAACCGTATATCAAAATGGCTTTGGTCAAAATCGTGAACGCGCCCGCAAAAAACGGCAATGGACAAAGGGTATCCATGAAGCCATCATCAGTGATGCGCTGTTTGAAGCAGCGCAACGTATACGTGAAGCCCATGCCCATGAGCGTAAAAATCCGCGCACCGTCTACCCTTCTTGGTTATCAGGTCTCGTCTATTGTGCGCGTTGCCTTGCCAATAAACCACTTGGATTAGACGATCCCAGCTATGGCAAGATGTACACAAGAGTGCTACGCCAACGTCTGTGGTATTACGAATGCAATGCCCGTAAGCGTGGCTATGAGCCATGTGGACAATTGATGGTACGGCAGGAAAAAATCGACACACAAGTGGTTGACCTGCTCCACAGCTTACATGAACGCCTACCCGATGATGTTGCCGAGCGTATAGACAGTATCATGCGCCAACATGCCGAGCATACTGCCGTGAGTAAACGCATTGACGAGATTATGGATACCATACAACGTATCGACATCTCATGGGAAAATGGCTTTATGGATGAAGCCACCTATTTGCAAAAACGTCGTCAACTTCAAACCGACATAGAGATGATGCGTCCCATTGAGCATGACCAATTGCTGGATTCTGCCAATTTACTCAAAGATTTTGATATATTGTGGTCACGGTGCGACACGGCACTTGAAAAACATGCACTGATAAAACAGCTTATTGAGAAGATCATCGTGATGGATGATGAGGTTATTGCGGTAGTGTTGCGGGGGGATACAGCGATGCTGGTTACATCTGACACTGCTGTATCCCACTGTGAGGATGGTGGGACTCGAACCCACACCTCTAGGAGACATGATCCTAAGTCATGCGCGTCTGCCAATTCCGCCACATCCCCAGTAATCAGGATTTAAATTATAGACAATCCGTATCCACAGAGCAAGGGATAATCATTCAATTTCAATCCGCTTGACTTCTGAAAAGTCAGATTTATCGTCGAATTGTGTGATGATAGATGTCATGATGACTTGAGCGAATTGGAATAATCCTTGTAGTTGTCCCATACGCTCAATATATAGACGTGCGAGTTCTTGCTCTTCATCTGACATATTCGCCATACCATCGTTGAGTTGTTCGGTACTATCATCCATGACTGTGATAGCGCGTTCTACATCGCGCATTTCCCTTGCATTGAACAGATTGGTGATGATTTGCCAAAAGTCAGTTTCAGCTTCGTAGTATTTCCGTCGTCCGTTACCACCCCGCACCCAAACTTGGCGGACCATCCCCATGTGTTCAAGGGTTCGCATGTTCATACTGACACTGGCTTTGGAGATGCTGAGGCGTTCCATCATGTCATCTAAGGAGAGTGCGCCTGGACTCAGCAGTAATGTTCCGTAGAGTTGCCCCATGACTTTGCTGAAGCCAAAATAATCTGCAAGCTGGCTGAGACCTTCTAGCATTGTATCGTGGACTTCTCGCAAATCGTCGTTAGTGGCGATGCCTGGTTTAATATCTTTTTGTTCTTCGCTCATGATTGAGTCCTTTAGCTATGTTATGGTGCTGCGATGACTTCTACAAAGGCAACGACTGTATTTCCTAACAATTCAGGGAGTTGTTCTATGATAATTTCACGTGCTCGCTCAGCGTCATCAAAATTATGAAATGCCATGCCTGATTTGCCACGAATGATGACAAAAACACCTTGTACGCGAACCGAAAATGCACTGGCTTGTTCATCCGATGCTAGTGCGATGCGAACATCGTCCACGCGCGATTTGTGCAGAGTAGTATTCAGATAGTAAGTTCTACCTGAATTGGCGTGTGCTTGGCTGACATCAGGTTGCAGGTGAACATCGGTATCATCGTAATGAGCGACAATACCTGAATTTTGTAGTTGGTTCAACTCATAATCTGTGATGGCGTTCCCAAAAATATCTTGTGAGAATGGGATGTAGCGACCAGACAGTAAATCTTGAACACGATTTTCTTCCCATTGAATTACAAAACGTCCATCTTTGAGGACAAAGAGACGCTGGCGTGGGATAGACACCGTTTCATCATTTTGATAGTTTGTCATGCGATTATCTCAAACGTTGTTTCGTACTCTGATTGTATCAGACAACTCGAATTTTGTTTGTTTTTCCTTCACCTTTCATACAATTACTCTGTCATACTATATGTAGGCGCATGTTCGCTAGCTGGCATTTTCCTTAAAGGAATGTTAGAATATAAATTGTGCATTAAATCACAACCCATGTACAATACACATTAGACTATTACGCTGAGTTTTGAAGTTAAGGGGACAGGGTTTATGACGCTGAAAATGTCTAATCGCATTCCTGATATTGTGATTGGACGCCTGCCATTGTATTTACGGGCGTTAACGCGATTACAACAAGAAGGTCGTGATGTGACCTCATCGCACGAGTTGGGGCGACGACTTGGAATTAGTTCGGCACAAATTCGTAAGGATTTATCGCATTTTGGTGGATTTGGTAAGCAGGGAACTGGTTATCAGATAGAGTTTTTGGTTGAAAAATTACGTGGTGTATTGCAAGTCAACCGTGAATGGAATGTAGCAGTCATTGGTGCTGGTGACCTCGGTAGCGCGATTTCTAAGTATGGTGGATTTGAGGAACGTGGCTTTCGCATCTCATGGTTGTTTGACGCTGATGAGGAAAAAGTTGGCAAGGAAATCGGCAGTGTGCCTATATTCTCTATTCACGATATAGATACTGTTATCCCTGAAAATGATTGTCAGATGGCGATGATTGCTGTGCCAGCCGAACATGCTCAAGCGGTAACTGAGCGATTGGTTAAGGTGGGGGTACGATCCATTTTGAATTATGCGCCGATTAGCTTAACTGTGCCTGATGATGTCATGGTGCAATATATTGACCCTGTGGTGCATCTACAGCACATGACATACTACTTGCGGGATGATCTTGATTAGTGCGTTGGTGATTGGTTCTTAATGATTGGTTTTTGGTTGTTATTTGTGCTGAAAATCTAAAGTTAAGACTAACTCAAACAGCATATGAATAAATTAAAAGCGACTCTAATCGTCGCTTTTTTGTTTTGCTAGAAATTAGGCTGGTTGACCAATCGTCGGAGTAAGGCGGGGTCTTCTAGGGCACGTCCTGCCCCAACTGCTACAGTGATGAGAGGATTATCGGCACGGTAGACAGGCACACCTGTTTCTTTGGTGAGGTAGGCATCTAAGCCTCGAATCAGTGCGCCACCGCCCGTTAAGACAATGCCTCGGTCAATGATGTCTGAAGCAAGTTCAGGGGGTGTTTCTGCTAGGACATTTTTGACTACTTGAGCCACTTGGGACAAAGGCTCTTTAAGTGCTTCGACGACTTCACCTGTTGTAAGAGTCACTGTGCGTGGTAAGCCACTGACATTATCTTGCCCTTGCACATCCATTGTGAGTTCTTCGGGTTGGTTGACGGCAGCACCAATTTGGATTTTAGCAGCTTCGGCAGTGGCTAAGCCGATACTGAGATTGTATTTACGGCGCACATAAGCTGCAATGGCTTCATCAAGGCGGACACCACCCACACGCCCACTTTCGGCGCGGATGATATTATTCATGGTGATAACGGCTGCTTCGGTGATACCGCCACCAATATTAATGACCATATCCCCTGCTGGAGTGGCAACAGGCAATCCTGCACCAATAGCTGCTGCGAGAGGTTCCCAGATAAGGAAGACTTCACGCGCACCTGCAGCTAAGGCAGCTTCGTGAACAGCACGTTTTTCTACTGATGTCACGCCATAGGGCACAGAAATCATCACAGTAGGACGAAATAAGCGAACACGTCCTGCAACTCGTCCCATGAAATATTCAAGCATCGCTTCGGTCACTTCGTAATCAGCAATGACACCATTTTGGAGTGGACGTACAATTTGAATGTCTTCTTCATCCACGCGCCCCATCATCTCACGGGCAGGCTGACCAAATTCGACAATTTTTTGTTCTTCGACCATGAGAGCTACAAGCGATGGTTCTTGTAGCACAATTTTGCCCCGTTCATAGATGAGCAGGTTAACTGTTCCGAGGTCGATTCCAAGATTTTTTGCAAAGAGAGCCATTGGCTACACTTTCGCTTTCTATGTCTTTATTCGCGTAATGAGTGTACCAGATTGTACCAGATGATGAATACTAGCAAGAGTTACAAAGACAAGATAGTTCTAAGTAATGAGTTCTGAGAACAATACAGCAATTTATCACGAATCAAGGAAATTCGTAGATGATTTACTGCTAAAAGCTATTAGAAATGAAAGACGATGTCTTGTTGGAGACATCGCCTCTGAATTTTGGTTTAATGTTGGGAGGGCACGGTGACCCTCCCCTACGAAAATCGGTTCCTATCTCGTAATTTTCGCAGAGAATTACTTGATTCTAGTGCGTTTATTCACGATCATCTTGGTCAACGATACGCATTGCTGTTCCGCGATTGTTCATCTTGTTAGATAATTTAAGTTGCAGTTCTGCACGACGCAACTCTAGGATTGCTTGACGATTTTCTTCGTCAGGAACGCCTTCATCCATCATCTGACGAGCGCGGTCACGGGCTTCGCGTGCTTTTTCAGCATCAATATCGAAGCTCGATTCTGCTAAGTCTGCCAAAATGACGACTTTATCAGGGCGGACATCAACAACACCGCCGTAAATCGCGTAGCGTTCTTCTGCATCGCCCTTTTTGATGACGAGTTCGCCAAAGCTCATTGTTGTTAGAACAGGTGCGTGTCCTTCCAAGATGCCCATTTCGCCTTCAGTTGCTGGCACATTGATTTGGTCAACGTTTTCATCTTCAAAGACGCGACGTTCTTGGGTGACGAGTTCTACATGAATTGGCATAGTTGCCTCCTCTGGCGATTAGTTATTCTTTGCTTGGCTTTCTTCGTAGGCTGCGAGAACGCTATCAATGTTACCCTTCATGTAGAAGGTACGTTCTGGGATGTGGTCAACTTCACCATCCAGCAACATACGGAAACCGCGCACGGTTTCTGGGATTGTGACGTATTCACCTTGGATACCTGTGAATTGTTCCGCAACCTTCATGGGTTGGCTGAGGAAGTTTTCGATTTTACGCGCACGACTGACCAGCAATTTATCATCGTCGGAGAGTTCTTCTACA
Source organism: Chloroflexota bacterium (assembly GCA_039200705.1). GTDB lineage: Bacteria > Chloroflexota > Anaerolineae > Aggregatilineales > Phototrophicaceae > JAUZRW01. The sequence goes on from JBCCSC010000018.1 coordinate 16,067, forward strand.
CCGAGAATAGCGATAATATCTTGGAGGTCTTTGTAGCGTTGGAGTACCTGTTGTACTTCGCGTGCTGTGCGGTAATGGTCTTCACCGACAACGTTTGGGTCAAGAATTTTTGATGTACTCGCCAATGGGTCAACCGCAGGGAAGAGCGCACGGGCTGCAATCGAGCGTTCAAGTGCGATGGTGCTATCCAAGTGCGTGAACACCGCTACTGGCGCAGGGTCGGAGTAGTCATCTGCTGGTACGTAGACCGCTTGCATAGAGGTAATCGAACCCCGTTTGGTGGAGGTGATGCGTTCTTGGAGCATCCCCATTTCTTCACTGAGGTTTGGTTGGTAACCTACAGCAGATGGCATACGACCTAAGAGTGCGGATACTTCTGCACCAGCGAGTGAATAACGGAAGATGTTATCAATAAAGATGAGAACATCACGACCTTCATCGCGGAAGTTTTCTGCCATTGTGAGACCAGAGAGTGCCACACGGAGACGTACCCCTGGTGGTTCGTTCATCTGACCGAATACCATAGCGAGTTTATCGAGAACGCCAGCTTCTTCCATTTCGATGTAGAGGTCTGTCCCTTCACGGGTACGTTCACCTACACCTGCAAAAACGGATAAGCCATCGTGTTGGGTTGCGATGGAGTTAATTAGCTCCTGAATGGTCACTGTTTTACCAACCCCTGCACCACCAAAAATACCTGTTTTACCACCTTTGGTCATCGGTGCGATGAGGTCAATCACTTTCATGCCTGTTTCGAAGAGTTCAATCTTGGTGGATTGTTGCTCGAATGGTGGTGCACTAGCATGAATTGGACGAGTTGGTGCTTCGTCGGGTGCTGCTTGATTGTCAATTGGACGACCTAGAACGTTGAAAACACGTCCGAGTGTATCAGGACCAACTGGAACAGCAATTGGTGCGCCTGTTGAGAATGCTATCATACCGCGTGAGAGACCATCGGTAGCATCCATCGCCACACAACGGACTGCACTATCACCGAGCATCAATTCAACTTCGAGAATCAAGTCGGGGCGTTCGTTGCCATCTTCATCGTTTTCGAGAGGCACACGAATCGCATCAAAAATATCTGGTAATTCCCCTGCTGGAAATTGTACATCTACCACATTACCCAAAATCTGAGTAATTGTACCTTGAACTTCAGCCATAATCTTTATCTTATCTCCTCATGAATTAATCAACTCGGCGACCACCCTCAAGTTGGTCTTGTAGTGCTTCGAGACCGTCCCAATCGCCTTTAGCAGCGAATTCTGCTTGTTCTGCCCATGTCACGAGACTAGGCGCGAAACGCATTCCTGCATCTTTGATTGCTTGGCGGAGTTGGTCTTCGGTTGCTTGTGATAATTTTGCGAATGTATCAATACCAGCTTTAATCAGTGCTGATGACATTTTTTTGCCGATACCTTCGATTTTGGTGAGGTCGTCGGGGTCAGAACTAACTGATTGTGCTTCGACGACTTCTGCTTGTGGTACTTCTTCAACAATAGGCTCTGGCTCTTCGACAACTTCTGCTACTGCTGCTGTCACAACTGGTTCTTCTGCGATTACAGGCGTAACTTTGCTTGCACCATTCGCGCCATTGGATTTTGGTGCAATTTTAATTGGTTTTGATGGTGCGTTGCGAGCCTCTTTTGCTTTCAGTGTATCTTCGAGTGCGGCTGCCCCACCGACAATATCTAGAATTTCGTTGGTGATAGCTGCTTGACGTGCTTTATTGTATTCGAGCGTCAAGTCATCAACCAAGCCTGATGCGTTATCGGTTGCATTACGCATTGCTGTCATACGCGCAGCGTGTTCACTGGCAATTGACTCTAATAAGGCTTGATAGAGTTGCAGTTCCGTGAAGCGTGGCACGATTTCGTCAATGACGGCTGCTGGACTTGGTTCATATTCGTAATCGGTTGCGCCATCGCTAACATCTGGAACATCTTTAACATATTCTGATGCAACTTGACTCGCCACTGAATTTGGTGTGAGTGGCAACCAGCCCAAGACAACAGGGCTTTGTGTCAGCATATTGATGAAGTCAGTATATGCAATCAACACTTCGTCAACACGCCCACTGAGGAACTCATCCATTGCGAGTTTGGCAATCGGTGAGACATCTGCGACAGTTGGGGTTGCTGGTAAATCACTAAATTCAGCGATGACTTCTTTACCAGCGCGAATCATGGAATCACGCCCTTTTTTGCCAACTGTGATGTATTTTACAGGGGCATCGACCCGTTGCTCAAAGCGTTCGGCAACACGAATTACGTTGGTATTGAACGCACCCGCTAGACCTCTATCGGACGTTACTAAGACAACAAGCACATTGTTGACTTCTTCACGTTGGGTCAGCATTGGATGTGGGGCTTGCCCTTTGGATGCTGCATTGACGTTGAGCAAGATTTCCCATGCTTTTTCGGCATAGACGCGACTTGCTAGTACACGTTCTTGTGCGCGACGCACACGAGAGGCTGAGACAGCCTCCAACGCACGGGTAATTTGCGCGATATTCTTAACGGATTTAATCCGACCTTTTACTTCTCTTGCGCTTGCCATTCGTTAAGCTCCTTTCCTTACGCAGACTTGATGAGTAATGGAATTAGCTCCAAGTCTCGGTGAAAGTTTCGATGGCTTCTTTGAGTTCTGCACGAATTTCATTGGTCAAGCCTGATTTTGCTTGTTCTTTGAGTTTATCCGCTGTTGCAGAGAATTGGGTGTGGAAAGCGCGTAAGAAATCTTCTTCCCATTCGCTAACTCGGTCCACTGGCACACTATCAATCAGACCTTCTGTACCAGCGAAAATCACTGCCACTTGGTCTTCCAATGACAATGGTTGATATTGTGGTTGCTTGAAGAGTTCGTTCAAGCGAAGACCACGATCCAATTGTTCTTGGGTGTCTTTATCGAGGTTGCTACCGAATTGTGCGAAAGCAGCCAAATCACGGAATTGCGCCATCTGAAGTTTGAGACCACCCGCGACTTTCTTCATCGCTTTGGTCTGTGCCGAACTCCCTACACGGCTCACGCTAATGCCTGTGTTGAGTGCAGGACGTTGACCTGAGTTGAACAATTCACCTTCGAGGTAAATCTGACCATCTGTAATAGAAATAACATTGGTTGGCACGAACGCAGACACATCACCCAACTGGGTTTCGATGATTGGGAGTGCTGTTAGGCTACCACCACCGAGGTCATTACTTAATTGTGCTGCACGTTCGAGGAGGCGACTGTGGAGATAGAAGACATCACCTGGGAACGCCTCACGTCCTGGAGGACGACGCATGAGCAGGGATACCTGACGGTAAGCATTCGCGTGTTTCGACAGGTCATCGTAGATTACGAGCGCATCCATGCTATTTTCCATGAACCATTCGCCCATTGCACAGCCTGAATATGGCGCAATATATTGAAGTGCAGCGGATTCTGAAGCGGTTGCTGTGACAACGATGGTGTATTCCATTGCGCCGTATTCTTCGAGGGTTGCGACGATACGCGCGATTTCACCACGACGTTTACCGACTGCGACGTAAACGCAGTACATGTCTTCGCCTTTTTGGTTGATGATGGTATCGAGAGCAACGGCGGTTTTACCTGTTTGGCGGTCACCAATAATCAACTCACGTTGACCACGTCCGACGGGAATCATGGCATCGACTGCGACAAGACCTGTTTGTACAGGACGGTTGACTGGTGAACGACCCATAACGCCTGGTGCCATCCGTTCAATGTCGTAGTATTCGTTGAAATCAATTGGACCTTTACCATCAACAGGATTACCGAGTGCGTCTACCACACGTCCGAGCAAGCCTTTGCCGACGGGTACAGACGCGATACGTCCCATTGGGCTAACAGCATTGCCTTCTTGGATGTTGTCATAGTCACCCATGATGATGACACCGACGTTATCCATTTCGAGGTTGAACGCGATACCTGCTGTGCCATTTTCGAAGCGTACAAGTTCGTTGTAGCGCACGTTATCAAGCCCTGATACACGCGCGATACCATCACCAACCTCGGTGACGTAACCCACTTCTACCGCATCGACTGATGGCTGATAGTCTTCAATTTGCTTAAGAATAGAATCGTAAATGCTTTCCGCCATTCGTTGGCTCCTTCTTGAATGAATAATTCGGCTTGACCTAGTTACTGCTTCATCCTTTAAACGTTTTATCGCAGGGGCGTAGCTGTGTCTGCGCCCGTCGGAACGACACATAGGTCGTCCCCTACAATTATTTATCGGATAAGGCATTTACTGCTTAATCAGGTGTTGGAAAAAACCTGAATAATATCTCTCATGAACAATTAACTAAATACACTGCCTGAAAACCAGACAACCTGCACAAAGCAGTCGCCTTTAGCCACCGCATTGTAACAGTCATTAAGTCGCTTGTCCAGAATTTCACGAACTCATGATGCTATCTTATCAAAGAGGGAAAAATTGGTCTATAGAGGGTTTGGATTTAGCTGAATAGCGCATTAGATGGATAGCATTTTTGCCTGTCAAATTTCTGCCATGAAGATTACGAAGGTCACGAAGAAATTTTGATTTGAACTGCCGAGGCATTTAGGCTAAAAGTTGCTCACTTGAACAAATTTGAAAGATACAAGCGTTCTACAATCTGTTATGTTGATTGGAATAGTTGGAGATAATTGTTCGCCAGAGGGTTCATATTCTAGCCAAACAGACATAGGTTCTCGTACTCCATCCCCACTGTTGAAAAAGATGCGATTTTCTTCGATTGTAACAGGTACAAAAAACTCGGTTTCGGTTTCTATTTCATCATTTTCAACGCTTACAACAAGATTCACATTGGTAAAAATGTCTACGGATAAATCATTAAGTGGTTGTATTGAACCAGAAATATTGAAGAAGCAATCGCGATACCATCCATCCTGATACTGAATGGTGTTCTTATCGACGACAAACGAATAATCCTCGTTTTCTATTGCAAGAATTTCAGTGTAATTAGCAACTTGATGAATAGTACTACTACTAGTTCGGGTAATGTACCAGATAACAAGTATCCCAAATAAAATAATCGGAGTAATGCTTGCTAATAACCATTTACCATACTTTACACTGGACAATTTATTTTTCTTGTTCACAAATTGAATTCCTACATATACGTCAAGACTGACCAGCTAGAATGCTAATCAACTATTTTGCTAATTTAATCATCTTTCTCACCCAATTCGACGGAGCGTTGGTAAGATGCCCAGATGCCTTCTGAGATGGCGGAGCGCAGACCCAGTTTTTCCATAGTATGGAGTCCTGCAGCGGTTGTTCCCCCTGGTGAGGTCACTTGGTTTTTGAGAATGGTCGGGTGTGTGCCTGATTGTTGGGCGTAAAGCACCGAGCCTTTGATTGTCTGTAGCACTAGTTTTTCGGCTTGGACGCGATTAAAGCCCATACGAACGCCTGCGTCTATCATGGCTTCGATGATGAGAAAAACGTAAGCAGGTCCACTGCCTGATAAGCCTGTCGCCATATCCATATAATTTTCGTCGGCAACATAGAGTTCTTCACCAATTGCACTCAAGATTTCTTTGGCGAGGGCTTTGTATTCATCCATAACTTCATAGGTGGCTGTCCAGACGGTAACACCTTCTCCGATTTGGGATGGTGTATTGGGCATAGAACGGACAATGCGCGTATTGTGCAAGTCTTCAGCAATATCACGGATTTTGACCCCTGCGACGACACTCAGGATTAATCCTGCCCCATCAACTCGTCCGCGCAATTCGTGGAGTGCGTTTTCGAGAAATTGTGGTTTGACAGCAATCACGATGATGTCAGCATCTTCGGTGGCTTCGACATTGTTGGTGGTGGTATTGATACCCAGTGATTCGGCTAATTCTTGGAGACGCACTTCATTGATGTCGGCTGCTATGATTTGGTCAGGGGGAATCAGTTGACTTGAGACTAAGCCGTTGATGATGCTTCCACCCATATTCCCTGCGCCGATGAATGCGATTTTTTTGTTTTCAAAGGACATGATATAAACTCTCGTTGCTAGTCTTTGGTGATTGGTCGTTGGTGGGCGAATTGCCATTCGCCCCTACAAATTATCCTAATGAATATTGATTGCGTTCGTGCCATTGGGCGACGAAATGCTCTAGGCGATCGCGTTGGACTTCGATACCGATACCAATACCATCAGGAACACTAAGGGTGCTATCGTCGTTTAAGACAAATGGCGGTTCGGTGATGTCAGGATTGAAGTAACGGTCTGTTGCGCTGATGTCACAGGGTAAGGTCACACTTGGGAGTGATGCAAAAGCTGTATTGGCTGCGCGTCCGATGCCTGTTTCGAGCATTCCCCCTATCCAGAGTGGTAGGGCATTTTCGGCACAGATTTCATAAATTTTGAGGGCTTCGGCAAAGCCTCCGACTCTTGCTGGTTTGAGATTCAGAATATCAATTGCCCCTACTTGTAGCGCGAGGAGTAAATCTCCTTTAGTTTTGACTGATTCATCTAAGCAAATGGGTGTTGTAAGTTGTGGCGCGAGTTTACCGTGTTCGTAGATGTCGTCATGTGCGAGGGGTTGCTCAATCATCAACAGATTGAATTGGTCAAGTTGTTTGAGATGGTCGGCATCTGAGAGGCGATAGGCACTATTGGCATCGAGCATCAGTGAAATATCAGGATAACGACTGCGGACAGCTTGCGCGAGGTTAACATCGGCATTGGGCTTAATTTTGAGTTTAATGCGCTTGTAACCCTGTGCGAGACGTTTATCAATGATAGCAAATAGCTCTTCGTCAGTCTCTTGGAGACCAATACTGACACCAACATTCGCTTTATTGGTGGAGGTGTGTCCATCTGGGAGATAATGACTGAACAAATCGGCAAGGCGCAACTCATTGGCTTTGGCGAAAGCATCCCAAATTGCACCTTCTAACCCATGTTTCGCATGTTCATGATAGCGAATTGGTGCGATGAGTTTTTGGGCATGGCGTGGGTCATCAATAGTTTTGCCAATGACAAGATTTGCCATCCAATTATGGAGGATATGATAAGCTGTGCCTGTAGTTTCGCCAGTATACCCTGGGTCGGGGGCTGCCGAGGCTTCGCCCCAACCTGAAATGCCATTTTCTGTGATAACTTCGACGATGATTGCCCCTTTGATGGGTTCGCCACCAAAGCTGGTGTTGAGTTGTTCCACAAAGGGCATGGCTATTGGATAAAGTTTAATGTCTTTGATGGTGATTGGTTTCATATGATAACTGCTTTCGTTTTATGTGTTAGACATGGCACGCCATGTCCCTACAGATTATGATTGAAATGTATAGCTTCCGTCGTCGCGTGTGAAGATGTAAAAGACACGATTTTCGATACGGGCAAAATCGGTAGCAAGGTAGCCTCGTGCAAATAATTGTTGGAATGCCTCGCGGACTGTATCACGCCATTGTTGCCCCAAAGCAGGATTGATACGTTCTAGAGGCACAAATTCCATTGGGATTTCGAGACGTAATCTATCAGCATCAGCTATCGCCAGTTTATTGGGAACGAGTAAGCCTTCTGGTGATAAGCTGACAGCATTGATGACAGGAATTTGACTTGCATCGACTTGGAGGCGTTCGTTGAGTGATGGATGATTGACCCACCAGTTGACTTGTAATCTATCGGCACTCAAGACAGGGTTTGAGGCATCTGCCCCGAAGTAATTTTCTTCGTATTTTTGCCCAATTGCGCCAAGTTTGTGCAAATTGAGGTAGGCATTACGTGATAAAAGTGGGTCGAATGTCCAGAGTACCAATTGAATATTATGTTGTTGAGCGAATTGACGTTGGGCTTGTTTGAGATGTTCACCGATTTTTTGCCCACGATATTCGGGTAAAACAACCATTCGCTTCGACATAACATATAAATTGTTAGGAGCATTAGTCGTATCATTCGGTGTGATGTCGGCCCCAAGAAAGCCCATGAGTAAACCGACCATCGTATCATTGTCAAAAGCCGCGTGGATGTGTCCACCATAGCGTGCCATCGAGAGTAACATATGGGCTGGCACAAGGTCTGCCATGTTATCGCCCCAATAAACGCGCTGAAGTGCGACAGCTTCATCCATTTCGGATGCTGTATGGAGGGTACGAATGGTGAGGTGTGATGAGTCCATAATTATCAACTTCAGTTATAGAGCGCGTGGGCGACGACGCACGATTGTTCCTAGACTGCGTAATAAGTGATTGCGGTCACGCATATAGGTTAGGAGTGTATCTTCAATGCGACGTGGACGCACACCAAAATAAGTAAATGTATTGCCAAGTTGTGTGGTGCGATTAGTCGCTAGAATATCCAACCATTGCGGTGTCGTCAAACTACGGGGAAAGATTAAGCCGTAAATGCGCGTCAGTAAACGGAGTGAGTACGGTGGAATGGGAATGATGAGTCGGCGATTGCCTGTGATTCGCATAATTGTTAGTAGTAAATCTTCGTAGGTGATGTATTCAGGACCTCCGACTTCCATTGTGTTATCGACAGCATCAATGGATTCTAGTGAGCCGACGATACATTGCACAAGGTCATCAATGTAAATGGGATGAAGTGCCACTTCACCTTGCCCTGGCATCAGATGAATCACAGGATTAGTGGCTAGCATCATGGCAATGTTGTTAATGAAGGCATCTTCTTCACCAAAGACGATACCAGAGCGCAAAATAGTATAAGCAAGTCCACTATTGCGAACAATCTCTTCGACTTGCCCTTTAATGCGATGAAGCACATAGGCAGATGACGACGATGCCCCAAGATGACTCACTGTGATAATACGTCCAACACGGGTGGAACGAGCAACTGAGACGAGATTGCGTGTGCCAGAAAGTTCAATACGTTCCATGTTACGTTCACTGCCCCACCATTGAGCACTTTCGAGATGAATGATGGTATGAACACCTGTCACGGCTTGGTAGAGTGACTCATCATCGAGCACATTGCCCAAAACAAGGTCGAGCACGCGGTCTGCATTTTCGGCTTCCCAAGGTAAGCGTCGGGCACGATTTTCGGGGAGAAGCACGCGAACAGGTAAATCTAATGCGAGCAATTGACGGACTAAATTGCGTCCGATGAAGCCTGTTGCGCCTGTAACTAATATCATAAAGTGGGATGACATCCTTCGTAATGCGATAACTGACTCTACTATGGCGCATCTCGTAAAAATGGAACAGGGCGATTCTATTTTAGGGTTATCACTGTTGATTATTAGTAACCTGCAAGGGTATGGTGTGTTTAATTAATTATAAGTCTGACTAACAACTCGACAACTAGGAGGGTTTACAGTGAAAAATCCGCGTGTAGTCGTCACTGGGCTAGGCATTATCAGCCCACTCGGCAACAACGTTCAAGAAAATTGGGATAATGTATCGTCTGGCACAAGTGGCATCGGACGAATTGAATCAATTGATACGAGCGAGCTTGCGAATCATATTGCTGGTGAGGTTAAAAATTTCGATGCTGGTGAGGTGCTTGGTCACAAAGAAGCACGACGCGCAGACCGCATGTCTCATCTAGCAATAGCATCTGCAACAGAAGCTCTCGAAGATAGTAAATTAGAAATCACCGAGGACAATCGCTGGGAAGTAGGCGTAATTGTCGGCAGTGGTATTGGTGGATTACATTCAATCGGTGAAACCATTACAACATTGACTGAGCGTGGGCATCGTCGTGTGAGTCCGTTGGCGATTCCGAAAAGTTTGATTGACTCGGCAGCAGGGAATGTATCGATGCAGTTTGGGCTGAATGGTCCTAATTTTTGCATCACGACAGCATGTGCGACAGGTAACAATGCAATTGGCGAAGCGACAGCGATTATCAAACGTGGGCAAGCGAAAGTCATGCTGGCATCCGCATCAGAAGCAGCGATTTTGCCAATGACACTGGCTGGCTTTAACAACATGAAGGCTTTATCGCAACGGAATGATGAACCCCTAACAGCCAGTCGTCCATTTGATGCAACACGCGATGGATTTGTCCCTGGTGAAGGCTCAGCAACATTGGTCTTGGAAGACTTAGACCATGCTCTAGCACGCGGTGCAACTATTTACGCAGAAGTTGTGGGATATGGACACACATCCGATGCGTATCACCCAACTGCACCAATGGAAACAGGCGAAGGGGCTGCAAAAGCAATGGAATTTGCGCTCCGTGATGCTGGTTTGACTGCGAAAGATATTGATTATATCAACGCACATGGTACAAGCACCCCACTCAATGACTCAGCAGAAACAAATGCTATTAAGCGTGCTCTGGGTGAAGAAGCCTACAACATCAATATCAGTTCAACAAAATCAATGACGGGACATCTCCTCGGTGCTGCTGGGGCTGTCGAAGCCGTGTTTAGTATTATGGCGATGAAACATAATTTTGTGCCTCCGACGACCAATTTAAATCAACCTGACCCTGACTGTGACCTCAATTACACACCGAATGTGGGTGTGGAACGTGAAATCAACACTATCATGAGCAATGCGTTTGGGTTTGGTGGTCATAATGCCGTGATAATCATGAGCAGGTTTAGTGAAAATGGCAACTCATAATCATCCGAACGGACAATCACCGACAGGGATCTATGCCCACATTGTTGGTTGGGGGATGTCCGTTCCTGATAACATCATGACAAATGATGATTTGGCAGCGATTGTCGAGACCAATGACGAATGGATTGTCTCGCGGACAGGGATTCGTGAGCGACGCATCGCTACTGAAAATGACTCGACTGCGACCTTAGCACATCGGGCAGCACAACGGGCTTTGGATGTTGCGGATATTTTGCCACAAGAGATTGACTTAATTGTGGTGGCGACATCCACACCTGAGCATGTTTTCCCTAGTACAGCTAGTGTCGTGCAAGATTGGTTAGGGGCAAGCAATGCAGGGGCATTTGACTTAGCAGCAGCTTGTTCAGGTTTTGTCTATGCTTTGAATATGGCTGCTGACTCAATTAAGTCAGGCAGTATCAGCACAGCCGTTGTGATTGGTGCTGAAACAATGAGCCGTGTATTGGATTGGCAAGACCGTAGTACCTGTATTCTCTTTGGGGATGGGGCTGGTGCGGTTGTATTGCAAGCTAGTCAAGAGCATGGTGGCGTGTTATCGAGTGTTTTGCGTAGCGATGGGGCTGGAGCAGATTTACTGGCTATCCCAACAACTAACAATCCCAAACTCAATGGGCATAAGGCACAACGAATGCACATGGTTGGGCGCGAAGTCTTTAAGTTTGCAACGCGTGTCGTCGATAATAGTATTCGTGAAGCGGTTGACCTCGCTGGCATTGACATCAGTGATGTTGATTTGGTTGTACCACATCAGGCTAATCAGCGCATATTGGCATCGGCAGCTAAAAAATTAGGTCTCGACATCAATATGTTTGTGAGCAATTTAGACCGCTATGGCAACACATCGGCTGCTTCTATTCCGATTGCCTTATGTGAAGCGATTGAAGCGCAGCGCATCAACAAGCAAGACCATCTCGTATTTGTTGGATTCGGCGGGGGCTTATCATGGGCATCGATGGTTATCAAGTGGGTACCTGATGCCGTCAAGATGAATAAAACGACTGCTCTAATCCAACAACGCCGTGAATTTCAGTATACATGGGCGCGGTGGCGTTCTCGTCTGCAACGCTGGCGACGGATGCTACGGCGTTTGCTACGCCTGTCATAGTGTAAAAACGGGGATGCGTATCACGATCCTCGTTTTGATTCACCATCGTTTATAGATTTATCCTATCAAATCTTAACACTTGTAATTAAAGAATAGCTTTACAATTAAGAAAGAATTCATCCCAAGTCATTATAATTAAAGGTAACGCAATCATGATTTTGTACGTAGAAGATAATGCCCAAAATATGCGTCTGGTTCGTAAGATGCTCAAAATCGGTGGGTATGAGATGATTGGTGCTGGTGATGGCACTAAAGGCTTAGAAATGGCGAAAGAGCATCGTCCAGACCTGATTTTGATGGACATCAACTTGCCTGATATTGATGGGATTGAGGTGACCAAACGCCTCAAAGAAGACCCTGAATTTGCGGATACACCGATTATTGCACTAACAGCCAACGCTATGTATGGTGACCGTGAGCGTTATTTGGATGCAGGGTGTGATGATTATCTCTCGAAGCCTGTTAGCAAAATTGAGTTACTGAACATGGTCAAAAAGCACATCGTTGAAGTAGACGAAACTGACACTGCTGAGCTTGATTCTGCAAAGGTCAGTTAAAGTCATATTCATCGGCTTTTGGTGGGACGTACTAATACGTCCCTTTTTTATTTCTGTTAGTTACGATTACTACTAACGAGGCTGACATAATAGAGCAATGTGAGAACGGATGTGACAGCAGCAGCGACATACGTCAGTGCTGCAGCAGTTAGGACTTGGCGTGCGCCTTGTTTATCTGCCTCAGATTGCATTAAGCCTGATTCACGGAGTAAGCGCAAGCCACGTAAGCTGGCATCAATTTCCACAGGGAGTGTCAAAATCATGAAGACGACACTTAAGCCGAATAAGCCGACACCAAGCCAAGCTAGTCCCGCGAAGTTAAGCAATAGACCACCGATAATCATCCCGTAGGAGAGCATCGGGCTAAATTGCACCGCAGGAAGCAAGAAGTTGCGAGCTAAGATGAGTGGTGAACCGTCTTGATGTTGCTGGGCGTGTCCTAATTCGTGTGCCACGATAGCCATCGATGCAACACTTGGTTGATTAGCAACCCCTGGTGACATTGCCACCGAATGTGAGCGTGGGTCGTAATGGTCACCTAATTCTTGCGGTGTGACTTCCAGCGAGACATTTAAATTGCCATAGCGCATGAGATGACGGGCTGTTTCAGGACCATCATAGCTATTGGCATTGCGTGTATTGCCCCACTTGTTGTAGACACTACGTAGGTAAAATTGAGCCAATCCACTGATGATGAGTGTCGGTAACAACACCATAATCATGTAATTGATGTCGAAGAAAAACATTGTTCCTCCGTTTGGTTTTAGACTTTGTGAACGATATGATAATAGTAATGAAGAAATATCAGCAGAAGATTGGAAAATTGCAAATTAAGTGTTAAACGCCCCTAATGTTTGGGTAGCACCTGTTTGTGTGTTGAGGCTGAGTGGTAAGAGGCAATTATCAAGTAAGCGTGGTTTGCCAATTTGCACTGCGAGTGACAGCAAAAGGGGCGCATTGGTTGGATGAGAGACTTCTTGAAGGGTGCTGGCATTAGCAAGTGATACGTAATCCAATTTTGCGAGTGGTTCGGCATGGATATGATTAATGACAATGCGACGCAATTCATCAGGGTCACGCTGCCCTGCTTGGTGAGCCTCCCCTGCTAAATTCAATGCTTGATTGAGAACCCGTGAGGCTTGTCGTTCTTGGGAATTGAGATAGACATTACGCGAGGATAGAGCTAAACCATCATCTTCGCGTACAATTGGACAGACTTGAATTTGAATTGGCATATTGAGGTCCTGCACCATTTGGCGAATGACAACGACTTGTTGAGCATCTTTTTGACCGAAAAAGGCGACATCTGCTTGTGTGAGATTAAAGAGTTTGGCAACAATGGTTGTGACTCCGCGAAAGTGTTCTGGTCGTGAACCACCTTCGCGCCCTTTGGTGACTTCTTCGACTGTGACCCATGTTTGGTAGCGTGGTGGATACATCAATTTAGGGGTCGGTATGAAAACGAGGTCAACCCCTGCATCTTCTAACAATCCTAAATCACGCGGTAAATCTTGCGGATAGCTCTCGAGGTCTTCATAGGCACTAAATTGGGTTGGATTGACGAAGATTGTCGCAATCACTGAATCGCACATAGCTTTGGCTGCATCAACCAATGATAGATGCCCTGCATGTAGATAACCCATTGTTGGCACTAAGCCCACGTTACCTACGAGTTGAGCACGTAGCGCATGAAGGTCGGCAATAGACTCAACGATGTGCATGAAGCACCTCATCGCGCAATTGGTCAAGTACATCATCGCTCATAGCGAAGCTGTTATCACTTGTTGGGAATTCGCCTTCACGGACTTCGGCATGGTAACGTTGAACTGCTGCTAGCATGAGTTCATTGAGATTAGCATAGCGTTTGGTATGTTTAGGGATGAAATCGTCAAAGAGTGCCAAAATATCGTGAAAGACTTGCACTTGTCCATCACAGCTGATGCCTGCACCGATACCAATAGTCGGAATATCCAGTTTATCAGTGATGATTTGCGACAAAGGTGCTGGCACAAGTTCTAGCACAACAGCGAATGCCCCTGCTTCTTGGACAGCTTCGGCATCACGAAGAAGTTGGCGTGCGGAATTCAATTGTTTGCCTTGAACACGAAACCCGCCGAATTGGTTGACACTTTGAGGGGTTAAGCCAATATGTGCCATCACAGGAATCCCTGCTTCAGTGATGCGTTTGATAGTAGGTGCCATATTTTCACCCCCTTCAAGTTTGACTGCACTAACCCCTGCTTGTTGCATCAATTTACCCGAATTTTTAAGGGCTTGTTCTGGGCTAACGCTATAGGTCATGAAGGGCAAATCACCGACGACGAGCGGTCTCGTGGTTACGCGCGTGACGATTTCTGCATGATAAATCATGTGTTCCAGCTTGACAGGAATGGTTGAATCATGCCCTTGAACAACCATACCGAGTGTATCGCCTACCAATAGCATCGGAATTTCGGCGGATTCTGCAATGCGTGCGCTGGTCGCATCATAGGCTGTTAGCATGGTGATGGGTTCGCCATCGGTTTTCATCTTTTGTATGTTACGAATTGTCAAGCGTTTCATGATTATCCTACAATAGACTTTCTAGTGTGTGTGTATCGACCCCACGTTGTGTTACGAGTGGTAGTGTTGCTTGTGCGAGTGCGAGATAGAGTTGGTGTAGTTGTTTGTCATCAATGGCATCAAGGTGAGATTGAATGGTCTGTGTATCAGCACGGACTAAAGGTCCTGTTAATGCGTCGGGAATCCCTTGTTGTTTGATGTTATCGACTGTTGCGTGCAGTAATGTATTCAAGGCATTGCTGATAGCAAGATCATTTTCAGTAAGCGATTGTAACAAGGTTTGAGCGATGCTGTAGAGTGTGACGGTGTAGTTACTCGCAATTGCTAGAGCTAAATGATAGCGTGCTTTCTGATTTTCTGGGATTACAATGACATGCCCTTCTAAGGCTTGAATTAGGTCGAGCAACCAATGATACAATTTTGGATGTGATGCTTCGATAGCAAAAGTCGCTCCGATTAGACTATTTATGGCGGATTCAACATCGGCAAATGGGAATGCTGGATGCAGACTGCCAAGCATCACGCCACTATTTGCTAAAGGATGCAATGCGTCGATGCTGTGTGCACCTGATGTGTGAATGATACCTTTATCTTCCCAATTTGAGTCAGATAGTTGCGATGCAACTGATGTAATGGCATCATCCGATACAGATAAGATGGTCAAGTCAGCCGTTGTAACATCTGCTAGTTGATTGGCAACTTTTGCATGGACTTGTTGCACTAAGTTTTTAGCATGACTCGCATTTCGACTATAAATGACTTCAATTCGATAGCCTTTGCTAAACAATAGACGCGCTAAGGTGCTACCGACCTTACCTGCTCCGATGATGCTAATGCTCGGTTTTGTCACATTAATTCCCGACAGGTGGCGTAGGGGTCGCAAGACTCGGTGGTTCTGAAATATAGATTGTCACCTCGCAAGATGCGACTAGTGTATCGGTAATATCAAAGACCATCAGGCGGAAGGCATATGCACCTTCTTCATAGCGGGCTGGATTAAATTGCGTAATATCATTGACTTCGCGCGATTGTACGATACCACCACTATCAACAATATAACTACCAAAGGTCGAAGGTCCTGAGACTTCAATTTTTGCTTCGCGGAAGTTATCTGTGAAAGCAGTTCCTCGAACAACTAGTAACGAGAAGACACGTTGCCCGTTAGCAGGAACTTGCAGTTGTGCGCGTGGGTCTTCGCAACCTGTAATGGGTGGTGCATTGGGCACAATTGTCCCGACAGGGGTCGGAGTCGGAGTTGGGGTTAGGACAATTACATCGGATTCGAGTCCGAGTGGTGTGCCGACTTCTAAAGGCAAATTGTTATTGGGGTCAGCGACACTCGTGCGTGTTGCAAAAACTACATCTTCTGTCGGGTTCGCTTCTGCAATGGACGCAATATCCATCTCGGCTTCTGTTTCGAGAAACGGGACGGCTCGTACTTGAACACCAAAGAGCAAAATTACTACTTCGATGATAATGATGATAACCATGATGGCATTGGCTTGGCGACGACTGGCTAAATCACGCTCTAATTCAAAGTAGGTTGCGGACATTTCGCTACGGGCTTGAAGCAACTGATAGAAATACCAAATTGCAATCACAGCGAGTAGGACAAAAGCAGGTTGGGCAATCCAATCCAAAGCAAAGAAAATCTGTCTCATGCAGGAAAATCTTTCAACACACCTTTCAGAATCGTTGTTAGGCGTGGCACAATCACCTGCCCTGCTTCGAGGACTTCTTCGTGATTGGTTTCAAAGTCGCTATCAACATGGTCAATTGCGACATTGGTAATGCCAGAACATGCCATCACACGTAACCCTGCATGACGTGCAACAAGCACCTCATGAACAGTAGACATGCCGACAGCATTTGCGCCTAAGGTTCTTAGCATACGGATTTCTGCTGGTGTTTCAAAGGCTGGTCCTGAAACCGCAGTGTAAACGCCTTGATGCAATGGAATATCGTGTGCGATGGCAATTTCTTGAGCTTTTTGGCGGAGGGCACGGTCATAGGCTTGGGCTAATCCAACGAAGCGGGGTCCAATCGAGTCATCATTAGGACCCATGAGTGGGTTATTGCCTGTCAAGCCTGGTAAATTAATATGGTCGTTGATGAGCATCAAATCACCCACATTGAAGGATGGATCAACTCCCCCTGCGGCGTTGGTTAGGATGAGGGTTTTAATCCCAAGTAAGTGCATGACACGAATGGGAAAGGTCACCTGCTTCATGGTATAGCCTTCATAGAAGTGGGCACGTCCCTGTTGTGCGACGACGTTGCGCCCTTCGAGTGTGCCTAGTACCAATTTACCATGATGTCCGTGAACAGTGGATAAAGGCCAACCTGGGATGTTATCATATGAGATAATTGTTGGATTTTCTATCTGATTAGCAAGTGTTCCCAAACCAGACCCTAACACAAGCCCAATTTCTGGTATCATAGCTGTGTGGGATTGAATAGCAGTAACTGCTTGTTGATAGTCGCTGGCGGTATAATCCATCAGTGGAACTCCTTGCGTAATTGAGCAGATTGGCATTATACATTCAAATATGAGTGATACAAACTCTCTATCAATTCAACAACAAGTATTTGCACTTTTCCGTATATAATATTTTGTAATTATCCTATCGTCCTTATAGTAAAGAGATGATTGCATGGCAAGCACTATTCAGAATACTAATAGCGTCATGTACCGATACGCTGAAGCCTATGAAAAATTATACAATCGTCGTCCACGCGATTTACGGGCGGTGGATAGTGATTGGGTTATTGTCAATGGCGCACGGATGCGCTTAACTGAACTTGAGCATCTGACGACACAATTACAATTGGAATATAAACAGACACAAGCTAATAAGCGGAATATGGTTTCACGCCTGATTAAGTGGTTTAAGGGGTGAGATGGTCGTTGGTGATTGGTTGTTAGTTGTTGGTTGAATGCCCATTACTCTCTATCGGCGCACATATTGATAAACACAGCAATTTTTGTTGTCGTGTAGTCGATATTCTGCCAGATTTGCTTTTTCTTACAAGAAACCCTCAGCCTAGTGCCTCACAAATTGGTTAACATGGTTATAATTATTCCAACTGGATTGAGTCACCGTTGGATTGGATAGACTGTGGAAGACCTTCAACGTCAATTACGCATTGCCTTTTTCGCCTTTCTGATTATTGTCCCAATTGGGACGATAGGTTTTATGTGGTTGGAGGGTTGGACATTCATTGATTCGCTTTATGTGACGGTGATTACGCTTTCGACGATTGGGTACGGTGACATTACACCAGAAGACCCTTATGGACGTTTATTCACTATTTTCCTCGCAATTAGTGGTTTGAGTGCCTTTGCTTTTGCTGGGCAAGCCTTCATTCAATTCTTTACGAGTCCGATATTGCGCGAAGTCCGTACTCGGCGCATCACGCAACGTAAGATTGATAAGATGAGTCATCATTACATCATTTGTGGTGTGGGCGAAATGGTTGACCGCACGGTGGCTTATCTACTACAGAATGCAACAGCGCACCGAGATGCGATTCGTGAGCAACAATATCGTCCGATTGACCGCTTCTTTGACCGCCTTTTGGGGGATGATGCTGATGGACATGCGCTATGGTTGCGTCGTCCGATTAATGCAATTAGTCACTGGCTGGTCAATTATTTTCAGACGCAATCAACAATTCTCGATATTTTAGTTGTTATCACACAAGATGATGCTTACGCTGAACGTCTCCGTAGTTCGGGTCTATTGGTGATTAAAGGCGACCCAACGACTGACGGTATCTTAGTTGATGCTGGTATCAAACGGGCACAAGCTATGATGGTGATGCTCGATGATGATACGGAAACATTATTATCTGTTCTAACAGCCCATGCCCTGATGCCTACACTGCACATCACAGCAGCCGTCGTGGATGACGATTTGGGACGAAAAATTGTGCGTGCTGGGGCAACCAATGTATTGAACCCTTATGATACATCAGGACAATTTTTGAATAATGCGACCTTACGCCCTGCGGTCAATTCATTTTTTGATGGTTTGATGTTTGAGCACAATACACTTTATCGCTTGGCACAATTGCCGATTCCTAGTGATTCACCTTGGTTGGGCAAAACAATTGGCTCACTCAATCTACGAGAAGAATATGATTGCGGTGTCATTGGGATTTTGTACGACAATGCGACTTATGGCTATGCTCCGAGTGATCAACACATTCTAGAGGTAGATGAAATGCTATTGGTCGTTGCACCTGCTGAGATGCTCCCTAACTTACAGAAAGCGTGCCGAGGGAACAGTAAACGTCAACAGCGCATGGCACTCTGGCAACCTTTACCCCGTATGAATACCCCTTTGCGTGGTGAAAAGATGTATTCGCTAGTAGAAGCCGAAGAAGCCATCGAGAGCATGTCGAAGCATTTTATTATCTGTGGGAATGACCGCATCGCGCGTAGTTCAATTGCGCGACTTGACCCAAAGCGACCATTTGTGATTATCAGTAATGACAATACCTTAACGAGTGAGTTACTCAAGCGAGGTTTTCGGGTTGTGCATGGTAGCCCATCGAGTGAAGAGACATTGTTAAAAGCAGGTGTCAAACGGGCACAGGCAATTATGGTGGCGTTGAACAAAAAAGCGGATAGCGTACTGACAATTATTACAAGTCGCTCAATGAATAAACGATTGCTCATCACTGCAACAGCCAACACTGACGATATGATTGAGAAGTTAGAATTAGCTGGGGCTGACCGCGTGGTGAGTCCGTTCCATGTGGCGGCGAGGTTTGTGTTATTAACAACAACGCGGACTGAGATGAGTAATTTCTTTGATGCGATACTCTACAATCGGACGACGGGATTAGAGACAACAGAAATCTACATGGAGGACCAATCGGAGTGGATTGGCAGAACGATCAGTGAATTACGAATTGGCAAGAACTATGATGCTGGTGTGATTGGCATCCGCAAAGCAGACCGCAAGACCTTCGTTTATGCCCCACCAAGCGATTACGTCATCCAAGAACATGAGGTACTGATTATTGTGACCCCAATGGAACATTCAGACACGTTACGCGATTTGGCACATGGCGGGATTGTGCGTGCGCCATCCACGTTGCGCTCTAAAGTGTTGCAAAGCCAACAATTTAGTCCTGATGAAATTCAAGAGTTGTTATCTCAGGCGCGACGGAATCGACCTTAATCAGTTGGATAGGCTTGTGCGATTGCATCAGCAATTAATGTGTATTTTTCTTGTGACAAGTGGTGATTACGTCCTGGGATAGCATAATGTGATGGATAATCAGGATCGATAAATGTTTCTTCTAGGTCCTGTCGATCAGTAGCAAACCGTGGCAGAATGTGCATATGCACATGACGGTCTTGATTTTGCAAAAACACATAATTGTAATGGTCTGGGTGAAAGCATTTATCCATTGCGGTAGTTGTTTTTATCAGCAATGAATGTAATTCAGCCCATTCTACTGTCGATAAACGAGTGATTGATTCTTCATGACGCTTCAATGTCCAAAAGCATGAACCAAGAAATCGTTGATTCCAGTTCAAAACGAGTTTCCAGAAGCCTGCTTCAATGATAATCGGTCTTAAATCTGACTTGCAGAGTGTACAATCTGTCGGACTATTCATCATTTTCCTCTTGAATTGATATTTTTGTCGCTCAATCCTGCACGTTTGCGTTCAGCGATGTAATCTTCGGGGGTATCGACATCGCGCAAGACACTATCTGTGGTGACATTGATGTACGTAATTTTGTCGGCATGAGCGTTAATGACTTCACGTGGTGATTGATAGTTGCGTAAATCGAGGAAGTCTGACCAATATTTACGGTCAATGAGTATAGGGTGTCCGCGTCGCATTTGGTAGCTCGGTGCGATTAAATCACCTTGCCCTTCGGCATAGGCTTTGAGAATATCGTGGATGACTTTTGGCTGAATGCGTGGTTGGTCGCCTAGAACGATTAAAACAGCCGAGATATGCTCAGGCATTGCACGCAGACCCACTTTGAGTGATGAGACCATCTCGCCTGTTTTGTAAGCACGGTTGTGAACAGGTCTCGCACCCATGCGTTTTACTTGCTGTTTGACTTCATCGGCGTACCACCCTGTAATCACATTGATGGAGTTGATTCGTGCACGGTTCAGTTGGTGAATAATGTGTTCGATGATAGTGTGTTGTTTTGTCCACGGCATGAGAACTTTAGCTTGTCCCATACGCGAGGCTTGCCCTGCTGCTAATACAATTGCCCCAACAGGACGTTGTAGCTCATAAACTGGGTTGCTAGCGCGGACTGAGCCAAGCGCAACACCATTCACACGCGAGGATTGCAGCACTAATTTTGAAATTAAGCGAGCGCGTCCTCGCAAATAGCCTTGTTTGGGTGTTTGATTGACAAAGACAATCACACGAGATTTTTCGGGGATGCCACGCAAACCTAGTTCATCGTCACGCAAGACTTGTGCTATCCATGCGGAACGAACGTTACCACCTTCATAAAAACCATATTTTTCAATCATCGCTTGGGAGTTGTAAATGTGATCGTCATCTAATGGTTGGTCGAGGGCACTCAACGATGCAATCGGAACAACCAAGGATGCTTCTGAGGGAATGAAGGGTTCATCGGGATGCGGTGCTTTTAAGGGATGTCCATTGGCTGTATCAGCTTCAATGAGTAATACATCGCTATCAATGGTATCAAGAACTTGACGTGTCCAATCGATTGCAGGTCCGTAGACTTTGCCGTCACGAATGGATTCATAGACAAAGACGAAACCATGCTCGGAGAGTGCATCAGAAATAGTTTGGGGATTATGGTCAAACTTCATAGCATGAGGCATCAATTGGAGTTGCTCTTCTTCGATGGCATCCGTTGTGGTTGCCAATACGCGCCAGTTTTGGTCAAATAATTCGTAGCCTAAGCCTATTAATGCCGATGTTTTGCCCCCTGCCCCAATGAATGCGACAACATCACCACGCACAACTTGGAACGCTTCGTATAATTTCATCTTTTCCCCGACAATTATTGGTCAACGATGCAACATCATTCTATTGTATCATGACATTGTCGCTATATTAAATTACACCAATGCCATGTTCACGTAATGCTTTGACCACTTTATCAGGGGTGAAGGGTTGCTGATTGAGCCAAACACCTGTCGCATGATGTACCGCACCCGCAATCGCAGGTAGTAATGGCAACATCGGCATTTCTGCCATGCCTCGTGCGCCCCATGGTCCGATGGGGTCAGGGTATTCAAGAATGACAGATTTGACTTCAAAGGGTACATCTAAAGCTGTTGGAATCAAGTAAGTTGACAGATACGGGTTCTTGATGCGTCCTTGGTCGCTAACGAGGTATTCCATGAGGGCATAACCGAGTGCTTGGGCGACAGCCCCTTCGATTTGCCCTTCAACCAATTTGGGATTAATGGCTTTGCCGACATCGCTGGCGTTGACGACACGCAAGACTTGAATCAATCCCGTTTCAATGTCAATCTCGATTTCGACAGCTTGGGCAACATAACCATAAGCAAAGTTAGGTTCACTACGCCCTGTAAGAGGGTCGAAGGGCGTGGTTTTCGGCGGATTGTACATGAATTCGCCTTTAGCAGGTCGCTCTTCGTTTTGCCATGCTTGGAGAGCTTTTTGGGCAGCCCCACGAATGGCATTGCCCGACATGAAGGTTAAGCGTGAGGCAGATGCACTCCCTGATGAGCCATGATATGCTGTGTCGGATGCGACGAGTTTGACTTTTTCAAAGGGGACACCGATAGCTTCGGCTGCCATTTGGATGAAAACGGTATGTGCGCCTTGCCCGACATCTGCGCCACCAATATTGAGCACGACTTCTTCGATTTGAGTGTTCCCGTGTAATTCGATGCCCGCCCAACTATGTTCAGGGAAGCCAAAACTATAGCCGATATTTTTGTAGCCACAGGCAAATCCAATACCACGACGCTTATAAGGACTAGTTGGTTGCTGGACAGGTTGCATCACAAATGAGCCATCATCGGTTTGTTGCCAATAGGATTCTAAGCCACATTGGTCAAGCACTTTGTCCATTGACACCCCTGCTGGTAAGGGTGTGCCTGTACTTTGGATACTGCCTTCTTTGAAGACATTACGCCGACGTAGTTCGAGGGGGTCAAGGTTAAGCGCATCGGCTAGTTTATTAATTTGCCCTTCGGCAGCGAATAATGCTTGGACTGCGCCGAATCCACGAAATGCACCACAAGGAATATTGTTGGTATAAACCGCATAGGTATCAACATGAATATTTGGGATTTCGTATGCACCTGTGCTGGTGAGTTGCGCGTTACCCATCACTTTGTTAGAGGTGTAATTATATGCCCCAGCATCGCCCACCACACGATTTTGTGCGACCAGAATTTTACCATCTTTGGTTGCGCCCCACTTCGCATGAACTGTAATTGGATGGCGTTTGTGATGATTGAGGATAGATTCTTCACGCGACCATTGGGTTTTGATGGGACACTGTAATTTCCATGTGGCGAGAGCAAGGACAATCTGGACGGACATATCTTCGCGCCCACCAAATGCGCCACCAATAGCTGGATAAACCACACGGACTTGGTCTTCTGGCAGGTTAAGTGCATGACTGATTTGCCATAAATCTTCATGATTCCATTGCCCTGCGACGACAACCGTCACACGCCCTTCATCATCAATATAACTCAGCCCTGCTTCGGGTTGGAGATAAGCATGTTCTTGCCAAGTGGTGACGTAGGTATCTTCGACAATCACATCGCATTGTTCCCATGCTAAGTCTACATCGCCACGACGAATGCGATATTGTGCCAGAATATTGTGAGGGGTATCTGGGTGCAATTGTGGTGCATCATCACGCATGGCATCTTCGGGGTCGAATACTGGAGGAAGAATTTCGTAATCGACAGCAATCAAATCAAGAGCTTGGGTTGCAATAGCATCCGTTTCAGCAACAACGACTGCGACATAATCCATATAGGTACGGACAATATCTGACCCTGCTATATCACTGCCAGGACCGCAAATAACAGGCTGGTCTTTAATGACGAGTCCATATTCGTTAACAGGCACATCCAATGAGGTATAGACTGCGACGACACCGTCGAGGGCTAAGGCTTTCGACGCATCAACACTCAGCACACGCGCATGGGTATGATCACTATATTTGATTTTGAGCCACAACTGCCCTTCTATATCAATATCACCAGGATAGCTTGCTTCGCCTATCACTTTGCTGTGTGCATCAATTCGTTTGACTGATTTGCCGATGATGACGGTATCGTTGTTGGGCATTGGGCGTATCCTCTATCTTTATGTTGTATCTGGCATGGCACGCCATGCCCCTACGTTGATTGATTCTCAGGCAATTTTACTTTAAACGACGGGATTCTTGCCAGAAGATACGACGTAAGATGGCAATGGCTGTCGCATAGGTTGGTTCGACCCCTGTAAATTGCATACTCCCTGCACCGAGATTATGCCCTTTTTTCATTGGGGTATCCGAGGCGTAATGCAAAAAGCCGACATCGAAGGGCACTTGGTAGAGATTGACAATTTCGTTATTGGGGTGACGTTTCGGACGGAAGGCTTCGTAGACTGCAGAGAGATAAGGTCCACCTTCCATTTCAATATCTGTGTAGCCTTCTCGATAGAAAACGGTCATGTAACCAGGATTTTGCAAAAATGTACCGAGTGCAGTAATTGCTTTTTGGTTATCCATGACGTTGCCCCAAGCCATATAAGGTTTAACATTATCAGCATGGAAGCAATTATCGAAGAGATAGGTATTTTGCGAGTGTTCATCATGGATGACATTGGGAATCATAACATCGCCAACACGTCCATTGAGTGTCGCAGCCTTACCCATTATGTAGACACCTTGTAAGCGTGAGGTAGTCCGTTCACTGATACGACTGAGCATTTCGTAAGCTGCCATGCCTAGTGGATAGTCAATATTAAGTATGAGAGCATTGCTGTCACTCAGTTTGTTGGCATCAATGGCATCTGTTAGGCGACTATCAATCCATTTAGCGTGTAGTTCACCTAAATCAATGATTTGTGCTTCGATTTCAAAACCATGTTTATTCGGCACACGGTAGATGCCGACATTGCGTTCATCCTCGCGCATGGTTTCGAGGGCATTAGTTTCTTCTTCGCTGAGGAATTTTCCTAAAACATAATACAAGAAGTTCTCAAGATTCTTATGCGGACTTTGGCGAATATCTTCGTATTCTGCAAGGAGCGATTCGTGATTATATTTTTTGACATAGGCGACAAGGCTTTCTTCGTAGCGTTTGGCAAAACCTGTCAGCAAATTCACAAGTGCATGGGTATTGCTTGACACAAAGTAAATGGGTCGGCTCTCGACATCAGGTCCACCTGCATCTAACACCGATTGACGCATTTCGTCCCACCATGAGGCACTAGCACGACGATAATCTGCTAGTGAGCCAGAAATCATATTAATGCCGAAATCTTTGCGTTCATGAGCCACTTGAAGCATGGTTTCTGCAAAGTCATCTTGCCACACAATTTCGAGGCGTTTGAGATCGTCACGTGCCATTTTGAGGTAGTCAGCCAGTGTGTCAATTTCTTCTTCGCTGAGACGTGTATGATTGACTTGGCATTTTTCTAGTAATTGACGTGCAGACGTATCTTGCAGTAAAGCGTGCAATTTATTCCACTCGATTTGATAGGCAGTCAGGATAGGAATGAGATCATCAATGTCAGAGCGACTGGCAATATAAACAACTAAGGTATCTTGCCTATCGAAGTGCATTCGACGACGGCGACCTGGGGCATAAACCCGTTCCCATGAGCGAATATCATTGTAGCCTGCGTCAATAAATGACTGTTCGGTTTGTCCGATTAGAACTGTTTTGGTTTCGCGGATACAGGGTGACAAGCGTAAAGCACTGTAGAGCAAAGCAGATACATCAGGCTGGAGTTCGTGTGCGGAAACATGCAATGATGAGTGCATCGCCATATGGCTTTCGACAAGGGTATCAATGCGGATTGTGCCACTGGAGCGCAACACAGAATAATATGTTCGCATGTAGAGTTGAATTTCTTCGCCACCTGTTTTAGGAACTGTTCTATCCATCGTTTGTTATAAAACAAGCGACAAATCATGGTATCTTGTCGCTTGTTTTCCTTTCTATTTGTGGAGTGTGTCGTTAATTAAATATCTTCAATGTTCTTGGTTGCGGCTTTCATACGTTCTCGCATTCGACGCTTACGTGCTTTTGTGCGTTTACGTTCGGCTTCCATTTCGTCGCGTTCTTTCTTGAGAACGGCTTCGGTTACGAGTTTTTCTTGCTTCGGTGAGAAGAGTGCATAAAGGGCAGAAAACACCATGATAATCAGCAAGAAGACCATGAAGGCGACGACATAGAGTGGCATGTTAGGGTCAATATCTGTCAATGAGTTGAGTGCTTCAACTGGAATATAAGCACTGGCGAATTCAAGGACAAAGGGAGAAGAGAACCAGCCGACGGCTGCTGCAATTGCAAAAATCACCAGACCGATGATGGGATAAAAGGCTCTGAGAGGGTCTTTCTTCTGGACTGCATATTTACCATGTTGAGACATAAGTTATTCCTCACTTGATTGTTGGGTACTCGCTTGTTGAAATGCTTCAACGATTTTGTAATAGCCTGTACAGCGACAGAGATTGCCACTGATACTCTGTTGGATTTGTTCGGTTGTCGGGTTAGGATGTTCTGTGAGCAACTTCGCGCCCGACATAATGAATCCTGGTGTGCAGTATCCACATTGGACAGCACCTGTTTCGATAAAGGTATCTTGTATAGGGTGTAAGGCTTCTCGGTCTGTTAAGCCTTCAACTGTCACAATTTCGGCATTATGTGCGCGAGGCGCAGGCACCATGCAGGACATCACAGCGACATCATCTAAGAAGACCGTACATGCACCACATTCGCCTTCAGAACAACCGACTTTTGTGCCTGTTAGTGCAACATCTTCTCTTAACCAGTTTAGCAAAGTTTTCGTTTGACCAGTGTTAATGATATGCGATTCACCATTGATGGTAGCATGAATTGCTCGCGTATTATCGTGCTCATAAGCTGAATCGACTGCATTGCCATTGACTTGCGCTTGATGTGTTCCCCAGAGCATGGCAGGATTTTGAGGTAGATTTGATAGTTGTTCATCAAGGGCTAGCTGGCGCAAAGCACGCGCTACTAGCACTTTGACCATTTCGCTACGATATTCGGCTGTGCTTCGTACATCATCAATAGGTGTGGGGGTTGCACTAGCTTGATGGGCAGCATCACGGATGGTATCAGCATTCAATCTTTTGCCGATGAGTGATTTTTCGGCGTTTGGGACACGAATAATAGTTGGTGCGACACTGCCGAGTGTGATATGTGCATCTGTAAGTGTTGCATCATCATTTTTATCCAGAATGACAGCACAATTTACCACTGAAATCGCTTGTGCGCGACGTAAACCTAATTTAATAAATATCCCACGCATGGATGACTTCATGGCTGGGATTATAATTTGTGTCAGCATTTCGTTAGTTTGCATGACGGTTTGGCGCAAGCCCGTGTAGAACTCAGACAAGGGAACAGTGCGTTCGCCATCAACAGACTTGAGTACAACTTGAGCATTGAGTGCAATTAAGGGTGTAATGGTATCATTAGCAGATGATGCTGTGATAAGATTCCCTGCAATCGTCGCACGGTTACGAATTTGTGGTGCGCCGACTTCCCATGAGGCTTGAGCTAAAGGTAAAGCATATTGTCGAATCACATCACTCGCAACGACGTGATTGTGATTGACGAGACATCCGAGATGGATGTTGTCATCATGTAATTCGATGGTGTCTAGGTGTGGTACACGAGTAATATCAATGATGGTATCGACATCGGGACGTTTGCCATGTTCGAGTTCAATCAGGAGATCCGTGCCCCCTGCAATAATCCGCGCACGTTCACGATATGTGTTTAGATGTTGGACAGCTTCATCGACTGTGCTGACTGTATGGTACGTTGTCCACATGATTTTTGGCTACCTTAGCATGTCACGTTTAACACTCATATTGTACCACTAGAGTGATTATTTTTCTCGATAGCGGTTAAGGGCAATACGAGCAGTTTCATCAGGAATGCGTGATAACACCATGTATGCCATGTCTTGTGCATGGGGATTTTCATCATCATCTAGCACTTGAATAACTTCTGGCACAATCAACTGTGGCATGATGCGTTTTGCCATGTTGACCAATGCCCACCCTGCATTACTACGGACATCAAATGATTGGTCATAGAGTGCTTCTATCAGGATGGGAATCGTATCGGCACGACCAAGTAAATCAAGGGCAAAAGCACCCATTGAGCGCACATCGGCATGGGTATCATGTTGTAGCAAGTCAGCGAGTTCATCGAGAAATTCATAATGACGTGCTTTGCCAATCATAACAGCAGCAACACGGCGGTCACTCGGATTTTGACTATTGAGACGATGATGAATGTCTTCTGGTGAGTAGGTCATGATGTTTCCAGTGGGTTGATGTCAAGCACAGTGTACGGATTAATATTAAGTACAGTGGTATCTTTGTATTGTGTTTCGGTTTGTTTGCGTCTATCCCATGTGTGGACGTGACCATGTAATAAATAACGGGGACGATACCAATCCATAAATTTGAGGAAGGCATCAAAGCCCCGATGCGGATAATCATCTTCAATATCATGGATACCACGCGGCGGTGAATGAGCAACAAAGACATCAACACCATACCCATTGCGCCACCGATGATAGCGTAACTTCGGGGCTAATTTGACGACTTTGCTGTGCATTTCGAGTTGGGTATATTGAATTGTGCCTTTATTGTACTTGATACAGCCTTCTAAGCCGACAAAGGTGACACCTTTAAACTCAATGAGCTGTTCATGCAGATTGACACCCCCTGGTGGAGTTTGGTCGTACATTTCGTCATGATTACCACGTACATATAAGAGAGGCTTACCGAGAATGGTTGTGATGAAATCAAGATATGCAGAAGGCATATCCCCACAGCTTACTACGACATCAACATCACTGTAGCGTCGGCGTAGGTTGGCTGCGTTATGCAGTTGGGGCATCTCGGTATCGCTAACAACTAAAAGTTTAACCACTATATTTTCCATAAATAATGTTTACTGCAACAATTTATTAATCTTCATAACGGGTGCGCTATAGCACGCCCCTACAAGCGTTATTCAAGTTCATTTAGATTGCCGTGCCATTGCATCGGCTGACCTGTGCCCCCTCGTTGTTGCATGACAATTTCTGCCATGATGCTGAGGGCGATTTCTTTAGGTGTTTCGGCTTCGAGTTCCAGACCAATTGGCGACTGAATGCGTTTAATTTGGTCTTCTGTTAAATTATATTTTTCGCGCAATGTCTTCGCTGTAATTGCCCATCGTCGGCGACTGCCAATCAAGCCGATATACGGCGCATCGGTCAACACTAATTTCGGTAATAATTGTTCATCAATTGGCAAGCCTCGCGTGACTGTCACGATATAGGTTGACGGTGTGATTTCGCACTCATCAACAATGCTGGCTGGTGACGTGACGAGATAACCATCTAAGCCAACTACAATATCAGAATTACACAATTCTGCACGGTCATCCGATAATATTACCCGATAGCCCATCCATTTCGCCAATTCTGCTACAGCTTGCCCAACATGCCCTGCGCCGATGACAAGAATCGTAGCTGGAATCGCAATCGGTTCGATGAAAATAGTCGCTGTTCCACCACAGATTCCTGGGTCGCCATCATCCATGCTATTGAGCGTATAGGTAACAGTCTGTGCGTCGCCTGATGTGATGACTGACTGCCCTGTTGCAATCACCTCCGATTCCATTTTGCCACCACCGATTGTGCCGACGATTGAGCCATCAGCATAAATCAGCATTTTGCTCCCTGCGTGGCGTGGGATTGACCCTGTGCTAGTGATGACTGTCGCTAAGGCAGAGGGTGTCCCCTGTTTAGTAGCAGTGAGGAGGGCTTCGTAGACTGCGCGGTAATCATTTGGCATGTTAGTCAATTTCTACTTCGCCAAGCCATAGACGACCATCATCAGTGACTTCGTAGACATCACTTTCGGGGATGAGACGGTCTGTGGGGTCGTTCGGATTATAGAAGCCAATTGCGAGTTGGTATGTGCCTGATGGAAGGGAATCAAGTGATATAGTAGGGATTTCAGCCGATGTAAAGACACCTGTAAGCCAGTTACCCACTGGCATACCCGCATAATAATCATCCCACTGTGCGATAGGTGGTGCATTCACGTCATTGTATAAATGTGCAAAGAACAAATAATCACCTTGAACTTGTTTATTCAAAACATTCCAAAACAAGTTAAGGTTTAGTTTTGCTTCATCAACGTAGAACATACCCTCCGTAGGATTCAAGACTTGTAAATCGTCAGTTTCAATATAAATACCTGCTGATGGATTTAACAGTTGCACAGCATTTTCTTGAAGTGTGGCGACAATTGGGAAATCAATACGAAGTCCACCATAACCAGAAACAACTTGACCATCGAAATATGTTAAAAAACCTCTAGGCGTAGCAGAAGCGTCATCTACAAATGGTTTAAATCCATGAGACCCGAAGGGATTAAAATAATGACAAATCGGCATGTATATCCCGTTCGGAATGTCAGGCACAATTCGTATAACAGTATTCTCCTCCCAATATTCTGCTTCAATTCGAGTTGTAATTGTTCTAATCTGACCTATATCTTGTGGAATCCACTGAGTATCAACTAGCACATCATTGACATAAATATCTATCGTTCCACTAATAGAAGCATGTACTTGAGTCATTACATGCAAGTCTGGATTAGCTTTTATATTCGGACGATTGATGGTAAAACTTTCAAAATCATCAATTAATCTATATGCGTTTGGAGTTCCATCGAAATCACGAACTTCTGTTGCAAAACCAATATTAGTTTGTGTATTCCAAACATAATTAAACTGTGCTTCTGATTGAATATCAGCAACATCTAACTCACAGCTTAATGGAGATGGAGGAATAATTATTGTCCCCCAATCAGGCTGATAGATACCTTGTTTATCGGCTGCTAGAGCTACATTGAGATGCGGTTGCCAATCGTCTATGAGAAATTCAGCGAGTTGGTTGGCATATAGGGACGTATCTTCAAGAAAGGCAAGCCCGTAACCGTGTCCGCGACCATAACTGGCGATGTAATCAGGTTGTTGATTGATAAGGAATTCGGCGACACTCCCAGGACCATTACGCCAATAGGCTGCTGCGTTGGGTGTTGTCAAGCCGACCATATCGAGAGTACTACGCTCTCCCCAGTAACGCATCAAGCCAACATCATGGACTGCAACAATGGCATCGTCAGGGGTGTTTTCGCGCAACCATGTTGCCATCTGGAAGGGTTGTTGATAGACATAGCTAACGTTCATGGCATGATAGTGTTGGAATTGGACAGCAAGTAAAATCGCAAAAACAGGCAGAATGAGTCCACTGTAGATGTAAACAAGTACTTTTGCTGATTGAACTCGATTAAGTAGTGCTGTCAGTATCCATGCTGATAGTGGGAAAAATAGTGCAAGCATCGGCATTTGATAGCGTTTGAAATGCCAGAAGGCATTATCCAATGTGCTGATTGCACCTGTTGATACGAATAACCATCCAAGAAGCATCAGACCGATGAGACGGTAGTTTTTCTTCGTGAGCAACATCGGGATTGCAAGTAGCCCGATTGCGCCTGTTGCAAGGGGTAAGTACCAACCACGTCCTTCGCGTGCGTCATAGCCTGTGATGAATTCGAGCCACATGCGACTAAAATTATCCCAAATGCGCGTGATGATGAGAGTCATATCTTGTGGGACAGTGGCAAGAATGGATTTGGCTTGTGCGCCTGTTGCAACGGTTGTGCCTGTGATGAGCCAATTGACCAAGGGTTGCAAGCCCATCGCCAGAATCGGGAGTGCGAGTAAGAGCAAGTATTTTCGTCGGGCTGGCTGTTTGGCTTGTGCGCCGTAATCATGCCAAAGGCGCAAGAATAGTGTTCCAGAAGCAACAGCAGCAACTAAGCCCCCTTCGGGACGAGTGATGGTCAATAATATGCTGACTATCAGAAAGGGTATCAAGCGTTTTTCGATGACAAAGAGCAATGTTAGCAGCGTTAGGGTGATGGCGATGCCTGTTTCCATGCCTGACATAAAATGCCATGCGATTGTTCCACTGATGCCGAAGGTCATCGCTGTTATGATGCTTAACAACTGTGGTACTTCAAGCACATCACAGAGGCGATAGACTGTCAATTGTGCAATGATGAGGCTGATTGTGCCAAGTATCATTGCCCACAGACCGAGCCATAATCCTTGAAAACCTACTAGATAACCTACCGTGAGCAAATAGGGATACAACAAACTTGTCGCACCTGATGTTGGCGGGTCAATCAAGTTGTATTGATAAGGATGACCAATTGCCATCTGACGGGCATATTGGAAATGGATGTAGACATCATCAAGAGGCATCAACAAATTACCCTGCCCTGCGTTGAGGCTAGTTAGGGTGTAGATGATGAGTATTATCACTGCAATTAGAATGAAAATGAGCCATCGCCAACGCGGATGGATTGTGAATCTTGTCATACCCAGTTATGGTGCTGTGTGTTGATTTAGATTTTCAATATAGCAAGGGCTATGCTGAATAACCAGAGGCAAAGGCATCAATCAGACCGCGCACATTGCGATTGAGTGGATAGAGAACGGGACAAGTCGCCCCTGTATGGATGTATTCACGGACTTTATTGCGGACTTCCTCAGGTGTGCCTGATGCGGTCACAAGTTGTACGACATCATCAGGAATAAGCCTCGCAATTTGGGCAAGTGGTGCTGTGTGGGAGGCATTAAGCTGTGTAATTTCGTCAATTAAGCGTTGTGGAATCCCATTGACGCGCATGTATTGTGGTTGTTGGATGATAAAGCGTGCAATCATATGGCGCGAGGCATTCAGAGCCAATTGACGGTCACTATCAACACTACACATGATGAGTTGTGGTCGGTCAATATCGTAAATTGAACGTCCTGATTGTTTGAGACCATTTTCGATTTGGTCGAGTGCCATTTGATTATATTTGGGGGCAACCATGTAATTGAGCAAGACTCCATCAGCGATTTCACCAGCGAGTGCTAGCATTTTTGAGCCAGTTGCTCCGAAATAGAGTGGTACTCGTCGAGGTTCTTTACGTCCTGCGGTAACAGTCAGTTGTAAGTTGTTGATGCTCACATATTGTCCGCGATGGTTAACGGGTTGTAGGGTCAGCAATTGACGCACAACAGTGGTCACTTCACGCATGGCAAGCAGATATTTACCACGATTGATGCCTGTACGTTGCGCGAGGTCGTCATGCCATGCTCCGAAACCACACACGATGCGATCAGGTGCGAGGTCATCGAGAGTGAGTAATTCCGAGGCAATTGTGGCTGCATGGCGCGTATAAATATTCATAACGCCGATACCAATCTTGATGCGGTTGGTGACAGTTGCATAACTTGCTACTGCAACGACACTATCCCGAACAAAGCCTGATTCCGCTTGCCAGACGGCTTCAAAACCGCGTGCTTCGGCATATTTAACAAAGCCAATCGCCTCTTTGAGGGGATAATCATCTTGGAGATAGAGGGCAACGCGGTCTACCATTGGGAAATCTCAAATCTAAGTTAGACACTGAAACTAAAGCAAGGTATGTGGGCTTTCAGTGGTCAGATTGGGTAAAAATGTTGATAACATTTCATAATCGGCGACAGTAAGACGACGATTGAACTCTTCTAAATCTTCGGGGACATCAACATCAAGTGCAATAGTGTTTGATTCGTAAAATTTAACTTCTGCCCCTGCTGAACGCGCTAAAATTGCATGTTGTTTGAAGCTCTGTTTACCATAGGCATAGGGAATCAAGCCTGCTGGACGCACCAGCATAGCGTTTGTCCCATCTTGTTCTTTGTCCGTAGCAAGAATCACTGTCTTACCATATTTACCCAATTCAGCGATGCTAACAACATCCTCTTGCGTGATGAAAGGTAAATCGGCTGGCAGAATCAAGGTTGCGGTAGCGTGCCACATCTGTAGAACTCTGGTTGCGACTGTTAGCGCAGGATTCAAATCCGATGGGTTATGTTCTTGGATAGTTTTTGCTCCGAGTTCGCGCGCAATCGATAATGCTTTGGCATCACGGCTGATGACAAGCGTTCCTGCAATTTGCGACACACCACTTAATGTCATTAACATACGCCGAAACATCATTTCGGCGAGTTGAGCGCGTTGTTCTGGTGTCAGCACCGATGACAAGCGACTTTTGGCACGATTCAATGGTTTTACTGGAATGATTGCCCACAGGCTCATATCCCCTCCGTTTGTGTTACCCAAGCTAAAATTTCACGCATTAGGCGTATTTTGTCAGCGTCCGTTTTCATAATTGTATCGAAAGCAACGCTATCTTTGTCATAAGATTCAAAGTGAGTATCGCGTTGGTCGTAGACAAAGCCTGTAATCACATCACCATAAAAGTCAGCGACACTCCGCGCAGACACTTCGTAGCCGAGTTCTGACATTAATTTTGCTGCAGGACCTTTGATTGCCTTGCCTTCCACGATAGGTGTCACTGCAATACGAGGGATGTTACGGGATAACAATGTCGCACGCATTTCAGACACTTCTAGGATAGGTGCAATTGATAACCAAGGATTTGAGGGTCCGAATAGGATAACATCTGCCGAATTGATAGCATTTGTAACTTCGTCCGTGAGTGATGCTTGATGACTGTTGTGATATTCTAGAGATGTTACGATAGGTTGCCAGCGATGTTTGACAAAATATTCTTGAAATTCAAGTGTGCCATGTGTTTCTGTATGGACAATAGTTGGCACTTCGGCATCAGTCATCGGCAGGATTGTTGATTGGATTCCCATTTTCTGAGCGAGATGTTGCACAATCTCAGTTAGTGATTGTCCTTGACGAAGCAGATGTGAGCGCAACAGATGCGTTGCCATATCTTTGTCACCCAATAGAAACCAAGGGGATTCCCCTAATGATTTGAGTGCATCAAGTGTGATTGTAGAATCATCGGCAACACCCCAACCAAAGTCACGGTTCACACGTCCTGATAGTGTGTAGAGTACGGTATCTATATCAGGGCAGATACGTAGACCATAATGCCAGAAATCATCACCTGTGTTGACGATAACAGTCAGATTTTCTGGGGCGATGATGTTCTGTAAGCCAAGTGCTAGTTTTGTACCGCCCACACCGCCTACAAAAACAACTATCTTATGTTCTGTGATTAACGCCAAAGAATCCTCGTTTCTAATGGTTCGCGTGTTTTTGAGCGTTCTTGTGCTGGATACCCCATTGTGATAATCCCTTGCGGTTGCCAATCATCTGGCAGATTCAAGATTTGCTGAACCACATCAGGACAAAATAAGGGCGCACACATCCAACATGCTGCTAATCCTAGACTGTGTGCTGCGAGCAAGATATTCTGCCCTGCCATCGCCACACTTTGAATTGCCATGATGTGTTCGTTGGTGTTGCGTAGGTCATCGGAATAGGTATCCATATCGCACATGGTTAAGTTGACCACAATAACGACGGGTGCTGATGTCAAGCGGTCATACGAGCGCGTCACTTCTTTTTCGATGACTGCTTGTGGCACATAATCACGCTCAAGGTCTGCTTGTAGCCGTTTTCCCATCGCACGTGCTAGCGTATCTTTACTATTGGTTGTTTGTAAGACAGCAAACCGCCATGGTTGTCTGTTATGTGCTGAGGGTGCCCAAGTGCCAGCATCAAGCACTTTTTCAATTAATGCTTTCGGAATTGCTTGTTGCTGATAACGGCGCAATGACCGTCTGGATTGGATGGCTGTGATTAGATTGGATGTGGTCGACAAATCAGGCATCGCCTCAAATTCTTCATGACTTGGCAAATTTATGATAACCGTACCATGCAGATATTTGAGAGATGTTAACACATTTGACTGTGCTTGTGCTAGCGATATAAGTCCATATTAGAAGGACGGTTTAAATCGCTGGCTCTGCCTTCTTCTTGTGGGAATTGCAAGCCTCGAATTAGGACTATTGGCAAACCTTCTGCACCCTCGCCCATAACAAGATGCGCTACCGAAGCGACCATATCACCGTAACCAAGCACAGTTGCCACCATCTCACGCCCAAATAGATCATGCTCACCACGTCTATCCCAAACGGCTGGCATCCCCGCGACACCAATGGCAATCCCCACATTGCCTAGGCGAAACGGACGGCCATGTGTATCTGTGATGACGATTGCGAGCTTTTGTCCTGTAAGGTCTTTCAGGCGTTGGCGAATTTTTTCGGCGGTTTTATCAGGGTTGATTGGCAAAAGCAAAACATTATCTTGGAAGCCATTGACATTGGAGGCATCTAAGCCTGAATTTGCTGATATGAAACCAAGATTATGTTCTGTGATGAGAACCCCTTGACGCATCCGTGAAATATCGCGACTTTCGGACAAGATGAGTTCAACGATACGGGGGTCTTTATCGACAACCGAGGCGACGTAAATAGCTTCTTCCCCTGGTCGCACATCTTTCAAGCGCACCATGCGTCCTTCGGATTTTGAAATAATTTTACTGGCAATGACGATGACATCACCATCACGGACGACTGTCCCAATGCGGTCAATGCCATCCAGTATCAATTGTGGAATATCATCGCCAGCTTTGACCATTGGCACATTCGGTAATGCAATTGTTTGGAAGGACGCATCATACATTATTCTATCCCCGTTATTCGTATGCCCGCACCTTTGACTTTCAGATTTTTGTTGATGTATATCAGGGTGGCTGTCAATGTTTCGGCGACGATAGCGTTAGCGAGTGGTCCTGCATCTATGCCACGCATCCCTGCTGCTTCCACGAGTTGTATCACTTCTAATTTGGCATCTGTATCATCACCTGTGACCAAGACATCACAATCAACATAGGTATCAGGATTTTTGATTTTTGCATGACCGACATTCTGGAAGGCTGACACTACCTTGACATCATCACCTAGCAAATTTTGTGCTTCTTGAGCGGCTGATAGACCATCTGGAACGAAGACTTCTTTGGCTTTATATGGGGTCGGTGCTGTAATATCGACGAGTATCTTGTCCGTGAGTTGTTCTTTGACACCTTCAAGAGTTTTGGCGTGGGCACTGTAGGGAACACTCAGAACTACAATCTCAGCGTTTGATGTGGCTTCTGCATTTGCCATTCCGACCAAATAATCGCCATCCAATGCTTGATTGATTTCTTCGGCTGTGGTTTGGGCTTTGCTTGCATCGCGTGAGCCGATAATGACTTTGTAGCCATTGATAGCCCAACGTTGCGCGAGTGCAGACCCTTCTTTACCTGTTCCACCAAGGATAGCAATTGATTTGATAAGGGGTGCATTCTGATCTGTCACAGTTTTTTCTCTCTTTAAATATGCTTGATATGACCCTATTTTAACCATAAAGACGATTACAAGCTATATTAATCCAACAATTGGTCTATGTGGTTAGAAGGTTGTGCTAAGAGGCAAATAAATAGGACCACCAAGTTTCGCCATTTTGCTCCGAATTTCTTCAAAAATTTCATCCGTTGGGCGTGTTTGGTCAAGATAGACTCCGTTTTCATCATTCACATCTTGGTCTGTATAACCTGTTACAGTTCCTTTTTCGCAGATGATGCGTACATTTGCGCCATAGCCTGTACGTTTGCGTTGAGCATCCCAATAGCGATTGAGGCGAATTTGTTTATCGCGCAAGGCATGATAAATGCGGTCAACGTAGTAATCATTGGTACTGTATAAATTAGGGATTTCGGTGGCATTGACGAACCTATCCCATGTGGTGAAGATAAAGGCGAAGCGTCGTTTGGTGGGATTGGTGATAGGCGGTGTTTTTTCGCTGATGGTCTCAAATTGCACTTTGTAGTAGACATCATCAGCACGGATAAGTGCTTTTTTCGAGCGTTCGTTAGGCAATAAATCTTTGCGGTATGCTAGTTCCAAACCATGCCGACGTGCAAAATAATACACGCCAC
Organism: Chloroflexota bacterium; assembly: GCA_039200705.1. Taxonomy (GTDB): domain Bacteria; phylum Chloroflexota; class Anaerolineae; order Aggregatilineales; family Phototrophicaceae; genus JAUZRW01. The sequence continues at coordinate 53,975 of JBCCSC010000018.1, forward strand.
TTTCGTCGCGCGAGTTAGCGGCTGTTCCACTCAGGAAGAATGCAATATATTCAGCATAAATGCCATCTGGCATCTGCTGTCGAGGGATGCGATACCAATGATGGTTTAGCAAGTGCTTTAAATCTGTTTTGCGGTTGATGATACCAATCAGTACGCGGTCATCAGGGAACACAATTGTTACTCCGCTACCCACATATAGTCATATTGATGATAGCAGGTGCGGATTGTAATCACAATTACTCTGCGAAGAGGATTTGTTCCATTTCGCGCATTTGATTCTGAATGTCATCGCGTTGGCGTGCTAGATTGCGATAGGTCTGACGTATGCTATCCGTCATATTCTCGCTGTGTCCATGATGCACTTCAAGCAAGGTATCAATTTGCTCATCTAAGTCATGATATTGCTGTACCAAGTCGTTGTAGCGTGTTACTTGTTCTAGCATGTTGTTCGTCATGATTGGTCAGTCCCCCTGTTCGACTGCCCCTTCTGGGATGCTGGTTTGTGTTTGAAAACCACCTGTATCGGCGACGATATATGGCGGTGGTGGTTGCTGACGGGGTGTGATTTGACGGTCATCAGCAAAGCCACCTGTATCCGCTACCACATAAAGCGGACGACTGCGTGTTTCGTCGTAAATACGGGCGATGTATTGCCCCATGATGAATAAGAAAAATAGTTGAAACGAACTGAGTAGTAATAATAAGACAATTGTCGTTGCTTGTCCGCCGAAAAAGCTCGTTCCCATGGTTAAGCGCAAGGCTGAGATAACAATCGCAATGATAATTGCTAGCAGTGCTAAAACTGCCGCAACGTATGCCATGACTTGCACAGGAAAGAATGAAAATCCTGTCACTGCATCTAGAGCAAAACCGAGCATTTTACTCAGTGGATAATTGGTTTCGCCTGATTGACGTGGTTGACGAACATAATCAACGCCTGTTTGTTTGAAGCCTGCCCAACTGGTCATGCCTCGGATGAAGCGGTTATGTTCACGCATTTGGCGCAGAACATCAGCGACTCGTCTATCCATCAAGCGAAAATCGCCCGTATCAAGTGGAATATCGACATCTGTGATGCGATAGAGAACACGATAGAACAAGTTCGCTGTGGTCAGTTTAAACCAACTTTCGCCTTTGCGTTCAGCACGTACTGCATAGACGACATCATAGCCATTTTGCCATTCGGCGATTAAATCAGGAATGACTTCGGGAGGATCTTGTAAATCAGAATCAATGAGAACAACAGCATCACCCGTAGCGTAGTCCACGCCCGCAGTGACGGCGGTTTGATGCCCAAAATTACGCGCAAAATTGACATACTTAACATGGCTATCATCTGTAGCAAGGTCGCGCATGACGGCTAAGGATTCATCACGGCTGCCATCATTAACGAGAACAAGTTCCCATGTGCCATCAGTCGCGTTCATGGTATCGGCAACACGTTTATAAAAATCTCTGAGATTCCCTGCTTCGTTGTAAACAGGTGCAACGATTGAGTAAGTCGGATTCATATTACTTTTGATTTCTTCAGAACTATGTGCAGTAACACATTCATCACCTAAAAGATACGGCACGTATTGTACTTGACTATCATTTGAAACCATAGGACTACACACATTGAGTTGATGATGGTTAACCATTGCAATTCACATTACATCATAATTTATCTTTAGTTATACACCATAATTGACGCTTTGACTGACAAAACAGTTCCAAAGTACCGTCAATTTATGCTAGATTGAGTCGTTGATAGCACTTGAGGGAGTTCTTTGTAGTAAATGTAACTTGAATTTCGGGGCTTGTATCGGCAGGTGCGAGTTGGTCAAAAATAGCATCTGATATGGTTAGAGGTGGGTATCGATTGGCGCAGTAATCGCGGAATTCCTGTGCTGTATCAAAGTGGCGAATGAATGGAAAGTCAGCTTGTGATTGATAAGCGAATAAGTTCTCGGATAAAGCTGTTTCGATAGCATCGTTCGCTGAAAGGTCATTTTGGTGACGATAGGCATCGGTGTAGTATGCAATATGCTGAGAATTGTCATCTGTGGTAAGCAGAATTTCTTGATTGGAGCGTATGGGACGCAAATCAATCAGCAGACCATCAGGTTTGAGGACACGCCATGCTTCTGTGAGGGCATGAACCATACCCGATTGTGTGATACATCATAGGGCGCGTGCGAATAGCACAACATCCATCGTATTAATGCGAACAGGCAGTATGAAAGCATTTGCCATCAACAAATTCACATTATCGAGTGCATCTTCTTGAGCAATTTGGAGGTCGTCGAAATCTAAATCAATGCCAACAATCGACTGTGCGACATCGTGATATAACTCTGTCAAGCGACCATCCCCTGAGCCAATTTCAAGGACTAGTTTACTTGAAAAATCGACAAGACTATGTAATTTGAGATATTCCAAGTTTTCAGGGTCAGATAGCATTGAGTGTGTTTTCCTGTTTTCTCAAAAGGATACCGCACTTGTATAAAAGTTGCTAAAACGCTACTGATGACTTTCCATAAATTAGCAATCAATCAAAATATTAGTGACGGATACGTCGAATGTCATCCACATCGGGCGCAGACACAGCTACGCCCCTACGCAGATGAATTTGTGAATAGACACCAAATCACACCTTGCAAACTCTCCTGACCCCTTCTATACTCATCAGTTCCTCTTGTTTTAATCGAATAAATCAAGCAAAGGAGATTGCTGTGATTATCGGCATGGATTTCGGCACGACGAATTCTGGCATGTCTGTTTACGATGGCGAGCAACTTCGGCTCATTCCACTGGATGAAAGCAATCGCAATGCAACTGTCGCTCGCACTGCCCTCTACATCACCAATGACCGTGCAGTTCATATTGGCAAAGATGCCACCACTGTTTATTACGAGCAAAATCTAAATCGTCCATCGAAGATTGAAAAAGTATGGGTCGGTGAAATTGAGCAAACATTCGCAGAGTTACCGACGTTTTACCGCGATGTGTATGTTGATAAAGATATTTATTCGCCAGGACGCTTATTTTTATCCTTCAAAATGGGCTTATCATCACCGAATTACGTGGGGACGGTTGTAGGTAGCCAGTATTTTTTCCTAGAAGACATTATCGCTACGTATTTATATGTGACGAAGCAACGCGCAGAACAGCATCTACAGCATGAGATTGATACGGTTGTCTTTGGGCGACCTGTGCGTTATAGCGATGACCCTCAGCAGAATGAGTTCGCTAAAGAACGGATGATACAAGCAGCTTTTAGCGCAGGTTATACAACAGTCTATCTGCAATATGAGCCGATTGCAGCCGCCTATTATTATGAGATGGGCATCAGTGAAGAACAGAATGTGCTGATTTTTGACTTTGGCGGTGGGACACTTGATTTAAGCATTGTGCGTGTCGGCAATCCAGAAACACGCCAAGTAATAGCCAACGGCGGTATTCCGATTGCGGGGGATATTTTTGACCAGCGCATCGTGCGAGCGAAATTCCCAAGGCATTTTGGAGAAGGTACAACTTATGTTTCGGGCAATACAGAGCTAGAAATGCCTCAGAGTTTCTTCGATGCCTTTAGCGATTGGCAGACATTACTCACTTTGCAAGATTTGAACACCATGGAACGCCTCAAGCAGATTGAAGCCACATCAAAACAACGTTTTAAGATTCAAAATTTACGCAAACTAATTACAGGGCACTATGGCTTGCGGATGTTTGATGTGGCAGAGGGTGCGAAACGGCAGTTATCGGATAGGACAATGACACGGATTGATATGCAAGGCGATGATTTCCGTGTGTTTGATTCGATTACGCGCCGTGAATTCGAGAAGTTAATCCGTAGTGATGTAAAAGCGATTGAAGAACGCTTAGATGATGTGTTAACGATGGCTGGCTTAGCTGACGACGACATTGATGCTGTGATTCGCACAGGGGGGTCATCGCAGATACCTGTTTTTGTGGAATTGTTACAGAACCGATTTGGGGCTGATAAGGTTCGTGATATTGATGCCTTTGGCAGTGTAACTAGCGGACTCGGTGTGATTGGACATCAAATTGAGCAAGGATTATCTGATTTAACCGCTTATCACGTCAATGATTATGTCGGGTCACGGTCAATGCGTGACAAGCAAAAAAACGGCATCCCAACGGTTGATTTGCATGTGGTGAAACGCATTATCGATGTGCAGGAAACATCAGGACAAGGCAAGCAACAATCGACAGTGTTATTGACACGCGATACCGAGCAATTGTTGAGTGCCAAGTATGTAGACACAATTCCAGAACAGATTGATAATTTGGACGATGGTAGCTTTGTTCATGCGATGTCAGCTAATCAAAAAGTTGTCCTGATGACTAGTGACTTTATCTGTCATGTGAAGCTGGTGGGTGATTTAGCTGACCTACATGAGAGTGACTTGCACGTTGAGGATTTAGAAGGTTATCGGCGAGATGATTTCAGTAAAGAACATGTCTACAGCATCATGCGCTGGGAGACTATCGCGGACAAAGATTTTGTAACAGTGATTAGTTCGCTAGGGTATACGCAGAAATTCTTCGGTGAGCGATTGCTAGCCAAAATGGATCGCTCAACACCCTACGCCATTGAGCGCAAACGTGGTTACCCAGCATTTCTCGTTGGGGCGAATGAGGATGAGTATTTGGTGACGTTTACTCATGCAGGACGTGCCACACGCATTTTAGCTTCTGAGTTACCATTGCGCGATAATCGCCTCATCACTGTGCCGATGAGTGGTAACATGATTGGGATGGTTGCAGGTCATGAACAGGATGAAGTTCTCATCGTGACGCAGAGTGGTTATGCCAAGCGCGTTTACATCAGCGATGTAAACATCATGAGCGAGATGAATAGCAATGGTAGTAAACTCGTCCAGCGTGCGACACCGATTGTGGCACTCCCCTACCAAGATAATCAGCAGTATGTCGCTGTCACTAATCAACGCATTGTGACATTCGATGCCAGCAAGATTCCCCTAACACATACTGAGCGCACAGATTATACCCTCTTCAACAGCAAACGTGGCGAAAAAGTGTTGGCTGTATTTACGATTCCTTGATAGCAAAATTTATTTAGCTTGGAATGATGCGTGTGCCTGTCTCGCCGATGAGGGCGCGTGTGAGATTCTGTGGATTGGTGATGATGGCTTGGGGTCCGCCGTTACGCACAAATTCGACTGAGGCTTCGATTTTTGGGAGCATACTCCCTGCTGGGAATTGTCCGTCTATGATGTATTGTTGTGCCTCTGATAGGGTGATGGTGTCGAGGTCGTGCTGGTCAGAATGACCGAAATTGAGGGCAACTTTTTCAATACCTGTCGAAATGAGCAGTAAATCGGCACGCAATTGTTGTGCTAATAGGCTACTGGCGCGGTCTTTGTCAATGACGGCTTCGACTCCGCGTAGACTGCCAACATCAGTGCGAATGACAGGGATGCCTCCGCCACCACCTGCTATGACGACATAGCCACTGAGCATGAGGGCTTGAATCGCGTTAATCTCTTGGATGGCGCGTGGTTTAGGAGATGGAACGAGTCGTCGCCAACCGCGCCCTGCATCGTTCATGACGTGCCAACCATCTTGTTCTCGACGTTGAGTCGCTTCAGTTTCGGTCATGAATGCGCCGACAGGTTTTGACGGGTGCTCAAAATCAGGGTCATCGACATCGACACGAATTTGGGTGACGATGGTAGCGCAAGTGCGGTTAATGCCTAAACGACGTAGCGAGTTATCCATCGCTTGCTGAATCATATAGCCAATGCTCCCTTGTGTATCAGCAACAAGGGAATCTAAGGGCGGATTATGGATACCTTGTTGCTGGGCAATTTCAGCGCGGCGCATAGCATAGCCAACCTGTGGTCCGTTGCCATGTGTGATAACAATGTGCCATCCATTAGCAACCATCTGTGCCAGATGACGCGCAGTTTCACGGACAGCATCCCATTGATGTTCTAGGTCGGGCTTGGAGGCATCGGCAATGAGTGAGTTACCTCCGATGGCAACAATCGCTAATTTTTCAATCATGATGAGACCTTTGTTGGTTGTTATGCCTTGTGGTGAAGTGTGTGTTACCAAAAGGGAAATAAACCTCATCCCCTAAATCCCCCTCTCCATCACGCCTCGCTATAGAGAGGGGGACTTAAAGTAGTTCACACCAAGGCTTTATCGAACTGAATAATTACCGCAATAATACTCACAGCAAGCATCTTAGAGCGAAAAATTCAGATAAATTAGACGATGATTCAGTGTCATTACTGGTTAATTGATTTAGGCAAATTGCCTACAGTATCGGCTAAGTTTTGCCAGATGGATATATCCCAATAGCGACGGGCTGAGCCACTCGGTGAGGGTAAGACCCACAACTTCGTGTCACCGACTGTCTCAGATTGTTGACCATAGCTAATTTTGCCTGTAGGTTGCTTGAGGAAGGCTGATGCGCCTCGTTTGCTGGTGAAAGCGAGTATCTGAGGTTGGTATCGTTCGATTTTTTGGCGTAGTGCGTCAGCGTCAAAATCTGATTGTGACAAGACACTATCATTGCCAATGGCATGTTTGGCGATGTCTGTTAAGCCGATACGGTAGATAAATAACTGGCGGAAATCGGTTGGAGTGAGTTGATGCGGTGTTAATCCGACCTTGTGTAGGGTTCGCCAAAAGTAATTGGTGGGGTTGGCATAATAGGCACCGACTTCTGCTGACTTGGTACTGGCTGCGGTGCCACAAAAGACCAGATGTAAACTCACTTGCAAGACATCTGGCAGAATCATTAGTCTGTGGGGGCTGTGAGCAGTGATTTGACGGTGCGTGATAAATCCATTGGCATGATGGGTTTCGATAAATGAGCATCGAAGCCAATTTCGTAAGGATTTTTGCCCGAAAAGACAGTGCTATCGGCGGTAATCGCAACGATTCGCAAGCCTGTTTCTTGCTGTTTTTCTCTGAGGTGTTCCATCATATCAATGCCATTGACTTGTGGCATCTGAATATCCAATAAGAGCAATTGATAATCACCCGAGCGAGCTTCTTCTAAGCCTTTGAGGGGATTTGACATCGTCACACACTCATATCCTTCACGCTTGAGCATGGCTTGCACAATTAGGAGATGGTCTTGGTTATCGTCAATATAAAGAATTCGTTGAGTTTCAGTCATCGGTAGTGAACCTCATTATCCACTTGAATTGATCAATATGAGATTAGCATATCACTTTGGTGGATGAATGAAAATATAGATGAACAAAGCGAGGTGGGTAATTCGTCCTGAATCACCCACTGGTTGTGTTAGAGCAGATTTTTGAGCATGGTATTGACGGCATCAATTTCGTCTTGATTGATGGTGTGTCCCATGCCTTCGTAGATACGTTCATCGACTGTTGCGCCGAGTTTGGTCATGATGTCTCGCGTTTCATGAACTCGTTCGACTGGAATGTGGAAATCAACATCGCTACAGCCGAGGAAAACAGGCGTGCCATCAAGTGAGCCTTCATAGCCTTTGAGTTCACCCTCAGCACCGATTAGACCACCACTCAAAGCCACTACACCACCATAGGTTTTAGGATTACGAGCAGCAACTTCTGTTGCCAGACATGCTCCTTGTGAGAACCCAAGAATCACGGTTTTTTCTGGTGGGATGCCTACGTCTGCAACTGTTTCCAGCACACCGTTAAGTGTATTGAGTGCTGATGACAGATGTGGTTCGTTGGCTTCGCGCGGTGCAATGAAGCGATTCGGATACCATGTTTGTCCAGAAGCATTCGGTGCTATGAAAGCCACACCTTCTGTTTCAGCGAATGAAGCAGATAAACCTAGAATACCTCGTGCAGAGTCACCACGACCATGTATCATAATCATTGCTACTTTGGCATCCTCTAAGGGTGTGCCTGTTTGCAAAAGTGGCTGTGTTTCGTGAATTTGTTGTGCTGTCACTTATGCTTCCTCCGTTTCGAGTGGATTTGTCCAGTCAGGTACGACTAATGGTGTCAGGGCATTTTCAATCGATGCACGGTGTTGCTCTAGCCATTTTGGTAATTGCAATGACTGTCCAAGTTGGTCTACTGGTTCATCGACAGGGAAACCTGGTCCATTGGTTGCTAGTTCAACAATGTGTCCATCAGGGTCATTGGTATAGATACTACGGAAATAGTCTCTATCCATGATAGGTGACACGCGATACCCTGCACTCATCAGACGTTTGCGCCATTCTTCTTGTTCGGTTTCGTCTTCGACAGCAAACGCATAGTGATGGGTTTGTCCGTAGCCCATGACTGCACGACGGGCTGAGCCAGCTTTACGCTCAAAGTAGGTGATGAGTGTCCCTGCCTTGCCGTTATCAACACCCCAATACCAATGTGCACTATTGGGGTCATCGAAATTATCCGTCTTTTTGACCCGTTGCAAGCCAAGCACATCAGTGAAGAAGGCATTGGTTGCATCAATGTTTGTGCCAATAGCTGTGATGTGGTGCATTCCGTACATGAGTGCCATGTCAGCAGTGATAGCAGGCACAGGGTCAGCCCATGTGAGCGACTGAATGTGTGCTTCATCACGGTTAGCTTTCATCATTGCTTCGGGCGGTGGTAAATGTAACTGTCCCAACGCATCTGCATCTTCATCGACTGCGAAACCTGGACCCATCGTTGCAATTTCAAGGATGACACCATCAGGGTCACGCAAGTAGATGCTCTTGAAGTAATGACGGTCATAAGGTCCATGTACGGTAATGCCCAAATCCGTTAGGCGACGCTTCCATTTGAGCAAGCCGTTGTAATCTTGAACGCTCAAGGCAACATGATGTGTCCCACCGATACCAGGATGACCCTTTGACGCGTGTTTCCACTCAAAGAATGTGATTGCGCTCCCTGGTGTACCCATCGCATCACCAAAGTAGAGATGATAGGCAGTTGGGTCATCAAAGTTGACTGTTTGCTTGACCAGACGTAAGCCTAGCACTTTGACATAGAAATCAACTGTGCGTTGAGCATCTGATGAAACTAGTGTGATGTGGTGCAATCCTTGAATTTTCATAGTTTTCTATCCTAGTGTGTTTGACGATACATGCTATAGACTGCACAATACAATCAAATCTTACGCATTAAACGGACTATAGTCCGTTTATTTATAATTTACTCATTTTCGGGGATGTAAGGGTTGGACACAATCAGTTTTTGGAGGGATGCGGAGGCAATGAACAAGCCTTCTCCTGTAACGGCAACTGTGCCATCAGCGAGTGTGGCACTACATTGGCTGTACATCTTCTTACCATCGATTTTGTTGACCCATGCGCGAATCGTGATTTTCTGATGCAGTGGGATGTGTGAGGCAAAGTGATAGGTCATGGTCGCTGTGTAGCCAGCCGAATGTGCCTCATAGCAAGCTGTGCCCATCGCTTCATCGAGTACAGCAGAGATTGCACCACCGTGTAGAATGCCAACCCCACCTTCTTTGCTATCACCGAATGTTGTATGAGCGTATACAGACTTATCATCCGCTACATAAAAACGAATTCCAAAACCCGCAGGAGGTTCTGCACAGAGAAATCGTGTTCCTGTGAAGCGAGATAGACGGGGCATTAAATCACTCCATTAGATTCGCAGGAACAAGCCATCAGCTTCGGTGGCAAGTGTATCATTCGGCAATAAAATTTCTGATTTGAGATAGACTTTGCGACCATCAACATTGACGATATGCGCCGAAATACGAATAGAATCACCGATATGGATTGGTGAGCGGTAATTAATATCCAAATTGACGGTATAAGCAGGTTGAAGGTCAAAAACAAAGGTTGCGACTGTCATAGATTCATCAATGAGGGCAGCGATTGCACCCCCGTGTGCAATATTTGGTGGTCCTTGATGATGTTCTTTAAAACTAAATTGAGCAACGACTGTCTCACCTTGTCGATGAAAGTGGAGGTCAAAGCCGTTATCCCAATTGCCACCAGCAAAACGCGAGCCTGTAAATGGTGATTTATCATTCATAATAATAATCCTTTTAATTTTGTTGGTAATAGAGCATACCACGCTGTGGCGTTTACGACATCTTCCAAACGGACTTGGTCAAGAACTGTGTGGGCATATTGTTCTTCACCAGGTCCGAAGCCAACCGTTGGGATATTGGCTTTACCAGCCCAATAAATACCATTAGTAGAAAAATCCCATTTTGTGATGTCGGGTGTCATGCCGAGGTCGTGCGCTGTCGAGAGACTTGCTTGCACAAAGGGATGATCTTCTTCTAGCAACCATGTCGGGTAGACCATCTCTAACGGAAAGATGAAACCTGTGTAGCTTGGTTCGTCAAATTCGGGAATGGTAATAGTAATGTCGTCACGGTCACCAACGAGATTTCTAAGGCGGTCTAATTCTTCGTAAGCATCTTCACCTAGCGTCAAGCGACGGTCTACATAAGCAGTTGCGAGACTCGGCACGACATTTCGGCTTCCTGCATTGACTTCGACACTGGTCACTGTGATTTTAGCATCACCAAGAAAATCATCACTTGGGAGACTATCTTGCGATTGTCTGATTTTGTCGACGATTGGGAGCAACTTATAGAGGGCATTATCTCCGAGATGATTGCTAGCAGCGTGTGCGCTTTTACCCTTCGCAACGATTTGATACTCCACTCGCCCTTTTTGACCACGCGCAATGTTCAGATTGGTTGGTTCACCGACAACAACAAAATCAGGGCGAATGCCTTCTGTCATGACGAAAGCGTTGGCGGATGCCCCTTCGTTGACTTCTTCGATATTGCCGAAGTAATAGACCGCCATGTTATCAGGGATAAGCCCTAAATCTCGTGCAAAGGCAAGTCCGTAGAGCATCCCTGGTGTACTTGCTTTTTCATCACATGCACCACGCGCAAAGAGTGTGCCATCTTCAGTTTTGCCTTCAAATGGATGCCAATCCCACTCGTCAGGGTCGCCAATGCCAACGGTATCCAGATGGCTATCGTAGAGCAAGTGATAATCGGCATCTTCATCGCCAATGCGTCCGACGATACAGCCCATTTTATCCCACCAAACAGCATCGTAATTGAGTTTATGGAGTTCAGCTTCGACCCGTTTACCAACTGCGCCAATGTCACTATCTGTGCTAGGGATAGCAACAATCTCACGGAAGAACGTTAGCATATCTTCACGGTGATCAGTAATTTTTGATTGGATTTGTTCAATGATTGACATAGAGTTTCCCAAAGTTGGACATGGTAGCGAATTGTAAAATATTGAGATTAAGTATCCCAGAAATCAACATGCACTTGGGCAGCTTCCTCTTCAAGAATGTGTCCGATGACCTCAACAGCATGGTCACCATGAGACAAAATTTCGGCACAAGTAATGCTCAGACTATCTGATGTAAATTCTGCCAATTTTTGGACACTACAGGCAAATACAACCCGTCCAATCCCTGACCAATAAATTGCCCCTGTACACATCGCACATGGTTCGGTGCTGGTGTAGAGCGTACAGTCTGCGAGAAATTCTGGGTCGTATTTAGAAGCAGCCGTTCGTGCAATGATGCTTTCGGGATGATGTCCAAGGTCATTATAAGTATTAACACCATTTTGAGCACGTAAGATAATCTCGCCATCGTGAACAAGTACCGAACCAAAAGGGTGATTCCCATTGGCTTTGGCTTGTTCAGCAAGGCGAATACATTCACGGATAAAGTTATTGTGTTGACTCATGATGACAATTGCCAGACCTCATCTGTTGGTTGACTATATTTTTGATATCTATCATCAAATTCGTGGGGGGCAAGCCACTGTCCATCAGGCATAGCATATTCTGCATGAAAGACAAATTCTAGCGAATCGGTTGTTGTTTCTTGCCAAACACCGACCCACTGCCATTTGATTTTATAACCAAGATAGCGCGATAAATCGTCAGTGAGTGAGCGTTGACCGTCACTGTGAATTGTCGGTAGGATACCATTTTTCACGTAAATTTTGCCATTATCCCAGATAAGCGCAACGGCTCTGACAGTGAATTGATTGAATTTGGGTTCAGGGCGACCTGCAAGTAAATTTTGAAGCCATCGCCAGCGCAGTTTAAGGTCAATTTTGAGCAATTCCCATTGTGAGGTTTTGACTGTGTAGCAATAGATTTCGTCAGTGTAGGCGTGGTCAATGTAGAATTGTCCGAATAAGTCTTGTGGGATTTCATCACGGGAGAAAAAACGATTATCGAGGGTTTCATCGGTGCTGGTGAATAAATCGCCGCCCACAGGCTTCGCACGATAGAGGACATTCATGCGTGAGCGTCCCTGTTGATAATATAAGCCAACGGCTCGCACAATTTCAACTTGTAAGCCTGTTTCTTCGCGGACTTCGCGCACAGCAGACTGCATTAGCAATTCGCCACTATCGACTCGTCCGCCTGGTAAAGCCCATATGCCAAAGTCACCGCGTTTGGAGAGCAAAATTCGGTCATCGTCATCAATGACGGCAATGCGCGTGCCGAGTCGCATAAAGCTCATTTCAGGTCGCCGTTTACTGAATTATTAAGTTGCTTGCAATAGCAATTTGGCATTAGGTTCGGAACGACACATAGGTCGTCCCCTACAATGATTTCTCGATTGTGTTTTGCAAGAAAAGCCATAACACGTTCACTTGATTGGTTCATATCGGCAACAGTGTAACGTGTTATGCGATGATGCTCAATGTGGAGGCTTATTTCTCATCTAACTCTTTGCGAGTGAGGACTTCATCTATGAGACCGTATTCAAGGGCTTGTTGCGGATTCATATAAAAATCTCTATCCATATCACGTTCAAGACGTTCGGGGTCTTGCCCTGTGTGCTTGACAAAAATATCAATGAGTTCTTCTTTGAGGAACTGAAAGTGGTCAACAGTAATCTGCATATCGCTGACTTGCCCTTGTGTACCACCTAAAGGTTGGTGCATGTGAATGGTGCTGTGAGGCAATGAATGGCGCATACTGCTTTCCCCTGCTGCAAGGACAACCGTACCGAAACTAGCTGTCATGCCGACTGAAACGGTGCTAACGGGCGCATTAACTTCTTGCATAGCATCGTAAATTGCCATCCCTGCGTAGACCTCGCCCCCTGGGGAGTTGATATACATTTGGATACGACGGTCATTATCTTCACGGTCAAGGAACAGTAATTGCGCGACGATGAGATTAGCACTCGCGGAATTGACTTGTGTCCCCAACATCACAATGCGATTTTTGAGCAAAAGCGAGTAAATGTCGTAAGCGCGTTCGACACGTTCACCTGCTTCGACGACCATTGGGACTGTGAGCATTTGCATAATTGATTCTCCTTAAGATTATCTGAGGTGCTGATGCAATTTAAAATTAAGCGCAGAAAATAAACCTCACCCCCTAAATCCCCCTCTCCATCACGCTTCACTATAGAGATGGGGACTTGCAAAGAGACTTATTGGAGACAAATTATCCCCATATCCAACCTGTGATGAATATCAGCAAGCCTCTACATAAGTCAGGCAACGAGTGCCATATTTGGTGATGTAGTTCGGGCGTAGCGGACAACAGTATGAACACGGCTGACGATGACATATTCGACACCATGTATGATGCGCCCATCCAAACGACGGACAAAATCTCGCCAAAATTCATCGTCGGCTTCGGAGATGATGTCATGGTGGAGCAATTCATCCTCGTCGAAGGCATAAGCAAGATAGCGTTTGCGTCCGTTATCATCTACAGGGATGATGTCAAGCTGGATAGACGATGGAGACAAATCACGCTGACGATGATTTTCGATGAGGTCATAGAGTGTTTCTTCTAGGGTGGCAATCTGCGATGGATGTGCTTCTAAACCGATGGTGTCAAGCAAGTCGGATAGTGTTTGATAAGAAACATGATGCAGATAGCTTTGTAAAATCGTTGATAAGATGGCTTGTGTTGCGTGATTGCTATCCAAGAATGACGGATAGTATGTGCCACTGCGTAATTTTGGAATGCGTAGGACAAGATTTTCGCCATGAATGTGCCAACCTGACTCACGGTAGCCATTGCGATAAGCGCGTCGTGTACCATTGCGTTCATAGCGCGAGGCATCTATTGATTGGGAGACTTCAATTTCCATCAACGATTGAATCATGGTCATGAGCGCATCATTTAAGAATCCATCAGGTAAGGCAATGTCATGTTTTTTGAGGATATGTTGCAGAGCACTTATCGTAGACCGTTCTAGGATATGAATTGTCATCGGTATCTTTCCTTTATTCGCTTGACATCTACTATGAAAGCGCATTGAGGCGGTCATCAGCAAGTTTTTACACCATCGCATTTTGATGTTAATGCTTTTCTGATGGTACAATCGGCGCATTATTGACCTAAACTTTTGAAGATAAGTGTATGCCTAGTTTCTTTGAATTATATGATATTCGTGTGACGGTGGATGAGATACGTGGAGACAGCGTTTGTGGGATGGCTGTCGGAGATTATTTTGAAATTACTGAAAGTAGCAAGTTACGCATTCCAGAGGGCAAGCATTTTTGTATGTATGCGCTGAATAGTGTGATTCCATTGATTGCAGCTAAACAACGAGAGCTATCAGAAAATGATTGGCTCAGTAAGGATTCACAGGTGGTGTGCCCTGACCCTGAAGAACAACTCATCATGACGATTGAACGGATTGGCAAACAGCAATTAGATAGCGATGACTTAACATGAAACGTGAAATTAGTGTTGCTTTCCAGACAGATAAACGAGCATCGGAATATATTGAGCTAGCGAAATTCGTCAATGACTTTGAGTTTGATGCAGTAAGTGTCTATTGTGATGCACCCTATCATCAAGGATTTTCGCCCTTGTTGTTGATGGCACAGCATATTACGAAAAGTCGGATTGGGATTGCGGCTGTATCGCCGTCACGGATTCATCCGATTGATATTGCAGCAGAAGCAGCTTTACTAGCTGATGTCGCACAAGCTGGGACGTATCTAGGGATTGCGCGTGGAGCATGGTTAGAATCGCACGGTATCACTGAGAAAAAACCTGCATTAGTGGCGATTCGTGAAAGTGTCGAAATTGTGCAACAGTTACTCGCTGGTGAGAGTGGTGGTTATGATGGCAAAGCCTTCCAGATTGCTGAGCATGTCATCGCACCCTATCCTGTGCCTGAGCAGAAAATTCCCATTCTGATTGGGACGTGGGGCAAAAAATTGTGTGCGATTGCTGGTGAATTGGCTGATGAGGTCAAGATTGGTGGCTCGACGAATCCTGATGTTGTACCTGTAATTGCGGATTATATTGCTGTCGGTGAAGATAAAGTGAATCGAAAGCGAGGTAGCGTTGGTGTGGTGATTGGTGCGGTTTGTGTTGCTGATGATGACCGTGAGCTAGCGCGTGCGGAAGCGCGTCGGCAAGTAGCGTTATATTTGCCTGTGGTAGCGAATCTTGACCCAACAATTGAGATTGAGCCTGACTTTGCAACACGATTGGGAGAGTTAGTTAATCAAGGTGATTGGGACGGTGCATCGGGGATGATTTCCGATGATTTGTTGGATAAATTTGCATTCTCTGGCAATGCTGATGACCTTGTCCGACAAGGAAATGCGTTATTCGATGCAGGGGCTAGTCGCGTGGAATATGGGACACCTCATGGGCTAACATCAGCAAAAGATGGTTTGAACATCATCGGTCAGCAAGTATTGCCTGAGTTGCGTCGGATGTGGCAGTAGTTATTAAAAATACGGCAATACAATAGAAAGTTTGATTCCGAATATGGATAAACTCAGTAGAATCAATTGGCAAAGTCATGGTTTTCCTGATTTGTCTGCGAGCATACGTAAAGTCAGTTCAAATAACGAGCAAGAGCGAGATGAGGCTTATGAAACATTGTTTCAGCATTATCTTCGTGCAATAACTGGTGTGACACCTGAGCTAATAGAGTATTTCATATCTCTCTTGAATGAGCCTGAGATGCTTGAAAAAGACCGCATAATTGGTGTTTTAACAGATTTCGCATTTGACGCGAAGACTGCGCTCAAGTATGAAGAATACAAGGCTGTGGGTATAGCTACACTTTTAGACATAAAAAAGGGTCAAGCAATTTTCAGAGATATTGCATTATATCATAATGATGAGGAAACTCGATTTTGCGCCAAGCGACTATTGTCTATCCTAGATATAGACGAGTAGCATTTCAATCTATTGAGTTGTGTTACAACAGATGTCCTAGTCCACAATAAAACTATGAGGACGGTAGAAATACCATCCTCATCATGCGAAAGTCCCTCAACTAAGTTCGCCGACGGACATTTTGGCGGCTTTCATCGTGTTTTGGATGAGGGAGGCAATTGTCAGAGGTCCGACCCCACCAGGAACAATGGTAATGGCTGAGGCAACTTCTTTGGCTTCTTCAAAATCGACATCACCGACCCATTTATAGCCACGTTCGGTTTCGGGAGCATCAACGCGATTCGTGCCGACATCAATGACAACTGCACCTTCTTTGAGCCACTCAGCTTTGACATATTCTGGTCTACCGATGGCAGCAATCAGAATATCGGCTGATTTGATAATTTCAGGGGCATTGGGGGTGCGACTATGAACGATGGTCACGGTGGCATTAGCATTATTGAGCATGAGAGCCATTGGCATCCCGACGATGTTGCTCCGTCCCAGCACAACCGCTTTTTTACCAGATACATCTACGCCTGATTCAGCAATTAATGTCATACACCCTGTTGGCGTTGCAGGGGTAAAAGTGGGCGTACGCCCTTTCATGGCAAGTGCGCCGATATTGATGGGGTGAAAGCCATCGACATCTTTGGCAAGGCTCACTTCTTTGAGGATGGTTTCTTCGTCAATGTGGTCGGGCATAGGCAGTTGGACGAGTATGCCATGCACAGCAGGGTCGTCATTATAAGCACGAACAGCATTCAGAACATCATTTTGGGAAGCATCGGCGGGGAGAATGTTGGTAAAGGAATTCATACCAACACTTTCACAGCGTCGCCCTTTCATGCGGACGTACATCGCAGAGGCAGGGTCATCCCCCACTAAGAGAACAGCCAACCCTGGAACAATGCCATGCTTATCTTTAAATGCTGTGACCTCTTCACGAATTTCATCTTGGATACGGCTGGCTACTTGGCGACCATCTATGATTTGTGCGCTCACTAAAGGCACTCCTTATTTCGTTTGAAAATAGGGTGGTAGTGTGCCGAAAGGTTGTGCATTTTCCTAGTGGCAGTCGATATGACATTTCTTGATTGAACGTGGTCTTAGTCTTAACAAGATGCTAAACTGACTCAATTAGGATAGCGAGAAAACGATGAGGACAGTGCATGACAACAAGCAGAGGCTTATTCTTTGTGTTTGTAGGTCCAGGGGGGACTGGTAAAAATACCTTGATGAAAATCATCATGGAGCGTCATCCTGAGATTCAACAATTGGCAACCGCCACAACACGCGCCATGCGCCCAGGCGAAAAACAAGGGCGTGAACGTATTTTTGTATCACAAGACCGTTTTCGTCAGATGATTGAGCAAGATGAGTTGCTCGAATATCAAGAAGTCACACCTGGTAAATTTTATGGGATTCCACGCGAAAGTGTTGCCTCTGTATTGGATGTTGGCAAACATCTCATTGCTGATATTGAAGTGCGTGGTGCAGAAGTTGTCCTCGATAATTATGTTGAGGATACGGTGGTCATCTATGTGACTGTCCCTGGTAAAACGCAGGAAGAACAACTCGACACTCTGAAAGAACGGATGATACATCGTTTACAACGCACGCCGACAGATGAGGATTGGCAGATTATCAATCAACGATTGGAGCGTGCTAAAACCCTTGAATTCCCTTTTTCGGAAAAGTGTGAACACATTATCATCAATGATGATTTGAACGTCGCCGTCGAGCAAGTCGATAAGATTGTGACCAATGCTATCGCTAGCCGACTCGGACAAGCTGAGGAGTCATAAGATATGAGTTTGACAGACCTTCATCAACAATATGGTGCAACACTCGCCCCCGATGGTATTCCATTGCATTATGGTGATTTAGAAGCCGAATATCATGCTGCTTTGAATCAAGCGGTGATTTTAGACCGTTCACACGAAGGTCGCGTGCAATTGTTCGGTGCTTCGCGTTATGAAATACTCAATCGCATGTCCACGAATAAGATGGTCGAGATGTCTCCTAATGAAGGGCGTGCGACTATCTTTACGAATCCAACAGCCCGTATTATTGACCGCATCGTAGCGTACAATCGAGATGACCATCTACTGATCTTGACTGAACCTGGACGCAATGGGTGGTTAAGTGGATTCTTGCAGAAGAATATTTTCTTCGGTGACGATGCACGGCTAGTAGACATCACACCTATGACCCGTATGTTTGGGATTCATGGTGTTCATGCTGATGCGGTAATGGGTGCAGTTGGCGTGCGTACAGACGATGTAAAAGCACTATATGGCGTTCATGTTGACATTGGTGATGCAACTATTTATGCTGTGCGACGTAAAGCTGTTAGTGGTAGTCATTGGCAAATTGTAGTTTCAACAGAATTTGCGCGTGATGTGTATCAAGCAATTATGGATACGGGGCAAGCATTTGGCTTAGTCCCTGCTGGTGGATTGACCTACAACACCTTACGTATCCGTGCTGGACGACCTGCCCGACCTGAACTCAATGCGGATTATATTCCGCTGGAAGTGGGCTTATGGGATGAAGTTAATTTCGCTAAAGGGTGTTACACGGGGCAAGAAATTATTGCACGGATGGACAGCCGTGAACAACTAGCAAAAACGATTGTTGCACTTGATTTATCAGCATTTGTGGCAACTCCTGCCGATATCACATTAGATGGGAAACGTATCGGCAAATTAACGAGTTCTGTGCAAGCACCAACAGGCGAAATTTTTGCCATTGCTATCATCAAGACCCAAGCAATAGACATCGGTGCAAGTGTCATGGTGGGTGACATTTCAGCGACTATCAGAGAGTTAATCGGCGAACAACCTGACTATCTAAAATTATAGTTGAGAGCATTCTATGCAAGCTATCCGAACATTATTGTCTTTTATCTTAGCGTTGATTGCTATTCCTTTGATGACAATTGCTGCCTGTAATTTTGCTATCGAAGCGGCAGTATTCAATCGTACAACCTACAATGCTGTGTTAGATGATAATGTGATTTTTGATGAGCTAGCCAATAGTTTGTTCCCCTTAATTATTGATGCTCCAATAGAAGACCTGACCATTGAAGGCGAAGAAAATCTGCCGATTCGTGTTCAGGAAATTGGGTTGGCATTACAAGATAAGCCTGATGTACTTGCGGATATAACAGCCGAACTCTTCCCATCCGAAACTGTTCAAGAGATTATCACAGGCATTGTGGATGCTTTTTTCGCAATTACAAATGGGGATAGTGATGCGATTGAGCGTGAGATTGACTTATCTGTTATACGAGAACGCTTAAATGGTGAGTCTGCTGTGACAGTTGCCACACGGATTATTGACGAGGTCGCAGATTGCACACCACAACAACTGGAGCAATTGACATCATTCATTGACACAGATGAGGGGATACTCCCTATCTGTAAGCCTGACGATGACGGACTAAGACTCAGGTCAATTAGCACACTTGAAAATTGGTTACGGGATATTGGTGACAACAGTATCAGTGGAGACCGTGTTACGGTGAGTGAGTTTCTTAACATTTCGCGTGATGATGCGCGTGCTGTTGGGATTATCTCCGACTTATTGTTTAATCAAGCGTTGATGTTATTTTTCTTGTGTCCATTAGGGATTTTATCAATGGTGATTATCCTGAGTGTGCGTCGCTTGAATGATTTTGGTCGGTGGATTGGTGGCGTAACGATTGCCGTAGGCAGTTTGTTGATATTGCTGATTATTGGCTTACAGATTTTTGCATTTGGGACAATCTCTGGATTGTTGGAATCAACTACGACAACCAGTGAAGTCTTCATTGCGCGATTTGTATCAGGGCTAATGCGCTCTGCGATTAATGCTTCTAGCACGAGTTTGTTGACACAATCAGCTATTTTTATTGGGATAGGGTTCTTCTTGATGGGATTAGCATGGTATTTGGGGAGACACCGCGATGATACGAATGGCGATGTCGTCCTCATCACTGAGGACGGTCAGGTGATTTCAACAGCGACTCAGCGACGTATTGGCACAATTGACCCAGATAGTTAAGTATTGAATTGTGGTGGTGGTGCATCGAAGAATAATGCCCACCATAATTGCCAAGGTTCAGGGTCAGGAAGTGTTGTTTCGAGTTCTGTCACTTCTGGAATGACTGCCACTGTTTCTTCGATAGGGGTCTGCTGAACGACATCGTCTATTTGGAGTGGCACAACTAAGACCATATTATCTTGTACCATCCGCCCTTCCGCACGCGCCCATTGCTCAACATACGCATCGCTTTGGACAAAGTCGAGTTCATCAATTAAATTAGATTGCTCATTCCGTAGAAACTCAATTTCATCTTGGACGGTATTGCGAATCTGATTCAGATTGCGTTCGCTGGTGATGCGTGCGCTGAATTGGACAGCCAACATGAGTGCAATTGCCAAAATAACAGCAAACATCACTTGGGTGCTGGATAGTGGGCGTGATTTGCGCCGTTGGCGTGCTTGTGGATTTTGGCGACGGTCTATTTGCTGAGACATAATGACATTTGGCTGACTTGAATAACAGCAATTCCCTATAGATATACATCGAAAGTACGAAAAACGATAGTCATTATCCTAAAGTTATTGGATTTTGATGCAATTCAGTACAATTGTTAGACAGCATAGTACAATCACAGAAGGTAATCATAGGGGTCATGATGATGGCAGAGCGCAAGATTGCACTTTTGCGTGGAATTAACGTCGGCGGACGTAAGAAAATCAAAATGGCTGATTTGCGTCAAATGATGGATGATGCAGGATTCAGGACTGTGAAGACTGTGTTAGCGAGTGGCAATGTCGCTTTCGATAGTGACAGCGATAATCTGGATGAGTTGAAAGCCACTTTAGAGTCACAGATTGAAGCAAGATTTGGTTTTCCTGTGCCTGTACTAGTCTTTCCTAAACAGCGCATTACAGATTTGATAGATGCTGACCCATTTGGAGGTATTGATGTAACGAAGGCGACACGCTTATATGTGACGTTTCTACCCACTCCTGTTACGCCAAATATTGACATCCCCTATGAAGCACCTGATGGCGATTTTAGGATATTGCGCGTCACCGATACTGATGTTTGTAGTGTTTTAACAGTGGATAAAACACGTTCGGGTGATGGTATGGCTATCCTCGAAAAAGAATTCGGCAAAGGCATTACAACACGCAATTGGAACACTGTGCTAAAAATCGCCAATTTATAATCACTTTTATCTATTAAGGAGTATTCTCATGCGCCTCAAACACATCTCCAAAGCTCATTTCGTTGGTTTCCGACATTTTCAGCTTACAACACAAACTATGAGGATACTTTGATGTCAGTGGCATATTCAGATACACAAGCAACATTTGACTTAAACGGTGGACTATCTCTCGAACGAGCAGATAGTCGCACTGATTTTTCGGCACATTGGGCAGCTTATCGCCCAAATGAAGGATTTTATCAAGATTGGACACAACGTTATAGCGATTTACAAAATGTTCCTTTTCGCTTTTGGATTGTGGACAATAATCAACGCATCGGGGGCTGTTTGGTGCGTCCGAATCTCATTGCAGAATTATTTACGATTCCACCTTTTCACGATGCAGAAACCGTTATGACCCATTTGTTGCCCATCATCAAGGAATGGTCAGATGATAATCGTCCAATTTATGGGCGGTACATCTTGCCTGAACAAATTAAGGCATTTGAGAAACACGGCTTTACTGTTAGCTAACAACGCACATGGATGATTCGTCCAACAATGCAGTATCAGATTAAACTTGATGAGCCATTTGTCTCAAGTAAACCTGATAATAACGAGCTTGACCGTTATGCTGATTTGTTGCACTCGGCATTTACTGGTGGTGTTGGCATGTATGGGCAACGAGAACGTGATGACTACGCTCAATCACTTGAGCGTTTATTTGCTGATACAGACTACTTGCCTGAAGCATCATCTGTTGTGATTAACACAGAAAACGGTCAAGTTGCTTCACTATGCTTGGTAACAGAAACGGGTGGACACGGTTGTATCAACTTTGTTGCGACGCATCCTGACTATCAAAAGCGTGGATTAGGTAGGCAAATCATATTATCGACTCTTGATAAGCTATACGGCACGAAATTATGGGTCACACTAGCGGTGACGATTGGTAACCCTGCCCTGACCTTATATGAACGCTTGGGATTTAAACAAGGGACAGTCATTAGTTCGATGCAATTAGCTTAACTTGTTATGACTGGTAGCGATGTATCATGCAGTATTTATCGCTACCAAATATGTTTTTGTAGATAATGAATCCGTTCAATGAGGCGCGGAATTAGATACGATTCTTCGCTGATGTCATATTCTTCTGATGCGAGTACAAAGTTGACCAAGCCTATTCTGCGACTCAGGATGTGTGTTTCTAGTTGCCCTGTATAGGTTTCAGGGAACGGCGCAATTGTTTCGTAACCTCGTTTGAACCCTGCTAGTAAATCTTCGTAGTTGTCATCAAAGCGATTGTAGTAGAGTGTGACAGCAATATCTTGAATAGGATAAGCACGCATCATATCTTCAAAATCAATTGGGCTGAGTTGTTTTCGATAGAGTAAGACATTCCATTGATGCAAATCCCCATGAATAATTGTTATGCCTGACGTATCTTGATAGAGTGTGTCTATATCTGCTTGAACTTTACCAATAGCCATTTCGATAAGACTGAGTTGTTCATCTGTAAAATGCTGTTGATGCTCATCATCAAAGATGACATTTGGTTCTGCGAACGGAAAAGGTGTGTCGTAAATTGGTAGTTTATCCGCATTGGGCAATGCGATTTGATTGCCTATTTTATGTAATTTTGCAGAGAGTGCACCGAATAACTCAAACGTTTCAGAGGAATAGTCATCACCTAATTCGCGCCCTTTGACCCACGAGAAAATGCAACAATGACGTGGTTGTGGAACACCTTCATCGGCAACAGTGACGATATACTCACCCGATTTGGTTTTGAGTGGTATCGGTGCATTGAGGTCTGTTTCTCGGTGTAGGACATCTAGCCATGTCATTTCGGTGTGGTAGTGGTCAGCATTATGTCCAGAATCAGGGGTAGCGACACGCATGACATAACGTTGTCCATCGACAGTGTCCAAACGGAAAATGCCATTAACCCCATTGGTCATGAGACGAATTCGGGTCACGTTGAGGTCGTAGTGTGTAAGTGCTTTTTTGACCAGTTTACGTAGCCGACGCGCTTTGCCTTGCTCTGTTAATTGAAGATAAGGTTTCATGCTAATTCCTGTTGTATCCTAGCCACTTATAACGAAAAAAAGCCCTCGCTGTGGAGAGCTTTTGTGCCGATGGTGGGAGTCGAACCCACACTCCCGTAAAGAGAACTACGCCCTGAACGTAGCGCGTCTGCCAATTCCGCCACATCGGCTCATTAATGGCAGACCAATATAGTAACAAACAAGCCGATAAAGTCAAGATTAAAAGCTACCTAACGGTGGGTAAACATGGGTTTTCACGCTTGATGTGCGTGCTATAATGCGCGGTATGTTGTCCACAGTTATTGGATAGATATATGAGACGAATTTTCATCGGATTGATAACGATACTCCTTGCAACAGTGATAGTATCGATGCCACTTGCACAATTAACAGATACAGGTGTGCGTGTCGAAGCACGAGATACGGTCAATTTACGCGCTTATCCTGGAACAGATACAAATGTTTTGGGTCAAATGGATGTAGGCGTGCAGTACATCCTCGCAGGACGGCATGAGCTATTCCCGTGGTATCTGGTAGCTGACCCTGTAACTTTAGAGCCTCTGGGCTGGGCATTCCGCGATATTGTGTTTGTTTCGGGGGATGTCAACAGTGTGCCATTTGTGGATACAGTTATCAGCGATGCACCAGCGACAGCTACTAATGTGCAAAGTCAAGCGACACAGAATAATGCTGTGCCAACAAGCACACAACAAGCACAAGGACAAGTCACATCAACGCCCGTCTTTACTGTCGCAGGGACAGTCTTAAATGAGATTAACATTCGCTACGGTCCTGGTACCGATTATCAGCGTGTGGGCGTGGCACAGGCAGGTGACCGCTTCCAGATTGTGGGCTATCACACGCAGTTCCCTTGGGTGCAAATTCGCTTTGATGAGTCACCGACGGGATTGGCATGGATTTTGATTGATTTGCTCAACATTGAAGGTGATATTTTTAGCACAGAGGCAATTAGCACAACGCAGTTCATTCAACCAACATTGACTCCAACGCCTGCGGTGGTACAAGCAACAGGTGGCTTGAGTAGTGCAGGTACAACTGTCAGTCCAGAATTGGCAGCATTAGGCAATCAATTGTATTCGCAAGTCCTCAATTTTGGTTTTGACCCTGCGACCAGTCAATTTGGGTCATTGTATCTGATGGATTTACAAAGTGGTGAAGCGATTACATTCGGCAATAACATTGCTTATAGTGGGACAAGTGTTAACAAAGTTTCGATTTTAGCGACATTATATGGTGTGTTAAATGAGCCTCCGCGTGAGCAACTTGCCACTGATATTGCCAACACAATGATTTGTAGTGAAAATGTTGCGACCAATCGCTTATTAGCTGTGATTGGGAATGGTGATGAATGGGATGGTGCGACACAGGTCACAAATTTCTTAAGTGCATTGGGACTGGATAATAGTTTCATCTTGTCACCATATACGATTGACCCTGAGAATCCACCATTGCCTGATGCGCCGATTCCAGCACCCGAAACCAGCGTCAATCAGAGCATTGCCACACCTGAAATCTATAATCAGATGACGGTGGTCGATACGGGACAATTGTTGGCAGCGATTTATCAGTGTGCCTATGAAGACGGTGGTGCATTGATTGAAAACTTCGCTGAGGGTGTCTTTGAACCGCGTGAATGTCGTCAGATGATTCATGTGATGGCGAATAATACAGTCGATGGCTTGATGAAAACGGGGTCACCAGAGGGGACACGGGTGGCACATAAGCATGGTTGGATTAGTGATACCCATACGAATGCTGGTATCTTTTTCACAGATGGTGGTGATTATGTGGCAACGATGGCGTTGTACAGTGGATTGCCTGGTGCTGGGGTTGACCGATGGTTACCCTTCCCGACTTCGTTACCTGCCTTCTCTGAGACCTCACGAGCGATTTACAATTATTTCAATCCTGATGCGCCGTTGTTACAGAGCCGTGAGGGATTTATCCCAGAAGCGAATAGTTGCAATTTTACGGGCACACCATTGGTTGCGGATTTGATGCAGTCAGTTTGGGATGAATAGGTATTAGCAAGTCAGGAGATTGGATTTCTGATTAGAAAGAATGGGCGGAGAACTCTGTCTCCGCCCAAGAGTTTTCTTTTATGGCTTAGTTAGCCCTTAACAGAGCCAGCCGTGAGACCACCTACAATTTGGTCTTGCAAGGCTATGTAAATAATCACTACAGGAATTGAACTCATCACTGCCCCTGCTGAGAATTTACCAAAGTCATTGCTGAACTGTCCGTTGACAAATTCAAACAAGCCAACCATGAGTGTCCATGTTTCTTTATCACGCAAGAGAACACGCGCTAGAACAAACTCATTGAATGTACCAACGAATGACAGAATCGCCACCACAGCGAGAATCGGGCGGACGAGTGGCATAATCAATAACCAGAAGATTTGCCAATGGGTTGCACCATCAACGAGTGCTGATTCATCAATATCACGCGGAATGGAATCGAAGAAACCTTTCATCAACCACGTATTGATGCCCATCACGCCACCGAGATAGACTAGAATCAAACCACCTAGACTATTCAGCCCAAGTAATTCAACCCAGGACCAATCGATAAATGCCAAGAAAGGCAATGCTTGTGGTATCGCATCTGCTAAGTTGCTAATTTGTGTCAAGATTAAGAAGATAGCAACCATTGCCAGCAAATTGGGAAAGACTTGCATCAATAAGATACCAAGCAGGAGTTGTCGGCGACCCCAAAAGCGAAAACGCGAAAATGAATAGGCACTCAGCGCGGTAATCAACACACCACAGATTGTCGAAGTGGTTGCCACAATGAATGAATTCAAGACCCAGCGCGGGAAGGGAAAGAGTTCCGTATCTTCGATTAAGAGTGAACGGTAGTTAGTCAGCAGATCAGATGGTTGTTCGACCTGCGGAATTAGTGAGCGTGTTGCGAGTGTACCTTCAGGATTGAACGAGGTAGACACAACAAAAACAACAGGAAACAGGGCGAAGGCAATTGCAACTGCAATGAACACAATCCGAATGGTATTACCGACGTAGATTTCACGTCTGGAGCGAATCATGCCACTACTTGTACCCTCTTCGCGTGCGCCGTGTACAGGAACGTCTGATTTAGACATTTTCGCCAACCTCCTCCCATTGTTTGGTAAAGCGGAATTGAATCATTGTAATCCCCGCCACCAAGAAGAAGATAATGATGGTGATGGCAGACGCATAGCCGTAATCCGCACCACGATTATTATTGAATGCTAGGCTATAAACATAACTGATAAGAATATCAGTGAAGCCTGCGGGACGGTCTGAGCCTGGGATGGGTGGATCACCTGCTGTGAGTGCTTCGATTAGTAGATAATTGTTGAAGTTATAGACATACGATGCAATCAGCAACGGTCCAACCGTCACTAACAACAGTGGCATGGTTATCTTCCAGAAACGGTCTGAAGGGGTTGCCCCATCAACGGCTGCTGCTTCGTAAATATCAGATGGAATCGCTTGTAATGCCCCGCTACAAATCAGCATCATGTAGGGATAGCCAAGCCATAAATTTACAAGGACGATGGCAGACCGCGCCCAGAATGGTTCGCCGAACCAAGGCACGCTGAACCCTGTTAGACTTTCAATAAATTGGGTTACAAGACCCAGTTCTTGATTGAGCATCCCACGCCAAATGAGGATTGAGATTACGCCTGGCATGGCATAGGGGATAATCAAGAGCGAGCGAATAATCTTCTTACCAGGGATTTTAGCATCTTCGAGCACAATTGCCATGAACAAGCCCATCCAAAATGTCGTAAAGACTGACAAAAATGCGAATAGGACTGTCCAGATGAAGATGGTAATCAGAGGACCGCTAAAGGCTTGTAGAAATCCATCAAAGAAATTATCCGAATTTTCAAAGCCTTCAACATCGACATTATCGGTGAAAGCCGCTGAGAAATTCTCAAAGCCTACATTTGAACGATACCCTGGGATGATACGGTCAGTCGGGTCATTCTCATTAACGTAGTAACCGATATCATCATTTGCGATGTAGAGGTCACCTGTCTCGTTATTGAGATAAGTACGCTCATCAGGATTCCAGACGTAGAGGCTTTCGAGTGGGCGTACAGCGACAGCAGGACCATCAATGCCCGCACTATCCTCGTCTGTACCGAAGACACGTTGCTGAATGGTCTGTAGAAATTGTATCGAATCACGACGTGATAGTTGCAGATAGCCTTCATAAACTTCGGGCGGTTCAGCAACATCTGTATCAACCTCAACAATATCACTATTTTCAGGCGCAAAGACAACTTCTAGGTCACCTTCGTCTGTGGTTCTCGTCATCCATAATGCGAAGCTATCGGCATCAGTTTCTGATTGAAACAAAGTCCATTGGTAGGTTATCGCATCATCGGGGATATAGGGTCGATCATCGAGCAGGTTAGCGAGTTGTTGCTCGTTGAGTAAGTTGCCATCACCGTAATTAGTGAAAGCTGTTGCTACAGTGAAGTATATTGGATAAATCACAAATATGATTGCCAAGAAAAGCCCTGGCAACATCCAGCGTAAGGGTCCCATACTTGGGACAAAAGCAATAATGTTTGCTCCGATAGTTGCGATACCAATCGCGGTTGCTAGACCAATTTCGCCATTGAATACAAGGCTGTAGACAAAAATTAATGCGAAGGTATCAAGAATTATAAGTAAAACATAACGAATAATAATGGAAAGAACGGAGTCCCCCTGTTCGGAGGACTCGTCAACTTTCCGTTTCTCTGCAGATACGGAAGTCATAATTTATTTACCAGTTAGCCATTTACACTGTCAGTGACGATATTGGTGTTGTCATCATAGGTGAAGGTCACTTCGGTTTCTTCGCTGAGTGATAGTGTAATGTTGCCACCATCGAATTCACCGTCTGCACCGTAGTTTTCTGCCCATGAGTAGTTTACTGCAACTTTGTATTCGTAGTCACCTGCTGGGAGGGTTGCGGTGAAGGTGTAGATACCGTCGCCTTGATCTTCCATTTGGGTAACTTCACATGCTGGATTCCAATCACCATCGCACCCTGCTGCTGCTTGGATGCTACCGACAACGACGATATTGCGTTCTTCTGAACCGAGCAGACCAATCGCTTCAACAATTTGTACTTCTGCATTATTGAATGATTCAACTGGGTCTTCGCCTTGTGCAACGAGGGTCATCGCATCGCCACCTGCTGCCCAAACAGTACCCATCGCTGGGATATTTGGCATGAATGGCACAGATCCACTCTCAGTTTCACCAGCTTCGCGGAATGCGAGAGCTTCTGGAACAACGCTTTCGTCAACTGATTCCCATGCAGAACCACGTGGGTCAGCTTCAAACACAGCTTGCATGAAGTCTGTGGTAGCAACATATTCGGTGAGGAAAATTTCAGCTAAGAGTTGGTTCTCGCTGAACGCGCTAATCATGAAGCCTTGTGCACCACGGAATGGCAAGCCTTGTGATGTACCAGCAACTTCACTACCTGGTAATGCACCAATTTCGAGTGGGATACCTGTGTCGCGCAGACGTTGAATGAACCAAGGTCCTGTCACGAACATACCGAGTTCACCATCTTCAAAGAGTTGGAACAATTCATCATTACCAATATTTGGAACCATGACACCATCAGCGTACATGCCTGAGAGCCATTCAGCGGCTGCGATACCACCTTCTGATGCCCAACCTACATCGGCTGGATTCCAGTTACCTTCTGCATCTTGACCAAAGATATAGCCACCGAAAGCTGTGATAATGCCATAATTTGCATAGACATCGCCATCATCACTCAAGAAGCCATATTGTGCTGTGCCATCTGCTTGCAGTTGTTCTGAGATTGTGCGAACTTCTTCCCAAGTTGCTGGTGCTTCTGGGACGAGTTCAGTGTTACGAACAAAAGCAACGTTTTCGAGACCATATGGAATACCATAGAGGTTACCATCAGCATAGCTGAAGGCTTCAATACCTGCTGGCTTAAATTCTGCAAGCAAGTCATCACTCAAATTAATGGGTGCGACTGCGCCATTTTCTACGAAGCCACCCACCCAGTCGTGTGCGCCGATGAGAATATCAGGACCTTCGCCAACAGGACCTGCAACAGTCAATTGGGAACGAATATCGCCAAAGCCAAGTTGGACAACATCAAGTTCGATACCAAGTTCAGATTCAACTTGTGATGCTAGTTCGAGGAGAACAGGAGCGCGGGTGTCATCTGCCCAAATGGTGAGGACATTACCCTGTGCGACAACGCTACTGAGGGTGCCAAGCAACATTGCTGCGAGGACTGTCATAATTACTACAAATCTAGTACGTGACATCTTTAGTACAACCTCTCTTAAAATATTTAGATGTTTAAACCTTTTTCCTTGCTACATGAGTAGCGCGTTAATTATATATAATTTGATAGATTTTTCACAAGTAAAAGTATCAAAAAAAGGGGCAATTCGTTGTGCATGTTGTACGAATTACCCTAGTATTTTGCAGTTTCAATTAGTCAATTTCAATGAGAGCGGTTTCAATTGTTATTATCTGTAAGGTTTTCAGGAGCGATATGCAGCAAATACTCCCATGTATACAACCCTGTGGAGTGTCCGTCATCCCATGTGGGTTGAATTGCATAGCTCCCGACTTGTTGTAAGGCTACCAAATCGTAAGAGCGTGATGGGGTCAAATTGAGGATGTTATCAGGTGCGTATTTGAGTCCCATATATTGATGTCCGCCTCGACATTCGACACATGGGCAGGCTTCTCTGAGATGGGACAATGGATATTGCACAGATTGTCCATTTGTCCACTCAATTTCTAGAAATGGATTGTCTTTGTCACTGCGATTGATGGTAATTGCTTGCGGGCGAATGTCGGTATTCATGTCAATATGCGCTCCTACATGAGCGGTGAGATACGCCGATCCCACCCTACATAGTATAGTTAAAATGATATTTTTATAGTAGCGGAAAAGATAGCTAAAGTTTAGGCATTTGTCCAAGGCATGACCTGTACTAAAGCACGGTTAACAGTGTGTGCGATGTTGTATACTGAAAATAGTATCATGGGTTCGCTGTAGCAAACCCCTACGAGATGCCTGTTATCATATTGATTTTCCGAACACTAATATATCGTCCTTACAAGAAATGTAAATTTATGGGTAAGACACTCGAAGATGCTAATCGAGATTTGACGATTCTCAATCGAATTGCGGAAGCTCTCAATCGAGAGGTTGATTTAGCGCAAGCCCTTGATGTAGCGATGGCAAATATTGTCGAGTTATTCAATTTGGATACAGGCTGGATTTTCCTCATCAGTGAGGAAAGCAATAAAACGTATACAGCAACAACGATTGGTCTACCGCCTGCCCTTGCTGACCATCCACGTCGTATGGCTGGGACATGTCATTGTATTGACACGTATTTGGATGGTGACCTCGCTGGTGCATCCAATATTGATGCGATTTTATGTACACGGCTCAAAGATTTGCGCGAAGGCACAGATGGCTTGCGCTATCATGCGAGTATTCCGTTACAAGCGCAAGACAAGCAATTGGGCATCCTAAATGTTGCGAGTACCGATTGGCGCGAAATTTCTGATGCGGAATTGCGTTTACTCCATACAGTAGGTGATTTGATGAGCATTGCAATTGAGCGAGCACGGCTTTTTCGGCGAAGTGCAGAGCATGGTGCAATCAATGAACGGAATCGGATTGCACGCGAGATTCATGACACGATTGCTCAAGGATTAGCAGCCCTTGCGCTTAAGCTGGAAACGGCTGATGTTTTACTCGAAAATGATGCCGATGTTGAAAAAGTGCGAGCAGTTATACAGGGTGCATTGTCGTTGACCCGTGATAATTTAGAAGAAGCCCGTCGCTCCGTGATGGATTTACGGGCAACACCATTAGAAGGCAAGACCTTGTCAGAAGCGATACAAGCCCTGCTGAATGATGCGAACTTACACCATACAGTCGAAATGATTGGCAGTAGTCCGCCCTTGTCGATTCGGGTAGAAACAGCACTCTACCGCATTGCACAAGAAGCAATTACGAATATTCGTAAACATGCTCAAGCATCCAGTGTTGCAGTCCAAGTGATTTTGACACCTGAACGAGTACGCCTCGTGATTGAGGATGATGGTATCGGCTTTGATGTACGCGATGCAAAGCACAAAGGACGTTTTGGACTTATCGGATTGAAAGAACGCGCGAAGTTGCTACACGGCACAGTTGATATTGTGAGTTGTGTCGGTAGTGGCACTGTCATTGAAACAAGCATACCATTGGATGTTAACCATGAATGACCCTATCCGTTTAATTGTTGCTGATGACCACCCTGTTGTCCGCGAAGGCTTAGTTGCTATCCTCAGTACGCAGAGGGATTTTGAGGTGATTGCTGAGGCACATAATGGCAAAGAATTGATTGCAATGGCACAGCAATATACACCAGATATCATTTTGACTGACCTTGAAATGCCAGAGATAGATGGTGTGGAGGCAATTCGTCGAATTCGGGATTTATTACCAGAGATGAATTTCATTGTTTTCACAGCGTTTGACACCGATGAACGGATTGTCAATGCAGTTCAAGCAGGGGCAAAAGGTTATCTACTGAAAGGGTCACCGCGTGATGAGGTGTTCAGAGCGATTCGAGTCGTCAGTGGTGGTGGGTCATTGCTTGAGCCAACGGTGGCAACTAAGTTATTACAGCATATGAGTGGCGCATCGCCACAAGATAGTTTAGCTGAACCACTGACAGCCCGTGAGATGGAAGTATTGGAGCATCTGGGCACAGGTATGACCAATCGTGAAATTGGGGCTGTGCTATTTATCACGGAGCGAACGGTTAAATTTTATGTGAGTGCTATTTTGGGCAAGCTGAATGCGAGTAATCGGACGGAGGCTGTTACGATTGCTGTACAAAAGGGATTGATTACGCTGTAAGAAACTAAACGTTTGCTATACGCTATATGGAACGCATTGAACCTATTTGTGTGTCTGATACAATGTTGAGCCTAGTAACAACGAACGTTGATGGAGACACTCTACATGAAACATCGTTTCATTTTAATACTTAGCATCACTTTAGCCCTATTGCTCACAGCGTGTGATTCAATTGGTGGGCAAGAAATTCTGGTCGAAATGGAAGTGACGACAGTTGTCACGGAATTAGTTGTTGTGACCGCTACACCAGATGGTGGTACAAGTGTCGCACAACCTGCACCGTTGACCGTTAACACGGTATCGCCAGAGGATATGGAAGGCACAGAAGATGCTACGACGGCAACACCTGAGCCAGCAGGTCCTACCCCTACCCCTGATATTTACCCAACACCGATTGTGGGCGAAATTTTAGTCGCTGAACAAGATTTCCAGAATGGTAAGATGTTCTGGTTGCAACCGATTAACCAAATTTGGATTGCCACGACCAATTCTGAGGGTGAGCAAGTTTGGATTAATCGTGCGGATGAATTTGAAGAAGGCATGATTGAACTTGACTCCGACCTGACACCACCAGCACAGGGATTATTCCAACCGATTCGTGGTTTTGGGATGTTATGGCGCAATGAAGACAATTTACAATCAATGCTGGGTTGGGCAACGGGCGATGAATTTGGTCACACGACCAATTACGAGTATCATTGGGGTGGAACGGTCAACGAAGACAACGAGTATGAAGCTGGTCCTGGGTATCATTTGGTGACCGCTTTGAATCGGACTGTTTATCGTTTCGACGAAGCGACTCGTACTTGGGAAATTGTAAGGCAAGAGGAATAAATGACCAATTTACGTGAATGGGAAATTTCACCTGATGCACCATATACACTATATCTTGCATCAGACGCACGATTGAGTAAGACTAGTTATGTTAATGACCAGAGTTGGGAGATTCTTCTCGGCTCTGGTGACGAAGCCGCCCTCAAACTACAGACACGCTATGGCTCTCGCAGTGACCTCACGAGCCTCGTCCCAATGTGGCAATTGGATGAGCGTGTTGTCTACCAAGCACAAACTTATCATAATAGTGCAGTCATCACCTCATTTGCGCCAAATCGCATTATCGCTGAAGCTGATATTTTGCCAAATGTTCACTTAGTTGCTGACCATTTTGCATTCACATCACAGGTGATAGGCGGACTTTATACGATTCAGAATAAGACTAAAAAATCACTGACAATACGCTTGGATTTATTCGGACATGCGATTGCGAATGATGAGGAAAAGAAATTAGCTCTCATCACATTGGCTGGTGGGGATGCTCATGCCCTCTCGTTAGGCAAGTATGCACGTCTCGCGCCTGTTGTTTTGGTCGAAAATGGCAATTCGGATTCGATTAGCAGTGGCAGTACCCGTCCAAAAGTGGGGACAACTATCAAGATTAAAGCTGGTGAGGAAGCCAGTATTCGTTTTGTCCATGCTGGTTTGGATGATATTCGGCAGTCATTAGCAGAGGCACGGCGTTGGCTCGCTGTTGATTGGCAAGCATTTATCAATACTATTGAAACTGCTTCGTTAGCGATACCTACGATACAAACTGGTAATTTGGATTGGGATTTAGTTTTAGCATGCAGTTATAACCGTGCTGTGCAATCGGTGTTGCGCCCGAATGGGATTTTCCCGCGTGAGACTTTTGTTTCGGCACGGATGCCACAATATGGTTACAGTCGCTCAGGATCTGGCACAGACCATCCGCGCATGTGGCAAGGACAAACCGTTGATACAGCCTCTATGCTGACTCCTGCGTTAGCGTCAGTCTATCCACAAGCAGCAGAAGGTATCATTCGTAATTATGTTGCACTCCAGAAAAAAGATGGCTTCATTGATTTGTTGCCGAATCTGGGTGGTGAGCACAGTCAAATTTTGTGTACGCCTATTTTGGCACAGACTGCATGGCGCATCTACGAAATCACTGAAAATAAAGCCTTCATCGAAGACAATTTTGAGGGCTTGAAGCAATTTTTCTATCACTGGTTTGGGCAAGATGTGGACGAAGATGGTATCCCTGAGTGGGTTGACCAACGTCAGACACATTATGTAGCATTCCCGACTTTTGGTATGGGGCGTGATTGGGCGCAGGGAGCAAATTTAAGCACTGTTGAAACACCTGACCTGATTGCATATTTGCTAGCAGAAGCGGATGCCTTACTCCGTATGACAGATATAGTACGCGATAAGCAAGCTAAATCAGACGTTGCTTCAGCTATTCAAATTCTGACGGATGCACTAGAGAGTATGTGGCTTGATGACCACTATGCCTATCGTGACCGTGACACGCATGTCAGCACATCTGGCAAAATCATCTTAGACGAAGGCAATGGCGATACTGAGCATATCTTAGAACATGCGCTACTGATTCCTAATCGGGTGATTGTCAAAATAACAGGTGGGTCGCGTCATATACCGAAGGTAACGCTCCATATTGCAGGGATTAACACAGAAGGTGAACCTATCCGCGAGACAGCGAACATGGGGGCATTCTACTGGTATACAGGCGAAGGTGTCTACACCAGTAAAACAGCTTTTTCGCAGATCAACAAAATTTGGTGTGAAGGCTTGAGCCGTGTTTATCGCATTACAGCGCGAACAATGGATACAACAGCTATCGACATCAATACACTGATGCCTCTCATGAATATTATTCCAGAAAAACAAGCGAAAACACTGGCATCACTGGCATTAGATGATGAGCAATTTTTACGTCCAAATGGTATCACGATGATTCCAGCAAGCAGTGACTATTTTGACCCTGCGAATGCCGAAGGTGCTGGCGGTATTTGGATGTATTGGCAACATTTGATTGGCTTAGGGCTTATCCATGCTGGTGAAGCCAATAAAGTCGGTGATATGGTCAAATCACAATTGGATATGCTTGTCACGATTTTGAGTGATATTCACACGACAGCGCAGTTTTATCACAGTGATAACGCTCAAGCTCTCAGTGAAAAAGGACATTTGAACGGGATTGCGCCTCTGTATTTGATTCAGCAGTTAATGGGGGTAACGATTTCACGCCATGATAAAGTGATCTTGAGTAAAGATTTCGGTTGGGGACGTGCGGTGACAATTCGGCAACACGGTGTTTATGTGCGTCGCACGACAAAGAGCATCAAAGTTGAATTTGCATCAGGCAAAGTTGTTGAACTGGATGCACCACTCAAAGAAGCACACATTATAGTGGATGATAAACCTGTAGCAAAAACCACATACAACGACATTAGTCTGCCTGAGACTGTTAAAGAGGCAATTCCTGACCCAGAACCGCCCCCTCCACCGATAGCATCTGAGCCAACAGCGATATCAAGCAATAAACGTATCATCATTGAAGTGGATTCTGATTGATAATGACCGATTCTCAAGAAGCGTTGGATATTGAAAAATCGGCACAATTTGTTTTTCGCAGTACATCGGATGGCATCCTAATTATGGATGATGAGGGTATCATTCAGTATATTAATCCTGCAGCAGCAGCGATGCTCAGTGTGACTGTCGATGATGTGATTGGACAAACACCGAAAGCAATTTTCGGGAAGAACCAAGCCTTACTCAATTTGTTTTTACGTCAAGGAGAGCAAAATCTAGATGTGCGCTTGCCTCGTCAACGATTGGCACAGGGGATTGCGAACACTTTAAATGACAAGCAACGTGTGATTCTGTTACAGGATGTGACAGAGAAACGCGACATTGAAAATCGGCGTGAGATGTTGAGCACGACGATTGCTCACGATTTACGCAATCAAATTTCGGCGATTGGCGGTTTTGCAGACTTGATAGCACGCTTTGGCGACTTAACATCCCAACAGGAAAAATACGTCACACGAGTACGGCAGACAACAACTAAAATTCATGAAGTGGTGAAGTCATTGGTTGATTTAGCATGGATAGAAGCAGGGATGCCTCTAGACCATGTGCCAATCCGCTTTGATGAGATTATCCAACAAGCTATCAAAGAACAAAGTGATTTTGCCCAACGGCAAGAAATTGGTTTAGCGACATCGCTGCAAACGCCCTTACCTGTCATCATGGGTGACCGCGCTCGTTTGCAGATGGTCATCATGAATTTGGTACACAATGCGATTATGTATTCTGAGCGAGAAAGTAATGTGGTTGTTCATGCTTGGGGTGATATTCATGAGATTTATTGCAGTGTGGCTGACCGTGGCATTGGCATTGATGACGAGGAATTAGAATTAATTTTTGACCGTATGTATCGGTCACGGGACGACCGTGTGCGTGAATTGGCTGGCGGTGGTTTGGGCTTAACTGTTGCACGCACAATTGTTCAACGACATGGAGGTGATATTTGGGCGAGTAGTAACCTGAATGTTGGGAGTACATTCACCTTTGTTTTGCCAGCAGTCGAATTATAGACCTCTAAATTATGATTATTACTATGAGACGATTGATTTACCTCCTCGTTTTTATGCTAGTCAGTTGTACACCTGAGTTAGTGAATCCAGCAGAGATTAGCCCTGTCACAGCAATTCCGACAGAAACAGATACGACCTTATGTGCGATTGGGCAAGATGAGACCCAGACATGGAATGTGCGTTTAGAGGCGTTGACCACCCTTGCCAATCGGCAGAGTATTTGTGATTTACCTGCGGATGTCTTGCTGTATATGACATATCTTGATTATGGGCAAGCCTTAGAAGCAGAGAATGAAATTGAAGATGCCATTGAAGCATATCAACAAGCACTCTCTTATTTTGCTGAGGGTTTACTCGCACAAGCACGCTTAGATGCCTTACAATCACCCGAAGTAACCGAAACTATTTACACTTGCGATACTGAACAGGACAGCGAACTCGCAGATTATCAAGCGAGTGATGCTAATTTTGTAGAGGTTGAGGGTACAAGCCTCGTTTTGGATAATGCGCCGTATCCTGTGTATGGCGTGACATATTATCCGTCCCGAACACCTTTTGAGCGATTTTTGACGGAAACAGATTTAGAGGATGTCGCGTTTGAATTTGAATTAATTGCAAGTGCAGGATTGAATACTGCGCGAATTTTTCTACGCCCTGAAGATTTATTTGCATGTGATGCACCGATTCCGAATGTTGAAGTGTTCGAGCGTTTAGATAGCATTATTGGTCTTGCGGAACAGAATGATTTGCGTTTGATTATGGTGCTGACGCAAGATGTAGACCCTAGTGTGCTTTATTTTGAGGATTATTTGCTCCAGCAATTGCAATTCATTGTGAGGCGTTATCAAGATGAAGGGGCAATTCTGGCGTGGGACATACGGGATAGGGGTGACACAGACTATCGTGAAGGCTTGATTCGCCAAGACATTGCCATGCGCTGGTTTGCCGATGTTATCATCATGCTCCGTAGAATTGACAATCATCACCTGATTACACTTGGTTTTGAGCAAGATACACTTGTGACTGCCCCACTGGTTGATTTTGTGAGTTTTCAGTTTTTTGGAGATTACGAAAATTTGCGCCAAGAGATTGCTAATTTACGCGCGAGTGCCAATCGTCCGATTTTATTGGCAGGAACAGGTTACAGCACTTATTCAATCAGTGATGTGACCCAGCGTAATTTATTATTTCAGACATTTGAGGAAGTTGAAAACAATGGACTCGCTGGTTGGGTTGTCAATTACGCCTTTGATTATCCGCGAACGGCGACTTGCGTGCCACCTGATTGCCCAGGAGCAGGAAGCGAAATTAATCAATACGGGTTGTGGAATACAGGATATTTCCCTAAACTCGCTGTTGAAGCTATTCGGATTGCGACAGGACTTGATAACGAATGACATTGAGCAAACGGTCTATCATCTTACTCACCATCGGACTCATTATTATTGTCATATCAGCATTTTTTGGTTTTCTTTTTTGGCAGGCATGGTCAGTGGTCAATGTGCCGAATCGGAATTACACCGAAACACCAGAAGATTTTGGCATCACCATCTATGAAGAATTTGCCCTTATCACTGACGATAACACTGTGATTCGGGGCTGGTATGTGCCACCGACACGCGATGATGGTGCAACGATTATGTTCTTGCATGGGCATACGGGTAATCGACTTGACTTAATGTCAGAAGCACTAGAATTTTACATTCGAGGTTATGGGATTGCCCTATTCGATTTTCGGGGACGCGGACAAAGTGATGATGCACCTGTCACAATGGGAGTCAATGAAGTGCTGGATGCTGGGATTGTACTGGATTATCTCATGGAACAGCCTGATGTGAATCCTGAGCGAATTGGTGTTTATGGTTTTTCGATGGGGGCTGCGACAGCGATTATGCTGGCTGCTGAGCGTTCTGATATTCGAGTGGTGGTGGCAAATGCGTCGTATACGAGTTTCTTCGATCTTGTAGCAGACCGCACCACAGGTTTATTTGGTTTACCCCCTGTAATCATCCCTGAATTTGTCGTTTCGATGACGAATCGACTCGCAGGGGTTGATTTGAATGAGGCAAGTCCAATCGATTCGATGCCTAGTATTACGCAACCGATTGTTTTCATTCATGGGTCAGTGGATAATGTAATTGATGACCCACACTCCGAAGAACTGTTTGATTTAGCTCCCTTCCCGAAACTATATTATCGTGTGTTTGCTGGTGGTCATGATGACAGCTACGAAAATGACCCTGAGATGTACGTCGATATTGTGGTGCAATTCGTAGAACGCCATTTAACAAATTAAGGTAATCATGATGAAGCGAGTGGTCAGATTGTTTGCATTTTTTGTTGTGACGATGACTTTAGGTGTTTCGGGGGCATTTGCTTATCTATGCTGGTTACAAGCAAGTAGTTTTGTCAACGTTCCAGACAGACCCCATCAAATGACACCAAGTGACTTTGGCATCGAGACTTATCAAGATGTAGTTGTGACCACTGAAGATGATGTCACAATTCGTGGCTGGTATATTCCGCCAACACGCGATGATGGGGCAACATTTATCTTTTTACACGGGCATGGAGGCAACATCTTAGATTTGATGCCCGAAGCACAGCTATATGTCGAGATGGGTTATGGTGCGATCCTCTTTGATTTTCGTGGACGTGGGCTGAGTGATGATGCGCCTGTGACGATGGGTATCAACGAGGTTCAAGATACAGTAGCGATATTAGACTTTTTATTAGCGCAAGCAGAGGTAAATCCTGAGCGGATTGCTCTATACGGTAATTCAATGGGAGCATCAACAGCAATTTTGGTTGCATCGGAATATCCACAGATACGATTAGTGATTGCTGATGCACCTTATACTAGTATTCGCGATTTGCTAGTGGAACAAATTCCAGCGCGAACAGGCTTACCTCCCCTATTTTTGCCTGATGTGATTCTGGCGATGAGTAATTTTCAATCAGGGGCAAATTACTACGCTTCAAGTCCGATTGATGCGATTCCAAATCTGACGCAACCGATTTTATACATTCATGGTACGGTTGATGGCTTGATTCCTTTTCATCATTCAGAGCGATTGCATGAAGCGACCAATAGCCCAAGCACACTGTACATCGTTGAGGGTGGGGGACACACTAATAACTATGAAATTGATGGGGATATGTACCAGCAAGTTGTTTTTCCGTTTTTGGAGCAATACTTCACAAATTGATGCCTAGACCTTTGGCTAGGACGACACAACTTAACATGAGTCTGCACGTACTATCTCATAACGGTCTAAGACAAATAAAGCATACTGTGGCGAGATTTGCCAACCTTTGCAGAAAGTGAGTGAACTATGGGCATGAGGGGACGGCGGAGGCGCAACACGACTAAACCCAAGTCCAATGGTGATAATGAACGCGAAATTCCTGATGTGGATATTAAATTCAGCCGACTGATAGGGTATCTGCGTCCGTATATCCCACGTTTGATGGTTGCTATTGTGGCGTTGATTCTGAGTGCTGGATTAAGTCTGGTTTTCCCTGCTGTGATTGGTGGGGTTGGACCTGTGCCTGGATTATTGGATACTGTCTTAACTGACCAGAGTGTTGAGTTACTCGATGATATTGTCATGATTTTGCTGGCAGTGTTTTTATTTCGGTCACTGACTACATTTGTCGAAACTTATAATCTGAACTACATCGGTGAACGCTTAGTTGTTGATATTCGCAAAGAGTTGTATGAGCATTTGCAGTATATGTCGCTCAAGTTCTTTGCTGACCGTCGTGTAGGTGAATTGGTCAGCCGAATTTCTAGTGATGTAACGGTGATGCGAACAGCACTCACCAACAATTTGACGACTCTCTTACAACAAATCCTCATCCTGATTGGCTCGGTGACAATCATGTTTGTCATCAATATGCGTTTGAGTATGTTTATTTTGGTACTGATTCCGATTATTGCAATTGTGGTGATGACTTTTGGCTACTATCTGCGTAAAGTCAGCACGGAGGTCCAAGATGAAATTGCAGGGGCAACGGTTGTCGCTGAAGAAGTGATGCAGAATATCCGCGAAGTGAAAAGTTTCGTGCGCGAACCGTATGAAATCAAGCGTTATGACAGTGCTATCGACAAGGCATTTCGAGCAGCCGTTAAGCTCTTACGGATACGGTCACTGTTTGGTCCTGTAGGAGCATTTTTAGGATTTGGCGGTTTATCGCTGATTGTATGGTTCGGTGGACGCGAAGTTATCGCTGAGCGGTTGACGACAGGCGAATTGATTGCGTTCTTAATTTATGGTTTGTCGGTTGCTGGAAGTTTTGCATCGCTCATTGGCTTGTATTCATCATTTCAAGAAGCGATTGGTGCAATGAAGCGAGTTTTCCAGATTATGGATACGCAACCGATTATTCGAGACCATGACAATGCTACTGAATTAGGGACTGTCAGTGGACGCATCACCTTTGAGAATGTCAATTTCTCTTATGAGGAACGCACGCAAGTTTTGCATGACATCAACCTTGATATTGCAGAGGGTGAAATCATTGCGCTTGTTGGTCCAAGTGGCGCAGGGAAATCAACCACATTCAATTTGATTCCGCGTTTCTATGATGTCGATTCAGGTGCGATTCTTGTGGATGGGATTGATGTCCGTGAGATTACACAAGCGAGTTTACGCAGTCAGATTGGGATTGTGCCTCAAGAAACGTTGTTGTTCGGTGGCACAATTGGCGAAAATATCCTCTATGGTCGTTTGGACGCA
This sequence comes from Chloroflexota bacterium, assembly GCA_039200705.1. Taxonomy (GTDB): domain Bacteria; phylum Chloroflexota; class Anaerolineae; order Aggregatilineales; family Phototrophicaceae; genus JAUZRW01. The sequence continues at coordinate 95,452 of JBCCSC010000018.1, forward strand.
ACCCAAGACGAAGTAATTACCGCCGCAAAAGCTGCTAACGCGCATGAATTCATTGATAGTATGCCTGATGGCTATGACACGGTTGTCGGTGAACGCGGAACTAAACTCAGTGGTGGGCAACGTCAACGAGTGGCAATTGCACGAGCGATTCTGAAAAATCCACGTATTTTGCTCCTAGACGAAGCGACAAGTAGCCTTGATAACGAAAGTGAACATCTGGTACAAGATGCTCTCACTCGCTTGATGAGAGGTCGAACAACTGTGATTATCGCACATCGTCTGAGTACGATTCGTGTGGCACATCGGATTGCGGTGTTGAATGATGGGCGCATTGCAGAATTGGGGTCGCACGAAGAGTTAATGGCACTTGATGGCTTGTACGCTAAGTTGTACGAAATGCAATTCCGAGAAGAAGATTTGCTCCCCAGTGGTGCAGATTAAGCTGAACAATCACATTTAACTATAAATTCAGAACAAGGTGTGTTAGTTTGATAAACTACACACCTTTTGCATTAGACATACAAGGAACAACAACTTGTCGAACAATTCAATTTGGGTCAGCACAGATTTGGTGCTAGCCAATACAAAATATGGTGACGATGAAACGATACTCATCATGAGTGGTGACAGTGTCGATTTAATAGAAGCAGTGGCAGATGTAGCACAGGCTGTGCATGTTTATGACATCAACTTCAACACGCTCAAACGCTTACGACACTATATCCGCAAAGATAATGTGGATTTTTTCGATACAGTCTACCCTAGCGAGCAAGCCATCTATAACACGGCGATTGTGTTTGTACCAAAAGGGCGTGATTTTGGTCGAGCGCAACTGTGGAGCGCAATGCAATCCTTAAAAGTTGGTGGTGAGTTATACATTGTGGGACCGAATAAGGGTGGTGCAAAATCACTCATCAAAGATGCGACACAAGCCTTCGGTAATTGTCAGGTATTGGATTATAAAAAGAGCCATCGGGTGGCTGTCAGTACGAAAAATGAGACTGATTATCGTTATCCTAGCGATTGGGGTGATATTCCGACGCAGATGACACATATGCCAATCGTCACATCATTCGGTGAAATTGAGGTGGCGACACAAGCAGGTGTCTTTAGTTGGCAAGAATTTGATGACGGTACACAATTCTTATTGGATGACCTTGTTTTGCGCGATGCGAAAACTGTTCTTGATATGGGATGTGGTTATGGTGTGATTGGGGCATCCTTAGCGAACCATGTTGAGCAAGTGACCCTGGTTGATAACAATCTGCTAGCGATTCAATGTGCTCAGGTGACGATAGAGCGAAATAGCATCACCAATGCGACTGTTTTGCCGAGCAATATCTATAGTGAGATTGATGATACATTTGACTTGATTGTGATGAATCCACCGTTTCATCGTGGGTTTGAAGTGGTGACGAACATCACACATAAGATGATTGAACAAGCCCCTGCTTACCTCAACGAAGGTGGGCGTTTAGTGCTGGTAGCGAATGAATTCTTAAAATATGAGCAACTTATGGAAGAGACTTTTAAGCAATCCACAATGCGAGCCAAGAATAATAAGTTCAAAATTTTGGAAGGGGTTGTGTAGTCGATGCTGTGGTTCGCTGTGGCATTACTGATTGTGGCAATTCTGATTTGGTGGTTGCTGATACGCACTGAGGGCGTTTTCCTTGGGCGTAGGATGGTAATTTGGCTGTACGACCTCTATGCCAAACGCTACGACAATATTGTACAGCATGATGATGTTGAAGAGCATCTGCACTTGGCAATCCCATTGATGACGCGCATTGCACCGAATGTGTCACCATTGGTATTAGATGTTGCAACGGGGACGGGTCGGATGCCGTTGGCTCTGTGTCAACATGCTCGATTTGAGGGGACTATCATCGGACTCGATGCGAGTGGAGGTATGTTGAAGCAAGCTATCAGCAAAATTGATGAGAATCACTTTGAAGATTATGTCACATTTTTGCAGGGAGACGGCTTATCTTTGCCCTTTCCTGACAATCATTTTGATGTGGTGACGTGCATGGAAGCTCTCGAATTTATGCCTAACCCTGAGCAAGGTTTGCGTGAGTTAGTGCGTGTTTTACGTCCGAGTGGCTTGTTATTGACCACGCGACGCATCCATGAACCCTTGATGCTCAATCGGCAATGGTCACAACCAAAAATGCTGAGAACACTGCAAGAACTTGGGATGACAAATGTTCCCTTTGAAGCGTGGCAATACGATTATGAAAAAGTATGGGCAGTAAAGCCTACAAAACCTTTGGATTTACAATGACACTCAAAAAATCGTGACTATTGATTTTGAGCGACGTTTAGCATTTCAGCAAATCAGCTAGTCGGGAAAAGCAATTTTCTACGTTCTACGACAAAAGATTAGATTCCCCCATGATTATGAGCTAGTGGCTATAGTTGATAGTGAATTGGCATCAATCCACCTATTAAAGTTCATTATCCCCTCTGATAGAATACAGGCATTAACGACGAGACAATCATCGAGAGTTTGACAGTGAAGCAACTAACTAAAGACATTGCTCAATTAATTGCCCAATCCTTGAAAAATGCACAAGAAGCTGGCGATTTACCTGAGTTTGAAATACCTGACATCAAAGTGGAATCTCCGAAGCGCGAGGGTCAGGGTGATTATGCCTACCCTGCAATGGCATTATCAAAACTTGGCAAGAAAAATCCGCGTGCGATTGCTGAAGATATTGTAAAACATCTGCCTGAGAGTGACTATCTGGATAAAGTTGAGGTTGCAGGACCTGGCTTCATCAACTTTTTTGTCTCGGATGATTTTTTGAAAAAGCAGGTTGAATATATCATCAGTGAAGGTGACAGCCTATTTACACTAGAAATTGGCAAAGGCAAAAAGGCACAAGTCGAATTTGTGAGTGCGAACCCAACAGGTCCGATTCATGTTGGTCGGACGCGCGGTGGTGTGATTGGCGATACAATGGCACGTCTGCTAGAAGCGGCTGGCTACGATGTACAACGCGAGTATTACTTCAATAATGCTGGCAATCAGATGAAGATGCTCGGTGAAAGCCTGAAAGTGCGTTATCTGCAAGCACTAGGTGATGATGTTGAACTCGATGAGAATCACTATCAAGGTGATTACTTGATTGACTATGCGAAGGATTTAGTCGAGGAACATGGTGATAGCTGGCGTGATAAGGAGTGGCTAGCATTCAAGGAATATGTTGAAGCAAAGATGTTCGTATGGATTAAACGCAGTCTGAAAGCAATTGACATTGAGCATGATAACTTCTTCAATGAGAATAGCTTGTTTGAAAATGAGGATGTTTGGCAAACGCTGAGCGACCTCAAACAAAATGACTATGTTTACGAAGCAATCCATTGGAACGGTGCAAGCGAAGAAGAAATCGCAAAATCTAATGCGACAGAGCCAGCACAATGGTTTGCAACGACTAAATTCGGTGATGATAAAGACCGTGTGATGGTCAAGGCGGATGGGATTCCGACATATACTTTGCCTGATATTGCGTATCATCGGAATAAAGTTGATCGTGGCTTCGACATTATGGTGAATGTGTTGGGTGCTGACCATGGTCAACAGTATAAAACGGTTGCATGGGGGCTGGAAGGCTTAGGACTTGACCCATCAGGCGTGCATGTGATTTTGAATCAGATGGTTAAGATGATGGTCACAGATGAGAAAACAGGCAAAAAAATCGAGAAAAAAGGTAGTACACGTAAAGGCATTTACGACACTTTAGATGATATGGTCGAGATGACGAGTCCTGATGCGATTCGGTATCATTTGTTAGCCTATGCGCCAACGACACACATCACCTTTGATGTTGATGAAGTGGTAAAGCAGAGTAACGATAATCCTGTGTATTATATTCAGAACGCGCATGTGCGTTGTTGCGGTATTTTCCGTGAAGCTGAAGAACGTGGCTTCACTGATGACGGTGCAGATTTAAGTTTACTCGGTGAGGATGAACTGAAATTTATCCGTAAGGCGATGGAACTCGGCGATGCGATTGAATTAGCAGTTAATACTTATGAGCCACACAAAATTGCGTTCTATGCACAGGAACTCGCAGGAATTTTTCATCCTGTGTATGACAAGGTGCGCGTATTGCACACAGAAGTTCCCGAAGATGTGGCAAAAGCACGGTTACGCTTCTACAAAGCTGCACAGGTCGTTTTCTATCGTGTGTTACGTTTGATGGGAATGACTGCACCTGAACGCATGTGATTCCAACCGAATTTGAACGCTGAGGACGCTTTCGCTAGCGTCCTTTTTTGTTAGAATATGCTGACTTAATTTTGAAATGAGGGAAATATGGGTTTAAAACCAGACCACTGGATTCGTAAGATGGCACAAGAACACGGCATGATTGAGCCGTTTGCTGAGGGCGAAACAAGACCTGGCATCATCAGCTATGGGGTATCCTCATACGGTTACGATATGCGTATCTCAAATGAGTACAAGATATTTACCAATGTACATTCAGCTATTGTTGATCCAAAAGACTTTGATCCTAAGTCATTTGTGGATTTTGAAGGTGATGTTTGCATTATTCCACCGAATAGCTTTGTACTAGCAAGATCCATAGAATATTTCAGAGTTCCACGCAACATTTTATGTATTTGTCTAGGGAAAAGTACGTTTGCACGCTGCGGACTGATAGTTAATGTAACGCCCTTCGAGCCTGAGTTTGAGGGACATATCACGATTGAAATTAGTAATACAACACCCCTACCAGCGAAGGTTTATTCTAATGAGGGGATTTCGCAAGTATTGTTCTATGAGGCAGATGAAGAATGTGAAGTATCGTATGCTGACCGTAAAGGCAAATATCAAGGTCAACGCGGTGTAACTCCGCCACGCATGATTTAACTTCAGAGGGCATCTCACTGATAGATGCCCTTTTCACTTTAGATATTAATCCCCGACTGCTGGTAATTTATCACCCAATTGCACGCGCCAAAGTGTCGCGTAGATGCCTTCACCTTCTGCGAGGTCTTCGTGGCGACCTTGTTCTTTGAGTGTGCCATTTTCTAGGACGAAGATACGGTCTGCATTGCGGACGGTACTCAGGCGATGCGCGATGACGATGGTGGTGCGTCCGACAGCGATTTTTTCGAGTGAGCGTTGAATTGCTGCTTCGGTTTCATTATCGACTGAGGAGGTTGCTTCGTCGAAGATTAAAATCGGTGGATTTTTCAGCACAGCACGCGCAATGCTGATACGTTGACGTTGTCCACCAGAGAGTTTTTGTCCACGTTCGCCAACAATCGTATCGTAGCCTTGTGGGAGTCCCATGATAAAGTCGTGCGCTTCGGCGATAATGGCTGCTTTGCGGATTTGTTCATCGCTGGCATTGAAAGTTCCATAGGCAATATTTTCGCGGACTGTGCCGTGAAATAAGAATACATCTTGACTAACTAAGCCGATTGCGTTGCGTAAGTCATCCATTTTGAGGTCGCGCAAATCATGCCCATCGAGCGTGATATTGCCTGACGTGGCATCATAGAAGCGCAAAAGTAACTTAATCACCGTACTTTTACCTGCACCTGTTGATCCAACAATCGCGGCTGTCTCCCCTGCTGGGATGTGTAAGGACAATCCCTTGAGAATTTCTGCACCGTTGCTGTAGGAGAAGCGTACATTGTCTAATTTGACTTCGCCTTCTACTTGGGCTGTTGGGAGGGATTGTGTGCCGTCTATGAGACTGGATTTTGTATCGAGTAAATCCAGAATACGATTGGTGGATGCCATCGCACGTTGATATTGGTCGAATGTTTCACCGAGGCTGGTCAAAGGCCATAATAAGCGTTGAGTCGAGAAGATCAGAACACTGTACAAACCCACATTGAGCGCACCTGTCAGAGCGAGCCTGCCACCGAAGACAAGAATCGCAATGAACCCTGCGACAATCGCCATGCGGATGAGTGGTGAAAAAGCTGAACTGAGCAGAATCGCATGTTTATTAGCATCTTGGTATGCATTGCTACCGCCTGTGATGCGTTGGACTTCGTGCGATTCAGCTGTGAAACTCTTAATCGTGGCAATCCCACTGAGATTATTGGATAACTGTCCGTTGAGGATACCAACTTGTTCACGAACATTGGCATAGCGAGGACCAAGTTTTTTCTGAAACCACATTGAGCCATAGATGATAATCGGCATTGGTAGAACTGCCATCCATGCAACAGATGGGGCTGTTATCATGAAAAAGATACCTATCACAAGGACGGTTGTCAGCACTTGAATGATGCTATTTGCACCCGTATCGAGGAAGCGTTCGAGTTGATTGACATCATCATTAAGGATGGACATCAAGCCACCTGTGCTACGGTCTTCAAAGTAGGCAAGTTCCAAATCTTGGATATGTTCATAGGTTTCAACACGCATTTCGTGTTGAACTGTTTGTGCTAAGTTACGCCAGTAGACACGATTGGCATATTCAAAAACAGATTCCATTATCCACACAATGAGTGTAATAACAGCGAGTAGAGTCAATTGTTGGGCGGGGTCTACAAATCCCCAACGCGCAAAAATCGAGTTTTCTTGATTGACGACAATTTCGACAGCGACACCAATTAAGGCAGGTGGCGCAAGGTCAAATATTTTATTGAGGATGGAAAATGTCGTCGCTAAACTCACTTGCGTGCGATACGGGCGCATGTAGGTCAGCAAGCGTGTCAGTGGATGCTTCGATTCTATGGGACTTGATTGATTGGTCATGAGCGTGCTTTATCTACTTGAATACGATACGATGGGCATTGTAGCGAGTAAGTGCCAGCAATAACATAGCTCAGGATAAGTGTTTTATGAAAGCGTGCCTTTTTTGGCGAGTTCATCGGCGACTTCGTTCCAATGCACCCCTGTATGGCTTTTGACTTTGTGCCAGTGGACTTTCACATCACTAGCTTGCATGATTTTGCGGTAGTCTTGTGAGATGGGCTTATTGGTTTTCCAGCGTCCTGTTGCCCACATTTCAATACCTTTATAATCGTAGTAAATATCAATTTCAGAGATATCATTTTCTTCACACCAGCGAATGACTTGCATTGTTGCTTCGAGTTCACCTCCGATTTGTCGAGATTCGATGTACTGCTTCACTCTTCCTGAGAGTTGAGCTAATTTTTTATCATCACTTAAAATGACTGCTCCATAGCCAACTGTTTTTTTCTGTTTATGATATGAACCATCAACATAGGCTTGGTGTGAAGTTTTGGGCTTTGATAGAGGCTCTTTCTTATCAACCGTTGCGGTATCGTCTAACGTCTCCCAAACAAGATTGAGCATATCGACAATTGCGTCATCCAGACCTTGATTGACTAATTTGTAAGATTTTTTCTTGGGACTGTAGTAAATAGTGGATTTACCCGCTAACTCCCCTAAATCAAGTGCAACACTATATTCACGATACGAGTCAGAGTCAATATCTGCTTCATAGGAAAGTTGTTCATGTAATTGTGTGATGAACTCTAATGCTTTGGCGCGGAGTAAATCTTGGTAAGGATACGGCATCGGAAATTATCCTCGCATTTGTGAAAGTTTGTACGCTTATCTTGCATTGTATGTCGCAAATCACCAATTTTACACAGTTGCTTAACATAGGCTTCATCTAAAAAGCAAAGTGTTAATGAGGTCTATATCGTTTATTACAGATTTTGCTCATATCTAACATCTTATTACAATCAACAATTTTCAATCTAGTAATCAACATTACAATAATTACAAATCAAAGGAATGACATGACCAAATTACATTATTTTCATTTGTCACAGGAACAAACGTTCGTTATTATAGGCATAATTTAGTCATTATTAACAAAAAATGAGTAGCAGAATCTAGTTTTCTATTCATAATATTTCTCATAAATTATTTTATTTCACTTCATTACGGAGGATAATCATGGCGAAACCTGAGAAAAAACGACAAGCACGCGAATTACGCAAACAAGGCAAATCAATTGTGTGGATTGCTAAGGAAATTGGTGTATCGAAATCATCGGTCAGTGTATGGACACGCGATATTGAGTTAACTGAAGAACAAGAGCAAAATTTACGCTTTAGTAATGAGCGACGCGAAGCACAGGTCAAGGGTGCGCGGGCTAATGTCATCAAGCATCGGCAAAAGCGAGAACAGTATCAGCAAGAAGGTCGCCAAAAAGCGCGTGAAGGCGATCTACTGCATCTCGCTGGCTGTATGCTCTATTGGGCTGAGGGTAGTAAAAGTCGCAATAGCGTTGGATTGGTTAATTCTGATGCAGAGATGCTTGCTTATTTCTTGCGATTTCTGCGTGAGTGTATACAAGTTGACGAGAACAGAATTAAGTTTCGCGTCAATGCTTATCTTGGTAACGATTTATCTAAGCAAGAGATTGTCAACTATTGGAAACAGAAACTTAACCTCAAAACTCTAAATTTGAATAAGACTTCGTTTAACAAGCAACCTAGTAGTAGCAAACAACAGGGACGCAAGTTGCCGTATGGCGTATGTGAGGTGAATATCAACGATACTCGACTATCGCAACACATCTATGGTGCAATTCAAGAATATGCAGGATTTGACCGACCTGATTGGCTTGATTAAGAGAATCAAATTCTCGTTTTTCTATATCTTGACATTGTGAGGATACCCCCCTATAATTTTCGAGCAATGGACGATTAGCTCAATTGGCAGAGCATCCGCCTTACACGCGGAGGGTTGTAAGTTCGAGTCTTACATCGTCCAAATATATTACATAATAATGAGCACCTACACTAAGTAGGTGTTTTTTGTTTCCATTTAGTCGATAAGCAATTCTATATACTTTACTCACATTTACTTAAGTGTTGCTAGCGCAAAACTGTGTTATATATTAAAATACATGTATGTTACACTTTAGTTATATGGACGTTTGATAATGGTAACGTCATACCAAGAGCAAAATCTCAATATCTTAATCGTTGAAGATGATGAAGATACAGCTGAAGTTGTCTGTACTTTGTTGCAAGATGCGGGTTTTCGGGCGACGGCTGTTGACCGTGGCGAAATGGCACTCGATAAAATCACAGCGCAGAATCCTGACCTTGTGTTGCTTGATCTCAATTTACCTGACATCAGTGGAATTGAAGTCCTCAGGCATGTGCGCTCACATTCGTTCTTGCCAATGATTGTTTTAAGTGGCTTTGGTAAGGATAAAGACCGCGTCGTTGCGCTCGAAGCTGGTGCAGATGATTATATGGCGAAACCATTTTCTCCTGAAGAACTCATCGCACGGGTGAAAGCCCTCTTACGACGGGTGGAATGGACACCGAAGCCAGAAACGCATTTACGGGTACGTGACTTGGAATTGGATATGCCTCGCCGACAAGCAACAATTCATGGTGCAAAGTTACATCTAACACCTATTGAATATGGCATTTTAGTGATGCTCATGCGTCAAGCTGGTCAAGTGGTTTCGCATGAAGACTTATTGAGTTCGGTGTGGAATGATGAATACAAAGACGACTTTTCTGTATTGCGAGTGAATATTTCTCGATTACGGCAAAAGTTAGAAGATAATCCACGCCGCCCAACGTATATTGTTACAGCACCTGGGCAAGGTTATTGGATGCCAACGAGCCGATAATTGGTGCGAAACCATAGAGAGTGCTACACTATTAGAGTAGATGCGTTTTGCGCCTACTCTTTTTGTTTTATTTAGCGAAGAAAAGGTTTGCTATGCCCTCCGATTATAGTAATTTGTCACTGATTCATAATGAAATTGGGATGGGAGAATTTGCCCGCCAGATGACAGGTCACTTGATGAATTATGCTCAGCAGAATAATTGGCTTGGGCGACAAATTATGGAGGTTGGCTGTGGCACAGGTGAAAGCCTATTATGGTTGACTCAGCATGGTTATATTGTGAGTGGGATTGACCAATCACCAGAAATGTTAGCCATTGCGAAGCAAACACTTGGTGGACAGCACAGTAGTGTGCAATTAATCGAGAGTGATTTCCGTCGGGTAGCAACCAATGACGACCAAGACATGGTGCTTGCGCTCAATGTTCTCAATGAACTGAATAGCATCCGAGAAGTAGAACATGCCTTTAAGTATGTGCATGGCATGTTGCGCGAGAATAAATGGTTTGTTTTTGATTTTTACACTGTCGAAGGCTTGTATCGGCGTAATGATGACCGTTCACATCTTGAGTATGATGGCGAGGATTTGAGCATCACTGTAAGCAATCGCTTCGATTATGATAAGTCCATTCAGACACGCGATTATCTCATCTTTAAGCGTGAGGGAAATACATGGCAACGGCATCGAGCACAACGGGTGTTGCGTTCCTATGCTATTCAGGGAATTACTGCACTTGTCAAACGATGTGGTTTTGATTTACGACATGTTTTGACCCTTAACATGGTGGAATATAACCCAGCAGATTCGGTTGAACGAGTCATCATCTATGCTGAAAAGCAGTAAGTAATCTGACGCTTGCATGACGTTGTCTCAAAAAATATCTGATGTGCGATGGTTTCTGATATGCTTTTCATCGAAAAACAAGATTCTTGCGCTATAACTGGTAGAATATGCCAAACGTTTGAATTTTTGAAAGCCTGATGATTTTGATGACTGAACCCATAATTAATGAAAAAGCTAAAGTCGATACACTCAAGTTACCCTTAGACCCAATACACGGGGGATTGCGTTTTGCTGTGTTCGGCTCATTTTTAGGGGCTGGTGTCCTCGGCTTTGCTGCAACCGCCCTTCTCTTACCCAATCCTGGGGCATTGCCATTGCTAATAGCAGGTGTATCGGCAGTCGGCACATCGACAACTATGGAGCGCACCCTAAAAAATCGCTGGACAAGTGGGCGGTATCTAGTAGCAGATAGTGAGCGTATTGCACTGACGAAACACGGCAAAATTGAGGGTGTTGTTAATCCTGAACAACAAGTCAATGTGTTGACATGGAAATTCGAGGTCAAGAAAGAAGGACCTCGTGCCAAAAAAGGCTGGTACTTGCTCGGATTTGCGTTGCGTCAAGATGATAATTACGTTGTTGTTTACACAACAATTTCACGCGAAGATTTTGAAGAAATGCCTCTTGCGACTGCATTCATCAAATTAGAAAAACCTGATTACGATAATCGCAGTAAGAATAAAAACAAGACTTCAATACGCACGGCTGGTGAACAAAAGCGACTCCATGATGCTGAAATTGCTCGACAAATCGTTGGTGGTGATATGTTACTGGAAGATTTCGTGGATATGATTGCATTCTTCCAGAAACAGTATCCACGTTGGATGATATAAGGTTAACATAATGCGCTTTCTAAGCTGTGTTGTGGTGGTTATAGCATTTTTTGCGACAATTGCTCCAGCAAGTGCTCAGGATATATCATTGGCTGTTCCTATCACTGCAACTCTTAACTCAGACACTAGTGATTCTTATACATTTTTAGCGCGTGAAGGACAACTAGTTTCTTTTGTGGCGCGTGCTGTTGATGATGTGGATGTGATGCTCAGTGTCGAAAATTTGAATGGTGACATCATCGCTAGTAATGATGATTATGCTTATCCTGACAGCCGAGATGCCATTATTGAAGCCTTCGTTGCGCCTTACACGGGGAGTTACACACTGATTGTGGAAAGTTACGGTAGTACCAGTGGTGATTACACTCTGGAGATGTTGGCTGGGTATAGCACACTCAGTATGCAGACAGCATTTGATGCTGAGGGGGATTGGCAAGCTGTTGGCACAGATTTGATTGATATACCAACTCTAAACGTTGTTAATGGGACTGCCAATCTTGTGCAACGTGGCATTGACCGCATTGGTATTGGCGTTGGTGTGAGTGGCACATCCGATGTGTATTATGTGCGAACAACGGTTGATAGCATCACTGACACGGCAGGCTGGCGTGCTGGCATTGTTTTTGGATATCAAGATGAACTCAATTTTCATCGTGCGGTAATCAATTATCGTGGTGCGTGGCGGATAGTGGCTGTGCGAAATGGTGAAGAAATCGTTTTAAGAGATTGGAATGTTCATCCTGCCATTGTACCTGATAAGCGCGATTTCACAGTAGGGGTGCTTGTCAATCAAACATCGTTCGATGTGTTTTATGATGACCAATATATAGGAACGGGAACAGATAGTAATTTCAGCGCAGGTCAAGTGGGGCTAGTTGCGGAAACAGTCAGTGCGATTGGCAGTGAAGTAACTGTCCGATTTGATGATTTGATGATTACTGAGCCAACATTTGTTGATGAGTCTCCTATTTTCCCGACGATGTTAGTTGCAAATGGGACAAATAGCACAGTACGTGAATTACAACAGCGTCTTTTGATTCCACCTGTTGGTGAGATGGCATTCACCCTGAACGAGAGTTTTGCACAGAATAATCAAGCAGGGGTCAGTCGCTTTGCGGTTGGTGATGGAAGAACAGCTACCAATTTTGTTGTCAGCGCACGGGTCAGTTGGGTTGCATCACAAGCTGATTTGAATGGTTGTGGTTTGGTTGTACGCGATGATGGCAATGAAAATTACGTGCTCGCTTATGTTGATAGCGAAGGCGGTTTTGGCATCAGTGAACGTTCTGGCGCAACATTCATCCAAAATAGCTTTAATATGCGTAATGATTTACAGCGTCCACCTCATAATATGCTGTTAATCGTGCGCGATGATGTAATTCACTATTATGTTAACGGTAATCATGCGTTGACATTGACCATTGGCAGTCGTGAAGGAAGTATTGGTGAAGCTGTTATCAACTTTGATGCAGTCAACACAAACTGCCAATTCAATAATTTATGGGTGTGGACATGGCAATAAATTTCTCGCGCATATAAGTGTATTCGCATACAATAATCTCATATTATTGTTTCATGGCTCGGAGAAAGCCTCATGCTACCCATTGAAGTTGCTATTCTACGCACTATTCTGTATGCAGATGTTTTTAATTTTCCGCTGACCTCACATGAACTTCATCGGTATCTGATTCATAACCGTGCTGTGACTTATGATGACCTCCAAGCAATGTTGCAATCCTCACATATCTTGAAAGACATTCTGCAAATCGAAACACCTTATATTTGTCTACAAGGGCGCGATGATATTATCGCTTTGCGAGAAGAACGCGAAGTCATCAGCACACAATTGTGGCAGAGTGCGATACGCTACGGACAGTGGTTATCGCATATTCCATTTGTGGAAATGGTCGCGCTGACAGGTGCATTGGCAGTGCGAAATCCGTCTTCTGCTGAGGATGATTTTGATTATATTTTGATTACCCGTCCACAACGCGTATGGTTGGCTCGTTTATGTGCCGTCGTCATGGTCAGGTTTGTGCGTCTCTTTGGGCGAGAGTTATGTCCAAATTATGTCTTAGCAAGTGACCAGTTGCAACAATCACGACAAGATTTGTATATGGCGCATGAAGTGAGCCAAATGCAACCCATTTATGGTGAACAACTTTATCATGCGATGACACGCCAAAACCAATGGATTTTTCAGCATTTACCCAATGCCCTGCCCTACCCAACAGAAACAGACAAGCCAAGACGCATCCGACGCATCTTAGAGTGGTGTCTTGGTGGGCGTATCGGTGATTGGTTAGAGCAGTGGGAATATCATCGCAAATTGACTAAATTCAGCCCGAAAATCGAGCAAGACCAATCCAGCGCAGAGATTCATTCTGGGAGTGTGAAGGGGCATTTTGAAGACCATGGATTGCCTGTGATGACACGTTATGCTGCGTTGCTCAAAGAATACGGTTTATACGAACAAACGCAAGCCATGGCAGGGGATTAAAGGGTTAGTCAAAAAATCGTCTTAGTAATTTTCTCAATGATTATATAGAAGCATCAACCTCACCCCCTAAATCCCCCTCTCCATCACGCTTCGCTATAGAGAGGGGGACTTTAATTCTGTTATTTTCGGAAATTTAAAAGAGCAGACATGATTATTGTCCACTCTTCTAGGTTAGTCGAATTTTTGGATGCCAGGCATAGCATCGCTAGCGTTACTTAGTGGAGACTATCCACCACTCATGACAGTACCAAGTGCATCACAAGCAACGCAAGACCCATCAGGACGAATCATTGCGTAGCCACCCATCGGGTCACTATCCCAACGTGTGAAGTTTACATTCCAGACAATGAGCAAGCGTACATCACCACGTTGCGCTGATTGTGATGCAGCCAAGGCTAGATATTGTGCTTGTTCTTGCACGGTAATAGGGTCATTTGGTGTCCAGTCGAATGATGGTGGGATTGGTGCACCCATGCCTTCGCCTGAAAGGTAACCTAACTCAGTGAAGCAGATTGGTTTACCTGGGAAGGGTGCTGCTGCACGATTCACCATTGAACTGTAGTAGTAGGTTGGGAATGAACCACGTGGGTCACCACTGAATGCTGTTGGTGGTAAGACACCTTCGTTATAGTGAATACCGACACAGTCAAAGTATTGTGCTGCACCTGCATCTGCCATTTGTTGCATGAAGACATCATCGTTACAACCTGATGCTGCACACCCTGCTGCACCGAAGAAACCCGTTGGTGCAGGTGCACCACTGATAATCAGTGTGTTCGGATTAGCTTGGCGGATGGCATTTGAGGCAACTGCCAACAATTGGGTGTAGTTCGCACCATTAACCTGACCTGTAGGCCATTCGCGGTCAATATTTGGTTCGTTCCAAATTTCGATTGCATCTGCCCCTGCTGCGGCTAATTCCGCAACGAAAGCTGCATATTCTGCGATGTAGCCATCGAAGTTGGTTGCGAGTTCGTCTTTACTACCAACGACACCGAGTAAGATTTTGAAGCCAGCAGCCTGTGCGTTGTTAATACGGGTTGTTGCTTCGGTGACACCTGCGCTAACAGGAACTTGTTCTTTAACCCATGTCATACCAGAGCGATTCATAGCTGCAATAGCATCTGGTGTTAAGCCAGAGACGTGCCCACCGAGTTCAAAACCACCTGTTGCACCACTACCAGCAATTGGGTCTGGCAGGTCGCCTGTATCAACGACTTCGCTATCTGTATCATCAGCAGGAGCGATAGTTGCAGTACGAATATCGCAGATGACAACATCGTTCAAATCGAAGCTAACACGCGTTTCGTATACCGTGCCATTGAGCGCGGTAATGGTAATTGTCCAACCGAAGTATGATGGACGTGCTTGCGCGATACCAATTGTTGACAAGCAACTATCAATGCCAGCCGCTTGTTGTGGATGATTAGCATTGGGTGCTGTCCAATCATCTTGGAAGAAATCCCAGCGTTGGACAATATCAAGTGTTACATCTTCTGATTCTTCTACTGTATCACGCGCCGTTGAGAATGCTAACCAGATCGGGTCGCGCGGCGTTGCGGTTGGCTCTGCATCAAATTGTGCTTCTACAACAGTTGCAGATGTAAATGTCATAGTGAGGAGAATGGCTGCGACGAGTAGTGAGACAAAAACAGCGACACTACTATTCCGTACAGTCGTTTTTTGCATATTGAGTTACCCTCTTGTTAAAACTATACCGTTAAATTGCGACGTAAGCCTACCGCAAAAAACAAAAAATGCTAGGCTTTTTCACCTAGCATCGCATGTGTCGGAGGCAAATCGTCAGTTTAGCGCGGTTACGAGAGCTTCTCGGATTGTGCCGAGGCGATCTAGCATTGCTTGTTGCCCTTGCGAAGCAATGACATCGCTGACAGCATCGACAGCTTCTAGTAAATCGCCATCAAAATTACTGATGTTCTCGTCGATGATAGTTTGCATCGTTGTATCATCTTCTGCACCGAGTAACTGGTTTATGAGCAGTAATTCAGGCGACATTTGTGATTGTAAAATCGTGATAGCAACTTCATATATCTGGCGTAACTTGGCTGCGGATTGAATATCTTGGCGACGTTCAGCTTCTTGGATATTGGCTTGCAACAAACCCATGAAATTATCATCAATTGCGATAGCGTTCTCGTGCATGATTTGTTCGTAGTCGTTGCTATTGAGTAGTACTTGCAAGAATTGCAATTTCTGTTGCAAGAGCATCTGTGATTGCTGGTCAACTTGTTCG